>CAYWXR010000032.1:24251-33312 GCA_964462545.1 uncultured Thermomicrobiales bacterium
GGGGGCGCTCCGGCCGGGGTGAAGACGGTTGGGGCGGGTTCGCTCGTTGGTGACGTTTGATGTGTGATGGCCCATTTGCCTGTCATCCCGAGCGAAGTCGAGGGATCTCGTCGGTGGCGATGGTATGGGGCACGCGCGCTCATGCCTTCGGGCCGACAAGAGCCTGTCAGGGTGGTCATGGGGTTGACCGCGCAAATATGAAAGCGCCCCCGGTTTTCCGGGGGCGCTTTGGGGTTGTGGCTGGTTCGGGGGCTACTGTTCGTAGCCGTAGCGCCAGACGTGGTAGTGGGTGCCGACGTTGCCGGCCTCGACCTGCCAGCCCTCGGGGTTGTCCGGGGTGTAGGTGAGGCAGCGGCGCTCGAAGCACTGCATCAGGACGTCGTGCGGGGTGCCGCCGACGTTGACGGTAGCCCAGTAGGCTTCGGTGACCGGCCGGCCGGTTCCGTAGAACGGGTTGGTGAAGAGTTTGTCTTCCACCAGTTCGCCGTCTACCTGCACCGTGCCGGTGGCATTCATGAATTCCCAGAACGGCGCGGCAATGTTATGGCCGGTGACTTCGTCGACGTGGGCAATGGTGACGCCACGTTCGACCAGCGACTCGTCGGTGGTGACGGTGCCATCCTTGTCGATCCGCTCGACGACCGTTTCACCCAATCGTCCGGAGACCGTGGAGTTGGGGAAGGCGAGGTCGGTGAAGGTCGCATAGGTCGGGCTGTCCGGGTCGTTCATGTCGCCGGCCACCGGGATGTCTGCCGGTGCGCGCTCCTCGAACTCGGCATCTCCCACCTGCATGTTGCCGGAGATCATCTCGTTCACCAGCAAGCCATTGGTGACGTACCATTCGGAGTTCGGGTCGCCATCCGGGTTATTGATTTCCATACGGGACTTCTCGTGATAGAGCACCACACGCCAGCCATCCGGTGACTGGGCGTAGGCTTCCCAGCGCGGACCGTCGATCGGGGCCGGTCCCCAGATCCAGGTACGGTCGGCCTGGCCGTTGGCGACCGGTTGATCGGTGCGCTCCCAGACGCGGTCGAAGGCAGGAGTTGCCGGCACAGCCGGAAGTTCCGGTTCTTCTTCACCGTTGCCGTCGCCATCACCGTCTCCATCCCCATCGCCGTTGCCTGGATCGTCATCCAGAACCACGATGACGTTGAAGGTGCCGCTGGAACTCTTGCCCCAGCTATCGGTGGCGGTGCAGTTCACCTTGGTTGTGCCGACCTCGAACAATGAACCGGATGCCGGGGTGCAGGAGACGGAAACCGGGTTGCCGATCCAGTCGGTGGCCGATGTGGTGAAGGTTACGGTTGCTCCGTCTTCATCGTCAGTGGTCACCGAGAACGAAGCCGGCAGGCTGAGGGCCGGGTCTGCGACCTCGCTCAGGTCGATGTATTCAACTGCGCCAATGTCGCAGCCGCCTTCCTGTGGCCGGGGAACGCCCCGCTGGTCGACCGGTGAGGCGTCCGGGCAGTTGAAGGACGGAATGCTGTTCAGCGCCGGCGATCCTGCCAGCGGCATATGGGTCATGGTGTTGAACCCGCCGCCGTTGTTCTGGAGCGGGCCAAGCCGGATCTGGTCGAGCGTGCGAACGGTATCGGTTCCGGTTTCCTGTCCGAAACAGCTTTCATCGGTGGTGATGTTGAACCCGTTGGATGTCAGCGGGAAGTTGCAGACATTCTCGGTTGACGGGTCGCTGGCCAGAATGGATGCCTCGACCGTCCCGGTGCCGGCACCGTTCCAGATAGCGCTGCCATTGTTGGCGGTATTGCCGAAGATGGTCGTGGAGACCAGCGAGAAGTTGGCCATCTCGCTGTGAATGGCACCGCCGGCGTTTTCGGCGGTGTTGCCGGAGATGGTACTGGTAGTAACCGTCAGTTCGCCGCTGGTCAGCATGATAGCGCCGCCATAGCTTGCTTCGTTGCCGGAGAGCGTGCTCCGGTCGACGGTCAGGGCACCACCTTCAAGGTACAGGCCGCCACCGTGGAAGGCAGTGTTGTCGCGGATGGTGGCGCCGGTGACAGTGAGTTCGCCACCCATGACGTGGACCGTACCGGTCTGGGTTTCGTTGTTGTAGATGGCAGTGCCGGTGATTGAGGTGGTTCCGTTCTGGTTGTAGATGGCGCTGCCTTCGCTGAGGGCAGTGTTGTCACGCAGAGTACCGCCGGTGAACGAGACATCCCCGTCGAGGTTCACCAGTCCGCCACCGGTAGTGTTGGCATCGTTTTCTGCGAGGACAACGCCGGTGAGCGTCATCGAGCCACCCTCAATAAAGGCGCCCGCGCCATTCACGGCGGTGTTGCCGGAAATAGTGCCGCCGGTTGCGCTGGCAGTGGCCTCGTCGCCAAAGTAGCCGCCGCCGAGGTGCGCCTCGTTGTTCAGCAGCGATACGCCGGAGAGCGTCACGGTGCCACTATCGGAGTAGATGGCTCCGCCCAGGAACGCCTGGTTGCCGGAGATGGCACCGCCGTTGATCGTGAGATCACCGGTGTTGTGGATAGCACCACCGCGGTCAATGGCGATGTTGTTCATGATCGTACTGCTGTTGATGGTGAGATCACCGTCGTTCTGGATCGCTGCGCCCTGAGTGGTGCGCCCGCCGGCGATTGTCACGCCGGAGATGGTAACGGTGGCGTTTTCCTCAATATGGAAGGCGCGGAATCCGCTTCCCAGTGCGTCATTGCCATTGATGGTCAGCAGGGCAGGGCCGGGGCCCTGGATCGTCAGGTCCTTGTCGATGACCAGTTCTCCGCCGGTCAGGTTAATCGTTCCCGGCAGCAGGTTGGCAGCGAAGGTGATGGTGCCACCCGCCGCGACCGAGGTGATTGCCTGGCGCAGGGTGACCTGTGACGCCTGTGGAGAATCGGAAAGGCTGGTAACAGTGATGGCTTGTGGTTGTGCTTGCACTGCCTGGGGAGCGATGAGAGGTGCAAAGAGGGCGAGAAGCAACACGAAGACTGCCGCGACCGGAATGGCCGGTCCTCGATGGACGGATGGCAGGGTGTGCATGGCGACTCCTTTTGGGGCGCCGCGGCCGACCGGCGAACGATCAGGTGGCCAGCCACAGCGAACGATCGAGAAAGCACCTGAACGGTTTCAAGGATAGCCTATTCCAAACTGTCACGGGTGCATGAATATCGAATTGCCGCTGCCACCTTTTTACCGTCTGGCAGAAGGTCATTCCTGAGAGAATGCTGACTGCCAGCCAGAAGGGGTTTTCAGGAGGATTCCGGGGAAGATCCGGCCACTCCCCGCACCGGGGAGTGGCGCAGGATATCGTGATCGTTCGCTATTCGGTGGATCAGGCGAGTGCCGGTTCGGATGCGGAGAGTTTGCCGTCGGCAATGCGCACAACCCGGTCGCAAAGGTCGAGAAGACGTTCGTCGTGGGTGACGAGGATGCCGGCCTTGTTGCCCTGCTTGACCTCGCGAGCCAGCATCGTGACGACATCGTGACCACGGGCGAAATCGAGTGCCGCAGTCGGTTCGTCGGCCAGGATCACCGCCGGGTCATTCATCAACGCACGGGCGATGGCGACACGCTGTCGCTCACCACCGGACAATTCATCGGGATAGTGGCGGGCCCGTTTCTCGAGGCCAAGTCGCTTCAGCAAGTCGTGCGCCCGTTCTCGGGCAGCCTTGTCACGCTTGCCGGCGAGTTCGGAAATCAGCAGCAACTGGTCCTGTGCGCGGAGATAGGGAACCAGGTTGGATGTCTGGAGAACGAAGCCGATCTCACTGAGGCGCACCTTGCCGAGTTCGGACGGGCTTGCCGCGGTGATCTCCCGGCCATTGAGAATGACCTGCCCCGAGCTTGGTAGCAACAGGGCACCGGCGATGGCCAGCAGAGTGGTCTTGCCGGAACCGGACGGCCCGACGACGGCAACCAGTTCGCCGGCGGCTACTTCGAGTGAAACATTATCCAGTGCGGTGATGCGTTCATCCCCGTCGCCGTAGAACTTGCATACGTTCTTGAGAATCAGCGGGTTCATCGTTATCCTGTCCGTCCGATTGCGATCAATGCATCAACCCGGGACATGCGTATCAGCGACAGGAACATTCCCGCCAGTGACACTACCAGCAAGACTCCGGAATAGAGCAGAACCCTGCTGTTTGACAATGCGAAGGGCACATCGGCCGGGATCATGGCGGCCACGAGGTAGGTCAGGGCAGCGCCAATCGCGATGCCGGCGATACTGATGATCGTCACCTGTCCGATCAGGTCACGGGCGAGGAACCCCATGTTGGCTCCAAGTGCCTTGAGAATCCCGATCTCCTGGGACTTCTGCAAGGTGATCACATAGAAGAATGCAGCCAGTACCAGCGATGCGATCAGGAAGAGGAAGATCAGGATCAGGGTAACGGTACCCATCTCGGCGCTGTAGCCGGGCAGGTTCTGGATTGCTTCCTGACGGGTGGCTGCCTCGGTGCCGCTGACGCCGCGCTCGAGGTCGCCGGTCGAGATACCGTTAGACTGCACGGCAACAGCACTAATCGGGTTTTCGATGGCCCCGCTTGAGCCTTCGGCAGCGTATTTGATTGACTGCCAGCGAGGAATGCTCATGAAGACGACCGGCAGGTGATTGTATTTCTGATTGCTGGTGAAACCGGCAACGGTCAGAATCTCGCCGGATGGTTCGATCCGCAGTTCGTCGCCGAGGCTCACACCATAGCGCTGGAAGGTGGCATCGACAACGACATTGCCCGGGTCATCCGGGCCGAACATCTCGCCGCTATCGAGGCCCGGCGCAAGGAAGCCGTTCGGGTCGATGGCCAGGACGGTGGCGTCGATCTTGTCAGTTGAATTGACCGGGGTGGTGGTGATGGTCAGATGGCCCAGCGGGGTGGCATCGGTCACACCGTTGATGGCCAGTGCTTCATCAACTGCCTCGATTGGCAGAATCGAGCGGTGCAGGAACAGTCGCACGTCTTCCTGGAAAAGCAGGTAGTCGGCATCCATGCGTTCCAGCGATGCACCGTTGTCGGTTGCAAGGCCATTTGCCAGACCGGAGAGCAGGAAAACCAGCCATGCAACGAGTGCGATGACGGTCGCGATCAGGAGATACCGTAACCGGGCGTGCACGAGTTCGCGCAGGGCGAGAAACATGGTGTCCTCCAGGTGAGTGCGGCATATAGTCCATCGTGACTATATGATTGTGGAGTATAACATCGGGGAGTATCGCTTCCCAGAGATCCGGAGGTGAAGGGAATGAAGGACACCGCCGAGTTGCTGGTGCTGGGTCTGTTGGCAACACAGAGCATGCATGGCTATGCATTGAACGAATTTCTGGAACAGCGCCTGCGATTCGTGTCGGACCTGAAAAAGCCGACTGCCTACCGGATGCTGGCACGGCTCTACGAACAGGCGCTGGTCGACCGCGAACCGGAACGCGTCGGACGACGGCCCGACCGGATGGTCTATCACATCACCCCGTCCGGCAAGGAACGTCTGGACACGTTGCTGCGCGAGACGATGGCCAGCGGAGAATGGGTGACGTTCCCGCATAACATCGCACTGCTTTTCTCGCACCATCTTGCAGCCGGCGAGTATGTTGACCTGCTCTCGCAACGGCGCGATCAACTGGTAGAGCAGCGTGCGGTGCTGGCTGATTACCTGGCGGCTCACACACCAAAGACGCCAGCCTGGCTGGTGCTGGACCACGATCTCACCCTGCTCGATGTCGAACTTGACTGGCTGGATTCCACGATCGAGCATTTCCGGGCTTCCGCTCTCGCGGAATGACGTGCCTAGTCGTGGATACCCGCCTGCAGGTTGTCGATTGCCTCGTGGGCGGCATTGTGACCCGGGGCGCCGGTAACACACCCGCCCGGCCAGGCACCACTGCCACAGAGATACAACCCCTGGATCGGCCCTTGATAACTTGATGATCCCGGTACCGGGCGCATGTCGAACTGCTGCTCGGGGACGATCTCCCCGTGGAAGATGTGGCCGCCGGTCATGCCGAAGCGTGCCTCAATATCTGGCGGGCCAAGCACCTGCATGCCGATGATGTTGTCCAGGATGTTCGGCGCATATTCAGCAAACCGGCGGATGGTGTGCATGGCGATTTCCTCACGCCGCTCTTCCCAGGTTCCCTCGGCCAGTTCATAGGGATAGAACTGGGCAAAGATCGAGAGAGTATGTTTGCCTTCGGGCGCGACACTCGGGTCGATGGCCGACTGGGAGTGGATATTCATGAACGGGTAGTCCGACGGCTTGCCGGCACGGGCTTCCTCGCAGGCTTGTTGCAGGTAGTCGATGCCTGGCCCGATGGTCAATCCACCGGATGTTCCCCAGGAAGTGTCTGCTCCCGGTTGCTCGAGTGCCGTAAACCGGGGCAGTTCGGCGAGGGCAAGGTTGATCTTCAACACCGGCGAGGCGATCTGGATACCTTCAATGGCCCGGACATACTCATCAGGCAGTGCGCTGCGTTCGACCAGTTGCAGATAGGTGCGCTGCGGGTCGGCGTTCGAGAAGACCGTTTTGGCCCTGATTTCCTCACCGGTTGTGGTGACGACACCGGTGGCGCGACCGTGGCTGGTCATGATCTGTTCGACCTCGACTCCGGTGCGGATTTCCACTCCGTGGATCCGGGCAGCGTTGGCATAGGCACGGGTGACGCTGCCCATCGCGCCGCGGACATACGCCCAGCGGCCACGATGTCCGGTGGACATGCCCATCGAGTGGTAGAGCTTGACGAACGCTGTGCCCGGCTCTCGTGGTCCCCGGAAGGTGCCGATGACACCCGACGAAGCAATAGTCGACTGAACTTCCGGCGATTCGAAATAGTACTCGGCCAGGTCTGCTGCTGATCCGAGGATGAAGAGCTTGAAGAGCATGTCGTCGCCGGGCTGGTTGAAGGCCGCGGCAAACTCCGACCAGCTCGGTGGCCGGCGCAGGATGAACTGATCCATGATCGACGATACCCGCTCGACCGCCCGGCTGTATTCCCGCAGGTGTTCGGCATCCCGTTTCGAGAAGCGGGCAATTTCGCGGGTATACTGCTCGCGATCTTCCCAGGAAACGATGTAACGGCCATCCGGAAACGGGGTGAAGGAACGCGGGTTGCGGCTGAGCAGTTCAACTCCGTGCTCCCATGCGTCCAGGTCGTTGAGGATCTTTGTCGGGGTCAGCGAGAGAACGTAGGCTCCGGTCGAGAAGGTGTAGCCGGGGATGTACTCTTCCGATGTGGATGCTCCACCTACCGAGGGGTAGCGTTCCAGCACACACACCGAGTAACCGGCCCTTGCCAGATAGTTGGCTGCTACCAGTCCGTTGTGTCCACCGCCGATAATGACCGCGTCGTATTGCGATGCCATTTTCCGCTCCCCCGGTTTGCCTGCGATACCTGTTGCTGATGTCTTAGCACCGGCGCGGGTGGTTGTCGAGAGGCGGCCGGTTGACGCTTTCCGGTTCACTGGATAGGATCTGCCGGTACGATGACAGAACGGGGCAGGATCTACATGCATCACCGGCGGGGCAAGAACGGACGCGCAACGGTTAGCCAATCCGGCGTGACTTCGCTGTTCCCTGCCGTAGTGTGTCCGAATGCCGGTAGAGGCTGTTCCTGCGTGAGATGACGCCAGACCTTTGCAGTTCCGGACCGCGGACGAGTTGGTGAACGGCTCGCAACCGCGGATTTTTTGTGCCCGGATACCCGGGAAATCTTTCGAAAGTTGCATGTGATGAGTGCTGCACAACCTGCTGCCGGTCCGCCGAAATTACGTCTGCCCGCGTTGCGCAACCCGCAGTTTCTACGCTACTGGATCGGCGTTTCGCTGGCCCTGACCGGTGGCTGGATGCGGATTACCGTTCAGGGGTATCTCGTGTACGAGATGACGGACGACCCGTTCATGCTGGGAATGGTGTCGTTTCTCTCGGCGTTGCCGCAACTGGTGCTGGCACCGTTCACCGGGCTGGTTGTGGATCGGTACAACCGGCGGACGATTCTGGCGGTGACCCAGGCGTTTATTGTCCTGAACGCCACGGTGCTGGCGACGCTCCAGTTGACCGGTGTGTTGACCGTTTCCCAGATTCTGGTGCTGGCGATACTGTTCGGGGTAGCGAACGCGTTTGACTGGCCGGCGCGCCTGTCGCTGGTGCCGAACATGGTGACGCGGGATGAGTTGCAGAGCGCGGTTGCGCTCAACTCGGCTTCCTTCAACGGCGCACGGATTGTCGGGCCGGCGGTCGGCGGAGCGTTGATTGGCATCATTGGCATCGCGGCCTGCTTCTACCTGTCGGCGTTTGCTTTTCTGCCCTCGGTGATCATTCTGATGACGATTGTCATCGACCGTGCTCCCCGTCCGGAAACGAAGCAATCCCCGGTGCAGAATATCCTCGCCGGGTATCGCTATATCTGGGGAGAGAAGACCCTGCGCAGCCTGCTGTCGGTTGACCTGATCCCGGTCATCTTCGGCATGTCGGTCTTCGCATTGCTGCCGGCGTTGGCCCGTGATGTCTACAACCAGGGCAGTGGTGGACTGGGTTTGCTCTACAGTGCCCACGGCGTTGGAGCGCTGACCGGGGTGATGACCGTGGCCATGATGAGCGGTGTCCGGCGGCGGGGGCGTCTGGTGATGACCTTCGTCACCCTGTTCGCGGTGATGTTGCTGGTTTTCTCCCTTGCCCCGGTGCTCTGGATGGGGCTGGTGATCGTCCTCACGCTCGGGGTGTTTGCGTCGCTTTACTCCACCCTCTCCGACACATTGCTTCAGGTAGTGGTTGAGGATGAATATCGCGGACGGGTGATGTCGGTTTATTCGACCTTCTGGGGACTGACGCCGATTGGCTATCTGCAGGCCGGCTTTATTGCTGCTCGCTGGAGTGTCCAGACTGCCATCTTTGTCAACGGACTGATCGTGTTGATCTACGTTGTGATCCTGGTGTTGAAGGCACCGGAAATCCGGCGGCTTGACTAGAGGTTCGCTCGCAGGAGAGTCGTACTCTACGCAACAGGGCAACGGTCTTCGATTGTCATCCCGACGAAGGAGGGATCCGTTCTCTCTTGCGATACGGATCCCTTACACGTTCATGTGAAG
This sequence comes from uncultured Thermomicrobiales bacterium, assembly GCA_964462545.1. Lineage (GTDB taxonomy): Bacteria > Chloroflexota > Chloroflexia > Thermomicrobiales > CFX8 > CAYWXR01. The sequence goes on from CAYWXR010000032.1 coordinate 33,290, forward strand.
GCAACCCGGCCGATGAGTGTCAG
>CAYWXR010000033.1:0-19014 GCA_964462545.1 uncultured Thermomicrobiales bacterium
GATCAAGTTCGGGAACATCGCTGGTCATTTCGGTATCGAACAAGGTATTTCCTCCATTGAACACAATTCATCTGATCATCCTGTCTGTTCTGAACTTTCTCCATACGTCACCTCGTTCCTCTGCCCGGAAAAACCGGACACCAAAAAACCGCTCCCCAACGGGAAGCGGCTATTCAAACCTCAGCGATCGGCTACCAGAGCCGGCTTACGGGTTGCTCACCTGTTGCATCCGGGGATGTTGTGCTGCATATGGCAATCTCACATCAATCGATCGCATGCGGCACCTCCCCTCGTGACAGACGAACGTTACGAAGCAGAGCCTAACCGTTGCGCCGGGAAACGTCAACTACTCCGAGACACGAACACTTGCTCACGCAGGATAGAGAAATGCAACAGATCGACGCTGAAAGGACGACGGATGGCCACTGCAGAGATGTAGTCGATACCGCAGGTCGAGGTAAAAAGTCTGGCTGGAAGGTGGTACCGCGTTAACAGCGCCGTACATCGCTGAAGATGCACGGCGCTGTTCTAACAAGCAACTCCCAACTACCAGCATCAGGGCGAATTCCGCGCCGGCAAGGCTATCGGCACCATCACCATCGTCCCCGGCTCCGGCACTGGCGACCTCGCCGGAATTTCGGGAACGGGTACCTACACCGCCACCGACGTCCAGCCAACGCCGTTTGTTCTGGAATACGAACTGTCGTAGCTCCGTAGGGGGCATCTTGGATATGCCCTGGTTCAACGCATTCGGTTCTCGGCTCGTACATGCCTGTTTCCCTGTCATCCCTCCTTCGTCGGCATGACAAATGGACGCCAGCGCTGCTGGTTTGACCTTGCGGGCTCATGCGGCGGACGCTTTGCTATGCGCCCCTACCCCTTACGGGGAATTGAGTCGTCGGTCCGTCGTTATCCCGGCGAGGAAATGGGGCCGGCCATTCCGGGGGATCCCTGCGGGGAGATGACCGGAATGGCCGGAGGGTGGCTGCCGGGTGGCAGCGGGTTAGCAGTTGTCAGTCAGCGATCAGATGCTGACCGGATCGACGGACTTTGACGACACCAGCGCGTTGAACGTGCCGAGTTCACTGGCCAGCAGTTCATTGAGCCGGGTGACCTGTGTGTCGATTCGCGCAGCGAGATCGTCATACAGGTCCTGCGACTGGCGGGTCGGCGCGCCAGGGGCGCTTTCTACAACACCGATCAACGAGGCGAGCTTGTCGTTGAGCTTCACCGGGAAATTCAGCATGTCCTGGCTGGATTTCGCCTTGTACTGGATCAGTTCGCCCTCGATGTCATAGAGCTTCTCACCGAGGCTCTTTGCAGCGTCCTTCACCGCCTGGTCATCGATCCGGGCTGCCCAGTCCTCGACCTGGGAACGCACACGCCGGATCGTACCAATGGCCGTGTTGGTTTCGCCCAGCTTGCCGGTGATCTTCTGCATCAGGGCAAAGCGGGCTTCATAGTCCGACTGGCTCGCCCCGAGTCGTGGATCGCCAACAATCCGGAATTCCGCTTCCTTCGACACATCGCCAACTGTCAGGCGCACCCGATAACTACCGGGGACAACCTGCGGGCCGGGTGCCGGGGATTCCTTCTCATTGTTCTCATCGATCATTGCCGGACCGGGATAGCGCATGTCCCAGGAAAAGCGATGGCTGCCGGCAGAGGATGGAATCCGTGGCGAACGATCCTTCGGATTGCTCTTCTCGGCGCCTTCGGCCGGCTTGCCGCGCAGTGTGCGGATTTCCTCGCCATCCCCGGTCAGGAAGGTCAGGCTCACATCCTCACCGGCATCCTCCGGTAGAACGTAATGAACCAGCACGCCGGGTGGCGGATTGTTGCCGGCGTCGACAAACTCGATCGTTGTTTCGCCGTCCGGGGAAACCTTGAAGTCATACTGCGGGATCATGCCGCCGGCAAACCAGTAGTTCTTGCCGGGAACCGGTGCATGGCCGAAGCCACGCGGCGCATCGGCAAGGATCGTGTCACGCGGTGCGAAGAGATGGACTCCTGCCCCAACTTCCTGCCGGAGCGGAGTGATATCGTCCAGAATCCAGAACGACCGGCCGTGAGTACAAACCACCAGGTCATCCTGGGTAATCAGCAGATCGTGGATCGGCACGATCGGCAGGTTCAACTGCAGGCGCTCCCACTTTTCGCCGTTATTGAACGAAACGTACACACCGGTTTCCGTGCCGGCGAACAGCAGGCCCGGCTTGACCGGGTCCTCTCGGATGACCCGGGTGAAGTCATCTTCCGGTATGCCATCGGTAATCAGGGTCCAGCTTTCGCCGTAGTCGGTGGTGCGATAGAGGTACGGGCGGTCATCGTGGCTCTTGTAGCGCGTCGCCGCGATGTAGGCTGTGCCGGCATGGTGTGGTGAGGCCTCGATGATCGAGATCAACGCCCAGTCCGGCAGGTCGGCCGGGTTGACAACCTTCCAGGTTTCGCCGTTATCCCGGCTGATATGCACCAGACCGTCATCGCTGCCAGCCCAGAGGACACCCGCCTCAACCGGTGACTCGGCGAAGGCAAAGATGGTCGCATAGGTCTCGGCCCCGGTGTTGTCCTGGGTGATCGGTCCACCGCTCGACTGCAATGTCTCCGGATCAGCCCGGCTCAGGTCATGGCTGACCGGCTCCCAGCTGGAGCCTTCATCATTCGACCGGAACAGGACATTGCCGGCAGAGTAAAGCACGTTGGGATCGTGCGGCGAGAGGTGGATCGGCGAGGTCCACTGGAAGCGATAACGCAGTTCGCTGGCCGCACCGGTGGAGAACTCCGGCCAGACACTCACGGTATGGACCAGATCACTGTCGAAGTCATAGCGGGTCAACTGGCCGGCCATCGAACCGGCGAAAACGATGTCCGGGTTATCCGGGCGCACCGCGATGTAACCACTCTCGCCCCCGCCGATCTCCCGCCATTCCGGCAGGGTGATCGCGGCGTTCCGCGAGCGGCTCGGGATGCTCATCGTCGTGTTGTCCTGCTGTGCGCCATAGACGCGATACGGGAACCGGTTGTCGACGGTCACGTGATAGAACTCGCCGGTCGGCTGGTTGTAGAGCGTTGTCCACGAACCACCGCCATTGGTCGAGATCGTTCCGCCACCGTCGTTGCCGAGGATCATCCGCTGCGGGTTCTTCGGGTCAATCCAGAGATCGTGGTTGTCACCGTGCGGCGCCGGCACCGCGGTAAAGACCTTGCCGGCATCGATCGACTTCCACATCTCGACGTTCAGCACCCAAACCGTGTCAGCGTCGCCGGGATCAGCGTAGATGTGGCTGTAATACCAGGCGCGCTGGCGGAGGTTGCGGTCATCGCTACCCCGGGTCCAGGTGTCGCCGTAGTCATCCGAGCGGAAGACACCGCCCTCTTCATGCTCGATAAGCGCCCAGACACGTCCCGGCCTGGCTGCCGATGCCGTCAGGCCAATCTTGCCAAGCACGCCCTTGGGCACACCCGGCTTGCCGGTCAGTTCCTCCCAGGTATCGCCACCATCAAATGATCGGAAGAAGCAGCAATCCGGGCCACCGCTGGACATGCTGTAGGGCGTCCGGAACGCTTCCCAGAAACTGACGTAGAGGATGCGCGGGTTGGTCGGGTCCATCGCGATCTCGTTGGCCCCGGCCTTTGCGGACTTGTAGAGAATGCGCTCCCAGGTCTTGCCGCCGTCCTGCGACCGGTAGAGTCCGCGATCCTCGTTCTCACCCCAGACGTGGCCAAACGCGGCGACATAGACAATGTCCGGATTGGTTGGGTGGATGGCGATTTCGCCAATGTTCTGGGTTGCTTCCAGGCCGCAGTGGGTCCAGGTGCGTCCACCGTCGGTGGACTTGTAAACACCGTCACCACGCGAGACATTGCTGCGGATGGTGGTTTCGCCCATACCAACGTAGATCACGTTCGGATCGGATTCCGAAACCGCCAATGCGCCGACCGATGCCCGCTTGAAGAAGCCATCGGAGACGTTCCGCCAGGTCAGACCGGAATCAACTGTCTTCCAGACGCCGCCACCGGTCGACCCGAAGTAGTACGTGTTCACATCACGCGGGTCGCCAGCGACCGCGACCACCCGGCCACCCCGGTGCGGTCCGATCGATCGATACTTCATTCCAGAATACGGATTTGACAACGGTAACCCTTTCCATTCCAGGTTGATACCTGACAGGAAGTTTCAACGATGGAAGAGGAAATGGGTAGGGCAGCCCGTCGCAGGGCACCGGGGCAGGGTTTATTGAACCGGCGGAATCAATCAAACAGCGAGGCGTTCACCCGGTCCGGCTCGCCGCCGACGGTGATGCGCTCGAGTTCGAGAAGTCGCTTCTTGAGCGGGAGACCACCACCATATCCGGTCAGTTTGCCGTTTGAACCAATGATCCGGTGGCAGGGAACCACCGGTGGCAAGGGGTTGGCACCATTGGCAGCCCCGACAGCACGAACGGCCGCAGGATTGCCGATACGCCGGGCAATTTCACCGTAGGAAGCAGTTTCGCCATACGGAACTTCATACACCGCCTGCCAGACAGCGATTTGGAATGGGGTGCCACGCATGTCGAGCGGCAAGTCCCACTCCCGCAGTTCACCGGCGAGGAATGCTGCCAACTGGCGCATGGCTTCGGCGTTGTGTCCATCGTCCGGGACGATTTCCGCGCCCGGCGAAAGCTTCTGGATGATTGCCTCGTGGTTGAGGTTCTCCTTTGGCAGGAGCATCGTCAGCAAGCCCTTGTCGGACGAAGCGATGCCGAACGTCCCCAGATCGGACGGGAGTTCACTCCACCAGATCGTCTCCTGCATGCCGGGAACTCCTCTCGGAAATGGTTCGCTGTCTGTTGACAGATTAGAACGTGCGTTCTATCGTGTCAAGCGGATATCCGCCTCAATCATGGAAGGTTTCGGGCCGTTTGAGCACCAACGAACCCATCTACTTCACCACGCCGGCCGAGTTTCGCGACTGGCTGGCCGAACATCACGATAGCGAAACAGAACTGCTTGTCGGATTCTACAAGGCGAAGTCCGGGATTCCCGGCATCACCTGGTCGGATGCGGTCGATGAGGCGCTCTGCTACGGCTGGATTGACGGCATCGGCAGGCGGGTCGACGACCAGCGGAGGACGATCCGCTTCACTCCCAGGCGCAAAGGCAGTATCTGGAGCGCAGTAAACGTTGCCAAGGTCGAGAAACTGACCGCCGAAGGGCGGATGCAACCGGCAGGGCTGGCTGCGTTCGCACGACGCTCCGAAGCCAAAACCGGCATCTACTCCCACGAACGCACGACCGAGGCCGTGCTCGATGACGAACAGCTGGCAACGTTTCAGGCCAACCCTGCTGCCTGGGAGTTCTTCCAGCAACAGGCTCCGTCCTATCGTCGCGCCGTTATCCACTGGATCATCACCGCCAAACGTCCTGAAACGCAGGCCCGGCGGCTGGCAACGGCCATCGAGGATTCCGCTGCCGGCCGGAGAGTAAAGCAATTTACCCGCAGATAGCGGCGGATATGCTACCAAATGGTTGCAGGACAACTGTTCACCTGCTACCCTCTGGTTGCGAATCGTCCGTTACCGAGTAGAGGTGTCCATGCAAATCAAGATGACCAGCGTCTTCGTCGAAAACCCGCTGGAAGCGTTCAAGTTCTATACCGAGGTGCTCGGCTTCAAGGAGCACACCTATATGCCGGAATACTGGTTGGCGATTGTGGTTTCGCCCGAGCAACCGGATGGCACCGCGCTGCTGCTCGAACCCAACCAGCATCCGATTGTCGGCCCCTACCAGAAGGGCCTCTACGAGGCCGGCCTGCCCTGCATCACCTTCGGCACCAACGACATCCAGGCCGACTATGAACGCCTCAAGGCCAAAGGCGTCGTCTTCCGCGGTGAACCGGAAACCTCCGACTGGGGCACCTCGGTCGTCTTCGAAGACACCTTCGGCAACCTCATCCAACTCCACCAGAACGAGTAGCCGACGCCCGCCGCTGCCAGGTCCACCGGCAACAAAATGGACGGAGCCGCTCTCTCACGAGAGAGCGGCTCCTTGATCATCAGAACCTCGACAACTAGTCCTCGGTCAGCAACGCCGGGAGGTCGAGCTTGCGGATGAGGGAGTTGATGGCGGGGACATCTTCCTTGTGGAGGTCGGTGAGGTGGTTGAGCTGGATGTCAACACTGGTACGAAGCTCCTCGTAAACCTCACGGGACTGTTTGGTCGGCCGGGCATCGGCGCTGGCAACCACATTCATCAGGGTGGCCAGCTTCGCGTTAAGCTTCGACGGCGCTGTCAGGGCATCGCGCGATGACTTCCAACTTGTCTGCAGCAGTTCGTTCTCGACAGCCGCCAGCTCCGCCTTGAGTGAGGCAGTGGCCTCGAGCAACTCGTCGACGTTCTCCAGGCCCTCGGCCCGCTTCTCCCAGAGGTCAAGCTGATTGCGCAGGTTGCGTAGACGTACCGTCCCCCGGTTGGTTTCGCTGAGGGTATCCCGGATGTCGATCATCAGAGCAAACTGCTCCTGCAGGTCCTCGTTGGTTGCGCTCGACCGCGGATCCTTGAGGATGTCAAACTCCTGCTCGAGGCTGACATCGCCGGCTTCAAGGCGCACCCGGTAGGTGCCCGGAGGTGCAATCGGCCCGGTGACGCCTCCGAAGCGGTAGATCGCGCCCTTGAAGTTGTAGGCATCGGGATAGCGCATGTCCCAGACAAACCGGTTCAGTCCCGGTTTCACCGGCACCAGCGGCTCCCGGCGAGCGCCAGACTCGGCCGGGTCAACGGCCGGCGGCTTGCTGGAATAGCGCTTGATCTCGTTGCCATCGGCATCCATAAAGGTCAGGGTGACCTCGCCCTCGGGCTTGTCCTTCAGGTAATAGCTGATGACAGCACCGTCCGGCGGGTTTTCTCCGGCATCGAGGTAGGTGCGCTTTACCGTGCCATCAGGCATTTCGACATGCTTGATCGTCGCCTGGATGGTGTTGGTCGGCTGATAGTTCCGGCCCGGAACGGTCGGGCCGCCGAAACCACGGGCAGTCAGGTAACGGATTGCCGGCCGTGGTTTGAAGAGATGGGTGGCGGCACTCAACACATCCTCGTTGTACTCATACAACGGAGTTGCATCGTCCAGCACCCAGAAACCGCGCCCGTGGGTGCCCAGAACAATGTCGCTGTCCTTGATGACCAGGTCATGCACCGGCACCACCGGCAGGTTCTGCCGGAATGGTTGCCAGTTTTCTCCATCATCGAACGAGATGTAGATACCGGTCTCGCTGCCGGCATAGAGCAAACCGCGCCGGTTCGGGTCTTCCCGGACCACCCGCATGAAGTCATCCTCCGGGATACCGTTGGTGATCTTTGTCCAGGTCTTGCCGAAATCGCTGGTCTTGTAGAGATACGGGGCGAAATCATCATGCCGGTGACGATCCACGGCGATGTAGGCAGCGCCCTCTTCGTGTGGTGAGGCGTCGATGATTGATATCAGCGACCACTCCGGCATATCCGGCGGGGTCACGTTGGTCCAGGTTTCGCCGTTGTCGGTCGAAACGTGCACCAGACCATCGTCCGACCCGGTCCAGAGAATACCCTTCTTTAGTGGCGACTCGGCAAAAGCGAAGATCGTGCAGTAATAGTCCATGCCATTGCTGTCGATCGTGATCGGCCCGCCGGATGGCCCCTGGAGCGACTTGTCGTTGCGGGTGAGGTCCGGGCTGATCACTTCCCAGCTATGGCCCTCATCGGTCGAGCGATGGACAAACTGCGAAGTGATGTAGAGCACATCGGGATCGTGCGGTGAGAGGACAATCGGGAAGGTCCACTGGAAGCGGTACTTCAGATCGGCAGCACCCCAGCCGGCCGATTCTTCCGGCCAGACCTGGATGTTCTGCCGCTGGCTGGTCCGGTGGTCATAACGAGTGATCACTCCGGCAAAATTACCGGCAAAGATGATGTTGGGGTCATCCGGACGGATAGCGATGTACCCGCTCTCACCCCCGCCGACCTCGTAACTGTCCTGGGCCGTAATCGCCCCCCGGTTCGAGCGGCTGGCGATGCTCATGGTGGTGTTGTCCTGCTGGGCACCGTAGATCCGGTAGGGAGTCTGGTTGTCGGTAATGACGTGATAGAACTCGGTCGTTGGCTGGTTGTAGATCGTCGACCAGGTTTCCCCGCCGTTGAAACTGACCGTTGCGCCACCATCATTGCCCTGGATCATCCGCCGGGTGTTCTTCGGATCAATCCAGAGATCGTGATAATCGCCGTGGGTTCCCGGCACCATCTGGAAGGTGTTGCCGGCGTCGGTGGACTTCCAGCAATTGAGGTTCAGCACCCAGACGGTCTCCGGATCGACCGGGTCGGCGAAGATGTGCATGTAATACCACGGACGCTGCCGTACCTCGCGATGCTCGCCGGTCCGCACCCAGCTTTCGCCGTAGTTATCGGAGCGGTAGACGCCGCCATCCTTCGCCTCGATGATCGCCCAGACCCGGCCAGGTTTGGCCGGTGATGCAACAATGCCCATCCGGCCGAGCATGCCTTCCGGCAGACCACGGTTGCGGGTGATTTCCTGCCAGGTATCGCCACCATCGTCCGAGCGGAACAGGCCACTGCCCGGGCCACCACTCACCAGTTCATGTGCGCGGTGGACACCTTCCCAGAAGGCGGCATAGAGCACCCGCGGATTGGTGAGATCCATGCTGAGGTCAACCGCGCCGGCCTCTTCGGTGCGAAACAGCACCAGTTCCCAGGTCTTGCCGCCATCCGTGCTGCGATACACACCTCGCTCCGGGTTTGGCCCGTGGGCATGCCCCAGTGCTGCCACATAGACAAGATCCGGGTTGGTGGGGTGAATGCGCACCTTGCTGATGTTGCGGGTCTCGGTCAGGCCGACATGCTCCCATGACCGCCCACCATCGACCGATTTGTACACACCATCACCGTGGGAGACGTTGCTGCGAATCGTCGATTCGCCCATGCCGACGTATATGACGTTGGGATCGGCCTCGCTAACGGCAATCGCCCCGACCGAGGCACGTTTGAAATAGCCGTCGGAAATATTCTCCCAGTAGGTGCCGCCGTCTTCGGTTTTCCAGACACCACCACCGGTCGAGCCCATATAGAACGTGGCCATCTCCGTCGGATGTCCGGCGACAGCGATGACTCGCCCTCCCCGGAATGGCCCCACGGGACGCCATCTGAACCCCTGCAGGGCTGTTGCATCTACACTCACCGTTACCTCCCGAACTTCTGCTGGGCTATCACGCCTGTATTGACAGGCCAGACTAACACAGGTGGCGATGCCACCCGGGCCGACTCCGGTTCCCGTCGAGTGGTAGCATCGTGGATCGAACGTTGCGGGGTTGAGGGATACGGGTGATGAATTCCGGAACAGGTAAACGGCCGGCATGACCGTGCTGCTAAAGAAGCTGGAGATTCACGGCTTCAAGAGTTTTGCCTCGCCCACCACCTTTGTCTTCGACCGGGGCATTACGGCGATCATCGGGCCAAATGGTTCGGGGAAGTCGAACGTCTCCGAGGCGTTGCGCTGGGTGCTGGGGGAGCAGCAATACAGTAACCTGCGTGGCCGGCGCACCGAGGACATCATCTTCTCCGGCTCGGACCGCCGCCCGCAAATGGGCATGGCCGAAGTTTCGTTGACCCTGGATAACGCCGATGGCGACCTTCCGCTCGAATTCAGCGAAATCGTTATCACCCGGCGAGCCTACCGCTCCGGCGAAAGCCAGTATCTGATCAACGGCAGCAGGGTGCGCCTCAGGGACATCCAGCATCTCACCGCTCCACTGGGACAGGCTCACACAATCATCGGCCAGGGACTGGTGGATGCTGTCCTCAGCCAGCGGCCGGAAGATCGCCGGGGGTTGTTCGAGCACGCCGCCGGTATTGCCGGGCTGCGCATGCGGGCCAACGAAGCCACCCGCTCACTCGGTGAAACCGCTGCCAACGCCCAGCGCCTGCGCGACATTCTGGCCGAACTCGCCCCGCGGGTCCGCTCGCTTGAGCGCTCCGTCCGCCAGGCACGGGAGTACGGCGAAATCCGCGATCGGTTGCACGAACTCCAGCGGCGCTATTACGGCACGCTCTGGCGGGATTCCGTCGCGAAAATCGAGGCGGCAACGGTTGCCCTTACTACAGCGGAAGATGCACTCAAGCAGGCAGAGAACGTCCACCAGAGCCACGCCCAACGACTGGCACAACTCCGCAACGAGGAGCGCCGGGCCGTTGCATTGCAGGAAGAACATGCCGAACGACTGGCCAGCCGCGAGCGAGAACTGGCCGAGGCCCGGCACCGGCACGATCTGCTCACTGCCGAACAGCGGGCTGCCACTACCCGTCTCGCTGACCTCGAACGTTCCATTGAAGAACTCGCCACCCGGCAGGATCACGCTCGCAGGGAAGCCGAAGAACTCGCTGCAACGATTGCAACGCTGCAGCAGGAGATGGAAGCACGCAAGGCGGAACTCGAGCAACAGGAATCCGCCGCCCGGCTTCGCAGTGAGGAACGCGCCCTGCAGGAACAGCAGCGGGCCGCACTCGAGCAGGAAGTCCTGCAACTTAGCCGTTCGATTGCCGAGGCCGAAGGGCGCCTGCTCTCCTTTTCAAGCCGCACCACCTCGCTCGAGGCAGAACAGACCGCTCTCCGCCAGCAGATTGCCGGGGAAACAGAACATCTCGCCCGCCTTCAGCAGCATGAAGCCGAACTCGCCGGGTGTCTGGAGACCGCCAACCAGGAACGTCAGGCAGCGATTGATGCCCGGCAGGAGCATCTCCAGACCCTGGATATCCTCCAGCAAACCGAACGGCAACAACGGGATACCCTTGAAGCCACCGAGCGGGAACTTGGCCAACTGAGGTCACGGCTCGAGATTCTGGAGCGCACCTGGGAAAGCGGCGAAGGTCTCCACGCCGGAGTGCGGACAGTCCTGAGGGCGGTCCGCCGGGGGCGGCTGGACATCCCCGGTTTGCGCGGAACACTGGCCGAACTGATTGACGTGCCAGGGGAGTATGAAACCGCCATCGAAGTGGCGCTCGGCGGCCATTTGCAGGACCTGATCGTCGATCACTGGTCAGACGCCGAAGTCGCAATCAACTTCCTGAAGCGTGAGAATGCCGGGCGGGCCACCTTCCAGCCACTCGACACGCTCCGCCGGCCCCATGCACCAAAACTGGACGTCAACGACCCGGGCGTTATTGGCATCGGCGCGGAACTGATCGGGTATCCACCGGAGATTGCCGACGTTGTCGGACAGGCGCTGAACCGGGTGCTGATTGTTGATGACCTCGCTGCCAGCCGGCGGATCATTCGCCAGTCACGAACCTGGACGCTTGTCACCCTGGCCGGCGAGATCACCCGGCCTACAGGAAGTGTGACCGGTGGTAGCGCCACCCGTGCCGCCGGATTGCTCACCCGCGAACGCGATCGACGTGCCCTGCCAACCCGGATTCAGGCCGGCGAACGAAAGGCTGCCAGCGTCCGGGAACAACTCGAAACCACTGCTGCCGAAATCGCGGATATTGCCCGGCAGATTGCCGCAACCGAACGCGAGACTGCCGGCATCGAGGCGACCATCCGTGACATCACCAACGACCAGACACGGACCGCCCGGGAACTTCAATCCGCGCAGCAGGCCATCAACCAGTTGCAGCAACGCCTGAACGACCTTGCAACCCATGAGGGCGACCTCGACCGTGAGCAGGAAGATCTGACCAACCGGATTGCTGCATGGACCGCCACCCGCGAGCAGGTCCAGGCAGAGCACGACCGGATTGCCGCGCACCTGGCCATCTCACGTTCCTCATCAGAAGACCGGTTGTCCACCCTGCGCACAGAGCAGGCCGCGGCTACCGAACGGTTGCGCTCACTCCGGGCCGCGCTTGAGCGCGCCCGCCGCGAGGCCGAGGAATCCGGAAACCTTGAAACCAGGCGTCAGGCAGATATCAACCAGTTGAAGGAGACTCTTCTCCGTCTTGAAGCCGAACGTTCCTCGGCACTGGAACTGGTTGCAACACTCGATGCCCGGATCGCAACCGAACGCGAGGCAATCCAGCCAGTCGTCGCCGGCCGGCAGGAGATCATCCCGAAGATTACCGATGCCGAGCGGGCACTTGATGAGGCTATCGGTGCAGTCCGTGAAGCGGAGCGTCACCGCGACCGTGCCACGCTCGACCTCGCCCGTTGCCAGGACGAACAGGTCTTCCTGCGCGAGCGGATCATGAACGATCTGGAACTGTCCGACCCGGCCTCATTGATCGCCCATGCCGGCGAGATAAGCGAGTCGGACGAGCGCGAGATCCACCGCCTGCGTGAACGGCTGCGCCGGATGAGCGCTGTCGGTGAGGATGTGCTGGAAGAGCACGCCACCGAATCGGAACGGCTGGAATTCCTGACCAGCCAACTGGAGGACGTCGAGGGAGCTGCGGAATCCCTGCGCGAGGTGCTGGCCGATCTCAACCGCAAGATGGTCACCAGTTTCAGTACTACCTTTGAGGATGTCGCCGTCGAGTTCGAACGCACCTTCAAGCGGCTTTTTGGTGGTGGCACCGCCAAACTCCACCACCGGATGGAAGATGACGAACCGGGCGGTATTGATATCGTCGCCCAGCCACCGGGCAAACGCCTGCAAGGCCTCACCCAGCTTTCCGGTGGCGAACGCGCCCTGACCGCAGTCTCGTTGCTGGTGGCCATCCAGCGGGTAAACCCCAGCCCGTTCTGTCTGCTGGACGAGGTGGACGCTGCCCTCGACGAATCCAACGTGCTGCGTTTCAAGGATGAGTTGCGCGATCTCGCCAACAGCACCCAGTTTGTGGTCATCACCCACAATCGCGGAACGATCATGGGTGCTGACACCCTCTACGGCGTCAGCATGGGTGACGATGGCGTCTCCCGCACTATCTCACTGAAACTCGACGAGGCTATCCGCGCCGTCGAGGAGCAGGAGGCCACCGCCGCCGGGTAGCCCGGCGCCCCGTCTGTCGCACCTGACCAACCCTGAAAGACAGGAGACCGGGACGCTACTGGCCGATCTGTGCTTCCAGCTGCCGCTGGCAATCAATACAGCGGAGGGCAAGCGGGAAGGCACGCAGGCGTGCGGGGTCGATGAACTGGTGGCAACTGGAACAGACACCGTACAGACCGACATCAAACCGGCGTTGCAGAGCCTCAATCGTCGACACCTGCTCCCGGAGCCCTACCAGTTCGGCATTGAGCGTTTCGGCCGAGGTGACGTCGCTGGCGAGGTCACCAAGATGGTTGGAGAAACTGCCTTCGTCGGCCTGGTCACGGCCCAGCAGGGCCATCTGTTCCTCGACCTCGGCAATTCTCCGGGTTGTCTTCTCCAGCATCTCCGGGAGTTTCGCCCCGTTACGGGCGACAACCGCTCGCCAGGTAGAAGAAGGCATCAGCACCCGGTCGCGTACACGGGAGATACTCACCCGGCGCACCGGGGTGGGCTCTTCCCCAAGCATCAACCGGTCCACTACATGCCGGACACCCGGTACTCTGGAGGCCACAGCAGCCGCCTCGTCACCGTCATTGGGATCCGTGCTGTAACCGGTCAGCACCACGGTTCCATTCACCGAAGCAACGTGCAGGTTGAGATGGGTGGTTGCCGAATCCTCATTGAGTTCACGAATGACGCTCTCGATAATCCGGGCGTCATCCACCGTGCCCCGGTCGGAATCGTCCTCCTCAGCAGAAGATGCCTGGAACCCTGCAGCGACCTCGATCCCGCCCGGACGGCGCGCCATGTCGATTGGCGGATCGGTCGGTGGGATCCAGCTATCGCCATCCTGAATCACACGCTGGATGTCGGTCGTCCAGTCATCATCCTCGTCATCCGATAGCAGGTCACCATCGCCAACGCGGGTGAGCAAACCGGGCAGGACATCCGGGTAGTCACCATCGAACTCGGCCAGTTCAAGTTGGTCAACAATATCGGTAACGCCGGCAACAATCTGGGCAAGGTCGAGAGCCGCTTCACGTTCCTCTTCGGAAAGAACGATCCCTCCCAGCGTGACTACGCCGGCATCGACATCAACTGTCAGTGGCAACCCGACTGATGCAAGCGACTGCCTGATTTCATGTTGAATATCGGAGTCGGCGCGTTCGATGGTACTCATTGCAAGTTTCCCGATTCTGTTCTGGAAGAATGGTGGCAGCAGACCACCCACGCCGGGCAGAGCGCGCCAACTTGTGCGGTTACTACACGTTGGCACAATGATACGATAGCCCCGGAGGTCATCCGTGCAGCGAAATACACGTACCGGATCTCCTCTGGTGCTGCTGATCAGTGCCATTGGAGCAGCCAGTTTTCTCTATCCATTTTTCCTGCCGGCGCTTGCCGGATCACACCGCAGCGGAGTCGAAACGCCGTTGCTCTTCACAGCCATTGGTGGCCTCTGCCTGCTGATGATCCTGCTGGAAGTGCAGGGGGCAAGCAGCGGTGTCGATCATGGCGCATCAAAGATGGTCGCGCTGCTTGGCGTACTGGTCGCGACCGACGCTACGTTGCGTCTGATCCCGACCTTCCTCGGCGCATCACCGATCTTCTTCCTGATCATTCTGGCCGGGTTCAGTTTTGGCCCGCGGTTCGGGTTTCTGATGGGCGCTCTCACCTTGCTGGTGTCGGCACTGATTACCGGTGGACTTGGCCCCTGGCTGCCCTACCAGATGCTCGGGGCAGGCTGGATTGGAATGACCGCCGGTTGGATCCCCCACCACAACGAACCGGGCAGTCGCCGGGATATCATCCTGCTGGCCGGGTTCGGTGCGTTCTGGGGCTTCCTGTTCGGGGCGATTCTGAACCTGACCGAGTGGCCGTTTGCCGCTCCAGGACTACGGGAACAGACCGGACTCTACTGGGTGCCCGGCATGAGCCTGGGCGATACCATTTCGACCTATTGGCGCTTTTATCTGTCAACATCGCTGGTGTATGACAGTTTCCGGGCTGTGGCGAATCTGCTGCTGGTGCTGGCATTGGCGCGGCCGGTGCTACGGTTATTTGCCCGCTATCACAGCCGGTTCATCTGGGAGCCGTGGCAACCGTATGCGCCCGAACCATCCCGGCTCCAGCGGTGAAGTGCCATACTTGACGCATCGACAGAACTGGGCTTGAGGACGGCGTGCAACGAGATTCCCAACAGGATGTCATCAATGCCTGGCAGGCCGGCAGTGTACAAGCCGCCCAGATGTTCGTGCGCCGGCACCAGGCGGAAATCCGCGGTATCGCCTACCTGCTGACGCTGGACCAGAACACCGCACGCGGACTGGCCCATGCCACCTTCGAGCAATTCTTCCAGTCGATCCGCACGATTGACCCTGATTCCGACCCACGTATTGCCCTGCTGACCCGTCTGGGTCGCACCTTTCTCCGCAAGGAGTACGAGGCAGAGGCCCCCAACCCGGTCGCATTCATGGCCACCCCACTGCCCCAGAAATACGGTGTCGAGAACCAGCGCGACCGGGTGACGGCAGCCCTCGGCCGGATGGATGAACGCGAACGGGTAGCCCTGGTACTCGGCGAGGTGGCCGGGTTTGAACCGGGGCAACTGAACACGGTGCTGGAGCGCGGGAACAACGCCCTCGTTGCACCAATGGAAACCGGACGCCAACGTCTCAGGCAAAGCCTCGACATTCCGGCCGGCAATCCGGTGAGGCCCGCCCTGCTTGATGCCATGTTCGATGGGCCGCAGGATGACATCTGGCCAGCGATCGAGGATAACGTCGCGCAAATCCAGCGCAACGAACAACGCCGCGGCCAACTCTTCACCTGGGGCATCGCGGCCGGCGTCATTCTGATCCTGCTGGCCGGCATCATCGCCCTCTTTGATCTCAACCCGTTCGGGGGCGATGGCCCGGCAGCAACCGAAATCGCCGGTGAACTGACGCCCGAAGATGAACTTGCCGGAACGCCCGGCCCGACGCAAATTCCACCGACTCCAACTCCCACCCCGCCACCATTGCCGGCAGTTGGCCTGCCAAACCTCTACGTTGGCGCCGAGTTCAGTCGTCAGACCGCCGGATTCCAGAAATCCCGGGTGCTGCAATATGACCCGGAGACCAACCGGATTGTGTCACTCGGTGAATCCGAAGCGACCCGGATGCTGCAGAATGCCGCCTACTCGACCATCAGCCCGGATGGCAAAAGCCTGATCGTACTGGCAACATCCGAACCTCTCTCGGAAGAGATGTACCGGGTGA
Source organism: uncultured Thermomicrobiales bacterium (assembly GCA_964462545.1). Taxonomy (GTDB): domain Bacteria; phylum Chloroflexota; class Chloroflexia; order Thermomicrobiales; family CFX8; genus CAYWXR01. The sequence continues at coordinate 16,193 of CAYWXR010000033.1, forward strand.
TGGTTTTCGATGTCGAAAACCTCAGCCTGCGCTGGGACACCACCGTCATCGTCGATCCAAACCGGCAGGGCTTCAACTGGCTGGCATCCGGTTCGGACGCGCTCTATCTGGCACAGTTTGACGAAACATCCTCGCTGCCGGTCATCACCGCCTATGCAATGGAAGACGGAGCCGTCACCGGCTCGGTGGAACTGGATTACCCGACGACACCGGGTCAACCGGCCATCGCCCACAGCCTGAACCTGCACATTGCTCCGGATGAATCCAGTTTGCTGGTCACGCTTTACCGTTTCCCCTGGATCAGCGACACCGAACGTGACGACTGGTATGCCCTGATTCCGCTGCCTGACCTGGAACCGGTCACCATGCTCCAGATAGAACAGCCCGAAGGGCAACCTCCGTTCGATCTACGGCGAGCGCAGATGACCATCGACGGAAACGCACTCTACACCTTCGACTACGGTCCGAAAGGACTAACCCTGGTGGCGCAGTTCTTCCGGCTATCCGACCAGCGCCAGACCACCGTAGAGGTCCCCTTTACCCAGGATGACGAACGACCTTTCACCAGCAATGTCGTCCGGAGCAACGATGGCCGTCGCCTGTATGTCTACGACACCACCGCCGCCGAAATTGCGATTATCAACCTCTCCGAACAACGACTGGAGCGCTTCTTCCCGCTCGATGCCGGCGAGTTTGCATCGCTGCTCGGAAACGAACCGGGCCGGTTCGGACTTGGCTGGCCATCGTTGCTCTCACTCGATGGGGAACGGCTCTACATCGCAGCGCGATTCAATTCGGAGCCGGATGTCGAGCCGGACGTGGAACAGACCGGCATCTGGGTGATCGATGTTCCCACCTGGACGATTGTCGATTTCTGGCCGGTTGCCGGCGTCATTGATTCGCTCGACCCTGTTCCCGGCAGTGACAGCCTCCTCGTCCGCAGTCAGGAGTATCCACCCCTGGCCGACCCGGAACAGACCATCACCAACGTCATCACCTTTGCCCGCATGGGCCGGGTAAATGGTGAACTGATGGTCGAGCCGATTACGACGGACTTTGCCGACGAGATCGACAGTTTCTACCAGTTCACGTCGCTTGCCCGGCTCTACGCAATGTCCAACGGTCGCACCGCCGGTATCGATGGTGAAACGCCTGCCGACCCGGTTATCCAGAGCAGCCTGCCGGGTATCCGGGTCTGGGCACCGCTCAATGTCGCCAGCAACCAGAGCACCCGGCTCACGGTTCGTATTCTGGATCCACTCACCAATCGTCCGCTGGAAACCGGGCGCGACGACGTGCGGTTCGATCCGGATGCCACCATCACGGCCCGTCTCACCCTGGAAGGCAGTCCGGGGCAACTTGTCGTGCTGGGTATGACCGAGCCGGGCATCTACCGCGGCAACATCAACCTGCCGGCTCACGGCACATGGAATGTCGATGTTTCGATCATCAACCCGGATGGCACCGGCCGGCAGATTCCTGCAGTCGGTGCGGTGACCATTCAGCCGGCGTTGATCGGCGACGATGGCAGGCTCTATCGTGCGCGACTCACCTACGAACCAGGCGACCCGAGCGTCAACCAGCGGATCATCATCCGGGTACGACTGGTCGATACCGAAACCGGCGAGATGATCCCGGAAGGTGTCGGAATTTCCACCCCGCAGGATGTGCTGGGCGGCGCATCGCTCGACCCGCTACCGGAGCGGGTCTATGTCATCTTCGGTGCCCCCGGTAGCACGACCAACCGGCAAACGCTGATCCTGAGTCAGGCCGGTCACGGGGTCTGGCAACAGACCATGACATTCTGGACCGACGGAGCCTGGTCGACTTCGGTGCAGGTGCCGCTGTCCGGTACACAACAGTCTCCAACACTGTTCACCGGCACCGTGACCATTGACCCCGAAAACCCGTAGCCATTTCGTACTGTGCACCCTATACTGCTGCCACAGACGCCAGACAAACAACCCGGTGTATGAGCTTTGCCCGGAGCAAGGTCAGGAGGGGTTTCATGGACGCTGATGTCAGACGGTATGTCGCCGAAGCAATCGGCACATTTGTCCTGGTAGCAGTTGGTGTTGGTTCGGCCGTGCTGGCCGGTGAGTACATCGGGGCGCTGGGTGTTGCCATTGCCTTCGGTCTGGCACTCCTGGTGATGGCCTATGCCATCGGACCAATTTCCGGATGCCATATCAACCCGGCGGTCACTCTCGGACTCCTGCTCGACAAGCGGATCGACGGCAAGTCTGCCGGCATCTACATGGTCGCCCAGGTCATTGGCGCCATTGCCGGCGCAGCACTGGTCTGGGCAATCGCCCAGGATAACCCTGCATTCACCATGACCGACGGATCACTGGCTCCCAACGGGTATGACGATCTCTCGCCGGGCGGTTACGGAATCACCGCTGCCCTGCTGGCCGAGATCTTCCTGACTGCACTGCTGGTACTGACAGTACTGGCAATGACCTCCAGCCGCGCCCCGGCAGGGTTCGCGCCGATCCCGATTGGCCTTGTGCTCACCGGTATCCACCTGGTTGGTATTCCGGTCACCAATGCCTCGATCAACCCGGCCCGCAGCATCGGCCCGGCAGTGATCGAGATGGGCGATGCGTTGCCCCAACTCTGGGCCTTCATTCTCGGTCCGGGACTCGGTGCAGTGCTGGCAGTCGGCATCTGGAAATTGATCAGCGACGATGATTCAGCCCCGGTCTCGCGAGCGGTTTCCGTCACCACCGAAGACGGCACCACCATCCAGGCAGCCGCCGCAGCTGTCTCCGTCCGGCGCCGCCGCAACCGCCGCCGGTAACGGCACTTCTTCCTACGTC
>CAYWXR010000033.1:19114-23410 GCA_964462545.1 uncultured Thermomicrobiales bacterium
GTCTCCGTCCGGCGCCGCCGCAACCGCCGCCGGTAACGGCACTTCTTCCTACGTCTGCAGCCCCTGCCCCCTCACAGGGACAGGGGCGCATTGCAATGCATCCGCCGCAATCGCCCCGGGCGCTCGACCGGGGCAATCGAGGTCCGTTTGTCATCGCTGGTCAGGAGTGCAGGACGCTATGCCCGAGTCTCACCCACCTTGTGCCGGGCAAGCGCCTCAATAGCGGTCAGGACAGCCGAGTGGTCGAGGTCTCCATTGCCGGCAGCGGCAACCGCCTCAAACAGTTGGCTGACCACCGCCGTCACTGGCAGCGGCACACCAAACGCCTTGCCGGTATCGGCAACAATCCCAAGGTCCTTGCGGTGCAGGTTCACCCGGAAGCCCGGCGCAAACTGATGGGCGGCCATGGTCGCGCCACGCATCTCCATCACCCGGCTGGCCGCCAGGCCACCGCTCAAGACTTCGATGATCTTGGCCGGGTCAACACCCGCCTTCGAGCCCAGCACCAGCGCCTCGCTGACGGCTGCGTAGTTGATGGCCACCACAATCTGGTTGCAGGCCTTTACCGTCTGGCCGGCACCCGGGCCACCGACGTGGACAATCGTCTTACCGACCGCCTCGAACACCGGCTTCGCCCGCTCGAAATCAGACTCCGAACCACCAACCATGATGCTGAGCGTGCCGGCAATCGCACCGGGCTCGCCACCACTCACCGGAGCATCCAGCGCGCTGGAACCGCGCTCGACCAACGCCGCGTTGACCTCGATGGCCGAAGCCGGCGCAATGGTGCTCATATCGATCAGCAGTTTGCCCGGCCCCATTTCCGGAAGCAGGCCGTTCTCGCCAAAGACTACCTGCTTCACATCCGGCGAATCCGGCAGCATCGTGATGATGATATCCACCTGCGATGCAACCTCGGCCGCGGTTGCGGCAGCTGTGATCTTGTCGGACTCCGCAACCAGTTCCTCAACACTCGCCTGGCTCCGGTTGTTGATCACCAGTTCATAGCCGGCCTTCACCAGGTTCCGGGCCATTGGCTTGCCCATAATCCCGGTCCCGATCAACCCGATCCGCTCCGCCATGCTCATTTCCTTTCTTCTTTCGCTGTAACGTGCGGGCGCATCAGGTTGCGCCGGCACAGGGCCAGGGGATCAGCCCCGGCTTGCAAATTCCTTCATCCAGCCCAACGACTCCCCGGTTGTCGTTGAGGGGCGGTATTCCAGGCTGACCCAGCCGTCGTAGCCGATCCGGTCGAGGTGGTCGAAGATGAACGGGTAATTCAGTTCCCCGGTGCCCGGCTCATTACGGGCCGGGCTGTCGGCAATCTGGATATGGCCGATCTGCGGCAGATAGCGCTCGAGCGTGCCACAGATGTTCCCTTCCATCCGTTGGGCGTGATAGACGTCATACTGAATCTTCAGATTGTCACGCTGGACTTCATTCAGCAGCATCAACGCCTGGGCAGTGGTGGATAGCAGGAAACCCGGCGTGTCGAAGGTGTTGAGCGGTTCGAAAATCTGGAGCACCCCGGCCTTCTCCGCCTCGGTTGCCGCATAACGCAGATTCTCGATCACCGTCTGCCACTGGATATCCAGCGGCACATCCTCCAGCGTCAACCCGACCAGGCAATTGAGCTTCGGGCAATCCAGTTCGCGGGCTATCTCCAGCGCCCGGGCGACACCCTCGCGAAACTCGGGAATCCGGCCGGGGTCGTTGGCAAACCCGCGCTCGCCGGCAGCAAAGTTGCCGGCCGGCAGGTTGAACAACACCTGTTGCAGGCCATTCCTGTCCAGCGCTGCCCTGATGGCAGCAATATCCTCATCGTAGGGAAAGAGAAACTCCACAGCCTGGAAACCGGCAGCGGCTGCCCGGTCAAACCGTTCCAGCAACGGGTACTCGGTGAACAGCATCGTGAGATTGGCAGCAAACCGGGGCATGCAGAACTCCTCGCCTGAACCATGAACAACTGTGGTGCGATGCTAGCCGTTCACCGTGGCGCGGTCAATCTGCTGGCTGGTATTCAAGATGTTCGAGGAAGACAGCATTCACCGCCACCGATGGCAGGATGCTGGAGACCACCGACCCGGCCAGCGAACCAAGCTGCCCCTCGACGATCCGCTTGATCTCCTCATCAAGGGTGATCCGGGAGTGGTAGACGGCTGTAAGACGAACCTCGCTGCCGTCATCCGGTGGCGCTCCGTGCTGGGTGAGTGCCCACATCGAACCGGATTCATCACGGAAGGTGTACAGCGCGTACTGGTCGAGCACCGGGAGTTGTCGCACCTGCTCTGCCGTGCCGGTGAGGATCACCGTCTGGCCGTCAAAGCGCAACGGCTGCGCCCGGAGTTCGGCAATCGTCACCTCACCGGCAACATCACCGCCCCGGTTGGTAATCAGCACCCCGATCGCGATCAGCACCACCAGTACCGAAAAGATGACAGCAACAATCAGCCCCGGTGATGCCCAGAGAGGAGTACGGTGGTCGGTTGTAATGTCCGCCTCGTTCATATCCCGCACAGGATAGCAAACGCCGCCCGGTTCCAGTTCTGTCAGGTTTTCACCACGGACAACGTGAGGGACCCGTTCGCTCACCGCTTCGGGCCCCTCGCTCCGCCGGTATCAGGTTATCAGGTGGCCGGGGCCGTCTCCCCGGTCATTGAGGCTTCGGTGATCGCCCGGGCAAACGGGATAAACATCAGCGCCGTAATGACCGCGCCACCGGCGAACACCCAGGTGAGACCCAGCGTTTCACCAACCAGACCACCAGCCAGCGCACCCAGCGATAGCGCACCGAAACTGACAAACCGGTAGGCGCTGCTAACCCGTCCTCGCAGGTGATCCGGCACCAGGCGTTGCTGCATCGACAACACGGCAATTCCCCACATCGGGCCACCCATATCGCCAACCAGCATCGCGCCGGCAATCAACCAGAGGCTGGTCGTTACCGCCGGCGCAAGAAAGAGCAGGCTGTTCACCCCGATGTTGATACCGATCAGCGAACGCCGGCCAAAGCGTCGCTGGACGCCGGCAGTCAGCAGCGTGCCGATGCCGCCCCCAACGGCTGCAACCGTCAGCAGCAGGCCGTAACCCAGTTCGGAAAGATCGAGCGGACCAGGCCGGAGGGCAAACAGCACAAACACCGCGGCCCAGGCACTCCAGCATCCATTGATCACCGCGGCCATCAGGCTGATTGTCCGCAACGTCCCATTTTCCCAGAGAAACCGCAGTCCCTCGCCGATCTGCCGGACAAGCGGCGCGCGGACAGCCTCCTCGACCTGGAAGCTGCCTCGCAGGAGCAACAGCATCGCTACACCAACCAGCAGCACACCGCCACTCACCCCGAGTGCCAGCGACATGCCCAGCATCGCCAGACCGCCACCCAGTGGAAGCGCTGCGATCTCGATCGTGGTCTGGACACCGACCAGTCTGGTGTTTGCCCGTTCGAAGTGCGCCGGTTCAACAACCATCGGCACCATGGCCACCATGCCGGATTCGGTAAAAACAGTTGCCGTGCCAATCACCAGTGCCGCCAGAATCAGCACCGGGATCGACAGGTAACCCACCAGCGACATGCCGGCCGATACAAGGATTGCCACCACGGCAGCGCCATTGACGGCCATCATCAGGGTACGGCGGTCATGCCGGTCGAGCAGCGCTCCTGCCTGCAAACCGACCAGCAACCAGGGAATCGTCAACGCCAGCGCGACGATACCAACCAGTGCCGGTGACCCGGTCTGCCGGGCAGCAGCCACCGGAACCAGCAGTTTTGCCATCCAGATACCGAGGTGGATAAAGCAGGACGCCAACCAGAGATTGCGGAAGTTTGCCGGGAGCCGGGTTTCCCCACCGGCTGCGGCAGTTGATCTTGAGTACATCCCCATGCACGGGACCTCCGGAATTGGTGTCACCGGAATGCAGGCAAGGCAGATAAACGCCTTCGCCCGCCGGCGACGACAACACACGCATCACGGACCGCGCTCGTCCGCGGGCGCATGGGGGAAGTGAGTCAGAAGTGGTGCAGCCCCCTACGCCAGCGACGAGGGAGCGTAAAGACTCTCGATCAACATCGAACCTCCACCACCAGGAATGTACCGATCAGACCGCCATTCTAGCGCAAGTCCCACCGCCCCCGCAGGAGAGGAAGCGCTCCCCTCCTGCCAACGGGGTGCATCGAGACTCTTGTCTGTCGAGACCCTCCACTTCGAACGGGATGACGGGTTACTTGCGCTTGTTGGTGATCGCCTCAACCAGGTCCAGATGCTCCTGGCTGCTGCCGGTGATGGCCATCAGCGAGGA
>CAYWXR010000033.1:23510-31979 GCA_964462545.1 uncultured Thermomicrobiales bacterium
TCGTTCTTCTTGCACTCTTCCAACGCCGCCACCCAGGCATCAATCATCTCCAGGGTAAAGGCGTTCAGCTTGTCCGGGCGGTTCAGCGTCAGGGTCGCAATATGGTCCTGTACGTCAAAGATCAGTTGGTCGCTCAAGGCTTTCCTCTTTCGTTGCTCCTGCCACTCGACGTGCAGCAGTGAGTGTGCCCCAAAACTCACGGCCCGGGCTGAAGCAACCGGAATCAGGTCACCGGTCGTCCAGACCGGATGAACCCTCAACGGCTAAGGGAGCCGGATGGGGAGTAACCGCCCTGCCCGGATACCAGGCGAGGACAAACACCGTTGCCAGCAGCATAGCGCAGCCGATCGCCTGGAGCGGTGAGATGACGGCGTTCAGCACCATCCAGTTGCCAATCAGCGCCGAGGCGGGATACATGAACTCCATCTCTAGGCGACACGCCTGCTCGAATGAGCCACGCCGACTCCAACAGTTTCCCGGCAATAGACACGCTTGACAGTGGCCGGTACTTGTGCTAGTGTGCGAATTAGAGCCCGCCGCGCAATTCTCCCGCCATAAGCACTCGTGCTTTCATCGCATTACTGTACCGTGCCTCGATCAGGCACAAGGTGTCCCTAGTTCGCCGATTCCGCATGAACCTAAGTCACTAGCTTCGCAGCCTACGTAACCCGACTGTATTGGTATGAGTTATGTTATGACACATTGCAGGCTATGCGGCGGAGACAAGCCTTGCTGCATAACCTGCAAGGAAGGACAAGGAGTAAACACGTCATCACCGCGGTCAATGACCTTTCGAGCTGTCGTCGCTGGCGTGATTCTAGGAGCGTGCCTTGCCGGAGTGCTGGTCAGTGGGCAAGCTAGCAGATCCGTTTCTGCCCACCTAAACCCGTGGGGACATACTTGGCCATACTCCTTTACTACATCCAATTGTGGATGGAATACCGAAGTCGACCCCGTCCAAGTGGTTTACTACAACAATGCATCCTATTCCACTGTTCAGGGGCATTCTGCTCATCACGGGTGGGCATCAAACGATGGCACGACTGCTCAACAGTATTTTGATAATCATGGATGTGGAGTGATGACAGGGCAAAACTCCAGTGCTGGAATAACTTCATCACGTTATCATCAACGATACCGCGTTACAAACGGTGATTCTACATGGGGCACTTACGCCATCTCCACACCTCACTATGAAGACATCATCTTTTGCGGCATTACGCCCAAACATGCTGTACGTGAAAATCACTCCTCATCAATGCCAGAGGGCGGTTTTATCAATGCCAAGCACAAGGTAAATCAGCTATGGCACAACTACGGGGGAGGAGGAGTTGCCAACCCTCATCACTGGAACGGTGCTCAAAACTGGGATAATGTTCGGCGATTCCAACAATGCGATGGGGAATGGGCATGGGGAAACGGCCTTGTTGACTTCATACGAATTGATTAGGCAGCTCGGTCACCAACTGTCAATAATAGGAGGTTCCCATGAAAACGCAGAAATCGCATAGCAACTGGCAACTGCTTGCAATCGGATGTATTGCACTCGTTGCATCCTTCCTGGTGACACTGATTGCTGCACGGTCAGCTGTTTCAGACAATTCTGTCGTGAATGTATCGGAAGAGTTCGGAACAGGCCCAATCAATACTGAGATGTTCCATCCTGGACCGGAATGGAATGGAAGTAAAGATGGGTATGGCATTAGTCAGACTGAAGCACGGAACTTTCAAGACTATTCTCTCTTTTGGCTTGGAGAATCGTTTGCTGGCTACAACCTGCAGGCAATCGTTCACCATACGTACACACCCACCGGAAATACTCCATCTTACGAAGCTATGGAGAGTGTTACCTTTGGCTATGGTGTCTGTGACGTGCCTGAAGATGCTACAGGCTGTCCAGTTCCAGTAGTCGTTGCAATTGAACCAATTTGCATGAGCCTTCCGGAAACCATTGCTGATCATGTGCTAGCCGATAGTAAAATAAAGAAAGTCCGAGGCGAAGCGGATGTGCTTGAGTTTAGAGACGGGCATTTGAGAGTTTGGACTGGTGATGTTAGCGTCTTCATTGATGCTCCAGCCAACCCAGCGCTGGCACGTGAGATGCTTGATTCATTGGCAGGGCTCAACACCGACCTCCAGCGAGGTGATTCTCTTCCCGCTGGTGACTTTAGTTCTTGCACCGACGAGTTCGTACCAACGTGGAAATAACTCGGAATAGAGGATACGAGTTGCTCGAGTAGTCCTTTGTGCTAGTAGTGATGCTACTATCCAAGTTCGTGGGTAACTCATGGAGAATAGACTTCTGATTCGAGTAGTGTTCGGGATATCACTTACGGTATTTGCTGGGTATTTCACCGCGTTTCCGTCCCCTCCTGTGCGATTTCCGGTGCTCGTGGCGATGACTGCATTCCTGGCTGGATCGTTGATGGGTACATGGTGGTCTGTAATTCTGGTGCCACTAGCTCTGTTTGCGGGATCGTATGTATGGCAGTTAATCCACTGCGCGAACTGTCCTATAGGTGACCGTATGCCAATTGAGTATCAATTGATGGCCACCACCGCCGTGTTCCTGGTCATATCTCTGGTTACTGCAACTGGAACATTGGTGTCTAAAGCGCTGGGAGCGATGCGAAATCGGTAGGAGCAGCGTTGATATGCGGACGAACTTCAGCTCTTTGCCGCGGCTGTCTGATCGCCTGCCACCAGAACGACCTGCAATCCGCAGAAAACTACGTAGCAGAAAGCCTGACGGTCAGCCGGGCAATCGCCGACGATCCGGGGATCATCACGGCGCTGCACGGGTTGGGTCTGGTCTCCCAGCTCCAGGACGAGTACCCAACCGCCGCTGACTGGTACGAAGCGTGCATCGCACTTGAACGGAAGACCGGACACCCCAGGCTCTCGATAACCCTCGGAAACCTGGCACAGGTTGAACATCACCGGGGCAACACAACCCACTCGATCGAACTGTTGACCGAGAGTATCGGGATAGACCGGGCGACCGGGGCTATATCCAACCTTGGCAGTCACATGGTCGATCTCGGATTGATCCTGGTTGAAGTTGGCGAAGATGCACGCGCCTGGATGCACCTTGCCGAAGCGCTGGAGATTCATCGCGAGGTGGGCTACGTCCGAGTTATCGTTGTTGCGCTCGACGGACTGGCCGCCCTGGAAGTGCGTCACGGCCGGCCGGAACGGGCAGCCCGGCTGTTCGGAGCAGCGCAGGAAATTCGCGAACGCTCCGGCCTTCCCCAGGAGGAGCGCAGCCGCTGGCAATACACCGGCGCTATCGACCAGGCTCGTCAACAACTGGGCGATCCTGCTTTTCTGCGGGCCAGAGACGCCGGGCAGGTAATGTCGATGGATGGGGCCATCGCCTACGCTCTCGCCGGCCCCGGTCTCTGACCTGCCAGGTGTATCGTGCTTTACACCTGCCCTGTATACTGCGATACAGCAATCTTCAGCGACCGGACAGATACTCTGCCTACCGTGCTGAAACGGTGGCGGCAACCCGGTTGCCCCCTGAAAAGATGTTGAGCAGCTTCCAGCCCTCAAGGGGGAGGCCATGGGCCTGCTCGGTTCAAGGAACGGTCAGGAACGACGATGAAACACCACTCGCATAGACTGGTTGCGGTCATGGTAACGCTCGTGCTGCTGCTTGGCAGCGTTTCCGCGGTCGCGGCAGACGCCCCGGCGAACGACGACTTTCTCAGGACATGGGAACGGACCGACCGGCCGGTTTCCAACCTGACGGTCAGCCGCACCTGGATGTGGGGACCGGATGGCAACACCGGCTCACTTTCCGAGGAGTACAAGGAAGCCCCGGGCGGCTATCGTGAAGTGCAGTATTTCGACAAGTCGCGCATGGAAATCAACGACCCGTCGGCCCCGAAGGATGTCTGGTATGTCACCAACGGCCTGCTGGTTGACGAACTGATCCGCGGACGCATCCAGGTTGGTGATGCCGCATGGATTCCGGCTACCCCGGCGGAAATTCCGGTTGCCGGCGATTCGGATGACACCAGCGGCCCGACCTACGCAGCACTCGGCAAGGTGCTCGATGCCAGCCCGCTGGCTGAAGGCGCCGAAATCACCTGGTCGATTAACAGTGAAGGCGATGTTTCGCTGAACAAGAAGACCGGCCACGGTGTGACCGCCGCCCACTACGACAACCTGACTAACCACACCATTGCGGCACCGTTCTGGACCTTCATGAACTCCACCGGTACCGTCTGGGAAAATGGCGCCAATGTCAACGCCAAACTGTTCCAGGACCCGTTCTACGCCACCGGCCGGCCGATCACCGAAGCCTACTGGGCAACCGTCAAGGTAGCCGGCACGCCGCAGGATGTCCTGCTGCAGTGCTTCGAGCGCCGCTGCCTGACCTACACCCCGCTCAATGCCGCCGGCTGGCAGGTTGAAGCTGGCAATGTTGGCCAGCACTACTACAACTGGCGCTACCCGGGTGTCGACTCCTTCATCTACCTGGTCGCCGAGGGCGATGGTGGCGATTCCGGTCAACTGATCGGCTGCAACGACAGCCTGATCCAGGTTAGTCGCGAGGTTGCCCCGTTCCCGGACCCGATCTCGGCCGCGCTGGAAACACTTTTCTCGATCAAGGAGCGCAACTACGGTGAATCCGGCCTGATCACCGCCATCTACGCTTCGTCACTCAAGGTGGACAGTGTCGAAACCACCCCGAACAAGGTCACGGTGGAGATCTCCGGCACGATCAGCCTGGGTGGTACCTGCGACGAACCGCGCTTCATCGAGCAGATTCGCCACACCGTCATCGCCAACGCCGATGGCCAGGAAGAGATCATCATCAAGATCAACGGCATCGACATCGACGATCTCTTCGTCCAGGGTGAAACCCAGCAGGCAACGGTCTATGTTGTCTCGCCAAATGACGGCGGCCCGGTTGGTTGTGGTGACACGCTCGAGTCGTGGCTGGTGACCTTTGACGCCAACGCCGACCCGGTCACCGGTGCGCTGAATGCGCTCTTCGCCCTCGCCAATGACAACCTCGGAGAATCGGGATTCGTCAATGCGCTCCACCAGCCGGCACTGGTTGCCGTGAGCGCCGAGGTTGAAGGCAATCACGCGACCGTGGTCATCACCGGCGAGCCGACCTCCGGCGGGGCATGCGACGACCCACGGTTCGTCGAACAGCTCCGTGCAACGGTCCTCCACCTCACCGGTGCCGACACCGCCACCATCACCGTCAACGGCATCGACCTCGACGACCTCTTCGACGCCCAGGGCTAATCCCCCGCTTCGACACACAACACCATAGGGCGCACCGGGTGGTGCGCCCTTTCTTTGTCCCCGCAGTGGGAACGGACATGCTGGATTGTCATCCCTCACTCCGTTCGGGATGACAGCCAAATCCGGGTAGAATCCTATCGAAAGGACGGGGCGGGGATAGGTGACAGATCAGGAAATTGATGTCGTGGTCATCGGGGCCGGGCAGTCCGGGCTGGCAGTGGGGTATTACCTGCGGCGAACCGGATTGTCGTTCGTCCTGCTGGATGCGGAGGACGGACCCGGCGGCGCGTGGCAACACGGCTGGCAATCGCTGCGCCTCTTCTCCCCGGCAAAATGGAGTTCACTGCCTGGCTGGATCATGTCCGGCGGAGAGGACTACTACCCCACCGTCCAGGAATTTCTGGACTACCTCACCGAATACGAACGGCGCTATCAGTTGCCGGTCCAGCGGCCGGTGCAGGTCCTGGCTGTCCGGCGCGACACCGACCGTCTGGTTGTCGAAACCGGTGCCGGCACCTGGCGCGCCCGGGCGGTTGTCAGTGCAACCGGCAGCGGACGCGGCCCGTACATCCCTGACATTCCCGGCCGAGACGAGTTTCGCGGCGAACAGATTCACTCCGTTGAATATCGCACCCCGCTCGATTTTCTCGGGCAACGGGTGCTGATCGTTGGCGGGGCGAACTCCGGTGTGCAAATCTACGCCGAGGTCTCGCAGGTCGCCGATACATCCTGGGTAGTTCGCCGGGAACCTCACTTTCTGCCGGATTACTTGGATGGCCGGTATCTCTTCGACCGGGCAACCGAGCGCTACCAGGCTCGGCTTGAAGGCAAGCCGGTAGATGAACGAGTCAACTTCAATTCCATCGTCATGCTGCCGCCAGTGATCGAGGCACGAGAACGCGGAGTCCTTACCACTGTGCCGATGTTCACCAGGATGACGCCCACCGGCGTCGTCTGGCCCGACGGAAGCGAGGAGGAGATCGACACGATCATCTGGTGCACCGGGTTCCGGTATGTCCTGGACCACCTGCGCCCCTTGGGGATCGTTACTCCGGACAACACTGTCGAAACAGAGGGCACGCGGGCAACGGGCGAACCACGCCTCTGGCTGGTTGGCTATGGCGAATGGACTGGCTACGCCTCGGCCACCATCATCGGCGTGGGCCGTACTGCCCGCGCGACCGTCAACGAGATCGTTGAGGCGTCACAGGCATGGCAACCCTGACGACCACTTCCGGACAACCCTGGTTCCGAGCAGAGAGCCAAAGGCAATAGCCAGTGGTTCCACCACCTCGTCAACACCGATCTCCCGGCCAGTCAGCCGCGAGAGTGACGTCACACCCCGGTCAGCAATGCCACATGGTGTGATGTGCCCGAAGTAGGAGAGATCGGTCGATACGTTCAGGGCGAAACCGTGCCAGGTCACCCCGTGACTCACCTTCACCCCGATCGCTGCCAGTTTCTCTTCACCTACCCAGACACCGGTGAGACCCGGAACATACTCCGCCTCGATACCAAACCCGGCAACGGCCTGGATGATTGCCTGCTCCAGCATCCGGACATAGGCCCGCAGGCTTAGTCCGGCAGCGTTCAGGTTGATGATCGCGTAGCCGACCATCTGGCCGGGGCCGTGATAGGTGATATCACCGCCCCGGTCGATCTTGTGATAGGCAGCACCAAGCTCGGCCAGTTGCCGGTCATCAACCAGCAAATGCCGCGGGTCACCCCGACGGCCATTGGTATAGACGTGGTCGTGCTCCAGCAACAGCAGCAGATCGTGATCGAGATCTCCACGAATCCGGGCGTCCGCAAGTTCACGCTGCCGTTCCCACATCGGGAGATATGGCGTCAGCCCCGGCAGCCGGATCACCGCCAACGGTGCAGAGACAGCCGGCGCATATGTCGTTGTGGGCATCGTGGACTATCCCGCCGTTGTTTCCTGCCGGGATCGATCCTTCCGACGCAACTGCTGGTGCTGCTCACCGGCATGATACGAGGAACGCACCAGCGGCCCCGACTCAACGTGCCGGATACCCAGCGCCTCGCCCTCAACCTTCAACCGGGCAAACTCGTCCGGCGTGTAGTAACGATCCAGCGGCGCGTGACGCTGGGACGGCGGCAGGTACTGGCCAATCGTCATGATGTCGAGATCGACGGCGACCAGGTCCTTCATTACCTCGACGATCTCCTCGTACTGCTCGCCAAGACCAACCATCACCCCGGACTTGGTCAGGATATCCGGGTCCATCTGTCTGGTCTGCCGGAAGAGTTCGAGGCTCACCTCGTAGGAATCCCACGGCTGGATCTTGCGGAAGAGACGGGGAACCGTCTCGATGTTGTGGTTGATGATGTCCGGCTGGGCATCAACGACCATCTGCAGGGCGTCCCAGTTCCCCTGGAAATCGGGAATGAGCACTTCGATCCCGCAATCCGGCACGGCATCCCGGATTTCGCGGATTGTTGCCGCCCAGACGCTTGCACCGCCATCAGCCAGTTCATCACGGTTTACCGAGGTAATCACCGCATGATGCAGGCCCATCTTCCGGACGGTTTCTGCCACCCGCTTTGGCTCTTCAAGATCGACGTGAGTTGGCCGGCCCCATTTGATCGCGCAGAAACGACAGGCGCGGGTGCAGGTGTCGCCGAGGATCATGAAGGTGGCCGTGCGCTGGCTCCAGCATTCGTAGATATTCGGACAGCGTGCTTCCTCGCACACAGTGTGGAGGTCCATACTCCGCATCAACGATTTCAGTTCACGGTAGTTGTCACCGTGTTCCATCCGGATTTTGAGCCATTCCGGTTTCTTTTCCCGTGGGGCGGAGCCTCGTCGCCTCGCCGGCTCGATCTGGATTAACTGCTCACCGTGACGCTGGACACTCTTCTGTCCCGGACTTCGCATAGTGATGCTTCTCCCCAACAACGCCCGGTTCGGGCGAACCAGGCTCCGGCAGGCAGAACCCGGCCCACCGGGTGCCCGCCGCGATATTCAGCCGAGGCAGTCTAGGACGCCCGGTTGCGCAGGTCAACCCGGTAGCGATGTCTGCATTGCGGTTTCAGCAGCCAGGACTAATTATGTATGTTGCCATAGTAAACAGGACGTGGATATCTTCCTGTTATGCGAGATGCAAGGGGAGCCTGTTCTTGAGGAGACGTGCGGGGATCAATCAGAGCCAACGAAGGTGTTCTGTCATCCCGACGAAG
>CAYWXR010000034.1:0-31256 GCA_964462545.1 uncultured Thermomicrobiales bacterium
CAAGATCCGCGGCGGCGAGGCCGTGTTGCGGGTGCTTGAGGAGAACGGCGTCGACGTCATTTTCGGCATCCCTGGCGTCCATACTCTCGACATTTATGACGCGCTGATTGACTCCGGCAAGATTGAGCACTACCTCGCCCGCCACGAGCAGGGCGCCGGCTATATGGCTGATGGCTATGCCCGCGCGACCGGCAAGCCCGGTGTCACCCTGATCGTCACCGGCCCGGGCATTACCAATGTCTCAACACCAATCGGCCAGGCATATGCCGATTCCTCGCCGGTATTCCTGATTGCCACCAACCAGGAGCGCAAGTATCTCGACAAGATGGAGGGCAACCTCCACGAGATGACCGACCAGATGGGCTTTATTCGTCCGATCACCAAGTGGAGCCAGCGGGTGATGGAAGTTGGCGACCTGCCGGCGTCGATCACGGTTGCACTTGAGGCACTTGGCCAGGGCCGGCCGCGACCGGTTCATGTCGAGATCCCGATCGACCTGCTTGCTGAAGAGTTCGAGATGCCTGCCACGGCGCCGGCAAAGATTACGAAGGCCGTGCCGGCACAGCCTGATATTGACCGGGCTATCGAACTGATCAAGGCCGCCAACCGGGTGATGATTTTCACCGGTGGTGGCGCTGCAACCGAGGAATGCGCTCCGCTGATCGCCTCGCTTGCCGAGGAACTCGGCGCACCGGTTGTCACCTCGCTGATGGGCAAGGGATCGATTCCTGAGGACCACCCGTACGCTGTCGGTGCGTTCGGCTACCGCTGGTCAGCAGACAATCCGTCGACTGAGGTGATGACGGGAAGCGACCTGGCGATTGTCGTCGGCACGGGCCTCGGTGTTCGCACCACCGGCGATGGCACCATGCCGCTGCCGGCGAAGATCATTCATATCGATATTGACCCGGAAGAGATCGGTGCACGCTACAAGGTTGAACTGGGCATCGTTGCCGACGCGGCCGAGACCTGCAAGGCGATTCTGGATGCAGTCCACTGTGGCGCTCGCTCTGCAAGCCGCTGGACAACAGATGAGGTCAAGGCAGTCCGGGCAAAGATTCTGGAGCCGGCTGACGAGCGCACCGCAGCATACATCCCCTACCTCGAAGCACTCCGCGCCGGCATGGAACGCGACGCCATTCTCGTGAACGACATGACGATGATGGCCTACGAAGGCGTGCGCTACTTCCCGGTGTATGAGCCGCGGACATACCTCTTCCCGCGCGGCTTCGGCACACTGGGCTCGGCTATGCCGACAGCGCTTGGTGCCAAGGTTGGCCGCCCGGATCGCCAGGTGGTTTCAATCTCCGGTGACGGCGGCTTCCAGTTCACTCTCGAGGAACTGGGCGCGGCAGTACATCACCAGATTCCGGTGGCGATCGTCATTTTCAATGATGGAACGCATACTGCGGTCAAGGCCGCCCAGAAGCGCACCTACCCCGGTCGCTACATTGCGGTGGATCTGGTAAACCCTGATTATGTCAAGATTGCCGAAGCCTACGGCATCGAGGGTATCCGGGCAGCGTCACCTGAGGCATTGACCGAAGCGTTGATTCACGCACGCGAGGCGAATGCCCCGGTGTTGATCGACGTGCCGATCAAACTCGAACACTACTAGAGGACGGCCGGTGGCAACGAACTCGGTCGTTAATGAACACGCAGCACCCACTTCCGGTTTCGACCGGGAGTGGGTCGTCAATCCTCAAGGTCTCCTGCTGGCAGTCACGGTTTTCGTTGGTGGAATCACCAGCATTGCCATCGAAACCAGCGCTTCTCGGCTGATCGGGCCGTTCTTCGGTGAGTCCACCTTTATCTGGGCCAACCTGATTGGCCTGACACTGCTCTACCTGTCACTTGGCTACGTAATTGGCGGGAGAATCGCCGACCGCTGGCCGTCGGTCAAGCTACTTGGAGCTCTGGTGGCTGTCGCCGGCATCAGCACAGCACTGATCCCCTACGTTTCAGGGCCGATCCTGCTTCGATCAGTGTCTGCCCTGGAAAACATCGAGGCCGGCGCGTTTTACGCAGCCCTGCTTGGGACGCTGTTGTTGTTCGCCATTCCGGTAACGTTGCTCGGATGTATCTCGCCATTCGCCATCCGGGTTCGGACATCGAGCGTTGATTCCGCCGGCTACACAGCCGGTCGGCTCTACTCGCTTTCGACCATCGGATCAATCCTCGGCAGCGTGGTGCCGATCTTCATCCTGATTCCGGCGTTTGGTACCCGTTACACCTTTGCCATCCTGGCCGTCGCCCTGCTGATTCCATCGACGATCGTGCTGTATCTCAGCAGGGAGTACCGGGGCGCGGCGATTTCCGGTGTGTTCCTGGTGGTCGCTGCGTTGCTGCCGGTCGCGGTGAGTTCCGGGTATATTCGCCCACCGGAGATCGGCGTCATCATCCATGAGGCCGAGACTCGCTACAACTATGTTCAGGTAGTCCAGAACGGCAACGAAACGCGCCTGATCCTGAATGAGGGGCAGGCATCACACTCGATCTATGTCCCGAATACCTTACTGACGCAGGGCCCGTGGGACTACTTCATGATCGCTCCCTACTTCATCCGGGGAATGACACCGGATCAGGTGGACAGTGCGTTGATGATTGGTCTCGCAGCCGGCACCTCCTCGAAGCAGATGACCCATGCCTACGGCGACATTCCGATCGACGGAGTGGAGATCGATGGCGAGATTGCAGAGATTGGCCGGAAGTATTTCGATATGACCGAGCCAAACCTCAACGTGATCGTTGCGGATGGCCGGTACTATCTGACCCAAACTGACAAGAAGTACGACATTATCGCGATTGATGCCTACCGCCAGCCCTACATCCCGTTCCATCTCACAACGCGGGAATTCTTCCAGGAAGCCAGCGATCACCTGAACGAGGACGGTGTGACTATCGTCAATGCGGGCCGAACCCGGACTGACTTCCGTCTGGTGGATGTGCTGGCAGCAACGATGGCGGATGTTTACGAGCATGTCTTCATCGTGGATGTGCAGCGATTCCACAACAGTATGGTGATCGGCACGAATCGTGAGGATGCCTCCATTGAGGACTTCATCGCGAACATTGAGGCAATTCCCGAGGATTCGATCATCAGGACTGTTGGAAACGCCTCGATCGAATTCGGCAATCTCCGGCGGTATGATGGAGACGCCCAGGTGTTCACCGATGACCTTGCGCCGGTGGAACTGGTGATTGACCAGATTATTCTCAACGTCGCCACCCAGTAACCTGCAGAACGAGGATAGACACATTGACTGAATCCGGATCGAACCTGTTGGCCTTTCAGTTTGACAGTTTCAGGAAGTTGCCTCTAATCCACGGGATGAGTGGCCGCCAGCTGGATGCACCTGCCGAAGGTAACATGGCCTACAACAAGGACTTCGAACCGGCGGATGTCAGTCACAATCGCAAGGCGTTCTTTGCAGAACTGGGGCTGGAACTCCCCTCGCTAACGCTTGGCAAGCAGGTGCATGGGACCAGAGTGGTTCCTGTGCTCTCAAGTGACCGGGGCCGCGGTTTGCCACCGAAGTTCGATGGGTTTCCGGATACCGATGGACTGGTGACCGGTGACCTGGATGTGACGCTCGGGATCATCATTGGCGATTGCGTGCCGATCTTGCTCTACGACCCACGAAAACACGTCGTTGGGCTGGTCCATGCGGGATGGCGTGGTACGGTGGGGCTGATAGCCAAGCAGGCGGTGCAGATCATGTCGCGCGGGTATGGCTGCCGTTCGATTTCGATTATCGCCGGCATTGGCCCATCCATCGGGCCCGCGCGCTATGAAGTCGGGCAGGAAGTCATTGATGCCTGGATGGCCAACCGCTTGCCGCATGGCGAGCGGGCGGTAATCCAGCGCGATGGCAAACTCTACTTTGACCTCTGGACAGCCAACCGCCTGGCACTGCAATCTGCCGGAATCAGTCGCTGGAACATCGAGGATGCTGCAACCTGCACCATGACTGAATCGGACAGGTTCTTCTCCCGCCGGGCATTCGTGGCCGGTGAAGCCAGCAAGGGAAGCCAGATGATGGTGGTACAACTGAAGGCAAAGTCCTGATCGAGCGATATCGGAGGTAAATCCGGCTATGGACGCCACAACGATGTCCGGTTTGCAAGAACGTATTGCAGTTGTTCAGGACCGGATTGCCGAAGCAGCAACCCGGGCCGGTCGCAATCAGGCAGATATTACCCTGATTGGTGTCTGCAAGACGGTTGGCCGGGATCAGGTCGATCTCGCCTATCAGGCAGGATTGCGACATTTCGGGGAGAACCGGGTGCAGGACGCCACACGCAAGTTCGCAGAAGATGTTCCCGATGATCTCCACCTTCACATGATCGGCTCCCTGCAGACAAACAAGGCAAATCAGGTTGTTGGGCGATTCTCGTTGGTGCATTCGCTTGATCGACCGGCCTTGGCAGTGGCCCTGAACCGGCGCGCCGAGGCAACCGGTGTGCGCCAGCCAGTGTTGATTCAGGTAAACGTCGCACGCGAAGAACAGAAACATGGCTGCCTGGTTGAAGACCTGCCTGCGCTGATTGAGGAAACAGCTTCGCTGCCCGGTCTGGAACTGCAGGGCTTCATGACGATGGCTCCGCTGGTCGCCACGGCAGAGGAAGCGCGACCGGTGTTCGCTGAGATGCGGCAAATCGCTGAAGAGATGGCGGCACGCTATCCAGAAGTTGACCTGAGGGCAATTTCGATGGGAATGACCAATGATTACCAGGTCGCCATCGAAGAGGGGGCAACATTGGTCCGGGTCGGCCGGGCGATTTTCCAGGAGGTTCCTGCCTCGTGAAGTTGACGTCGCTCGGTTCGGGAAGTAGTGGCAACGCGTTCCTGCTGGAGACAGAGGACCAACGCCTTCTGCTTGATTGCGGGATCGGAGCCCGGGCTCTCAACAGTGCTCTTGCGAAGAGTTCCCTGCCGCTCACTGTTCTCATCAGCCACGAACATATCGACCACGTTCGCTCGCTCTCGAGTGTTTTGAGACGTCACGCCTGTCAGGTGGTTGCGACTGACGGCACGTTCTCGGCCATCGGCAAGCAGGCAGGTTGGACAACGGTTCGCGCCGGCGATCGCATCCGGTTTGGTTCGGTGGATATTACCTTCGTTGACGTCTCACACGACGCGGCCGAACCGTGCGGGTTCTTCATCGAGAACGAAACGACGAAACTTTCATTGCTGACCGACCTTGGATCGGTCACGTCAGAGATTCTCGACATCATCTCGAGTTCGGACGTTGCCGTGCTGGAATCGAACTATGATGAGCAGATGCTCCGGCGGGGCCCCTACCCGGCACACCTGAAGCGACGCATTCGCAGCGCCACCGGGCACCTGAGCAACGACGACTGCGCTGCAACGCTTGCCGATGCTGCCCGGCAGAACATGCAGGGCATCTGGCTCTGCCATCTTTCCCATAACAACAACACCGCAGAGTCCGCCGTCTCGGCGTCCGAAGGTGCATTGCGTGCAGTTGGAAAGTCGATCCCGGTGACGGCGCTTCCCCGGTTTGATGCCATGCCGATCCTGCCTGCGGCGCTATCACCACGGCAGGCAATACTGGGTCTTACCGACCTGTAGGTCTTTTCCTAGTCTGCAGCCTCGACCGCATCATCCCGGAACTGCATCGTATAGAGACCGTAGTATGCTCCACGTGCCTCCAGCAGTTCATCGTGTGTCCCGGTCTCAACGATCTTGCCGTGGTCGAGCACGACGACGCGCGTTGCTTCCTTCACAGTTGATAGCCGGTGGGCGATCATGAACGCTGTGCGACCCTTCAACAGGGTGCGCAATGCGGCCTGAATCTGCAGTTCGGTCTCGGTGTCGACGCTCGATGTTGCCTCATCCAGAATGATGATTCGCGGGTCCGAGAGCATGGCCCGGGCAAACGCAATCAACTGTCGCTGGCCAACCGACAGTGTCTGGCCGCGCTCATCAACTTCCGAGTCATAGCCATCCGGCAAGCGCATGATGAACTCGTGTGCGCCAACTGCGCGTGAAGCCTCAAGCATTTCCTCATCGGTGGCGTCTGGCCGACCATAGCGAATGTTCTCGGCGATGGTGCCAGAGAAGAGGAATGTATCCTGCAGCACGACACCTACCTGCGAGCGAAGTGATGCCTGGGTTACATCCCGCAGGTCGTGTCCATCCACCCGAATGGCACCTGAGGTGACATCGTAAAAACGAACAATAAGATTGATCATCGAAGACTTGCCGGCGCCTGTCTCACCAACGAAGGCGATTGACTCTCCGGGCTGGACTTCGAGATTGACGCCGTGGAGTACCTCAACGTCGTCGGTGTATCCGAACCGGACATTGTCGAACTCGACGTGGCCCTTGATCCGCGGCAATTCGATGGCGTCGGGCTTGTCCTTGATTTCGATCGGAGCATCAAGGACGTCGTAGATACGTTCGCCGGCGGCCATCGCTCGCTGGAGCATGTTGTAGCGCATCGCAAGGTCACGAATTGGTTCGTAGAAGCGATTGATATAGGCAACGAAGATGAACAGTTCACCAACCGTGAACGCATCCCCGCCGAGAATCATCCGGCCACCGAAGAAGAGCACCAGAGCGATAGCAATCGCCTCAATGAACATCACGGCCGGAAAGAGGAATGCCGAGAGTTTGGCTGCCCGGATGTTGGCGTCCAGATTCTCCTGGTTGACATCGTTGAAACGCTCGATGCTTCTGGGCTCGTGGGCGAAGGCCTGGGTAACCCGGATACCTGAAATGCTTTCCGCCAGATTCGCATTCACCCGTGAAATGGTGATCTGGGCAACCCGGTAGGTATCAATGGCGTATTTGCGCCAGATCTTCATCATGTAGACCATTGCCGGCAGCACGGCGAAGGCGACCAGCGCCAGCTTTGCGTTGGTGATAAGCATCAACACGACGATGCCAAGCAGCAGCACCATGTCGGTAACGATCCGGATCAACCCCTCGCTGAAGAGCATGTCGATCACCGAAACGTCGTTCTGCATGCGGGACATGATCCGCCCCACGCCTCGCTCGTCAATGTAGCGGATGCCCATCCGCTGGGTGTGGCGGAACATCTGGTCGCGCATGTCGTAGACAATGCGCTGTCCGATCCAGGATGTGTAGTAGAGCTGCCGGCTGTAGGCGAAGAAACGGAGCGCGGCGATTGTCAGGAAGATGATCAGCAGCCAGTTGATCGCGGATAGCCCGCTCATCCCCATGAAGGTGTAGTCAGTTTCCGGCGATGCAACGTCGATGGCGATACCAAAAACGAATGGCATTGCCAGGTCGGCCAGCGCCGTGCAGATCATCAGGGCAGCGGTGAATGCTGTCCGCCTGCCATATGGACGCACCTGACTAACCAGACGGCTGGCAATGCGTGAGTCGTAGGCTTTTCCCAGAAGGTCATCAGGATTGTGTCCGGCTCTCATAGCTTCTCCTCAACGACCGGTTAGTCGGCTACGTCGAGGAACTCCTCCTGATCCTTAAGTTGCAAATCATAAATACGAGCGTAGAGCCCGCCACGGTCGATCAGGTCGAGGTGCCGGCCACGTTCGACGATCCTGCCGTCATCAACTACCAGTATTTCGTCTGCTTCCTTCACGGCAGAGAGCCGCTGGGCAATGATGAACGTTGTCCGCCCGGCCATTGACTCCTTGAGCGCCATCTGAATCTGGAATTCGGTTTCGGTATCCACGCTGGAAGTTGCGTCATCCAGAATCAGGATTCGCGGGTTCGCGCAGATTGCCCGGGCAATGGAGATCCGCTGTTTCTGACCGCCACTGAGCGAGACACCACGCTCTCCCAGCACGCTCATGTAGCCATCCGGCATTGCCATGATGAAGTCATGAGCCTGGGCAATCCTGGCTGCAGCAATCACTTCTTCATCGGTCGCATCCGGATTGCCGAAGGTAATGTTGTCACGGATGGTCGTTGAGAACAGGAACGTGTCCTGCATTACCAGCGCGACGTTCTTGCGAAGAGAATGCAGGCTGTATTCACGGACGTCGCGGCCATCAATCCTGACACTTCCCGCTGTGACGTCATACAACCTGGGAATCAACGACGTGATGCTGCTCTTGCCGGAACCGGTGGAACCAACAATGGCAATCACCTGGTCCGGTTCTGCCCTCAGGTTGATGTCGTGCAATACCGTGGTGGATGTGCCGGGATAGGCAAATGAAACGTGATCGAACTCCACGACGCCGACAGGGTTAACCATTTCAACCGGGTTTTCGGGGTCATGAATGGTTGGTTTGGTATCGATGACCTCGAAGATACGGTCGCCGGACGCGATGGCCCGCATCATCGAGTTGACGATGAACCCCAATGAGGAAACCGGCATGGCGAGCATCGTCAGGTAGAGGTTGAACGCAATAAAGGTCCCGATCGAGATTGAGCCGTTGATCACCTGCCGACCGCCATACCAGAGGATGACGGCCAATCCGACATGGGAGAGGAAGCTCATTGCCGGAAAATAGAGCGACCAGGTAGAGATCGCTTTCATCTGCCGGTCGAACAGCTTTTTGAGGGATTGGTCGAACTTTTCAACTTCCCGGTCTTCCTGGGCAAATACCCGGACGACCCGCGCGCCGGCAAGGTTCTCCTGCATGACCGTCGACATTTCGCCGAACTGTTGCTGGACCCGGTTGAACATTGGCCGGATCGTGCGGCCGAGGTGAACGGCCGTAAAGATCAGGAACGGCATCACTGCCAGAGACAATGCTGCCAGGCGGGCGTGGGTGGTAAAGAGGATGATCGTGATGAAGACGAGCATCATCGTGGCGTAGACGCCCATCCGCATCGAGAACATCATGAAGCGCCGGATTGAGTTGACGTCCTCGGCTCCCCGCGACATGAGTTGGCCGGATTGCGCCTTGTCGTAGTAGCTGAAAGGCAGCGTTTGCAGGTGTTCGTAGTACTCGGCACGCATGTCGGTGCCGACCATCTCGGCCAGTGCCTGGAACAGGTATGACCGTAGGTAGGTAAAGATGCCCTGAGCAATGGCAGTCAGGAAGATCAGACTGGCACCGATAAGGATCACCCGTGATTCGCCCGGAGCGATGCCATCGTCGATGACATATTGGACAAGGCGCGGAATCAGGAGGACGGTACCCAGACCGATAAACATGGAAACGTAGGCAAGGATGACCTGCCACTTGTAGCGGCCCAGGTATCCGAGAATTCGCAGGATGGTGCGCACAGGCATTTCCCCGGTACCACGGTTTGTCCACCGTGAAAAACACAATATTCGAGTATAGCATCGCACTACAAGTCTGCCGGGGCATGGGAAGAACCGCGCAATTTCCGGTTAGCGTACGTTCGATTGAGGAATGTGACCGGACGGTCTGTACAAAAGTGCCTAAATCTTGCCAAACCAGTTGACGATATACTGGATTTAGAACTACAATGCGTATACGTACAGGGGGAGTTGCATTCGCCGGGCGGAAGGAGCGGGCGTGGAGGTCGAGAGGATTGATTTCCAGACCACAGTAGACGAGGCGTTAAAAATCGTCTACAGCCATCATCACCGGTTGGTAACCCGATTGTTCCCCGAGGCCGAGCGGCCGCTCAACATCGAAGCCCTGCGTGCAGGGCCGTTGGGCCGGGACCTCGGCAAGCTGGCATCGCTGGCGCAGGGGGAAATTCGGGAGGCACGTGACACGGTGCTCGAGCGCATTGATTCCGTGTTGCAGTTGCTGTTCTGGCCGCCAATGGCAGAGGATTACACGGTTCCACGGTCGTTCTGGGAGACTGACCTGGGCCGCATGATCTCGATGGCCAAGTTCAGGGCATACGAACCGTCGGAACTCGTGTCGATCGGAAACGCCGCCTCGCGGCTTGGCGTTACCCGGCCGACCATTTACCGGTGGATGGACGAAAAGCATCTCGGCTATGTCCGGGATGAGATGTCCGGCCGCACATTTGTGGTGCAGCAGGATGTCGAAACGCTGCTTCGCAATGAAGGAGATTCGCTCGTCTGAGCTGATCTACCAACCAGAGTCGATGCAACAATGCGGGCGATTTCGCCCGCATTGCCTGTTTTCCGGGACTACCAGCAACAGATCTACAGGGATTCCCTGGTTGACAGCGCCGGCATATCGACTTCGACTGCTTCCCCGTTGAGGACAAAGATGCGTGGCATCCGCGCCGCCAGGCGGGTTGCGATCTCGTAATTAATCGTACCGTCGAGTCGCGCGATGTCATCCAGTGTCATTTCACCGGAACTGCCATCACCGGCAATCAAAACCGGATCGTTCTCGGCCAATGGTTCCGGCAGTCCAATGACGGTCTGGTCCATACAGACACGCCCACGGATCGGGCACCGCGCCTCACCGGCGACAAACCATCCCTGGTTCGAAACGCTACGTGGAAGGCCATCGGCGTAGCCAATCGGAACAGTTCCGGCCGCTTCGTCAGCAGTCGAACGATAGGTCAGACCGTAGGAAACACCTTCTCCGCTCTGCAACATGAAGGAGCGGGTCAACCGGCTGTGCACTGACATGACCGGCAGAACACCTTCAGGCAGAGGCACGTCACCTGAAGGCGCCAGCCCGTAGGTCGCGATGCCGGCCCGGACAAGATTCGACCGGCCCGCTGCACCTGTTATCAGGGAGGCGCTGTTGGTCAGGTGGATATATCGGAAGTCGCAGCCCGCCCCTACCAGGTTATCCAGCACGGTGTGTGCAGCGTCGATCTGCGCCCGGGTTGGAGTTTGATCCGGTTCATCGGCTGAAGAGAAGTGCGCGTAGATACCTTCGAGATTGACCATTGGATGCTCGTGGAGCATTGTGCCAATCGTACTGGCGATTTCAGGGAGCAACCCGTACCGGTGTAATCCGGTGTCCACCTTCAGGTGAACGGTCACCGGGGTGCTGGCGTCGTGGGCCAGTTCACTCACCCGCTCTGCAATGGCAACGCTCCCGACGGTGATCGTAAGGTTATGTTCAATTGCAACCGGAATAGCGTCCAGGTTCATGCCGCCCAGCACCAGAATTGGTGCTTCAATGCCTGACCGGCGGAGCCGCACCCCTTCCCAGACCCGGGCAACCGCAAGATGGCTCGCACCATGTTGTATCGCCACCCTGGCGCACTGTACTGCCCCGTGGCCGTAGGCGTCTGCCTTGATGACCGCCATGAATTCGCGATGATCGCCGGCGATTTCCTTGAGAATCGAGATGTTGCGGGCATATCGGTCGAGATCAATACGTAGATATGACTCATGTTGCGCTATCTGGAGCAGGTCTGAAGGGTTCACGTCATTCCTTGTCGAGCTCGGATTCGATTTCCGCAACCAACCGGACGATGTCCGATCGCGAGACAATACCGACCACACGGTGGTCACGATCAAGCACCGGCACCGGGTTGACCTTGCGTTCGAACATCAACGTGGCAACTTCACGAACGGTCGCATCAACCGTTACGCTGTACACCGGTGAAGTCATCAGGTCGCCAGCGGTAATTGCCAGCACCCGGCGCATATCATCCTCGCTCGTATCAAACGGCATCCGGATGACCGCATCCAGGAACGGAACAAACGTGGGTGAATCGACCATGATCTCGTGAGAGACAATGTCATTCTCGGTGATGATCCCGACCAGTTGTCCGTCCTCGTCTACCACCGGCAGTCCGCTGATGTCGTGGTCGGTCATGATTTTGGCGACCACCGGAATTGGTACGTTGGTGACGGTTGCCAGGACTTCGGTCGTCATGATGCTGGTAACTGGTTGTTCTGCTGCCAATTGTCTTCCTGCTTTCGGTTACCTACCAGATGGTTCCATCGAGATCATCCAGCACCGAACCGATGCCGGCCAGCACATCGCGAGCCAGAACGCTGCGACTGGACTTCCCATGCCGTGCCTGCCGGCCCGCCTCGCCACCAATCCAGACACCGGCACAGGCGGCGTCGAACGGCGTCATCCCCTGGGCGAGCAAGCCACCAATGATGCCCGCCAGCACGTCTCCGGTTCCCGGAGTTGCAAGTTCAGGTGTCGCTCGCTGGGCAACAGCGAGTTCGCCATCCGGCCCGGCAACGACGGTGTAACCACCCTTGAGCACAACTACCTGACCGGACTCCTGTGCAGCGCGCCGGGCAATTCCGATACGGTCGGCCTTGACCTCATCAACAGAAATCTCCAGCAAACGTGCCATTTCGCCAGCGTGTGGCGTCAGGATGGATGTGGTGTTGGCGAGATACGACCAGCGGTCTTCCTTGCTGGCCAACCAGTTGAGAGCGTCTGCATCCAGCACCAGCGGGACAGACGACAGCGCGGCGGCGCCGGGGCCGGGCGCATCGTCTTCCTCAACAGGCTGAATGGCACCAAAGCCGATGGAGATTGTCTTGCGGGTTGTCGCCTGCCCAAACAGGTGATCCAGCAGCGCGGTTGCTGCTTCATCCTGCCCGAGGCCCGGTCCGATGACCATGGCGGTATAGCGGGCATGCTCGCCGGTAATCGCCTCGGTGATGACCTCGGTCGACATCCGGGCGTCGCTATCGACAATTGGCAGGAACACGAGTTCCGGTACCTGGACGGCGATTGTGGAGACAATCGAACGCGGCACAGCGGCTCCAACAATGCCGGTTCCAACCAGCAGTCCCGCCTCGGCAGCCAGACGTGGCGCACCGAAAAAAGCTGGTGCCCCACCTACGACCATCAGTCCGCCGTAATCGTGCTTGCCGGCAGTGGCAAAACGTTTGGGCAAGGACTTTGCGACGTCCACGGGTGCGATCATCCGGGCAACTGCGTCGGCCTCGTCGAATTCAATGCCAATATCGACCAGTACAACCTCACCGGCCAAAGTCGCTGCCGGCTCAGACATCAGGCCTGATTTGAGTGCTCCAATGGCAAGCGTTGCATCTGCCCGGAGTGTGTCTTCACTCGCGGCCCCTGTTGCGCTATCCACTCCGGATGGAACGTCAATGGCAATAACTACTGCGCCGGTCTCCGCACGGAGAGCCGCAGCCTCAGCCAGCGCCGCAGCCGCCTCGTCCTCTACTTCGGAACGACCGCCAAGACCATAGATGCCATCGAGGATGGCAATGGTCCCTTCGGCAAGGTCCGGTGAAATCTGGTCCACGATTTCCACGGCAGCGAGTTGCGTTGGTTCGATCGGGAGATCGCCGGCTTCGGTGCGATTGACCGCGCGGGCATAGGTAGTCCAGCCCATTTCTGCCAGCAGTGCAAGGGCGACGAGCGTATCTCCGCCATTCTTGCCTGGGCCAACCAGGCCAATGGCGGTTCTGGGTTCATCACCGTGGGAGTGAAACTGGCCATCGACCCACATTGCGATGGATTCTGCAGCGGCTCGCATCAGGGCCGGTTCGGGATGTCCTGCGTCAACCGTGCGTTGCTCGGCCGCCCGCATCTGTTCCGGGGTCACAACGAAACTCATGCTCTGTCTCAGCTCCGTGATTTGGACGCAATGACCGTCGCCATGGCTTCGGTGCGTGAGTGCGTCAGGGAAATACTCCAGTGCTTGAGTCCCAGCAGTTCTGCGCGAGCCTTCGCTGTTCCATGAAGGATCAGGATCGGCTTGCCGCGCCGGTTTGGCAGGGTCTCAATGTCGCGCCATCGCACCCCGCGAATGCCGGTGCCAAGGGCTTTCATCGTCGCTTCCTTGGCGGCGAACCGGGCGGCAAGCTCCGGAACCCGTGTTCCATATCGCTGACGCTCGGCCGGTGTGTAAATGCGCTGCAAAAACCGGTCGCCGTACTTTTCCAGTACGGCGCCGATCCTGGCTATCTCGATAATATCAATTCCGACCTCGATCGGCCCTGCCGCTTCCGGGTCCCAGAGCGGCTCGTAGCTATCGCCCGACGCCGACATAGGTGAATCCAAGTGAGCGCATTTCCACCGGGTCGTAGAGGTTGCGGCCATCCAGCACCAATGGCTGACGCATCAGTTCGCCAACACGGGCCATATTGGCCTGCTTGAACTCGTTCCACGGTGTGACGACACAGAGGGCATCGGCACCAACCACCGCTTCATATGGTGAGTCACAGATCCGGGTGTGCGGCAACACGTTGCGTGCGTTCTCCATTGCTGCCGGATCAAACGCGCGCACGGTTCCACCACGCTGTTCGATCATGCCAATGATGTCGATCGATGGGGATTCGCGGATGTCGTCGGTATCCTGCTTGAACGCGAGACCCCAGATGGCGATTTCCTTGCCGTGGATATCACCGATGTGCTCCTGCAGTTTGTGGACAAACCGCCGGCGCTGATCGTTGTTGATTTCCATGACGGCATGCAGCAACTGCGGGTGGCAATCCGCCTCGTGCGCCATATAGGTAAGCGCCTTGACGTCCTTCGGGAAGCAGGACCCGCCGTAGCCGATACCTGCCTGAAGGAACAGCGGACCAATGCGCTGATCGTAGCCCATGCCCCGGGCAACGGTGGTGACATCTGCTCCGACACGTTCGCAAATCTGGGCGATCTCGTTGATGAACGAGATCTTGGTCGCCAGGAACGAGTTCGAGGCGTACTTGATCATCTCTGCAGAGCGCCGGTCGGTGATGACTGTTGGTGCCTCGAGGACACCGTACAGTTCGGCGACCTTTTCGGCAGCTGCGCGGTCGTCTGATCCGAGGACCACCCGGTCCGGATTCAGCACGTCGTAGACAGCGCTACCTTCCCGGAGAAACTCCGGGTTGGAAACGACCGAGAACTCGACTGCTTCCGGTGCATGCTCGCGAATGATCTGGGTCACCAGGTCACCGGAGCCGATCGGCATCGTGCTCTTGTTCACCACAATTGCGCCATCGCTGATGTGGGCCGCGATCATCTCGGCAGCCCGGCGCACCGAGCGCATGTCTGCCTCACCGGATGGCGAGGAAGGTGTATCGACACAAATGAAAATAAAGTCCGAGTTCGGAACCGCCTCGGCATAATCAGTGGTGAACTTGATTCGCTCTGCCTTGATGTTCCGGCGAAGCAGTTCGGGAAGGCCCGGTTCGTAGATGGGACATTCGCCCTGTTTCATGCGTTCGACCTTGGCAGCATCGATGTCAACACAGTAGACATCGTTCCCGAGGTCGGCAAATGCTGCTCCGGACACCAACCCGACGTACCCGGTGCCGATAATGCTGATTCGCGCCATTTCGAGCAAGTCTCCTTTTAGTATGAGAGGAACGTGTCAGTCTATTCGCGTAACCATTGTCCGTTATTGTCGACGGATTCTTATTGGCCAGATTCTCCTAATTCGCTGGAGGTCAGCGACAGTCCGGTCACCAAAGATTGGTAACTTTGTCCGGAAGCGTACACCACCACTGACGTAATCTGTCTCGGCAGCGGCTCCAGATTGTGGAGATCAAAAATCAAGTGTTGCCACTGGTTGAGATCAATTCGTGAGCCGATGGAGAGCGGAACCTGAACATCGGGGTGGTCGATGGCATAGAAGTGCCGGGTCCACTGGCGCTCTTCCCCAAGAATATCTACGTAGTTCAGTTCAATGGTGAATGGAAACGCGTTCAAGTCCGGCCCGCCGCCCGGGGGCTCCTGTGCTGCGATCTTGAGATAGAACTCCAGGCGTACCGATGAATAGACACGCAAGGTCTGGCCGATGCGCTGGCGGATACCGGTTGTGGCCGGAACCTGGTCTCCTGATGGTCGCAGCAGTTCAACCGCCACAACACTTCGGCCATCAATCCGGTCATTGACCAGTTCCACAACCCCACCGACCGGTGTGGTTGTTCCAGACTCGCCGGCGTGGTGGAAGTCCACCCAGTTGGACAAGCCGAACTCGAATGTGCCATCAGCGATAAGTTGGCGTACCGCAGGCATTCGCTCACCGATGGTGCCGGCGTCATCTATCAATACCTGCTGGTTTTCCGAGAGGCGAATCGTCGCATCATCGGCCGTCATCATTGCAACGCCACGCAACACAGCGACACGGGTAGATCGCTTGCTGGCTACTTCTGCCTCTGCCGATTCCAGTTCGCGAACCTCGACCAGAAACGAACCTACTCCAGCGGACCCGTTGCCATCGGCCATGGTGACCGTGGCATCAGCGGTCTTCACCGAAAACTCGGAATACCTGAACTCGCCACGCGGAGCCATCGCTGCGTAGACCGTTCCACGAACCGGCTCCAGCACGATGTGCTTCGTCGAGTTCAGGAATCGCGACGACCGCATTCTGGATACCTTGACGATGGTGTCCTCGGCGATCTCGACGGTCGAACCGTCAAACATCGTTACCCAGAGAACCGTACCCAGGGTGGTTGAGAGTTCATCGCCCTCGGATACTGTCGTGGTTCCGGTGATGAGACGGTAGTCCTGGTCGTTGGGCGACCGTATCAGGGCACCCGTGCCGCTGATGATCTGAAGCGTTGCCACTTCCTTGCGTGTTGCATGCTCGAGATAGAACCAGGCAGCAAAGACGATGCTGCCAAGTATTGCCAGAAAAATGACCAGCCCGGCGAAGATCGAGAGCCAGGCACGGCGAATCAGGCGACGCTCGTCCGGCAGGCGGTCGGCTGTGTCGATTGCCGTACTCACGGCAGTCCTGCTCCCCGCTCCCGCTGGCGGTACTTCTGTCGTTGTTCACGCGCTACCTGCTGGTTTGCCGGCTGATAGCGGTTGAGGAAGTCCCTGCGGGAAGATTCGAACGTACCGCACCGGATAGCGTCGCGCATTTCATCCATGATCCGCATCAGAAAGCGCAGGTTGTGGATCGAGGCGAGCCGGTAGCCAAGTAGTTCCTGGGTGCGGAACAGGTGATGGAGGTAGGCTGCGCTAAAGGTGGTGCAGGTATAGCAATCACAGGAATCATCGAATGGTGCATCCACCACGCGGAACCTGGTGTTGGTGATATTGACACGACCATCCCTGGTGTACAGAGCACCGCGACGAGCAACACGGGTTGGTAACACACAATCAAACATGTCGACTCCGGCAGCGACACCGTTCCAGAGGTCTTCCGGCGAACCGACACCCATGAGATATCGCGGCCGGTTCCAGTCGAGCCCGCTGATGGATGCCTCCAGCATTTCGGCCATGATTTCCTTCGGTTCGCCGACGCTGAGACCTCCAATTGCCAGCCCATCAACATCGCTGTTTGAGACCTCCCTGGCAGACGCTTCCCGGTTATCGGGATTGAATCCACCCTGGGAGATGCCAAACAACAGCTGTCGCCGGGATTGCGAACGGTCAACAAGGCCCGAAAATGCTTCGATGTTTCTGGGCAACCAGCGGTGCGTCAGTTGCATTGCTTCCACCTGCTCCGCCGCGGTGGTGTCGAAACCTGCACACACATCCAGCGCCATAATGATGTCCGAGCCAAACTGGTGCTGGAGCAGCATCGCACGTTCCGGGGTGAGGACATGGTTGCTACCATCGAGGTGCGATTTGAAGGTGACCCCTTCTTCCGAGAGCACCCGGTTAGCTGCCAGGCTGAACACCTGGAAGCCGCCGGAATCGGTCAGAACTGGTCGATCCCAGCGCATGAACCGGCTCACGCCACCAAGTGATTCAATCAATTCTGCGCCCGGACGGAGCATCAGATGGTAAGTATTGGCGAGAATGATTTCGGCCTTCAGTTCATTGAGGTCTGCCGGGTCGAGCGCCTTGACGCTGGCCTGGGTCCCGACCGGCATAAAGACCGGTGTCTGAACCGTTCCGCGAAGAAGCGAGAGTTCTCCGGTGCGAGCCGGTCCGTCTGATGCAGCAATTCTGAAGTGAGGTGATGCTGCTCCGGCATCTGATCGGTCTGCAGCATGTTGATTGGTCAATTCGGATGTCAATTCGATCACGCCTTCTGAACCGGGGATTCCGGTTGCTCTATGGTCCGCTTCAATTCTTGCACGAGCCCGTCGGAAGATGCCTCTTTGGTGCTTCCTGGCATGGGCGTCGACTGGAGACGCTGGCGCTTCTTCCTGCAAGCGGGCGATTACTGGATGCCGGCTGCGGAGAAGGCCGTCTGCTGGATCATGCCCGTGCCCGACGTCATCTGGCTGTAGGCATTGATCCCTCCCGGGCAATGGTACGCCGGGCACGGGCACGTGGGCTGACAGTCGTCGCGGCACGTTCCCAGGCGTTGCCATTTACCGGCCATTCGTTCAATGCCGTCGTTGCGACCTACCCCGGGTCGTGGGTGCTGGATGACCGAACCTGGCAAGAGTTCGCCCGTATCCTGGCTCCGGGAGGTGTGGTGGTCCTGTTGATGGGCGGGACGGTTGAACGCGGACCGTTCGGCAGGATCAGGTCATTGCTAACCAGGTTGGCGTATGGCAACAAGGCACTGGATGTCACCGCAATTGACCTTCCCGGTCCCGAACGCGCCGGGCTGATTGGTGAGTTCACCGTTCGGGAAGATCGGTGGGGCAAAGTCTTCCGTTGGGAAGGAAAAATGCCGGACGCTGAATAGCAGTCCGGCATGATGATCATCAGGTTGGGACAGCAGTTACTCGTCGAAGCCGCCGAGGTCTGCCAGCGGGTCTGCCTTGGTTGGCTTGGCCGGCTTTTTCTTTGCCTTGGCAGTGATGGTCTTCTGGGCGTTCGCTGCAACGTCGTTGGTCTGTCCGTTGGTTGCAGCGGGGGGTGCCTTGGTGGCCGTAGCGGTGGCAGTGTTGGTCCCGTTGGGGAGTGACGTGCTACCTTTGACCGTTGCAGCAATACCGGACGTCTGGTCGGTAACCACCTTCGCGCCCTCACGGACTTCTGCCGCAGCGGAGTCTGCAATTTCCGTCATGGACGATGCCAGTTCACGGGTTTCACGCTGGACATCGGCAACAGTCATGCGCATCTCGTCCATGACCCCCCGGACATCGGAGATGGAATCCTCGAACTCTCCGGTCATTTCGCGGGTCATGTTCCGGAAATCGCGCAAGGCCTTGCCAGCCTGTGCACCCATTTCAGGCAGTCGTTCAGGTCCAAAAATGATGAGCGCAACGATCATAATCACTATGATCTCCATTGCGCCCATGCCAAGAAAGTTCATGGCTTCCGGTCCTCGATCCCGAATCCGACGCTGGTGTTGAAACAGCCTTCCTTCGCCGGATTCAACGGCCACAGTATACCATTGAGTCGAATTACGATTGTCTCGCCCAACTCTATCAAGTGGAGCAGTATGTTACGTCGTCTCTTCCGCCCTGAACAAGAATCCAGACAGAAGCACAGTGGTCGACCTGCCCACCTGATTGTGGGATTGGGCAATCCGGGGGCGAAGTATGCCCAGACCCGGCACAATGCCGGCTTTATGGTTATCGATCGCCTGGGCCAGGATATCAACGGCACCTCCCGCGAACGCTTTCAGGGGCAATTGCTGGAAACGGTCCGGAATGATGAAACACTGGTACTTCTCAAGCCTCTTACCTATATGAACAGCAGCGGTCAATCCGTTGCCCAGGTTGCCCGGTGGTACAAGATCCCCCCGGAACGCATCCTCATTGTCTATGACGAACTTGATCTTCCATTCGGGACAATCCGAATCCGGCCGAAGGGTTCTGCCGGTGGGCACAACGGTTTGGCGTCGGTGATCAAGGAACTTGGTACCAGCGAAATTCCACGGTTGCGTATTGGCATTGGCCGTCCGACAAGAGGTACGACCGTGGCCTACGTGCTGAGTCGCTTCTTCGAGGAGGAACGCAAGGCCGTACCGGCGATCATCGATCTTGCAGCCGAAGCCGCCCTAACCTGGCTGGATGAAGGAATCGAGGCTGCCATGAACCGTTACAACCGGCAACCGGCAACCTCTTCACGGGAAGAAAAGGTGCATTCCGGATAGCTCACGCATTTACCTGCCTTTCGAGATCCTGTTATCCTCCAGATGAATCAATTATTGGTGGATAACCGGACAGGACAGAGACGGCATCGGAGATTCCGACCGACACCTGCCAACGAACAGTTGGTCATGTCGCCGGGGTAAAGTGCAAGAGTAAGGAACAGCCTTTGAGCCAGCCTGCCTATCGAACCGATGGTGCGGATACGCCCACAGGCGGATTGACGCGACGGTATCTGGCCAGTTACGGCTTTGACAGGCTTACAACCTGGCTGACACTTGTTCTCGCGCTTACCCTTGCCTACGAGCTCACCGGCGGTATCGGGGTGCCAATTGCGATCGCACTTGCCCAGTTGCTGGCAAAAGCATTGACCAGCCTGGTGGCAGTCAACGCCGGAAACCTTTGGCCTTCCCTGGTTGCCTTACTTGGGATATTTCGGGTAGGTGCAATTGCCGGTCTCATTCTGGTTGAAACGCGTGACCAACTCTGGTGGGCGGTCGGATTGCTGGTGATAGCCGGGCTTGCCGGCGGCATCGTGCGTCATGTCCACACCGGGTTACTGCCGCGAATCACGAGCTATCAGGATATCCCGGCGCTGAACCGGAAGGTCTTTCGGGTCGAACAACTTTGCGCTTTGGCCGGACCGCTGATTGCCGCCGGAATGCTCCTGGCCTACGACCACCGGACAGCGTTTGCCGTTGCTGCGGTTGTCTCATACATATCGCTTTTCCTTGTTCGCCGGCTTCAAGGCAGTGTGCCGCAGGTTTCTGAACCGAAGACCCAACCGTCGTACTCCACCAATCCTTTCTATAACAGCGAATGGAGCCTGCCGGCCGAGGTCCGTAACCTGGTGACGGCTCTGGTTGTAGTGGCAGCGCTGGCTGCAGTCGTACGCCTCACCTTGCTGGACGCGGTATTCGACGCCTTTGATCAGGATGCCTGGGTGTTCGGGGCGCTGGTAGCCATCGTCGCACTCGGAGCCATGGTTGGCCCGCCACCAATGGACAAGGTGCTGAGCCATTTCCCGTTGATCCTGGTATCCGGTGGCGCGGTTGCAGCGGTGGCTGTCGGCGCGATGATGATCGGCTTTCCGGTGCCTGTGTACCTTGCGGTGCCAGTGCTGCTCGGAATGGGTTTGGTATTCGTCACGCTCGATACCGCTGCCCGGATTACGTTTCGCCGGGCAATTCCGGAGCATCGCACGGCCAGTGTTGAGCGGGACACGCGGATGTTGACCTATGCCGGACAATCTGTTGCTCTACTTTGCCTGCTGCTTGTTTCCGATCGTTGGGGTATCAGGGAGGCATCGGTCCTCATCGGAGTCTTGGGGCTGGTACTGGTCGCGGTACACTTCCTGCTATCCGGCGGTCTGAAAACGATGGAACGAGTAGTAGCGCCAAGTCGGGAAACTCCCGGTGGTAGCGGCGGAGCCTGACCCGAGCAGACTTGTCTGGAGTGACGGAGCGACATCGATGAACGCCACAATCCCGACGCATGATGCCCGCGTAGGCAAGCGCATAATGACATTGACGAACCACCTCGAGCCACAGTTCGGCTTCGAATCACAGGAGATCACCGTTCCGGATGCGGGAAGGGTATACGAGATACTCACCCCGTCCACCGAATCGATCGAACGGATGTTTGCGGAAGCGCCCCCGCACCTCAAGCCGTTCTGGAGCCGGGTATGGCCAAGCGGTGTTGCGCTTGCTGATGTCGTGCTGAGTTGGCGTGATCGTATGGCCGGACAACGTGTGCTGGAACTCGGAAGCGGTCTGGGCGTGACCGCGACAGCTGCGCTCGAAGCCGGGGCGACAGTCATTGCTGCGGATTTCAGCGAAATAGCCCTCACCTACTGCCGGCTGAACGCCCTGCGAAATTCAGGTAAGGCGCTGCGGACGTTGCCCCCGCTCGATTGGCGCGACCCGAGTCCGCTGGCCGCGACCCGGTTGAACGCATACGGGCAGTTCTCACTGATCCTGGCTGCCGACGTGTTGTACGACAGTGGTGACATTTTGCCCCTGATGAGACTGATCGACCGGATCCTGGCACCGGACGGTACCGTTCTGCTGGCCGAGCCCGGCCGCAAGACTGCCGAACGTTTCCTGATCAAGATGGCCGAAGAAGGCTGGCATGGGCAGAGCAAGGCATTTACCCTGCCGTGGTCGAGTCGCATCACCGAGCATGTCAACGTCCACGTGCTCCACCGCCCGGATAGCGCCGAATGGCTTGGCACTTCTCTCGGTGGCT
Source organism: uncultured Thermomicrobiales bacterium (assembly GCA_964462545.1). GTDB lineage: Bacteria > Chloroflexota > Chloroflexia > Thermomicrobiales > CFX8 > CAYWXR01. Next base: position 21,954 of record CAYWXR010000034.1, read on the forward strand.
GGAGCACCTAGTCCGCCTGTCCCTCGAATCAGGAGTTGTTGTGAGACGCATTCCGATCCGAAACGCATCCATCACGGTGGCGGCCATGCTCCTCCTGATAATGCTGGTCGCCTGTAGCGGTCCGGACCGGCTGTCAGAGGACCTGACACAGGAGGCAGCAAGCGTGACGCCAACAGCTACCGGAACTCGCCCACCCGACCCTACCCAGGGGGCCGATGCGACGGCTACCGATGAGGTAGACGCAACGGCTACAGATGAATCGGTGCCTGAGCCTTCGGCGACGCAGGACGGGGAGACCGGAGAGCCCACGGCGACGTTGACCGAGCAGCCAGTCGATGAACCAACTGCGACCGATGAACCGCCGACCGACCAGCCAACCGAAGAACCAACGTTGCCACCTGCTGCACGGTTTAACCCCGATGCCGTCAGTATCTCGTTTGAACAGGTTGGAAGCGGATTTGAGCAACCTGTCTTCGTCACCCACGCAGGTGGTGACATCTATGTGCTGGAGAAGACCGGAACCGTCAAGCGACTGGACGGCACGATGGTGCTGGATATCCGCGATCGGGTGGTTCAGACCGGAGTGTTTGTCTACGAGCATGAGCAGGGCATGCTCGGTCTCGCCTTTCATCCCGATTTCGAGAACAACAGATATTTTTATGTCCACTATAACGATGTGAACGGCGACCACGTTTACTCCCGGTTTACCGTTGGGCCGGATGGCACGGCCGACCGGAACAGCGAATATGTGCTGCTTTCCTATCCGCAACCGGAGGTGAACTTCCAGGGCGGAATGCTGTTGTTCGGTTCTGACGGGTATCTCTACATCGGAACCGGGACCGGAGGGACAGCTGTCGAACTGCAGTTCCAGGCCCAGGACCTCGGATCGATCTACGGCAAGATCCTGCGGATTGATGTCGATGGCGGTGATCCCTATTCCATCCCGCCCGATAATCCGTTTATCGGCACCGACGGGGCACTGGACGAGATCTGGGCCTGGGGTCTGCGAAATCCCTGGCGATTCTCGTTTGACCGGGCAACAGGCGATCTCTATATTGGCGGCCCGGGCCAGTTTACCGAGGAATGGATCGATTTCCTGCCGGCTGGCGAACCTGCCGGGCAGAATTTTGGCTGGCCAATCTATGAGGGAACACAGTGCTGGGAAGACTGGCCGGGAGAGTGCGATCCTGCGGGTTTACGCATGCCAGTGCTGACCTACCCGACCTATGAAAATGGCAATTGTGTGGTGATCGGTGGCTATGTCCACCGGGACCCGGCGATGCCGGAACTCAACGGGGCGTACTTCTTCGGTGATTATTGCAGCGGGAATGTCTGGGCCGGTTGGCAGGATGACGCCGCAAACTGGCACATGCAACACGTATTCCAGATTCCCGGAATGGTGAGTTCATTTGGACAGGATGGGGCCGGTGGGGTGTACATCACCGATATCACCGGGGGAGAGATTCTGAAAGTTACCGGAACGCCACAGTAAGAAGCGCTGTCAGCGCCTATAATCGGTGGATGGGCTAACGGGGACAACAGTACGTGTTGATAGCCCGGTTACCACCTGTATGGGGAGGAAATGCATGGATATCACTCGCGTTGCGGTCATCGGTGCCGGAACCATGGGGAGTGGAATCACCCAGGTGCTGGCCCAGGCCGGCGTGGTCGTGACAATGGTCGATCAATCCTCGGACCAGATTTCCCGGGGACTTGCCAACATAGAGAAAAACCTCAACCGGGCAGTGGAGCGCGGCAGGATTAGCGAAGATGATTGCGGTCTGGCGATGAGCCTGATCGATACATCAACCCAGATGGACGTAGTTCGCGCCGCTGACCTGGTTATTGAAGCGATCAGCGAACAGGCAGATCTCAAGAAGAGCCTGTTCAAACAACTTGATGAACTCGCTCCGGACCATGCCATTCTCGCGTCAAATACGTCATCAATTTCGATCACCATGCTGGGTGCCGCGACGAACCGCCCGGAGAAAGTTGTAGGTATGCACTTCTTCAACCCGGTTCCGGCCATGCAACTGGTCGAGGTGGTGCGTGGTGCTTCAACCAGCGATGAAACTGTCGCCGCAGTTGCTGAACTGACGGCACGGGTGGACAAGACGTCGGTCGAGGTCAACGACTACCCCGGCTTCGTTTCGAACCGTGTCCTGTTGCCGATGATCAACGAGGCAGTCTTCTGCTTGATGGAAGGCGTCGCTACGAAGGAGAACATCGACCAGGTCATGAAACTGGGCATGAACCACCCGATGGGGCCGCTTGCGCTGGCCGACCTGATCGGGCTGGATGTCTGCCTGGATATTCTCGAGGTGCTCTATCGCGATCTGGGCGATCCGAAGTACCGGCCATGCCCGCTGCTGCGTCGCATGGTGAATGCCGGACATCTGGGGCGGAAGTCGGGTCGCGGCTTCTACGTGTATTCCTGATGGCGGTTGTATGATGACAGCAGAAAACACTTCTACCCGAACCGCGCCGATCCGGGTACTGGTTGCGAAACCGGGGCTGGATGGCCATGACCGCGGCGCGAAAGTGATTGCTCATGCCCTGCGCGATGCCGGTATGGAAGTCATCTACACCGGACTGTTCCAGACTCCGGAAATGATCGTGCGTGCGGCTGTTGATGAAGACGTCGATGTCGTTGGCCTGTCGATCCTCTCCGGAGCCCACCTGGCGCTCTTCCCGGCGATTCTCTCCGGGTTGCGTGAGGCCGGTCTGGATGATGTGCTGGTGGTCGCAGGCGGGACGATTCCGGATGCTGATCGTGGGCGACTGAAGGAGATGGGTGTTCACGAGGTCTTCGGACCTGGCACGCCCCTGAGTGCTGCTGCCGACTACATACGCAAGCACGCGCCTGATCGGAGCAAGTAGCGTTTCATGTCTGCTGAATCGATTGTCACCCGGTTCCGGAACCGTGAACGGGGTGGATTGGCGCGCCTGCTCACCTGGATCGAGAATGGCAACCCTCGTGCTGATGAGGTTCTCGATGAGTTGCATCGAGAAACCGGTCATGGCAGGGTGATTGGCGTCACTGGCCCGCCAGGTGCCGGTAAGAGCACCCTCGTGAATGCCTTGATCCAGGAACTCCGGTCTCGCGGACTCACCGTCGGCGTGCTCGCGATTGATCCGTCCAGTTCGTTGTCCGGTGGGGCCACGCTGGGCGATCGTATCCGGATGCTTGAAACCTGGGACGACGACGGCGTGTACATTCGTTCGATGGCAACACGCGGGCAATATGGCGGATTGAACCTTGCCACCGGACGTGCGACCCAGGCGCTGGACGCCTTCGGTTTTGATGTCATCCTCCTGGAAACGGTTGGTGTTGGTCAGGACGAGGTAGACATCGCCGCAGCGGCAGACACCACATTGCTCCTGCAGGTTCCGGGTTTGGGAGATTCGATCCAGTCGATCAAGGCCGGCATCCTCGAAATCGCCGATATTCTGGTGGTCAACAAGGCAGACTTGCCCGAATCCCGGACGCTTCTTCGTGACCTCCGCGCCATGCTCCGGTTTCGCGGGGAGATGGAATGGACACCGCCGGTCTTGCCCACGATCTCTGTGGACGGGAGGGGTATCTCAAACCTGGTTGATGCGATAGATGAGCATTACGCGTACTTACAGCGTACCGGAGAAGGCGAACGACGCCGGCGCTGGCGGGTACGCGACGAGATCCGGCGATTGGCCAGAAGCGGACTTGAACAGGAACTCGTCGCCCATCTGGATAGCCCCGATGGCGAGGCAATGGTTCAGTCAGTACTCGATCGGGAGATCACGCCCGGCGCGGCGGCCCGGATGCTGCGCGATCGAATTCGCTCAGTTCCCTTCGGAGAATAGTTCCTCAATCCGCGCATCGACATCGATGCGATCCGGCCCTGCTTGAAACGCTCCCAGAAACTCGACATTGCCGGCGGGGCCGACCAGCGGGGAGCGTTCCAGTCCCAGGACACCTAACCGGTGCTCTCGCGCAAACCCGACAACGTTCTGCACGACCTGTCGCCGCACCCGATCATCACGCACCACGCCCTTCCGGTCGACGCCATCCTTGCCAGCTTCAAACTGCGGCTTGATGAGACAAACGACCCGGCCATCAGGTTTGATGAGCCTTGCTGCCGTTCCAAGGATATGGGCAAGCGAAATAAACGACACGTCAATGGTCACGAGGTCGACCGGCTCGGGTAGGGATTCCAGATGACGGGCATTCTGCCGTTCCATCACCACCACGCGTTCATCCTGGCGTAGCCGGTAATCTAGCTGACCGTAGCCAACGTCAATGGCGTACACCTTCACTGCTCCATGCTGGAGCAGGCAATCAGTGAAACCACCGGTGGATGCACCGAGGTCTGCTGCTACCAGTCCGGTCGGATCGATATCGAATGCGTGCAGGGCGTGTTCGAGTTTCAGGCCTCCTCGACTGACGTATGGAGGCGGCTGGGCAACGGTAAACTGTGTCTCCGGTAACAGCGGTTCCGCCGGACGATCAATGACCCGATCGCCTACCCGGACATCGCCGGCGAGGATCATTGCCCGAGCCTTGGACCGGGATTCCGCGAGGCCTTGTTGCGCGAGTAGTTCGTCGGCCCGTACTTTTCCTGCTCGTTTACTCATCAGGAAATCCCGGCAATCCGGTTGATCCGGCTCGAATAGACGTGGCAGATGGCAACAGCCAGGGCGTCGGCAGCGTCATCCGGGGTCGGCGGTGCGTCCAGTGCGAGAATCATTTGCACCATGGTCTGAATCTGGAACTTGTCGGCGTTGCCATGCCCGGCCACAGTGAGCTTGACTTCTGCTGGTTTGTATTCGAACACCGGTAGCCCGTGCTGGGCGGCAGCGAGTAGCACCACGCCACGCGCCTGGCCAACTGCCAGCGCGTTGGTGACATTTCTCGAAAAAAACAACTGCTCCACTGCCATCACATCCGGCTTAAACTCTCGGATGGTACCGGTGAGCTGATCGTACAGGTAAAGCAGGCGCTCCGGCATCGGTGCCTTTGAGCCTGTCCGGATCGCTCCGACGGTCACCATTGCCGGGTCCTGTTCACCATCCACGATTCCGAATCCAAGGATGGCTGTCCCGGGGTCTACCCCGAGGGTTCTCACGCTAGCGCTCCTGACGGTTTGAAGTTGCTGAACGGTTGAATTTCGATACTGATCCGTCCGATCTATTGAATTACGGGGAATTCTGGCATATACTTGCCTGAAAAGCAGGACTCCCGCCAGGGCTTTACGGGTACAACCAAAGAAAACGCCATTCCATCGAGGCTGGGACCGCGATCGGTCGGAGCTCGTTTTTGCTACCCGTATTGTGCCTTAACGGTGGGACACCAGGTTGCTTTCGGGAGGGAGAAGCGCCAGTGGTAACGAGCCTTCTAGATAAAGGCAAAGCGCAAGGTTTCCTACTATCCGACGACATTCTCGCAGCCTACCCCAATATTGAGGACGACATATCAACGGTTGATGAGCTCTGGCAGTCTCTGCTGGAACACGAGATTGAGGTCGTCGATTCGGTCCCCGGAACCTCTTCCAGAAGCAACACCCGACTCTCGCACCTCAGGTCCATGTCTCTCAGGTCCTCATCCTCTGACTCCTCAAACGGAAAACTCGAACCACAACTGGATAATTACCTGCTCAATCGTGCCGAAATGGTGGATAGCACTGCCGGCGGCGCGGGTGACTCGGTTCGACTCTACCTGCAGGAGATCGGTGAAACTGACCTGTTGACCATGCAGGAAGAAGTTTGGCTGGCGACCCGGATGGATCGTGGGCTTGCTGCCGCGGCACGGCTTGAGGCCGGCGATTACTCCTCCGAGTCGGAGAAGGCCGAACTGATGGCCGACCGGCAGGATGGTGAACTGGCCCGTCAGCATCTGATCCAGGCCAACCTTCGCCTTGTGGTGAGCGTGGCCAAGAAGTACATGGGCCGCGGTTTGTCGTTCCTCGATCTCATCCAGGAAGGCAACATCGGCCTGATGAAGGCCACCGACAAGTTTGATTACAAGCGCGGATTCAAGTTCTCAACCTATGCAACCTGGTGGATTCGCCAGGCGATCACCCGGGCTATTTCGGACCAGAGCCGGACTATTCGCCTCCCGGTCCATGTCGGCGAGACAATAAACCGGATCAAGAAGACCGGCCATCGCCTCCAGCAGATCTTTGAGCGGGAACCGACCTACGCCGAGATTGCCCGAGCAATGGACGTTCCGGAAGAGAAGATCCGCCAGGTGCTCGATGCTGCCCGCCATCCGGTTTCGCTTGAGGCGCCGGTGGGCCTTGATGGTGATGCTTTCCTGGGTGATTTCATCGAGGATGACACTATCCTTCCGCCAATCGAACTTGCCGCCCAGGGGCTTCTGAAGCGGCAGATCGGCGACGCACTTGACAAGCTCACCGAGCGGGAGCGGAAGATCGTTGTCCTGCGGTTTGGCCTGCACGATGGCCGGTACCGGACGCTTGAAGAGGTGGGACGCGAGTTTGGTATCACCCGCGAGCGCATCCGCCAGATCGAAGCCAAAGCGCTCCGCAAGTTGCGGCACCCGAGCTACAGCCGCACGCTGAAGGGCTACCTGGACTAGACCGTCTGTTTCCAATGCAAGATCAAGGGGCGATCGAAATGCGCCCCTTTTGTCGTTCTGCCGGGAAGTCTGTTCGGCTCAAGGTGCCGAGAAAATGAGCACGGCGTTGTGACCGCCGAACCCGAACGAGTTGCTCATCACGTGGCGGACGTCCAGTGTCCGTGGCATGTTGGGAACGTAATCAAGGTCACAATCCGGGTCCGGAGTTGTGTAATTGATCGTCGGCGGCAAGGTCTGGTCGACGATGGTCATTACCGAGACGGCGGCTTCAACTGCCGGTGCAGCGCCCAACAGGTGGCCGGTTGCGCCTTTGGTAGAGGAAACCGGCGGCATGATATCTGTGAACACGGACTTGAGCGCTTCGGTCTCAAACTTGTCGTTCAGTTTGGTTGAGGTGCCGTGGGCGTTGACGTAGGAGATATCGTTTGCCGTTAGCCCGGCCTTTTCCAGCGCAATGCGCATGGCGCGAGCGGCACCCTCCCCCTGTGGTGCGGGCTGGACGATGTGATTTGCGTCAGCGGTTGTTGCATATCCACTGACGGTTGCGAGAATGGTTGCACCGCGAGCCGTGGCGTGAGCGAGCGATTCCAGGACGAGGATTGCCCCACCCTCCCCGATCACAAATCCATCACGATGAAGGTCAAATGGTCTACTGGCGTGGTCCGGGTCGTCATTCCGGGTTGATAGTGCGCCGGCAGCAGCAAACCCGGCCACGCCAGCCGGGGTGACCGGCGCTTCCGATGCGCCCGCCAGGATCACATCTGCATCGCCTCGACGAATCGTCTCGGCGGCTTCACCAATGGCGTGTGCTCCGCTTGCGCATGCGCTAAGCGTTGCGAAGTTTGGCCCTCTGGCACCCAGGAGAATCGAGACGAATCCGGACGCCATATCGGCCAGGAACATCGGGACAAAGAATGGACTGACGCGCTCCGGGCCACGTTCGTTCAGGGTTCTCAAGCCTTCCTCGAACGTGCCGATACCTCCCATCGCCGAGCCAATGATCACGCCAACGCGGTGCGAGGTCTCCGGTACGATGGTATATCCGGCATGGTCCAGCGCTTCCCGGGAGGCAGCCACCGCGAACTGGATGTACCGGTCGGTACGGCGTGCATCCTTCCGGTCAAGATATTTGCCCGGTTCAAAATCCGGCACCTGAGCGGCGATCCGCGAGGCGAAACCTTCGGTGTCAAAGTGCTCGATTGGCCGGACTCCGCCCTCACCGGCGAGAATGCGGCTCCAGGTCGTATCCCGATCCGGGGCCAATGGTGAGACACACCCGATTCCGGTAACGACTACAGTGGTGGCGGGATCTGACACGTTAGAGTACCTCCGGATTCAGGCAGTTGGGCGGCTGCTGGCCGGTAAGAACCGCGATGACGTTATCGACCGACAGGCGGGCCATTTCCTTGCGGGTAACGTGGGTTGCGCTGGCGATGTGCGGGACAATGGTAACCCGATCGATCTCGTACAAGCGATGATTCCGCGGCAGCGGCTCAGGGTCGGTGACGTCCAAACCGACGCCGGCAAGGTGCCCCGCATCCAGCGCAGCAACCAGGGCATCGGTATCTACCACGGGACCACGGGCTGTGTTAATCAGAATCGCGTCAGATTTCATGCGTGCCAGTGCCTCTGCACCGATCAATCCACGTGTTTCGCTTGTCAACGGCATGTGCAGCGAAACGATATCTGATTGCTCCAGCAAGTCGTTAAGTTCGAGGCGCTGGTAGCGGTCGTGTTCGGTTACCGGATCGTAGTAGATGACGTTCATGCCCAGCGCTTCTGCCATGCCGGCCAGCGCCGACCCGATTCGTCCCATCCCGACGACACCCAGGGTTGCTCCAGGCAGGCTCCGTCCGAGGAAGCGCAGCGGATACCAGGTCTTCCAGTCGTCATCGAGTGCGGCGCGAGCTGCCGGAACGATTTGCCGGGCAACGGCAAAGATCAGGGCGAGTGCAAACTCGGCAGTCGTTTCAGTCAACACATTCGGCGTGGTGCAAACGGCCACGCCCCGGCGAGTGCAGGCATCGACATCAATATTGTCAAAGCCGACTGCAAAGTTGCTGACGACCTTGACGTTTGGTGCGACGTCGAGCAGTTCGTCGTCAATCCTGTCGGTGAGCAGGGAGAGAATTGCGTCCGCACCGGCGACATGTTCGAGCAGTTCATCACGTGCCGGCGGCAGGTCGCTATCCCAGAGTTTGACCGTGCCAATTTCCGCGAGGCGGTCGAGATCTTCCTGGTGAATTCGTCGGGTAACTGCGATATTCAAGCTTCCTCCATGTTCCATTCAACCTGCTGATTGTAGTCTGAACCAAGGCAGGCGTCCTGTTGGTACAATGGGGTTTCTGCGAGGTCGCGGCACGGTTTTGCGGCGCAATAAGCGTGTCGAGCCTACATCATAAAGCTTTCGGGAGTTCTTCGGCCCTCTCGCGAGGGCAGTCGAAACGCCCACCTGCGTGAGCAGGCTCGAAGCTTGCCGCGAAACTAACCGTGACTCTCGCAGCTTCCTCATCAGTTCCCGCCTTGAAGGGGAATCCCCACGATGCCAGAGGTCTACCTGCTCCACGGACTCAACAGCGTCGAACTCGATGAACGCGTCCGCAAACTGCAGCAGGATATCGACCCTGCCGGTATGGGCGGCTCCGCGCTGGACCTGGCTGCCTCGTCATTAGATCAGGTGAAGAACGCCTGCCATGCGGCTCCGTTCTTCGGTGGTCGCCGGGCAG
>CAYWXR010000035.1:0-4318 GCA_964462545.1 uncultured Thermomicrobiales bacterium
CTGCGACGCAATTGGTTTGTAGTAATCATCATTACGCCACTCGCGCAGGCGTTCGACTTGCTCGTACTCCGCCTCAACGATTTCTTTCCACTCCCGGCCAAGTTCAACCGGATCAGGTCGTAATGCAGACATCAGGCAGGTCCTTCTTTCTATGTCCCCGTTCGGTAGCGAGATCCCCTGGCGTGGTGCCGTTGCCGGTCGCCAGATCGCAGGTTCGATCCCCGGCACTGAGGGAGTGCACCGAAACGATGGATAGCCAGTCATTCATGCCCGATAATACCCGACAACGTTGCAGCTATTGCCTGATGTCCCCGCCCGTGGGATGCTTACCGGTGGCATCAGGGAGGGGGAGCGAGCATTGGGAGCTGGCGACAACCTGATTACCGTCTTCATTCCTGCGCTGTTCGGACTGCTCGGCTGGGCAATGCTCCGCCGGCAGGGACTGGCGCCACTACCCGCCGGCTGCGCTGCACTGCTGATCGCTCTTGCCGTGCTGATCGTGCTGTTTATCGTGGTCTACTAGAAGACAGGGACTGGCGCTGAATGCCAGACCTTCCACCTGCAACCAAAGGGATGGGCGGGACCGAGCTATGACACGGGTGTTGCTGATCGCCGATATGGAAGGCACCTCGGGAATCACGGATTACCGGGAGTGCTGGCCAGTGTTCACCGAATATTGGGATACCGGACGGCAAAAAATGATGGCCGATGTCGTCGCGGCTGTGCAGGGGCTTCTTGATGGTGGTGCAACCGAGGTACTGCTGATCAACGGGCATGGGTTCGGCTATCCCAACATTGATGCCGACCAGCTACCCGAGGGATGCCGCCTGATCCCGGATGACGAGGAATCCGCCACCATCCAGGCCGGTAACTTCGATGCCAGTTTCCAGATTGGCCGTCATGCCCGCTGCGGGACGCGCGAAGGATTCATGAGCCACACCCAGACCCCGGATTTCCGGGTATCGATTGATGGCAAGCTCATCACCGAAAGCCACATCAACGCCTGGCGGGCGGATCGCCCCCTGCTCGGGATCATTGGCGATGCTGCCCTTGAGGCCCAACTGGATGGTGCGCTGAAGGGCACACCGTTCATGGCTGTCAAGCAATCCCAAAGCCGCACCGAGACCACACCGGTCCACCCGAACCAGACAGCTGCCAGCGCCGCCATTCGCGCCTTTGCCGCCTGGTGTGTCGTGAACGGTGACGAACGGGAAGCACCGAAACTACCAGGGCGGTTTACCTTCTCCTGCTGCCTGAATGGTGCCCTTGCCGACCTCGCCGTCGACCGCTACGGCCTGATGCGCACCAGCCCCTCGGTGCTGGTGAAATCGTGCATTGACTGGTGGACCGACGCCGAACCAGCCTTGCAGGCCGGCATGGCTGCCTCGATGCAACCATGGCTGCGCGCCTGGCGCGGGATTGATTACTCCAGCAAGGAAGCACTCGAACAACAGGATCCTAAGGCACTTGACCGGGCACGTACCTTTATCGACGAGTGGATGCAGCGCAAGGAAGCTGACTGGCGGATGTAGCCCGCCCGTTTTCTGAGTTTCCGGAAAGCATCATCCGGCAGGCCCGGTACTATCCGTGCAACCTGCCGGTTCCGTGAACCCGGAAGCGAGCCTTGCCGTCTTCCTTTGCCCGGTACATTGATTTGTCGCCGCGGCGCAGCAACACATCGGGCGTATCTTCCGGATTGATGTTGGTGACAATACCGATACTCGCGCTGATCGAGAGCCGGTGCCCTCCGATGATGCGTGGCCGGGTGATGTGTTCCAGAATACGGTTGGCGATACTGGTCGCGTGGTCGAGCCCCTCGATCCCCCGCAACAGGATGAAGAACTCATCACCGCCGAGCCGGGCCACGGTATCCGTTGGCCGGACACACGACTGAATCACTTCGGCCAGTTCCTTCAACGCGAGGTCTCCAACCTCATGGCCGAACTGGTCGTTGAGGTCCTTGAAATCATCCAGATCCAGATACATCAGGGCAACGCTGGCAGGGTTCAGATCAGGATCGGTTCGCATCTGCTCCAGATGCTCCACCAGCAAGCGGCGGTTCGGCAGCCCGGTGAGCGGGTCATGGAATGCCAGATACGTGAGTTGTTCTTCCAGACGCTTGCGCTCAGTGATGTCCTGAAATACTCCATAGACGCCGACGATGTTTTCCTCAACCACGATCGGCAGCAGCGTCGCCTGAACATCACGGATCGAGCCATCCCGGTGGTTCATTCGCGACTCAAAGTCACAGGACGAGCCTTGCGCAGCAATCCGGAATGCCCGGGTCGCAACATCCATGTCGGCCTGCGGAATTGCGTATTCCACCCGGTTACCGATGATCTCTTCCACCGGAAGACCCAGCAACTGGCTGAAGGCCATGTTCGCTGACTCAACCCGGCCGTGCAGATCGAACGAACAAATCGGGTCCGGGTTATGTTCAAACAGGGAACGATATCGTTGCTCGCTCTCGGCAAGGCGTCGCTCGGCATCCACGGTTTCGGTAATGTCCTCGACGGTTCCCTGCCAGTAGGCAGGCTGGCCATCCTGGTCACGAACAATCCGCGCGCAGGTACGAACCCAGATGATCTCGCCATCTGCCCGGATCATCCGGTGCTTGAGTGAAAGCTCGTCAATGGAGGGATCAACCAACTGGCTTTCGTCGAGCCATTCATCAATGTCTTCAGGATGAATGCTGGACAGCACCAGGTCAGGGTTGTTGGCCCAGACCGATGGCGGATATCCGAGCACCGCTTCTACCTGAGGACTGACGTAGAGCAGGTTTCCGTAACCCCGGAGTGGCTGGATATAGGTCATCAGCGGAATCTGTTCAACCAGCATCCGGTAACGGGATTCAAATTCGCCAATATGGTCCGGCTCTGCTCGATCATCCTCAGGGATGGGAGGGAGGTCTTGCTGCGATGTCTGGTGGTCCAATGAGTGCCCCGTCCGGGAAATCAAGCGATCTCCCCGTAACCTACGCCCGCCTTTATAATGTGGACAATCCGTCACCGATACTCAACGGTACTTCGGTGCGAATTCACCGTGTGACCCGGGGTAACGATCTATACCCCTCGAATGTATTTATGGAGAAAAACATGACCGCGACCGATACCCTGCGCCCGACAATCGAGGAAGTCTATGAGGGACGGGAGCGACTCAAGGGTATTGCCATTCGCACACCGCTTCTCCAGTTACACGGCAGCAATGACATCTGGATCAAACCGGAAAATCTGCAACCGGTCGGCAGTTTCAAGATGCGTGGCATCTACAATGCCGTCGCGGCACTCTCACCGGAAGAACGGGCGCTCGGCGTCAGCACCGTTTCATCCGGTAACACCGCCCAGGGTCTTGCCTGGGCAGCCCGGAAGTTCGGCGTGCCTTCACGGGCGATCATGCCCCACACCACCCCGAAAACCAAGGTCGATGCGACCGTCGCCTACGGCGGTACGCCGGATATGCGTGAACCCGATGCCGCGTTCCAGAGCCTGTTCGATGGCACCTACCATGACGAACCGGACAGCTTCATCCACCCGGTTGCCAACCGGGATGTCCTCGCCGGTCATGGAACGATCGGGCTGGAAATCCACGAAGACCTGCCCGGGGTAGATACGATTTTTGTCCCGGTTGGTGGGGGCGGCCTGAGTTGCGGTATTGCCAACGCGATCAAGCATCTGAAGCCAGGTGTCCGGGTTATTGGCGTGCAGCCGGTCGGCTGCAGATCGGTCATTGAGGGGCTGCGTGCCGGCGAACCGGTGAAGGTCCAGGTCAACACCTTCTGCGATGGTGTCGCTGTGGCTGCCATGTTCCCGGAGATGTACCCGCTGCTCCGCGACCTGCTTGACGACATCGTTACCGTCGATGACGAGGCTGTCTTCGAGGCGATCCGTCACCTGGCGCTGAAGAACAAACTGGTGGCCGAAGGAGCAGGCGCACTGGCAACCGCCGCCGCGCTCCAGACCCCGGCCAGCGAACGCGGCAACACTGTCGCCATTATCAGCGGCGGCAGCATCGACGCCGACAAACTCGCCCGCATCCTCACCGGCGAACGCCCCTGACCCACCGCACCCTCACCCGCGCCCGGGAGCCTTCCCCGGGCGCGGCTTTGCCATGGAGTGATCCCTGTAGCCGGAAGTCATGGATCCACACAAACCATGTGCTGGTATGAGGAGAGATCTCTCCATTCCGCTGCGCTCCAGTCGAGATGACAAATAGGGGGGTGCTCCTGGCGAGATGACAAGTTGAACCTGTCACACTCCCCGGACCGGACAGCCACCGCTCCCAATTTTCCCCCTGCCCGGAACGAACAGCGAGCGCCCCC
>CAYWXR010000035.1:4418-9903 GCA_964462545.1 uncultured Thermomicrobiales bacterium
GGACAGCCACCGCTCCCAATTTTCCCCCTGCCCGGAACGAACAGCGAGCGCCCCCCAACTTGTCATCTCGACCGGAACGGAGCGGTAGCGGAGTGGAGTGGAGAGATCTCTCCAGTCGGAGGACATGGGTCATTGCAAACCGTTCGTTGGTGTGCGCCGAGATCTCTCCATTCCGCTGCGCTCCAGTCGAGATGACATGGGGGCTCCAGTCGAGATGACGAGTTGAACCTGTCACACTCCCCGGACCAGACAGGCAACACTCCCAAAATGTCATCCTGCCCGGAACGAACAGCGAGCGCCCCCCAACTTGTCATCTCGACCGGAACGGAGCGGTAGCGGAGTGGAGTGGAGAGATCTCTCCAGTCGGAGGACATGAGTCATCACAAACCGTTCGTTGGCGTGCTGTGAGATCTCTCCATTCCGCTACGCTCCCGGCGAGATGACAAGAGGGGGGTGCTCCCGGCGAGATGACAAATGGGGGGTGCTCCCGGCGAAATGACAAGGGGCAGGTGCGCCCGGCGAGATGACGGGGGTGACAAACACAAACCTGGAACCGGGGGGCGGCCGGCAATCAGGGGGCAACCGGGCAGCGGGTGGGTCAGGCCTCGTCGGGGTCGGCGAGTTCGAGGGGGCCGGTGTCGTCGCTGACGGCAGCGGGTGCCGGTTCCGGAGTGTCCACGGCGTCTTCCGGTTGAGCGGAGGACTTTGCGCCGCCGGCCATTCGGGCGATACGGCCACGCTCTCGCCACTCGATCGGCTTGAGGAGCATCGGCTCGCCACGATGCAGCGTGCCATCCTGGTCCCAGGCCAACGCGGTTAACTCGGCCCGTTCGACCGACACCGCCAACAGGGCTTCGGAGAGGTCGATCAGCGAGACCATCCGGATATCTGTCGAACGCGCCGGGGCAAGCTGGAACGCCAGTGTCAGACGCATCGGAGCCTCGAGTTTCTCACGATGTTCAGGGCTGAGCCGGGGTGCCTCGATCTGCACGGCGACGTGGGCAATGGTTGCCGTCACCCGGCTGGCGTTCTGCGCCTGAAGCACCAGTTGTCCGCCCGGTTCGACAACGGAAAGACCGACATCCAGCACAATCTGGCTCTGCCGCCTGATCTCCGCCAGCGTCGCGCGGGCAGACAATGCCGCCCAGATCGCAGCGCCGGCCGCAACCAGACTCACCACCAGAACCACCAACTCGAACGTTTCCGGCATGCGTTCCATCCTGAATCAGGTCCACCGGAACAGTGGACTGCCTGTATCTCACTCCGCAATGTGCTGGACAATCATACTGATCGTTCCTGAGAAGGTGGTCAGTGTTGTTCCAGGCCAACCGGGCAGCGTGCGGGATGACCTGCCACTCCCGGCATCCGGGAGTGACAGGCAGTGCGTTCCTAGATACCGTCGCGGGTGAAGGCAACCTCCCCGTTGACGATCGTCAGGTCGACCTGAATCTGGTCGAGTTCCAGCGGGTCGACATTGAAGATGTCTGTGTTGAAGACCGTTACATCACCGAGCATGCCCGGCTTGAGCTGACCCTTGATGTGTTCCTCATGGCTTGCCCAGGCGCCGTTACGGGTATAGGCAAGTAGCGTCTCTTCAAGCGGAATGCGCTCTTCCGGTTGCATAACGTGGTCGCGGTCGAACTCCGACCGGCTGTTGATGATCGCCCAGAGGTTCTGGGCCGGGTTTGGCAACTGCACCGGCGCATCGGAGGAAACCGGCACCGGGATATTGCGCTCCAGCATTGAGTTCCACGGCTGATACCAGCGCACCCGGTCGGCACCATAGCGGGCCATCAGCACCGGATAGTCGTTTGAGGCGAAGCGTGCCCCCGGCACCGGGATCACCTGCTCAAGTGCGAGGCGGTCGATCAGGTCCGGCCGCAACAGCGAGGCATGCTCGATCCGGTGGCGGATATCCGGCCGGAGCAGTTGTGCCTGTGCATCGCGGTAGGCATCCAGCGTCAGTTCAATCGCCGCATCACCAATGGCATGAACGGCGCACTGCCAACCGGCCAGGTGCGCCCGGATGATCCGCTCGCGGAAGACCTCCGGCGCGAACATCCACATGCCCTTGTTGCCGGGATCATCGGAATACTCCTCCGACATCATCGCCGTGCGCTGTCCCTCGGTGCCGTCGATGAAGAACTTCAGCGGGCCGGCCCGCAACCATTCATTGCCGAACCCGGTCTGCAAACCGGTCTGCTCGGCCAGTTCCAGCATCCAGCCATGGGCCAGCATCAGATTGAAGCGCACCCGCGGGACCGAGGTATCAGCCTGTACCTTCTGGTACAGCCGCAACATGTCCGGCCCGGTAACGTGTGCCTCACCAACCGAGGTAATGCCATTTGCCAGGAACGAGGCGATCGCCCGGCGCAGGTCGGCCTCGTCCATCTCCGGAGTGCGCTCCGGGGTGGAGGCATCGCGCAGGCCACGTCCGGCGTTCTCGATGAGCAGGCCGGTCAGTTCACCGTTCTCGTCGCGTTCAATCAGGCCACCTTCCGGATCCGGCGTATCACGGGTATAGCCACCCAGTTGCAGGCCGAGCGAGTTGGTCGCCACCTCGTGGCCAGAACGCTGGATGAGTTCCACCGGGTGGTCCGGCGCAACACTGTCCAGTTCCCAACGTGTGGGGGGACGACCTTCCTTGATCATCAGCGTGTAGTAACCCCAGCCTCGCAACCATTCGCCCTTCGGCGTGCGGTCAGCTGCTTCCTTGACGCGGTCCAGAATGTCCTGAATCGAGGTAATGCCATTGCGCAGGTCGATGTTTGCCAGCGAACCGCCATAGAGCATCGGGTGGGTATGGACGTCGATCAACCCCGGCGTTGCCAACCGGCCATCCAGGTCAATCATGTTGGCATCCGGGCCGGCCGCTGCCCGTGCAGCATCCGCATCATCGCCAACGTAGGTAATGACGCCATTGCGGATGGCAACGGCAGTTGCCCACCGGTTGGTATCCGCGGCGGTGAATATCCTGCCGTTCAGCAGCAGTTTGTTTCCTCTGGTCATCAGGTTCCCCTCGAATCTGCCCAGCAAAATGTCTTGTCCTTATTCTAGACCCGTAACGAACCGGCAGGATCCTGGCCAGTAACCAGGCGTTGACAAACCGCCGCCAACTGACCATGCTACCCCGAAGATGTTCTGTGGTGAACAGACAGAAAGGAAGACCCTGTGTCGGATATCGCCAGGAAAATCGAACGCGAAGCCCTGGGAACGATCTGGACCAGCGGCGAAATCTACGAAAGCCTGCTCTATCTCTGCGACGACCTTGGCTCCCGCTTCGGTGGCACCGAAAGCGAGCACAAGGCAGCCGAATTCCTCAAGGCAAAGATGGAGGAATACGGCCTGCAGAATGTCCACCTGGAGGAGTTTCCGGTGTACGCCTGGGAACGCGGCACCTGCGAACTGACCATGACCGCCCCGGTGGAGCGCCCCTTCTCCGCCATTGCCATGCCCTTCGCCGGCTCCGGCGAAATCGAGGGCGAACTGATTGACCTTGGCGAAGGCGAGGCCGAGGATTTCGCCCGCGCCGGCGACAGCATCCGCGGCAAGATCGTCCTCAGCGCTGCCGAAACCAACCTGCCGGGCCAGGTTTCCCTGCACCGCACCGACAAGTACCGCCTGGCGGTTGAAGGTGGCGCCATCGGCCACATCATGGTGAACAAGAACCCCGGCCTGCTCCACATCACCGGTGCGCTCTACGCACAAAAACCCGGTGGTAAGGAAGACAAGGACCACGAAGCCGCCATCCCCGGCATTGGTATCAACCACGAATCCGGCAGCATGATCCGCCGCCTGGCCCAACGCGGAACCCCGCGGGTGAAGATCAAGCTCTCCAACCGCACCTACCTCTCGAAGTCCTACAACGTGATCGGCGATGTGCCTGGCACGAACCCGGAAGAGATCATCCTGATGGGTGGTCACTATGACGGCCACGATATCGCCTACGGTGCCGGCGACGATGCAGCCGGCACGCTGGTCGGACTGGAAGTCGGCAAGGCTCTCGCCCCGTTTGCCGGTCAGTTGCGGCGCACCATCCGCATCATCTGCTTCGGATATGAGGAACTAGGTCTCGGCGGCAGCTTCAAGCACGTCGAACGCTACCTGGATCCGGAATCGAAGGAGAAGCTCGTCTACGTCGTCAACCTGGACGGTGCAGGACGCGGCATGGGCGGACACGACCGGGTGAACACCACCGACGATGCCGACATGCGGGCCTGGTTCGAGCAGTGGTCGAAGGACAATTTCTACGAGATCAGCACCAACAACCGCATCAGCGCCCACTCGGACCACTTCCCCTTCTTCCTGGAAGGATTCCCGAGCGCGACGATCAACAGCGCCGATTCCACTGCCGGCATGATCGGCCGCGGCTATGGCCACACCGAAGGTGATACGGTGGACAAGGTGCACCTGCGAGGACTGCAGATGAGTTCGGCACTGGCAGCCCGGGTCGGAATCGCCCTGGCGGACGCCGAAAGCCTGCCAACCGGTCGCCGCAGCAAGGAAGAAGTTGCCGCCGCCCTCGAAAAGGCCGGGCAGGCCAACTTCCTCACCCACCACTGGGGCCGCGACAACCGCGCCGTCTAGATACACTGCACTCCCGGCGGGGCCACGAATGGCCCCGCCTTCCCGACATCAACAACAGACACAGAAAGGCACGCCACCATGAGAGCTTCAATCCTCACTGGTGCCATCGCAGCCGTCTTGCTGGCGTTCCCGCTGGCGGCCCTCTGTGCGCTTGTTTACCGCTTTCCGATACCGTTTAGTGAATATGAATCCGGGCTGGCCGCCATGCCCCGGGCACTGCTGGCGGTGCTTTTCTATGGCGTCCTCGGAGGTATCCCGTTACTGCTCGCTCTGGGGGCTGCCGGTGGCGCAATTGCACACCGTGTTGCCGGCCCCGAACCGCGCGCCGTCCGGAATCTGACCCTTGCCATCGCCGGCGTTATTGCCCTGGCAGCCGTGATCCTGATGGCAGTCCTCGACAAGATCATCGGCCCCTGGTGATCCATTCCTGATTGCTATAGTTGAACCGGCCCGCCCCAACGGCAGGTCCCGGACGAGAGGTTGCGCCGTACCCGGAATGACAAGACGGCGCAAGTGCGACTCTCACGGGACAGCACCTGCCCGGTCTGTCCCGCATTCAGAAGGGACAGTGCCACCATGGCCTGGTTGTATGTCATCGTTGCGGGTCTTCTCGAAGTTGGCATGGCGTTATCGCTCAAGGAGAGCCACGGCTTCAGCCGCTGGCCGTGGGTGATCTCGTTTGTTGCGTTCGGCGTCTCAAGCTTTGCTCTGCTCTCACTGGGATTGCGCACGCTCCCGGTAGGCTCGGCCTACGCCGTCTGGACCGGCATCGGAGCCTGCGGCACCGCCCTCGCCGGCATCCTCATCCTTGGCGACTCCCACAACGCCATCCGCCTCACCGCCATCGCCCTCATCATCGCCGGCGTCGCCATCCTCCAGATCTCCGGAAATGGTCACT
>CAYWXR010000035.1:10003-26469 GCA_964462545.1 uncultured Thermomicrobiales bacterium
ATCGCCCTCATCATCGCCGGCGTCGCCATCCTCCAGATCTCCGGAAATGGTCACTAGCCTGATGTGCGGGTGCTGTCCGAAGGAAAGGCTCAGACGCTGGTCAACTGCAGAATGGTCTCGAGTTGAATGTGAGTCAGTGGTGATTTACCCATCCCTGTGACATTCCAGAGTCCACCCTGACGAATGACCGGCGATTGGGCGTACAGCCCCAGCCACAAAGAAGTTGGCCTGGACTCAGGGCTCTGTGAAAGCAGACTGATCAGGCCACGCTCAAGCTCCAGCCGGTCAGTAGCGTTAGCAACCGGAATGCAGCAGAATGTAGTCTGTTGCCGGAGCCATTCACTTACCAGCACTTCTGTGGCCATATC
This sequence comes from uncultured Thermomicrobiales bacterium, assembly GCA_964462545.1. Lineage (GTDB taxonomy): Bacteria > Chloroflexota > Chloroflexia > Thermomicrobiales > CFX8 > CAYWXR01. The sequence continues at coordinate 10,372 of CAYWXR010000035.1, forward strand.
TCTGGGCCCACCCTGCTTGATCCAACCAGAAATATTCGGGTTTTGTGGATTGACACGGGTCAGGAGAGCTCCTCCGACATGTCGCCGGAATGCACTGGCATTCTTGTTACCACCCGGTTTCCGAACCGGGCCGTAGTGCTGTTTCAGCCGGGTTGCAAGACGCCCGTCCCGGATATGCGTGCCTACACGGGTAATCCGGTCAATTTGCTCACCGTGTAGAGAGATCACTTCTCCTCGTTCGAAGAACAGGTAGATACCGCTAACGGGAATTTCCCCAGGGACCGGGAATCCGAAACGCGGCAGAGACCTCACGATCTGGTAAAGAGCGTAGGTAAGTTCCGAAGACAGACCGTGCCTCCTTCCGCCTGAACCAACAACACCCTGCTCCACGAGTCTACAAGCAGCCTCTCGGGCAATGTAACGGACACAACAGGTTGGTGGCCTGTGAGTGCTAGAGTTTCATCGGGATATCACGTAGTAGGGCAAGTGGAGAGGGTCGCTGTGTTTAGCGAGGATGTTCGCCGGCTGTTGGGGAAGCAGGCGTTTGCGAGGTTGGCGACGTTGTTGCCGGATGGGTCGCCGCAGATGACGGTGATGTGGTTTCGCGAGGTCGATGGGGTACTGCGGATGATCACCCCGGCAGGCAGCCGGAAGGTAGCCAACCTGGAGCGTGATAACCGCGTGGCGGTAATTGTCGAGGACCCGGAGAACCCGTACCATTTCGTCGAGATTCGCGGGCATATCGAAATCATCCGGGATGACGCCGCCGCGCGGGTGGAGATGGTTCCCATCGCCGAACGCTATATCGGCGACAAGGCCGAAGCCTTCGCTGGCGCGCTATCAGATGCCCCGCGGGTTATTCTTGAAATCCACCCGCGCAAGGTGCTCCACCGGCCCGGACGAAAGCCCGGCAGTGGTGCTGCATCGAATCATTGATCTGGAGCAACCGATTGAGCGAACAACCGGAAACGGACCTGCTGGTCATTGGCGGTGGCATCAATGGTGTTGGTATCGCCCGTGATGCCGTCGGTCGGGGCCTTTCGGTTGTCCTCTGCGAACAGGGCGATCTGGGACAGGCAACATCGTCCGCATCCAGCAAACTGCTGCATGGCGGGCTGCGCTATCTGGAGCACCGCGAGTTCAAACTGGTCCGCGAATCACTTTCCGAACGCGAAGTGCTGCTCCATGCCGCCTCGCACATCGTCAAACCGATGCGTTTTGTCATGCCGCACAACCGGCGTATCCGCCCTGCCTGGATGCTGCACGCCGGGTTGATTCTCTACGACCGGCTGGCACCGGATAGTTCGCTGCCAAAATCCGAACGGGTCAGCCTGCGAACCCACGCCTACGGCGCACCGCTGACCGGGAGACTGCGCATCGGGTTTGTCTATTCCGATTGCTGGATCGACGATGCCCGGCTGGTGGTGCTGACGGCACTGGATGCCGCCAGCCGCGGTGCAACGATCCTGCCGCGCACCCGGGTCACCTCGGCCAAACGGCATACCGACCATTGGCTGGTCACCACTTCAACCGGGCAGACCTTCCGCGCGAGGGTCATTGTCAACGCTGCCGGGCCGTGGGTGCCGGGTGTGCTGAACGACATCCTGCAGGTGGATATGCCGGCTAAACTCCGTCTGGTCAAGGGGAGCCACATTATCGTGCCCCGGCTGCACGAGGGGCAGCAGGCCTATGTGCTCCAGAACGACGACCGCCGGATTGTCTTCGTGCTGCCCTACGAGAGCCACTACACACTGATCGGCACCACCGATGTGCCCTATTCCGGCGACCCGTCGAACGTCCGGATAAGCGCCGGAGAAACCGAGTATCTCTGCGATCTGGTGAATGAATATTTCCGGTCGCAGATCAGCCCGGCCGATGTGGTCTGGGCGTATTCCGGCGTGCGTTCGCTCTTTGACGATGAAGCCGCTTCAGCATCGACAGTCACCCGCGACTATCGCCTTGAGACGGAAACCGAAGGCGGCGCCCCGGTGTTGAACGTGCTGGGCGGAAAACTGACAGGCTACCGTCTGTTGGCGGAACAGGTAATCGCACAACTGGCGGACTTTTTCCCGGAAACCGGCCCTGCATGGACCGCCACCGCACAGCTACCAGGCAGCAGTTTCGATCTGCCGCGGTTCGACAGCGTGCTGGAACGGGCCATCCTCGAGTTCCCCTGGTTGCCCGCCGGCCTTGTCCGCGACTATGCCCGCCGTTATGGTACCCGGATGCATGAACTTCTCGAAGGCTGCACATCGGTCGATGACCTCGGCGAGGAAATCGGCCCGGATCTCTACGAACGCGAGGTGCAGTTCCTGATCGACCACGAATGGGCCGTCACCGCCGAGGACATCCTCTGGCGCCGCACCAAACTCGGCCTCCGCCAAACCCCGGAATCCACCGCCCGCCTGGAGGCATGGCTGAACGCCAGATAGCGCCCGAAGGGGTACGGGCATCATTGGCGTCACGTGCGTTCAAACAGGAGAACTGACGTATATGCGCCCTCCCCCGCACGGGTAGGGGCGCATTGCAATATGTCCGCGGTGATCGTCATGCATGTCCGATCCGGAGCAACAATGTTTATTTGTCATCCTGAGCGGTGTCCATTCGACTTCGCACAGGGCAGGCTACGCGGAGTCAAAGGATCGCTGTCCACCGAACATCGGGATCTCGATCGACGTTCAGCCAAAACGTTCATTTTCCCCTCCTGACCGGTATGGAGAGAGGTCCCTCGACTTCGCTCGGGATGACGCAGTACCGGGTTTGGATCCGTATAGGGATTCCGGGTGGTTGCGGCGGACGCATTGCGATGCGCCCTTACTCCTTCGAGGGGACACAAGGAAGGGGCCTGTTCTCTCGAACAGAGAACGGGCCCCTTTCTTGTCGGGAAAATCTGGTTGTAACCGGGTCGATCTACGCCGAGAGTTTGGACTTCATGATGTCGGCGACTTCGACCGGGCGGGCGGCGACTTCGACGCCGGCAGCGTTGAGTGCGGCAATCTTCTCGGCTGCCGTGCCGGTGCCACCGGAGATGATCGCGCCGGCGTGGCCCATGCGCTTGCCCGGAGGCGCTGTGCGGCCGGCAATGAAACTGACGACCGGCTTGGTGACGTGCTCCTTGATATAGGCAGCGGCCTGCTCTTCGTCAGTGCCACCGATCTCACCGAGCATCACGATGCCTTCGGTCTCATCGTCGTTCTGGAACATCTCCAGCACGTCGATGAACGAGGTGCCGATGATCGGGTCACCACCGATACCGACTGCGCTGGTCTGACCCAGGCCGGCCTGGGTCAATGCCCAGACGACTTCGTAGGTCAGGGTGCCGGAGCGGGAAACCAGTCCTACGCGGCCACGCTGGTGGATATAGCCGGGCATGATGCCAACCTTGGCCTCACCCGGTGTAATCAGACCCGGGCAGTTCGGGCCGATCAGCCGCGAACCACTGTTCTTGACATGCTTGTAGGCCTTGACCATGTCGTTGACCGGGATGTTCTCGGAAATGCAGATAATCAGCGGAATCTTGTTATCAACCGCTTCGATGATCGCGTCCGGCGCGAACGGGCCGGGGACGTAGATGATCGAGACGTTCGGTTCGGTTTCGCGAACAGCATCGGCCACGGTGTCGAAGACCGGCACGCCATGGACGGTACGGTCGCTGCGGCCCGGTGTCACACCGGCGACGACCTTGGTGCCATATTCCAGCATCCCGCCGGTGTGGAAGGTTCCCTCCCGGCCGGTGATGCCCTGAACCAGAACTCGGCTGTTGCTATCGACAAGAATGCTCACGGTTTCCGGTTTCCCCTCTATTGACCGGCGCGGGAGACGGCTACAACGCCGCGTGCCGCTTCAGTCATGGTATCGACGGTGGTAATACCGGCTTCCGAGAGAATCTGCCGGCCTTCTTCCTGATTGGTGCCTACCAGACGGATTACCATCGGCACATTCACCTCAACCCGCGAGCGGGCTTCGAGGATGCCCCTGGCAACCAGGTCACAGCGGGTGATGCCGCCGAAAATGTTGAAGAGAATGGCATTCACCGACGGGTCGGACAACACCAGTTCCAGTGCCAGGGCGACCTGGTCGGCACTTGCGCCACCGCCAACATCGAGGAAGTTGGCCGGTTCGCCACCCTCCTGCTTCACCGCATCCATGGTGGCCATGGCCAGACCGGCGCCGTTCACCACGCAGCCGATGTTGCCATCCAGTTTCACAAACGAGATGCCGTTGGCACGGGCACGGGTTTCGGTCGGATCCTCTTCGTTGGCATCGCGCAGATCCTCGAATCCGGGATGACGATAGAGCGCGTTGTCATCAAGGGTGACCTTGGAATCCAGCGCCAGCCAGCGATCGTCGGAGGTCAAAATGAGCGGGTTGATCTCGGTCAGCGAGGCGTCCGAGCCCACAAACGCATCGTAGAGCGACTGGACAATAGCGAGGAAACCACGCATCAGTTGCGGCTCGATGCCCAGACCAAATGCGACCATGCGAGCCTGGTAATCCTGCAGGCCCAGCAGTGGATCGGCGGTTACCCGGATGATCTTTTCCGGGGTTTCGCGGGCGACTTCTTCAATATCAACACCACCCTCGGCGCTGGCCATGATCGTGATGCCGCGAGCGGCACGATCCAGAATGATGCCGAGATAGTATTCACGGGCAATATCAACGGCTGGCACGACCAGCACCTTGTGGACAATGTGTCCGTTGATGTCCATCCCGAGGATGGCACTCGCTGCCTCGCGTGCTTCGTCTGGAGAGCCGGCCAGTTTGATACCGCCAGCCTTGCCACGACCGCCGGTATGTACCTGTGCCTTGATAGCGACCTTGCCCGAACTGCCGGCCAGTTGCTGGGCAGCCAGGGCGGCCTCCTCGGCAGTGGTGGCAATCTTTCCGGCATTAATCGGTATGCCGTAAGTCTCCAGGAGTTCGGCGGCCTGATATTCGTGAATATTCATGGGTGTTGTTACGCTCCTGCTACATCCCCGAATCCGTCCGGATTACCAGTCGATGATAGCACAGAGAATCCGCATATCTTCGCGACGTTTTGCCAGAAACCAAACTGTTACTATTGATTGGTACGGTATGGGAACCGGAAACATTGTTTACAGAAAATGTGGAGGGACATTCATGCTTCAACGAGAAGAAAGCCGCCATGACTTCGCTTTTATCGCCGGTGTTGTTATTGGGGCAATCGCCGGCGCTCTTGTCACACTCGCCCTGGCTCCGATGTCCGGAGACCAGACACGCGAGGCCATTCGCACCAAGGTCAACGAACTGCCGCTGGATGATCTGAAACACAAGGCCGATGACATCAAGGAAAAGGCCGCCGAGCGCGCCAGCGAAGTCGCCCACCAGGCTCAACCGGTGATGGACAAGGTCAAGACCCAGGTTTCTGACATCGCCGCCAAGACCCCGCTCAAGAGCGATAACGATGCCGAAGCAACCATCGAAGAGGTTGCGGAACTGGTTCCGCCGGCATCGACCAACACCGCAACATCGTCCTGATCCGGAAAGGTTCGCACACCATGTTTGCTCGTGCTCGAGTAGCAATGAAGTTCTTTACCTATGGGTTGATCCTCGGCATTCTCTTCGCCCCGGGCAGTGGGGCCGAGAACCGGGAACGGCTTAAACAGTGGTTCTCCGATATGATTGGGCAGTTCCGCAACTAGGCAGATTGCCCCCGCGAGCCAGTCCACGAAAGGATTGTCTGTGTCCACCCGCAAGCAGGAGAAATTCCTGGGGAGCAGGCAACTGCAACCCGAAACGTTGATGATGGGCTATGGCTATCGACCCGAATGGTCGGAGGGGGCACTCAAACCACCCATCTTCCAGACCTCGACCTACGTTTTCAAGAATGCCCAGGAGGGCAAGGATTTCTTTTCGGTAGCCTACGGGCTGCGCGAACCGAATCCGGGAGAAACCATCAGTCTGGCCTATGGCCGCATCAACAACCCGAACGTCGAAATTCTCGAAGACCGGATGACGCTCTGGGATGGTGCCGATGCGGCCCTTGCTTTTGCCACCGGCATGAGCGCCATCACCACCACGATGTTCGAATTCCTGAGGCCGGGAGACCTGCTCCTCCACAGCGCGTCCGTCTATGGAGGCACCGACCACTTCATCAAGACCGTCTTGCCAAACTACGGCATCGAGAGTGCCGGATTTGGCGTGAACGACACCTATGATGATGTTGTCCGGATCCTCGAGGAATCCGGTAAGTCCGACCGTCTGGCAATGATCTACGTCGAGACGCCGTCGAACCCGTTGAACTATCTGGTCGATATCCAGATGTGCGCCGATATTGCGAAGCAGTATTCAACTGACGAGCGCAAGGTGATCGTGGCTGTCGATAACACCTTCCTCGGCCCGCTCTTCCAGCAACCGATCAAGCAGGGTGCCGACCTGGTGCTCTACTCTGCAACCAAGTACATCGGCGGCCACAGCGACCTGCTGGCAGGCATCTGCCTCGGTTCGGAAGACCTCATCAAGCGCGTCCGTGGCATGCGCACCTTCCTCGGATCCATGGCCGACGCCTGGACCGGATGGCTCCTGTTGCGCAGCCTGGAAACGCTGAAACCCCGGATGATCAGCCAGCAGGAAGTGGCGAAATCTGTCGCCGACTACCTGCGGGATCACCCGAAGGTGGAGAAGGTCTACTACCTGGGACACCTCCAGCCAGGTGATCCGCAATACGACATCTACCAGCGGCAGTGTCTCGGCCCAGGCTCGATGATCTCAATCGACATCAAGGGTGGTGAGGCGGAAGCGTTCCGCTTCCTCGATGCCCTGCAACTGATCAAACTGGCAGTCAGTCTGGGCGGCACGGAATCCCTTGCCGAACATCCATCAACGATGACCCACGCCGACGTCAGCCCGGAAGACCAGGCCGCCATCGGCCTCACCGACAAACTGATCCGCATGTCCATCGGCATCGAACACCCCGACGACCTCCTCGCCGACCTCGAACAGGCGCTGGATCAGGTTTAGGCGCAATCAACCGCAGAGCCCGGCCCACCCCAGGGCCGGGTTTGCCATTTCCGGAGAAGTCACCACTCACAACCACAACACCTCTCCCCCCTGCAGGAACGGGTAGGTCACCTCTCTTGCTGTGTCAGGCGAGCCCCCTCGGCTTCGCTCGGGATGACGGTTTGAACCGGGGTGGCCCTTTCCGATGTTCGATCAGGGACAACTCCTGTATTCATCATCCCGACCGGAACGAAATGGAGTAAAGGGGCCTCGCCGAATGCGACGACGTGACATCTGTCGAACTATCGTCCGTTGCCGAGGATCAGGTGGATCGCTTCAGGGGACATGGAAAGGACAACCTGATCGCCAACCCGCAGGCCAGCAAGCGGCGACGCGCCGGGGAAGAGGGAGACCTCCAGCGGGGTGTCATTCACCCGGACATGCAGGGCGACCCGTGTGCCATGGTCAATTACCTCGGAAACAACCCCCTGCAACGAAACCGGCCCCTCACCGGAGATGCGGATCGCCTCCGGGCGGATCACCATCGTCACCGGGGTGCCGTCGGCCAACGCACCGGGATCAACCGCAAGACGCCCCAGCGAGGAATCAAGCCCTCCACCCCGCACGGTCGCGGGCACCAGATTACGCGACCGCACCAGTTCCGCAACCCGGCGGTTTACCGGGCGGTCGAGCACGGCCCGGGTCTGATCGACCTGCTGAATCTGCCCGTCAATGATCACCGCCATCCGTGGGGCGAGCGTCGCGGCCTCCTCAAGATCATGGGTCACCAGCAACACGGGAATGTTCAGACGGCGCTGTATCTGCCGAAACCCGGCCCGTAACTCCTCACGGGTCGGCGCATCGAGGGCGGAGAACGGTTCATCCAGCAAGAGGATCTCCGGATCGCCGGCAAGTGCCCGGGCAATCGCTACCCGTTGCTGCTGTCCACCGGAAAGTTGCCGGGGGCGGACTTCGGCAAAGGCCGACAGACCAAACAACTCCAGCAGTTCGCCGGCCCGTGCAGAAGCTCGTGCTGCCGTCCAGCCCTGCCCCTTGCGCAACGGAAACGCGATGTTCTCCCGCGCGTCGAGGTGAGGAAACAAGGCGTAGTGTTGCGGCACATAGCCAACCCGGCGTTGCTGCGGCGACAGGTTGATCCCTGCCCTGGAATCAAACAGCACCCGCCCGTTGGAAGCGATGGCGCCAGTATCCGCCCGTTCGATCCCGGCGATCATCTTCAGCGTCATCGACTTGCCGGACCCGGAAGGGCCGAACAGTGCCAGCACTTCGGCATCAAGGTGCAGGGCAACATCCAGGTCAAATGTCGCCAGATGCCGGCGCAGGTGCAGATCAAGCACTGCCACCTCCCGGTACCAGCGAGGTCAACCATCGGAACGCAATCAGCACCGAGAACGAGACAATTATCAGAATGCCGGAGAGCGCCAGCGACGCATCCAGGTCGCCCGATTCCATTGCCTGGTAGATGGCCAGCGGCATGGTTTGGGTGCGCCCCATGAAATTGCCGGCAAACATGATCGTCGCGCCGAACTCGCCGAGTGCCCGAGCCCAGGCCATCACCGCACCACTCATCAGCGCCGGAAGCGAAAGGGGCACCGTCACCGAAAAGAAGGTCTGCAGGCGGGAGATACCCAGTGTTGCCGAAACATGCTCTATCTCGGGGTCAACCCGCTCGAACCCCGCCTTCGCCGAACGAATGAAGAACGGCACGGCGACGAACGTCTGCGCCATCATCACGGCCAGCGTCGTGAAGGGAATTTCAAGGCCAAACCAGTCGGAAAGCCACGGGCCGAGAATGCCGCGGCGGCCGAAGGCCATCAGCATCGCCACACCGGCCACCGCCGGCGGCAACACCATGGGCAGGTCAACCAGCGAATCAATCACCCGTTTACCCCGGAACTCGTAGCGGGCCAGCAGGTAGGCCACCGGGGTGCCAAACACCACCGTGATAACCAGCGTAATCAGCGTCGTGACCAGCGAGAGCTTCAGTGCCTCGTGGACGATCTCCTCATCGAGGACACTTGTGAACGCTCCGGAAGGCACCGCCCGGATGAAAATCGCCGCCAGCGGGATCAGCAGAAACGCCAGCAACACACTGCTCGCCAGCCAGAGGACTACCTGCGGGCTGGACAATGCCTGCCGCAGACGGACAGCACGCGTCGAACGGTCCGGTTCCTGGATCATCGGCACTGCCCGGCCGGCTTACGGCAATCCGGCAAACCCGAACTCCTGAAGCACAGCTTGTCCGTTGTCGGAAAGAATCCACTCAATGAACGCGTCCGCCAGTTCCATGTTGCCATCCGTTACGCTGGCAACAGGATACTCTGCGATGACGTTGAACTCATCCGGAATCGAGACGATCATCACATCTTCCGCCACATCGGCGGTAATGTCCGTCATATAGACCACCCCGGCATCAGCCTCACCAAGAGCGACCTTTGCCACCACCTGGCGGACGTTGTCCTCCAGCGAGACGATGTTGGCCTCAACCCGGTTGCGAAAATCCTCACCGGAGCCGGGGTCGGCAGCTATCAGGTCCAGGGCCTCGCGGGTATAGGCACCAACCGGAACCTGAGGAACGGCCAGCACCAGTTTGATGCCGGGATTTGCCAGGTCACGCGGAGCGGCAATCCCGGCCGGATTATCCGCCGGCACGATGATTGCCAGACGGTTGCGGGTGAATATCTGCGGGGCGCCGTCGATTAGTCCGGCATCCTGAGCGGCAGTCATCTGGGCGATATTGGCCGAGGCGAAGACATCGGCACGGGCACCCTGGTCCAACTGGGTCACCAGTGCCTGCGATCCGGCGAAGTTGTAGGTGACGGTTACACCCTCATGGGCTGCTTCGAAATCGACCTTGATCCGGTTGAAGGCGTCGGTCAGCGAGGCAGCAGCAAAGATCGTCACTTCCCCACCGGAGCCGTTGTTATCCTCCCCGCAAGCACCCGCCACCAACAGCAGCAGACTCACCAACACCAGGACCCGTCTCACCACACCTCCATCCGCCACGCTATTCATTGCATGACTAGTCAGCAAGAGGGTATGAGGTTGGCAGGAGTGGTGTCAAGGTAACCGGGATGTATTGCAATACACCCCTACCTTGCGGGGGCAACGGGTGGTGGGCCGGGATGCATCAGGAAATGCGGGGAACGACCTCGATGGGGTTGGGGGAATCGGGGCGGATGGCGATGACGGCCGGCAGGCCGAGTTGACGCCAGAGTTCGAATGGGTCCTGACCGGTAAGACGGTGAACATAGAGGCTCATCACCGTGCCGTGACAGACGATCGCAACCGTCTTGTCAGGGTGTCGTGCCTGCACCGCCTCTACCGCAGCAACAAACCGCTCGGTTGCCTGGTGGGCAGTCTCCTCACCAAACACCATTTCGTCCGGGTGGTTGAAGAACTCCTGCAGGCGGGCATGGAAGGCCTCGACACTGTCCGAAAACGGCACCGATTCACGCAACGTCTCGTGCAGGTCCGGCGCAGATTCAAACGGCAGGCTCAACACCGAAGCGACCCGCAGGCCGGTTTCGTTGGCCTTCGGTTCGGTGCTGGTTACGATCACCTCGGGGGCAAACTCCTGCAGTTTCTCGGCCAGGGGTCGACACGCCTGCTTGCCCTCCTCGGAAAGCAGCCAACTACTGGCCGGCTTGCCCGGAACCAGTTCGGGCAGGGCATGTTTCACCAGAATCAGCCTGGGGGCGCCATTGGTCATGGAATACCCGCAATTCCTCGTGATGCCGGGCGATAGGCAAGCGACACCGAGGTGCCGGTGTGAATCCGCTGGATCGTCTCACCAATCAGGCTACCCACCGAGAGCACCGTCAGTTTGCTGATGCGCTTCTCCGGCGGCACCGGAATGGAGTTGGTCACGATCACCTCACGCAACGGTGATGCCTCCAGACGCTGGATGGCCGGCCCACTGAGGACCGGATGGGTGGCACAGGCATACACCGCGGCAGCCCCGTTATCCAGACAGACCTGGGCCGCCTGGGTGATCGAACCGGCCGTATCGATTTCATCGTCAAACAGGATCGCCGAGCAGCCCTCAACCGAGCCGATCAGGTTCAGCACCTCACTACGGTCGAAATTGTTCACCCGGCGCTTTTCAATGATCGCCAGTGGTGCGTCGATCTCCTCGGCCAGGTTGCGCGCCCGCTTGGTGTTGCCGAGGTCGGGCGACACAATCACCGGGTTCGGGAATCGTCGATCGAGGATATGCCGCGAGAGCAGGTGCATTGCCGTCAGTTCATCGACCGGAATGTTGAAGAAGCCCTGAATCTGGCCGGCGTGAAGATCCAGCGTCAACACCCGGTTGGCGCCGGCAACGGTAATCATGTCGGCCAGCAAGCGTGCCGTAATCGGCACACGCGGCTGGTCTTTCTTGTCGGTACGGCCATAGCCATAGTAGGGCAGCACTGCCGTGATCCGACCGGCGGAAGCCCGCTTCAGGGTGTCGATCAGGATCAACAGTTCCATGATCGAATCGGAAACCGGCGAGGAAATGGACTGGACAACAAAGACATCATTCTCGCGGACGCTCTCGCCGATCTTGACGAAGATGTTCTCGTTGGAGAACTTGAAAATCTCGGCCCGGCCCGGTGGGATATCAATATAGGCGCAGATCTCGCGCGAGAGTTCCGGGTTGGCGTTGCCGCTAAAGATCGTGATCTGATCGTAGACTCCGGCCATCGGCTGTCGTGATCCCTTCACCCTGTTGCATGCGCTCCAGCGCATTTCGTGCGGCTTCCTGCTGGGCAATGCGCTTGTTTGCCCCACGGCCGGTGCCAAGCACCGTCTTGCCGAGCACAACTTCCTCAACGAACGACCGGTCATGCGCCGGCCCGATAACCTCGGCAGTGCGGTACGAAGGGGTCCTGCCGGTCTGGGCCTGCACCACTTCCTGCAACCGTCCCTTGTAGTTGGTCTGCTGGCTGGCGCTGATAATCTTGCGGCCATCCGCCTCGATCAATTGCCGCAGAAATGCTGACGCCGGCTCGATACCCTGATCGAGGTAGATTGCCCCCACCACCGCTTCAAATACCCCGGCGAGAATCCGGTCACGGATCTTGCCATTCGGCCCGATCTCTCCGCGGGCAAGCAAGAGTAAACCATCGAGGCCAAATCGACGCGCCCAGGCGGCCAATGTCTCGGTACGCACCAGTGCCGCCCGGTAAACGGTTAGTGCGCCTTCCTCCCGGTCGGGAAAGTTGCGATAGACATATTCGGCAGCAACGAACCCGACCAGAGAATCACCGAGAAACTCCAGACGTTCGTTCGATTCCTGATTGTCGTTGAGTTCGGACTCTTCGCTCTCGTTCAGATATGAACGATGGACCAGCGCGAGGTACAGCAGGCTGGTATCGTGAAAGGTGATCCCGAGCGCACTCATCGCCCGTTCCAGCCGTGCTGCAGTGTCCAGTGGTTCGGTCATCGGCTTTGGTCCATCACTTCTGCGGACAACTAGGACAAACGACTAGCCGTTGCGGTCCAGCACAGCAGTCAGGTTGATCTTCGCTTCCCGGGCCACCCGGTCGAGCGCATCCCAATCGACCGAGACAGTGTAGATGTAGTGATGGGGCTCGGTTTCCCTGCTGGTGGACGTTGCGAGCTGGGAGCGCACCAGAAAATGGATCAGGGCATCAGCCTGCTGGTCCTCATCCGGCTTGCGGTCATCCAGCGAGATGGCGTTCCCACCGGCACGCCGGGCATCGTCGGCACGCTTGAGACCTGCCCGGAATGGCTCGGCCAACGTCTCGGCACGCTCTTCTTCCTGACGCAACACCCGCCTCTTGTCGGCAATAAGCGCCTCGCCGCTCTCCGCAGCAGACGCATCGCGTTCGACTTCGATCGCTTCCTGCCGGCCAATATAGTGACGGACAATGTGTTGCAGCAGTTTGTGAACTTCGTTTGCCAAGCGTCGGCCCCCTCCCGGTTCCACACAGCAGAACCGTGCTCTACCTTCGGATTATAGGGTACCTGAGCGAGTCCAATGAAACTGCGCCGGTCGGGTACACTCAGGGGTGCCCCGGCGGGCGCGGATGTTGAACTGTAGTGCGAACTCAACCGCCGGCAGGCTCCAGCGGAGGGAAGAAGGAACCGGTGACCGAAACAACCAACCGAATTCGGGTACGTTTTGCCCCAAGTCCAACCGGCGATCTGCATGTTGGCGGCGCGCGGACCGCGCTCTTTACCTGGCTGTTTGCCCGTCAGAACGGCGGCGATTTCATCCTGCGGATCGAGGATACCGACCGCAAACGGCTCCAGGAATCCAGCATCGACAGCATCACCGAGTCGTTGCGATGGCTGGGTCTGGACTGGGATGAAGGCCCGGAGGTCGGCGGCCCGGTTGGCCCCTACTTCCAGAGTGAACGTCTGGACATCTACCGCGAACACGCCGATAAACTCATCGCCAGCGGCCATGCCTACGAGTGCTTCTGCTCTCCCGAACGGCTGGATGCCGTTCGCAAGGAGATGCAGGCCAAAAAGCTTCCGCCCGGCTACGACCGCCACTGCCGCAACCTCACCGAGGAACAGCGCCAGGAGTTCCGCGACCAGGGCATCACCCCGGTGGTGCGCCTGAAGGTGCCGCTGGAAGGCACCACCACCGTCACTGACCTCCTGCGCGGCGATACGGTGTATGAAAACCGGACGCTGGAAGATGCGGTGCTGCTGAAATCGGACGGCTACGCAACCTACCACCTTGCGGCAATGGTCGATGACTACCTGATGGGCATTACCCACGTCACCCGTGGCCCGGAGTGGATCCCGTCGTTCCCGCTGCATGTACTGATTTACCAGGCATTCGGCTGGGAACTGCCGACCTTTATCCACATGCCGCTCATCCTGAACCCGGACGGCAAGGGCAAACTCTCCAAACGTCAGGGTGCTGCCAGCGTCCTGCTCTACAAGAATGGCGGCTACCTGCCGGAGGCGATGGTCAACTATCTGGCCCTCGTTGGCTGGGCCTACAACGACCGGGACGAAATCTTCTCGAAGGATGAACTGATCGAGAAGTTCGTCATCGAGCGCATCAACCCCAGCGCCGCCCGCTACAACTTCGAGAAACTGCTCTGGTTCAACCAGTACTACATCAACCACATCATCGAACTGGATGATCTCACCCACCGTTGCCTGCCGCTCCTGCAGGAAGCGGGCCTGGTTGGTGAGGCACCGGAAGGCTCGGCGGAGTACGCCCTGGCGCGAGACGCCATCGGTCTGATCAAGGACAAGATGAAACTGCTGACCGAGGCACCGGAACTGACCAGTTTCTTCTTTGGTGAACCGGATGAATACGATGCCGCACTGCTGGTCCCGCGCAAGACGGAACCGGAGGCAGTCCGGGCAGCCCTCGAACGATCACGGGCTGCGGTCGCATCGATTGGTGTTGAGGATGAAGCGGCCCTGGAGGCCAAACTCCGGGAAGATGCCGAAGAACTGGGCCTGAAGGCCGGGCAGATGTTCATGCCCATCCGCGTCGCCCTCACCGGCCGCACCGTCTCCCCCGGACTCTTCGACACCATGCGCGTCATCGGCCTCGAACGCTCCCTCGCCCGCCTCGACGCCGCCATCGCGAAACTGGCATAGACCCGTTTCACGCAACGCCGTTGTTTTCAACGGCGTTGCGTGAGCAATAACCCGGGTCAAACTGTCACCCCGAAGGGCGACCCGTGATCGCGCCGGATGCCGCAGGCGGTCACCCTATCCAAATCGCTCCGGGCTGAAGTTGGCCAGCAGCGGGTCGCGTTCGCCGGTGATGATCTCGGTGGCGATCAACTTGCCCAGAAGTGGCCCCATCGTGATCGCGGAGTGCGTCGTGATTTCACCGTAGCCAGGCAACGACGGCAGCAGGCCGGCAGTTGCGCGGCCATCTGCCGGGATCGGCCGCGTACCGATCGACCAGCGGGAAATGCGAATTCCTTCTGCCGCCGGAACATACTCGATCAGTCGTTCGCGCAGGATGTTGGCCCAGACATTGGCCGGCTCACCGTTGGAAATCGCAATGTCCGCTTCTCCGTGGTGCAGCACCAACATGCCGTTGCCATCCGGCCGCATGTGGACCTTCGCTCCGTGGATAACCCGGCCGATTACACCATTCCCCGGCGTTACCCGGACGATCAGACCCTTCGTCGGAGCCAGCGGAAGCGTGCGGCCAGCCAGCGCGGCGACCTTGTCTGCACCGGGGCCGGCACAGTTCATCACCAGGTCAGCTGAAATGATCTCGCCGTTGGCCAGTGTCACACCGGTCACCTTGTCGCCATCCCGGTTGATGGCAGTCACCTCACAGGCAAAACGCAGCGTTGCACCAGCCTGGGCTGCCAGATTGCACATTGTCCGGGCCAGCTCCGGGCCGTCGATCCAGCCCTCGGTCGGGAACCAGCCAAACTGCTCGACGCCGGATTCCGGCCGCAGTCCGGGCTCCAGATCCTTGACGTCCGCCGGCGTCAACCACTCGGCCGGATAACCCCAGCTCTGCAACCGGGCTATCCGGGCCTCCAGCCCACTGGTTTCCAGGTCGGTGGATTCGTCACTGCCGGTAGACCATACCAGGTTGCCGCCCTCGTTCATCCAGGGGGCTTCACCCAGTTCATCCCGCAAGGCGCGGTGCATATCCATGCCGGCAAGGTTCAGGGCAAAGTAATCTTCGGGCGTCTTCTGGTTGGCGTTGAACCAGGCGAAGCTGGAACCGGTGGTTCCGCTCGCGGCAGAGGAACGTTCAACCAACGTAACGTTCACCCCCTGCGACGCCAGCCGCCACGCCAGCGACGACCCGACCACGCCGGCACCAATTACGATTACATCCATCATCGAACTCCCCATGATCGTCCATGCATCAACACCCGGTATCTTAGCGCCCAATCTGCCCCGATCGTAGAGGGTGGCACTCCTCCCGTTTTCTCAACAGGATTGAAATGCTCACCATCGCCCGTCCTGTGTCCCCTCTACCTGCCTCCCTTACTCGCACCCCCTTCGTACCACCATCTCGACTGAAACCCCCACACCCGTCCCCCTTACTCGAGTCCCCTTCGTATTGCCATCTCGACTGAAGCCCCCCATACCCGTTTCCCTTACTCGAGTCCCCTTCATGTTGTCATCTCGACTGGAGCGAAGCGGAATGGA
>CAYWXR010000036.1:0-26240 GCA_964462545.1 uncultured Thermomicrobiales bacterium
GCTCGGTAAGGTCGGCATCGTTGTAGCGGCTGACCACCACGTCATCGAGCATTCCCTGGGGCGCTCCATAGGTGTAAGCCTTGCCGACCGGTTCGGCATGCTCCCAGGTATCGGCCGGTGGCACAGTGCTGACGCCGGCGTAGTCGTAGGCACCGTGATAGGAACCTTCGAACTTCAGGATTTTCGGCTTGCCGGTGAAGGCCCGCGCCGCCTGGATTGCCGTCATCACGGCTTCCGTGCCGGAATTGGAGAAGCGCACCTGCTCGATCGACGGGATTCGTTCCACCAGTAGTTCGGCAAGGGCGATTTCGTGGGGTGTCGGCATTCCGAACGCCGTACCCTGCTGCAGTTGCTGGATCACCGCCTCGGTGACATCCGGATCGGCATGACCGTGGATCAACGAGGTGTAGTTATTCAGAAAGTCCAGACGCTCCTCGCCATCGGCGTCGGTCACCACCGCTCCGTGTCCACGGTTTGCGTAAGCTGGATATGGATCGAAGTGCACAGTGGTGCGGGTATTGCCGCCCGGCATCACTTTCCGGGCGCTTTCATGCAGCCGGGCAGAAACGGACGTTGGTTGCCGGAACGCCTCACGACGCTCAGTTGCAGTCATGGTGGTGCTCTCCATCGATCATGCCGGAAGTTCACGGTTATTGGTTGGAGTCTAGACCCGGCAATGAATCAGGACAACAGCCCACGCGGGCATAGTTTCAAGGTAGTTGACGTTATAAAAGGTGAGGAATGATGGAGAACCGCGAGGTTGCCATCCTGTTGATCGGTGCGGGCGTCGTCGCCATTCTGGTTGGGCTGCTGGTTCTGGCCGGCGGGCTTTCCTGGTTTGGCAGACTCCCGGGCGATATCCGTATTGAACGGGAAAACACACGAGTGTTCATCCCGATCACAACGATGATCGTCCTCTCAATCGGGTTGACCTTGCTGATGGCTGTCATCCGGCGGTTGTTCTGAGCGCAGCAGGGCAGGCGGGATATACTCCGTCCTGACGATGAACGACCATCCAATGATCGGAGCATCCATGATCAGCCGAAACCAGGGGACGTTTCGGACCATCTACCAGTGGTTGAGTGTCCTGATGTTCGCCATGCTGGCCCTGCAACCGGTGCTGGGTGGATGGGGCTGGTTCCGCGACCGGACAGCAATCGACATCCATGCGATGGTGGCAAACACCATATTCATGGTTGCCGTTCTGATGATGGTGCTGGCAGTTGTGGCCGGCTTCACCCGGCGCAACCTGATCGCCGGTACCAACCTGCTGCTTCTGGTGATGGTATTTGCCCAGATGGGCCTCGGGTATGGCAGCCGCGGCCGGCCGGATGTGGCAGCCCTCCATATTCCAATGGGCGTCTTCGCCTTTGGCGTCGGACTGCTATTGATGATGTTTGCACTTGGCTTCTCCCTGCGCCGCGAAGCGGCCTGAACCAGCGCCATGACAGAAGGGGATTTCTGTGACAGGTTCCACCACCAGCAACCGGCTGGATCGTTTCCGTCAACGTCGCGACGAATATATGCGCACCAACGAGAACTCGCCGCTCACCGAAACCCAGAAGGCGAACTTTGTGCCGCTGGAGTATTACCCGGAGAATCCGGACCTGGTCTTCGTGCTGGAGCCGGATACTTCCATCCCGACCGATCCGATCGAACTCGCCACCACCACCGGTGAAACACGCGAGTACATCCCCTACGGGCGGATCACGTTCCCGGTTGGTGACCAGGAAGCAACGCTCACCGTCTATCGCGAGCCGGGCAGGGGGCGATTGCTCATTCCGTTCCGTGATGCCACCAGCGGCAAGGAAACCTACGGCGCCGGTCGCACCGTCGATCCACAGGAACGGCCGGATGGCAAACTGGTCGTCGATTTCAACTACGCCTATGGCCCCTATTGCCAGTACAACGACAACTGGTCGTGCACCCTGCCGCCAATGGATAACTGGCTTCAGGTGCCGATCGAGGCCGGCGAGAAGTCGTATCCCAACAAGGAATCGACCTATCCCGAATAACCTGTGACCTTCACACCGGGCGGCGCCAGTCGCCCGGTGTTTTCATTTGCTGAACCATTGCCAGTTCAGTTTGATTTGAGCAGTTTCCGGATCTGCTCTACAATCGCGAACCGGTGCCGGATTAGCCGGCAGATACTTGTTCTGTACCCCGATAGGGGAGATACATATGAAGAAAGATTGGGCATCTCTGGTCCTCAATCGCAGAAGCGTCATCAAACGTTCGGCCGCCCTTGCCATGAGCGTTCCGGCAGTCTCGGCACTCATTGCCGCCTGTGGTAACGAAGAGAACTCACCGGATCCTACAGAAGGTGGTTCAGCAGCCCAGCTTGACGAGAGCACCAGCGAACCGGGCGAAACCGAAGAAGCGGAAGAGACCGAAGCCCCGGCTACCAGCGAACCGGACGACGAGGATACAGAGGAACCGGAACCCACCAATGAATCTGGTGAGTCCTCGAAAGGCGGACGGCTTCGCGTTGCCCTGACCGGGGACCCGCCGAATCTCGACATCATCCAGTCTTCCGATTCCATCGTGGTCCTGGTTGGTGGGCATATTTACGAAACGCTGTTTACCTGGGACGCCGAGTACCGCCCGGTTCCCTATCTCGCCGAATCGCTGGAAGTCAGCGACGATGGGCTGGTGAACACGATTACCCTGCGTCCGGATGTCCCCTTCCATAATGGAGAGATTCTCTCGGCCAAAGATGTGATTGCATCGGTCGAGCGTTGGGGAGCCGTTTCCAGTCTCGGACGCAGCCTGATGAAGGTCCTGGAAGAGATGGTCGAGGTGGACCCGCTGACCATCGAATTCCATCTGAGCGAACCCTTCGGCACGCTGGCCATGACCTTCGCCCGCCAGTTGCAGGGCTGTGCGATCTACCCGGCTTCGGTGCTGGCCAACTCCACCGAAACCGACCTGGCCGAGTTCATCGGCACCGGCCCCTACCGGTTTGTCGAGTGGAACCCCGACCAGCACATCCTGCTCGAACGCTTCGACGATTACGCCCAGCCCGCCGGCAATCCGGATGGCTATGCCGGCGCAAAGGCGCAGCACTTCGACGAGATCGAATTTGTCCCGGTTCCGGCGGAAGCATCCCGCGTCGCCGGTCTGCTGGCCGGTGACTACCACTACGTCGAAACGCTCAGCCCGGACCACCTGCCGGCGATGGAATCTGCTGACAACATCACCGTCGAGACCCTGCCGGCCGATGCCTGGATCAACATTGTCCTCAACATGCGCTCACCGGTATTCGAAGACCTGCGGGTACGCCGTGCCGTCCAGGTCTGCCTCGACCACCAGGCAATCATGCAGGCAGCCGTGGGTGAAGGCTTCTACGAGCTCACCCCGGAACTCGTGCCCGGCGCACCGGTCTGGTACACCGAGGCCGGTAGTGAATATTTCAACGTCAACGACCCGGAACAGGCCCGCTCGCTGCTCGAGGAAGCCGGCTACGACGGTGCCCCGATCCGGATTCTTGTCTCCCAGGAGATCCAGCAGGAATACAACGCCACCCTCACCATGGCCCAGCAGATGGAAGCCGCCGGCTTCACCATCGACCTTCAGGTGATGGATGGTGCCAGCCTCAGCGATCTGCGTAATGAGGAAGATACCTGGGAGATTTACACCGCCTGGGCCAGTTTCCGACCAGATCCATCCATGCGCAATCTCTCCTGCAATGCCACCGGTTGGTGGTGCGAGGAAGAGAAGGACCAGATGCTGGCCGACATGCTCACCGAGTCGGATATCGAGGTTCGTTTCGAGCTTTGGGAACAAGTGCAGCAGCGCTTCTATGAAGATGTGCCGCGCCTGAAAATCGGAAACACCCTGCGGGTGAACTTCCATGCATCAGCCCTGCGCGATATCGGACCGACCGAGATGCAACCCGACTTCTCGAACGCCTGGCTTGAGGGGTGATCGCCTACGTCCTTCGCCGCCTGGCGTTGGCCGTGCCGGTTGTGCTGCTCGTCGGCACCATCACGTTTGTCCTGATGCAACTCACGCCGGGAGACCCGGCAGCCGTCATGCTTGGTCCGGAGGCAACTCCGGACCAGGTGGCGGAACTCCGCGAACAGATGGGCCTCAACCGCCCGCTCTATGAACGCTACCCGCGCTGGCTGTTCGACACCCTGCGCCTCGACCTCGGCCAGTCCATCTTCCTGAACAAACCTGTTTCCGCGGCCATCACCGAACGGTTGATGCCAACCCTGCAACTCACCCTCTACGCACTGATCATCGCCATTGCCATCGGCGTGCCGGCCGGAGTGGTCGCCGCGATGAACCGCAACACGATCATCGATCGTGCCCTGATGCTCTTCGCCATGAGCGGCACTGCCATCGCCGGGTTTTTCCTCGGTATTCTGCTGATCCTGCTCTTTGCCGTGCGGCTGAAATGGTTACCATCAGGAGGTTATGCCGCGCTCACTGACGATCCGGCACGCCACTTCAAGTCGATGATCATGCCGGCAATGGCAGTTGGTCTGTCGGTAGCCGGCCTGCCGGCCCGGTTGGTACGCTCGACCATGCTTGATGTCCTGCACGAAGACTATATTCGCACGGCCGTGGCCAAGGGTCTCCCGCCACGCCGGGTGGCCATTCGCCACGCACTGCGCAACGCCATGCTGCCGGCCATCACCGTCTTTGGTTACACCCTCGGCGATCTGCTTGGCGGTGCGGTAGTGGTGGAGACCGTCTTCAGCTTGCCGGGTATGGGGCAACTGGTGGTCAACAGCATCGCCCGCCGGGACTTCCCGGTCATCCAGGGAGTGGTCATGACCATTGCCATCTTCTATATGTTGACCAGTCTGCTGGTAGACATTTTGTACGTTGCACTGGATCCGAGGGTGAAACATGTCGGCAGGTAGCGCCGGCATTGCCGGACAAACCGGAGTCCGCCGGCGGGTGAAGGGCTGGCGAGCCGAAAGCGGCCGCGACCGGCGCAAGCCCTGGTATCGTCTGCTGCTCCGCACCCCGGCGGCAATCGTCGGACTCACGTTCCTGCTGCTGGTCACCATTGCAGCCCTCGCCGCACCCTGGATCGCGCCGCACCACCCGACGCTGATCAATCCGGCCGACCGCCTGCAATCACCCTCTGCCGAATACTGGTTCGGAACCGATGACCTCGGCCGCGACATCCTGAGCCGGGTCATCCACGGCGGACGCATTTCCCTGCTGGTTGGTCTGACGGTGACGCTCTGCAGCGTCGCAACCGGCGCACTTCTCGGACTACTGGCCGGCTACTACCGCCGTCTGGATGGACTGATCATGCGTCTGATGGACGCCTTCATGGCCTTTCCCGGCATCCTGCTGGCTATCGCGGTGGTGGTCGGGCTGGGTGCCCGTCTCAGCAGCGTCGTGCTGGCCCTGACACTGGTGTACATACCGGTTGTGGCCCGTCTGGTCCGCAGCATGACCCTGGTTATCAGCGAACTGCCCTACGTTGAAAGCGCCCGCAGTATCGGCGTCAGCAACCGGACCATCCTCTGGCGCTACATTCTGGCCAACGCCATTTCACCGCTCATCGTCCAGGCAACGTTTATTGCTGCCTACTCGATTCTGGCCGAGGCATCGCTCTCGTTCCTCGGCGCCAGCATCAATCCGGAACTCCCCTCCTGGGGCAATATGCTCCGCGACGGACAGCGCCTCATCACCCGCGCCTGGTGGATGGCCGTCCCCCCCGGCGTCATCCTCTTCCTCACCGTCCTCTCCTGCTCCCTCCTCGGCGACGCATTGCGAGATGCCCTCGACCCTCGCACCCGGGAGCAGCGGGAAGACGGAGTGCTGAAATAGGCAACCCATCCAGAGCCATCCAATCCTGATAGGCCATAGACCGGATGGCAGGTATGGCGTACAATTCGGGTTGGTGTGGTGATGATGGGCGACATGGGGAATTGCCCGAGATTTATCACACCGCGTCAAGAATTGAATCCGGTCTGGCGCATGTGCCGGCCGGTTGGATGCAGACACTGGCCCGGCTGTCCGGGCCAACGTTCGGTCACTGACGCAGTGCCCGGCCTGATGCTGTTAGAAGGGGCGCATATGGCTTCTCCAGCCACAGACATCGTAGACACCATGCGCTCGATGGAGCAGGAAGAGCTTCTCGAGCTGTATCGCCAGATGTACCTCATCAGGAGGTTCGAGGAGCGCTCCGCCGAGCAGTATGCCTATGGCAAAATCGGCGGTTTTTTGCACCTCTATATCGGTGAGGAAGCCGTCGCTGTCGGCGCCATCCATGCGATGACCGAACGCGACCATCTGGTCACCCACTACCGCGACCACGGCTATGCACTGGCTATCGGTGCAGAACCTGGCCCGGTGATGGCCGAACTGTTCGGCAAGGAAACAGGCACCACCCACGGCCGGGGCGGTTCGATGCACCTGGTCCATCCGGAACGCAATTTCTGGGGTGGCTATGCCATTGTCGGTGGCCACCTGCCAATTGCAACCGGTATTGGACTGGCACTGAAATACCAGAAGAAAGATGCCGTTGCCGTTGCCATTTTCGGTGATGGCTCGACCAACGCCGGCGCGTTCCACGAAGCCATGAACATGGCTGCCGTCTGGAAACTGCCGGTGGTCTTCCTGTGCGAAAACAACCTCTATGGCATGGGCACCGCTGTTGAATACGTGTCCGCTGTGCCGCAGATGTCCACCAAGGCCAAGGCCTACGATATCAAGGCCGAGATTGTTGATGGCCAGGACGTCATCGCTGTCTACGAAGCCATGAAGCGGGCTGTCGAGCACTGCAAGTCCGGCGAGGGCCCCTACTTCCTGGAAGCAATGACCTATCGCTTCCGTGGTCACTCCATGGCCGACCCGGAATCCTATCGTGACCGCGAAGAGGTTGAAGAGTTCCGCCACCGGGACCCGATCGTGCTCTTCCGCGATCAACTGGTGGAGCAGGAACTGGCCCGGCCAGTTGACTTCGAGCAGATTCACGAAGCGGTCGAGGTTGCTGTCGAAGAGGCGATCAAGTTCGCTGACGAGAGCGACTTCCCCGATCCTTCGACACTGCACGATCATATTTATGCTTCAACGGATACTGTCTACGACCCGGAGCTGGAGGCGCGACGTGGCTAGCACCGCCGAAGATCTCAAGTATATGGAAGAGCTCGCGCGTTCGGGCCCACAGCGAAACGCCGAGGGTCTGCGCGAGATCACCTTCCGCGATGCCCTGCGCGAGGCGCTCGAAGAGGAGATGGAACGCGACGAAAACGTCCTCCTCATGGGCGAGGATATTGGCGCGTATGGCGGCTCATATGTCGTTACCCGTGGTTTCCAGGAAAAGTGGGGCCGTGAGCGGGTGATCGACACCCCGATTGCCGAGCTTGGCATGGTTGGTGTTGCCGTTGGTGCGGCAATGGCTGGCCTGCGACCGGTGGTCGAACTCATGACGATCAACTTCTCGCTGCTGGCACTCGACCAGATCGTCAATCACGCTGCGAAGATCAACTACATGTTCGGCGGCCAGTTCAACTGCCCGCTGGTGATCCGCACCGCGTCCGGTTGGGGACAGCTTGGTGCCACCCACTCCCAGACCTTCGAGGCCTGGTATGCCCACGTGCCTGGTCTGCGGGTGGTGATGCCATCGACCCCGATGGATGCCAAGGGCTTCATGAAGGCAGCCCTGCGTGGATCCGATCCGGTCATGTTCATCGAGCACTCCCTGATCTACCGCAACCGTGGCCCGGTGCCGGATGGTGATTATGTGCTGCCGCTCGAGGGAGCAGGTCTGCTCCGCGAGGGCACCGATATCACCATTGCATCGTGGTCTCGTGGCGCCATTCTGGCGATGGGTGCTGCTGAGGAACTGGCCGAGGAAGGCATTTCCTGTGAGGTGGTGGACATGCGTGTCCTGCGCCCGCTGGATACCGCTTTCGTTGCTGAATCCGTCAAGAAGACCAACCGGCTGGTCATCGTTGAAGAGTCCTGGCGCACGCTTGGGCTGGGTGCCGAGATTTCGGCGGCCGTCCAGGAGCAGGCGTTTGACTATCTCGATGCCCCGATTGGCCGCGTCGGCAGCCTTGAGGTGCCGATGCCGTATGCGAAGAATCTTGAGCGCATGGTCATCCCCGGAAAGGATGAAGTTGTAGCAGCGGTCAAGAAGGCACTCGCGTAGAATTGAACCGAGATTCCTTGTAAGGGCCAAGCCCTGGCTTTCCGGCAAACGACGCCGGGGAGATCAGCACACTCGTAGCCAAGGAGGCTTGTTCATATGGCAAAAACCGTGGTCATGCCCCAAATGGGCTACGACATGGATGCCGGCACCCTGTTGCGATGGTTGAAGCAAGAGGGTGAAAAGGTGGAACGCGGCGAACCAATCGCCGAAATTGAAACTGACAAGGTCAATATCGAAATCGAAGCCTTCGATAGCGGCATCCTGCACAAGACGCTGATCACCGAAGGCCAGACCGTTCCGGTCGGTGAAGCCATCGCCATCATTGGCGAAGAGGGCGAAGAGATTGAGGTCGACGAACCGGCCGAAGCTGCTGCGCCCAGCAACGGCACCGCACCGGCAGAAGCAGAAGCAGCAGCCCCGGCAGAGCCGGAAGCCGCTGCGAAGCAGGAAGACAAGGTGGTCGAGGAAGCCCCGGCCGCTGTCGAGCGTGATCCGGGCGAACGCCTGCGGGCCTCACCACTGGTCCGGCGCCTTGCTGCCGAACACGACATCGATCTTTCCCAGATTGCCGGCACTGGTCCGCTTGGCCGCATCGTCAAGCGCGATATCGAGGGCATCCTCTCCGGTGAAGTCGCCAAGCCGGCGGCCCGCACCGAGGAAGCAGCCCCGGCCACCGAGGCACCGGCAGCAGCACCTGCTGCCCGCGAACCGATCCCGACCCAGGGCGGCGAAACGCAGGATCTGCCGCGTATCCGCCAGACCATCGCGCGCCGCATGTCCCAGTCGTTTGCCGAAATCCCGCACTTCTATGTGACGGTCCCGGTGAATATGGACCCGGCACTGGCCCTGCGCAAGCAGATCAACGCCTCACTGGACGACGCCAGCAAGGTCTCGGTGAACGACCTCGTCGTCAAGGCAGCCGCCCTGGCGCTGAAGAAATTCCCGGTGCTGAATGCAAGCTACGTCGATGGCAAGATCGAATATCACGACAACATCGACATCAACATCGCCGTGGCGATCGAAGGCGGCCTGATCAGCCCGTTCATCCCGTCGGCCGATATCAAGCCGCTGGGTGAAATTGCCCGGATGACCAAGGATCTCGGCGCCCGCGCACGTGAAGGCGGCCTCAAGCCGGAAGAATACGCCGGTGGCACCTTCACGATCAGCAACCTCGGCATGTTCGGGACGATCGAAAGCTTCATCGCGATCATCAACCCGCCGCAGGCTGCCATCCTGGCCATCGGCACCTCCCGGGTGCAGCCAGTCTGGAACGCGGAAACCGAAGAGTTCGAACCGCAGTCGATCATGAACGTGACCATCTCGGCCGACCACCGCCTCACCGACGGCGCCGAAGCTGCCAACTACCTGGCAGAGTTCAAGGCCCTGCTCGAGAACCCGATGCGGATGCTGGTGGGCTAGATACGCCCTCTCGACAGATCAAAGGGCCGGCACCTTCATAGTGCCGGCCCTTTCGTTTGCACAGAAACTCATTGCGCCCCCCTTCGACCAACGCCACCTGTCATGCCAGGCCATGAGAGAACAACCACGCCGTGCTACAACGTCCGCTTTTCCGACCAGACGCTGCTGCGCCCGGAATGACAACGAAAAGAACTCCCCCTGGCGAAACATCGTGAGGGGTTTACTGCTTGGGAATCCATTGGCTGAAGGGCATAAACAGCAAAGACCCGAACAGTGGCATTGCCGGCACGCTAATTGGATGAGGATGTAGTTATCATCACTGTTGTCGCGGCAATGACAGCGGCATCGGTGATTTCACTGATCACCTCACCGACTGCCTTACCGAACTTCTCACCCTCCACCAGTTCCTTGATGCGCTGCTTCGCCCGCTTGCGTTCATCCCTGGTAAAGAGAACATCACCCAGATCGCAGGCATGAACAAGGCTCAAGAGCATCAGGGTGCGCACGTCCGGATCCTCTCCCGAGAGGACAACATCATGAATCTGCTGGCGGAGCGATGCTTCAACCTCCGGGTTGCTGGTCGGATACCGGTTGCTCCGGAACACCCACAGGAAGACCTTCTCCTGCTCTTCCAGAATGCCGCGTTCGACCAGACGCCGGGCCAACTGCTCTTTCAAGCCACTCCGGCCACCCAGTTTGCTCACCCAGTGCTTCGCATCATGCCTGCGTTTTGATTCACCAATCGTCACCAGTGCTTCATCCAGAATGTCATCTCCGGTGGATGCAGCACTGGTGACGACCACCTTCTTGCCAACAACATCGATCCGCCCCTGCAGGACCAGGTCCATCAGCAGAGCACCACCCAATCCATGCGGCAGCGCAGTGGAGTGCTGCCACGGAACAGTGCCATTGTCGTCATCAAGGGCAAGCAACAGCAGATCTTCTGCGAGGGTCTGCATGGAAACCTCCAGGGAAAATGCTCAATGAGAACCAGACGTTTCCCCTCAAGTATAGGTCTCCCTCCGGGACGGCCTACTCCCGGAAAAACGCCAGAAACTCGCTGAGGGTATTTTCCGGCTTCTCCTCGGCAATGAAATGCCCGCTCTCGATCCCGCGGCCGCGGACATCGTCTGCCCAGTCGCGCCAGACATCGAGGATGTCATACCAGTTACCAACCGGCCCTTTGGCACCCCAGAGCGCCAGCAGAGGGCAGGCAATTCGCCGGCCGGCCTGACGGTCTTCCTCATCAAGGGAGTAATCGTAAGTCGCTCCGGCACGGTAGTCCTCGCACATGGCGTGGATCGTCGCGGGATTGTTCCAGCAGCGTTGGTAATCGGCCAATGCTTCCGGAGCGAACACGGTATTGTGAAACGACCGGCGGGTCAGGTAGTAGAAATCCGGGTCAGCACCAATCAAACGCTCGGGAATATCGGCAGGCTGGGCCAGGAAGAACCAGTGGTAATAGCCCATTGCGAAGGAGAAATCCGCCCGGCGGAAATGCTCGCCAGTCGGAATGATATCGAGCACGGCCAGTTTACTGACCGCGTCCGGATGATCCAGCGCCATGCGATAGGCAACCCGCGCACCGCGATCATGGCCGGCAACGGCAAACTGCTCAAAACCCAGTTGCTGCATCAAGGCAATCTGGTCGCGTGCCATCGCCCGCTTGGAATACGGCTCGTGATCGGGCGTTGTCTCCGGTTTGGAAGAATCCCCGTACCCGCGCAGATCAGGGCAGACAACGGTGAACTCCTCGGCCAACCGGGGCGCAACCAGGTGCCACATGGCGTGGGTCTGGGGATGTCCGTGCAGCAACAGCAACGGCGGACCACTGCCGGCATGGCGTACACGAAGGGTCACTTCCGGCGTCTCGATCATGTCCAGACTGAATCCCTCGAACACCGTCTTCCCTTTCTGATCCTGCCATGATTGGTGGTTCCAAATTACCACGGGAACCTTTCGAAAAATGTCGAAATCGTCTTTACTCGTTCGACTAAATATCAGAAGCCGCGAAGGGCGCGGCATCGCGATACGAAGGAGTACTACCTTGGCACACGTCAGTACCTACCTCAACCTTCCGGGCACCAGCGAGGAAGCGTTCAACTTTTATGCTGCCGCGTTTGGCACGGAGATTCTCGGCATCATGCGCCATGGCGACGTTCCGGGTGCCGAAGGACTGACCGAGGAACAGGCAAGGGGAGTCATCAATATTGCACTGCCAATCCTCGGCGGCCACATCCTCATGGCAACCGACACCATTCCCGGGATCGATGACACCCCGCTGGTCAACGGCAATAACGTCTCCATCACCCTCCATCCGGATAGCCGGGAAGAGGCGGATCGACTGTTTGCCGCCCTTTCCGAAGGTGGTCAGGTCCACGAGGCCATGGCAGATATGTTCTGGGGCGACTACTGGGGCTTCTTCACCGACAAGTTCGGCATCCAGTGGATGATCAACTACTCCGAGCAGACCTACGGCTAAGAATCACTGAACCCACCGGGCCGGCGCGAGATTTCGCGCCGGCTCATTCATTCCCGGCACTGGTCGATCTCGTACTCCATAGCCTTCAGCCGCCAGTCCGGCAGCATCGGTGGAATCAGATCCAGTTCTCCGGTTGTGACAGCACCCATCCGCTGGTAGAACGCCTCGGCATTGGGGTCTGCATCCAGCGTCATTTTCCGCACTCCGTGGCTGCGAGCCGTCTCGACAGCATGATCCCAGAGCAGACGGCCATACCCCTTGCCGATCATGTCCGGCTCAATCATCATCCGGGAAAGTTCCATTTCCGGAGCCTCGCCGGAAAGCACATAGAACCCGACAACCCGACCCTCGACCTCCAGCAGGTTGGTAATGCGCTCGGTCAGAAAATCCGGAGTGATCGCAATTGATTCCGGTTCCCACTCCATGAATTCCGGCGGATAGTTCCAGTGTTCCTGCGACGAACGGAATGCCAGTTCAGACAGCAGGACATCCTCCCCGGGGCGGGCAGCACGTATTTCCATCGCAATGCTCCATCGTCTGCTTGTTGAATTCGCGGCGAAAGCATACACCGCAGAACAGGAAGGCATTGCTAGAATGCCCCGAACTACGCTGTGAAATGGCGAACATTCCGCCAAAGGAGGGGAACCCATGTCCTACCGGGACAAACCGGTGCTCAGTGCCGAAGAAGCGCTGGCAATTCATGAAGACGCAATCGTTATCGATACCCAGCAACCACCGCTCACCAGCGGCATCATTTCCACCCCGGCGATGCAGGAAGCAGTGGAGGAACTGCATAAACTGGGGCGCACCCAGGCTGAAGCCGCCCCGATTCTCGAGGCGATTCTGGCGCGGGATATCGCAACCAACGAAGCCGCCCGCCAGCAGTATCTCGATATGTGGAAGCAATCCGGCGTTACCGCGGCATGTGGCACCTACTCCGGTTCGCCAAAACTCTCCCAGTCGTTCGAATCCGCGTTCAGAAAAATCGCCAACGCCCACGCAATCGTCAACAGCCTGCGCGACAACATGTTGATCGTTCTTAAAGCAGCCGATATCGAACGGGCGCACGCTGAAGGCAAGCGGGGTGTCATCATTGACTTCCAGAACGCCAACCCGCTCGGCGACGACCTCGACCGCATCGGCTATTTCCACGGTCTGGGATTGCGCATGGTGCAACTCACCTACAACCTGCGCAACCTGGCCGGCGATGGCTGTACCGAAACCTACAAATCCGGCCTCACCTGGTTTGGCCGTGAGGTGGTCCAGCGCCTGAACGAATACAACATCATCGTCGACGTCAGCCACTGCACCGAGCAGGTTGGCCGCGACGCGATGGAGATCTCGACCGCACCGGTCATCGTCTCCCACGCCACCAGTGCTGCCATTGCCAGCCACGACCGGGGCAAGACCGACGAATTCGCCCGGGAGATCGCCAACCAGGGCGGCTATTTCGGCGTCGTAACCCTGCCGGGGTTTATCCGGGAAACACCCGGTGCAACGCTGGACGACGTTGTTCGCCACATCGTCCATCTGGTGAATGTCTGCGGTATCGACCATGTTGGCATCGGCACCGACAAGGCCGGCCCCGGCCCGGGCACCAGCAGCATGGTCAAGTATCCGGAAGGAATGCGGGCAGGACTACCGGGAGACTTCAACTGGGGAGGCTTCCGCACCGAGGAGCACCGCATCGGCCCGGAATACGACATCGAGGGTTTCGCCAGTTTTGGCGACTGGCCGAATATTACCGTCGCCCTCGCTGCTGCCGGCTTCAACGAGGAAGAACTCCGCAAACTTCTCGGCCTCAACTACCTGCGCGTCTTCCGGGACATCGTCGGCTAGGGTCGCCGGAGACACGCTCCTCGTAGGGGCACATTTCATTGGGCCCCGGTCGGCATCCATGACTCGTACGGGAGAGGCCATGCCTCTCCCCTTTCCACCAAACAGAACAGGCACACCCATGCTGAACATCCATATCCTCGACGATTACCACAACACCATCCCGACACTCCCGGGCTTCCGGAAGATCGAGCAGTTCAACGTCACTGTCTGGAATGACCATGTTCAGGACAACGACATCCTGGCCGAACGCCTGAAAGATGCCGATGTACTGGTGCTGATGCGCGAACGCACGAAGATCGACGGCGACCTGCTCGACCGCCTGCCCGGACTGAAACTCATTAGCCAGCGAGGTGGTGGCCCACACATCGATCTCGAAGGCTGCACCCGCAACGGCGTCATCTTCAGCGCCAATACCCGCGGCGGAGAGCCGAGTTACAGCACCGCAGAACTTGCCTGGTTACTGATTCTCGCCACCTGGCGACAACTCCCCACCCAGATCGCCTGGCTCAAGGCAGGGAAGTGGCAATCCGAACCGGGCCGCACCGTACGCGGCAGCACCATCGGACTCTACGGCTACGGCAAGATTGCCGGTGCGGTGGCGGAATACGCCCGTGCATTCGGCGTCAATGTCCAGTGGTGGGGATCGGAAGGCAGCCGCGAACGGGCAAAGGCCGATGGTGAAACTGTCCCGGAAAACCGGGAGGCCTTCTTCGCCACATCGGATATTGTCTCGGTACACCTGCGTCTGGTGCCGGCAACCCGCGGAATCATCACGGCGCAGGACCTTGCCAACATGCGCGAGGATGCCCTCTTCGTCAACGTCTCGCGTGCCCCGCTCGTCGAACCCGGTGCATTGCTGGCCGCTCTCAATGCTGGCAGACCGGGATATGCAGCAGTCGATGTCTACGAGCACGAACCACTCACCGACACCAGTGACCCGCTGATCAACCACCCAAACGTTATCGCCACGCCGCATATCGGCTACGTCACCCGCGAAAACCTGGACTCGCAATATAATGAGATCTACGATCAAATCCTCGCCTGGCACGCAGGAAACCCGATCAACGTGGTGAACCCGGAGGTATTGGCTGGCACCTGATGGTGCCGACCTGCACCAGCCAGGTCAAACGCTCATCCCGGCGAAGCGAGGGAGAGGCACGATCATCGCTACACTGGAGGAAAGGAAGGACAACCCGGCATGTGCTACGACGATTCCGCCAGCCCGCCCATCCCACCATCGAACGGTGGCAGTGTCGCATCGAGTGAGGATCTGACCCTCACCTCGGCCGACGGCACGCAGTTTATGGCCTATGCCAGTCTGGCTGCGCACCCGAACGGAACCGGCATCGTGATCCTGCCGGATGTCCGCGGGCTGCACGCCTTCTACAAAGAACTGGCCGACCGCTTCGCCGAGATCGGCTTCAACAGCATCGCAATCGACTACTTCGGCCGCACCGCCGAGGACAACAACCGCGACGAATCGTTCGTCTACCGCCCGCACGTCGACCAGACCACACCGGAAGGCGTCGACGCTGACATCGCCGCGGCCATCGCGTATTTGGGAACGGACGCCGGCGGAGGCATCACCCGCGTCTTCACCGTCGGCTTCTGCTTCGGTGGTGGTGTCTCCTGGCGGCAATCGGCCACCCAACCGGGACTGGCCGGGGCCATCGGATTCTACGGAGTTCCATCCCGCATCATCGACTGGATGCCCGACATGAAAGCCCCGCTCCTGCTCCTCGTCGCCGGTGAGGATTTCACCCCGGTTTCCGAGTTCCAAACCTTCTCCGGCCAACTCACCGCCGCTGGCGTCCCCCACCACATGGTCGTCTACGAAGGCGCCCCCCACTCCTACTTCGACCGCACCTTCGACCAACACCAGGCCGCCTGCGAAGACTCCTGGCACCAGATCCTGTCCTTCATCGAGTCCCCGCCAACCCCCTAGTCACCCCAAAAAGGGGCCGGCGCTGGTGCGCCGGCCCCTGGGGGGAGGTTAGTCCCTGCGCTACGAGGTGAGGCGGCTGTAGCGGAGGGTGATGTGGTAGTTGCTGTCCTCTTCGGAACTGCGGTATTCGCGGCGTTCGTGGTATTCGGCGGTCTTGCTGACCGGGACGACGGTGACGTCGATGCCGCCGGCGGAGGTGTAGCTTGCGCCGAGGGGCATCGGATAGGTGCCGATGGTCATCGCAGCCAGGTCGAAGAGTGAGAACGAGACGACATCCTCGATGATCCGGTCGGCCGGGGCCCAGAGGGCGATCAGGGCGTTGACGCCAAGCGCGATCATGGCCCCAATTGCCGTTGCCCAGGCAGTTCCGATTCCGAGGGCCGCCACGATGGCTGCACTGCCGGCGCCACCGATCGCCGTCGCCAGTTTGTTCCAGTTGCTCTCCAGAACATCAACGAACGCATCGGCAAAGTCGGTAATCTGCTTCTCATAGGCAGATTCGCTGTCAACCTCGAACCCGAGCATCGCCATCGAGAGCCCGGCAATCCCGCTGCCCTGGAACAACACGCGGTTCAGTTCGCGTGTTTCACCTGAATCAACATCACCGAAAATCGGAAACTTCTGCTCGATCGACTCGCGCGGCGTGAGGTCGGTATTGATCGGGATTGTGATGAACCGCAGGCCGACCTCATCCGAACCCAGGCTCGCCGGGGATGTTTCCTTCACCGCGTGCAACTGCTCGGCAACGATCTGGAACGTCGAATCCGGCGATGGCTGCACTTCGATGTACTGAACATGGGAGAAGAGATAGTCGCCATAGCCCTGAACATTCAACGAGTTCGGCACCAGCACCATGAAGTAGTAGACACCGGCAGGAAGGTCGTCCGGCACCTTGAAGGTCAGGATGTCCTTCACCCGGCTGTCGCTGATGAACTGCTCGCTGCCGTCGATGGTCTCGGTGAGCGGCGTTTCCTGGTCGCCGCAGACGTGGGCCGGGACCTCACGAACGATCTCGTTGGTCGCCTTCGAATAGATAACCACCTTCGCATCAACATCATAGAAGTTCACGCCCTCAACCAGCACCGAGTCGCCGGCGATCACCGGGTGGACCTTCAGACAAACGCCATCGTACATATGACCGGCACAGTCAGAGGTCGGGAAGGTGCAACTCACCTGGGTTTGGCCATCCACCACCATGGGTGTGCAGTTTTGCTGCAACTCTTCCGGCAGGAAGTCGCTACCAGCCAGCATTGGTTCATAACTGCTCAACCGCAGCCCGTTGATCCGCATCAGTTTGATGAGCGCCGGCGGAAACTCGCCGGAGTAGTTGGCGGTATGGTCGAAGCGAACCTTGCCAGGTTCCTCATGTTCGGCACAGTGGATGCTGCCGTAGCGAACAAGGCTTGCACGTTGCAGCAACTCATGGGCCACTTCCTCGGCAAGCCAGTTGACGTCGAGCGGCATATCACCCTTGCCAAGCACTTCCGAAGAGAACAGGGTGTTGCGGTCGTTCTCCGGCAGCAGGTCGAGCGTGTCCAGCGAGCAGACCAGCAAGGCCTGGAGATCTGCCGGCAGGTTTGCCAACATCGGGAACACGTCAGCTTCCAGATCGTTACCCGGCTGATGACCGTTAACGTAGCGACGCATCATCTGCAGGGCTGCTGCCGCGAATGCGCTCGGCACCTGGTTGCTGGCCACGTAAGGAGCCAGCCGCTCCAGCAACTCGCGCTTCGGCTTGGCATCGGAAACCGGCATCAGGCAGGCGCCCGGTGTCGGCACCGGCATGTCGTCATCATCGTCGTGGTCGTCGTCATCATGATGATCGTCGTGATCGTCATCGTCGTCCGGCACATCAAGAGAGCCATAGCGCCACTTGTAGTAGTGCTGACCAACGTTGCCGGCCTCGACCAGCCAGCCTTCCGGGTTGCCCGGTGTATAGGTCAACACCCGGCGCTCGAAGCACTGCACCAGCACCAGGCGCAAAGTGCCGGCTACCAGCACTTCCGCCCAGTAGGGTTCACAGATCGGCCGGCCCGACGCGAAGTAGGCATCCTCGAAGAGCGGCGCCTGGACAAACTGTCCGCCTTCATAGACCAGGCCGGATGAATTCATGAACGCCCAGAACGGCGCAGCGATGGAATGGTTGGTGACATTGTCGATAAAACCAACCGACACCCCGTGGGCGGCCAGCGCACCATCGGATGTGACATTGCCGGCGCGGTCGACCCGCTGGATGATGGTGCTGCCGAGTGCCAGCGGCGCGGCATCGAGCAGACCGGCAAAGGTCGCATAGGTCGGACCATCCGGATCGTCCGGGTCACCGGCAACATTCACCTGGGCCGGCATACCGTCACCAAACTCGTTGTGCCCCAGTTGCATCTTGCCGGTGATCAGTTCCACCACCAGCAAGCCATTGGTGACATACCAGATCGAGTTCTGGTCGCCGCCGGGGTTGGTGATTTCCATGCGGGCCTTGTCGAAATACTGCACAGCGCGCTCGGCACCGGGTGATTCTGCATACGGCTCGAACATGACCGGAGTAAATGCCTCCGGCCCCCACATCCAGGTTCGGCTGACCTGGCCCTGCGCCACCGGGTAGTCAGTGCGTGCCCAGACCCGCTGGAAGTGCTGGTTACCCGGTGCGATGGCCGCGGCCGAGTTCCAGTTCACCTTGCCGGCACGGAGCGGAGCCAGGTCGATACCACTTGCGAAGGCACCGAGTGCGACACTGCCAGCGGCCCCGCCACCGTACTTGAGCACCTGACGCCGGTTCAAACGGCGTGCTGCTGCGTGAAG
The DNA here is from genome assembly GCA_964462545.1 of uncultured Thermomicrobiales bacterium. Lineage (GTDB taxonomy): Bacteria > Chloroflexota > Chloroflexia > Thermomicrobiales > CFX8 > CAYWXR01. Next base: position 18,610 of record CAYWXR010000036.1, read on the forward strand.
GTTCGCGCGTGTCATGAGAGCTGCCCTTTCCCGTTTGTCCCGTATCCCGTCGCCTGACGGTAATTTCAGGATAGGCAGGAGGCAGATCAGCCGAAAGTAGCCGCATTACTCCCTCTTTGTACACTGCGATACTGTCCGGGTGTTGCGATAGAGTTGGAGGAAGTAAAGGAGCAATCACCATGGAACTAGGCGGACTCCACCATGTCACGGCGGTGACCGGCAACGCGGCCGGAAATCTGCATTTCTACACGCAGGTCCTCGGCATGCGGCTGGTAAAGAAGACAGTGAACCAGGATGACGTCTCGGCCTATCACCTCTTCTACGCCGATGGGGAGGGCAACGCCGGCACCGAACTAACGTTCTTCGACTGGCCCAACAGCCCGCAAAACCGCCCGGGGCCGGGCAACATCGCCGCAACCGGTTTGCGCGTAGCCAACCGCGAGGCCCTCGACTGGTGGCAGGCGCGTTTCGATGAACTGGGTGTCCAGCACGATGGCATCGCCACCCTTGGTGGCCAGGAGATGCTGCATTTCAGGGACCCCGAAGGCCAGCTCCTGGCGCTGGTTGCCGATAACGGTCTAGGGTCCACACCCGGCGTGCCGTGGGAGAAGAGCCCGGTACCAGCCGAAATGCAAATCCGGGGACTGGCCCACATCCGCCTCACCATCTTCCAACTCGCCCCGACCGAACTGGTCCTCACCCGGGTGCTTGGTTTCCGCAAGGCACGTGAATATCCTTCACCGGCCAGCCCGGAGCACCAGACCGTCGTCTTCGAAACCGGTCCCGGAGGCCCCGGCACCGAGGTGCACATCGACGTCCGGCCCGATCTGCCGCCGGGGCAGGTCGGCATCGGCGGGGTGCATCATGTCTCGTTCCGCACACCGAACGACGAGGAACACGCTGCCTGGCAGCAGCACATCAGCGCCATCGGCATTGGCGTCACCCCGGTGATCGACCGCTACTATTTCAAGGCGATTTACTTCCGCGAGCCGAACTACATCCTGTACGAAATCTCGACCGACGGTCCCGGCTTCGCCGTTGATGAAGATGCAGAGACGATGGGCGAAAGCCTGGTCTTGCCACCCTTCCTCGAGCCCCGCCGCGCCGAAATTGAAGCGGGCCTCAAGCCACTGTAACCAGCCGTGCCCACAAACATTGCACCGCCCCTCCCCCGCAAGGGGTAGGGGCGCATTGCAATGCGTCCGCCGCAAACACCTCGAACGCCGAGCAAGGACCGTCCGCGTTAGTTTGTCATCCCGACGAAGGGGGGATGACAGGTCTGGTCGGGATGCACTGGTGGAACTCCGTTGCGGCGCGGCGGAGATCTACGGGTTCCTCGCCATGTTCGGAATGGCAGGTCTGGCAAAGATGACCTGACGGAACCCTCGTGAAACAACGCGGGGCTAGTAATGCTCGACGTTGGCGAACTGCTCGCGCCAGGCGGATTCCATGGCCTCGAGGTCGGACTTGATCCGGGTGGGGGTCATGTCCGGGGTGATATCCAGCACTTCCAGGATCTCCAGGCGGAAACTGTCGATCCCATGGGCGGTAATATCCTGCCGCATACGGTAATCCAGCGTCCCGGCGCTGCCGGTCGATTTGGCAAACGCCAGTTTGTTCTGCATTGAGGGCAAATTCATGGAAGAACCCAGCAGCATCCGTCCAGTCTGCTCGTTTACGAAACGGTAGATACCTGCCTCGGGCTGGGTCTGCCTGTAATTGTCGATCAATTCCTTGCGACGACTACGCTCGTTCATCCGGCACCTCCTTCGCTCGTCTACAAGCCGGTTTCCCCCGCAGGGCGCACAAGCGGACCGTCAAGCCTACACCCGGGAGTCAAGATCCCGGACGGCAGGTGCGTCTTCCCCGGGAGACACCAGTTGATAGATGCCGGCATCGCGGGTCATCAATCCGGTGTCGACCATTTCGCGGCGAAGGTAGGCAGAATCTTCGTGATGCCGCTTGATGATCTCGTTCACTTCGCGTTCGGCATAGCTCCGGCCGGGTTCGAACTGACCGGCAAGCCAGCGCATTACGACGGCCCGCTTGGCCGGTCGGCGCGGAATGTGCTTGATCCGTTCCCCATCCAGAAACGCGGCAAGTACCTTCTGGTCTTCTGACACCGATCGGCCCTTTCATACGGTCGTGGTTTCCGGCAGGAGACCCATTCTACCCGTCATTTTCAGACAGTTCAGCAGGAAAACTGGTGTACACTGCCCGCGAGGAGAGACGCAGGCATCCATGATGTTTGCATGCAGGAACCATCCCCGTCTTGTCGGGATTCCAGGGATAGATTCACCGGTTAGTCCGGCACTTCCGGCGTGGACAACGCAGACATGAAGGTAGAGCAAGCATGACAGCAACAACCCAAAAAGTCTTTCCGGTCGATTTCCGGCCGGCGGCAGACGCAGTCGTCATGTTGGAAGCCGAGCTACGCGGCAGGATCGAGGGAGAGGTCCGCTTCGATCGTGTCAGCCGGATGCTCTACTCCACCGATGCCTCCAACTATCAGGTCGAACCGGTGGGCGTGGTCATTCCGAAGAACAATGAAGATGTGATGGCAGCGGTAGAACTGGCCGCCAAACACAACATCACGATCCTGCCGCGCGGCGGCGGTTCATCGCTCGCCGGCCAGACTGTCGGCCCTTCGCTGGTGATCGACTTCTCCAAATACATGAACGCAGTGCTTGAGGTGAACCCGGAAGAGAAGACCGCACGGGTGCAACCCGGCCTCAACCTGGCCCGCTTCAATGCCGCCGTCAAGCAGTATGGATTGATGTTCGGCCCGGACCCGTCGTCCGGCGACCGGGCAACGCTGGGTGGTGTTGTCGGTAACAACTCGTCCGGAGCCCACTCGATTCTCTACGGGATGACCGGCGACCATGTTCGCAAACTGGATATCCTGTTGCCGGATGGCAGCCCGGTGACACTGGAACCGGGAACGCTCTCGCTCGCCAAACTCAACACCCCGGCCGGCCGTCTGATAACCAAATTGCTTGATTTCCAGGAGAAATACAGCGATCTCATCCGCAGCGATTTCCCGCGGCACTGGCGACGGGCAACCGGCTATTCGCTGAACTACTTCCTGGATGAGGACTTCAACCCGGCCAAGGTAGTCGTGTCGTCCGAAGGCACCCTGGCCACCACGCTGCAGGCAACGGTCGGGCTGGTTGACCTGCCGAAGATGACAGCCCTCGCCCTGCTCCAGTTCGATGACCTTGTTGAAGCAATGGCTGCTACCACGACGATCCTCGAGTGCCAGCCATCCGCCATCGAACTGATGGACAGGATGCTGATCAGCCTCACCCGGCAGCAACCCGGCTTTGCTCAGCAGATCGCCTTCATCAAGGGTGACCCGGAAGCGGTGCTGGCAGTCGAGTTCTACGGTTCAACCGAGCAGGAACTCCGCCAGCAGGTCGATCACCTGGAATCACACCTGCACGCATCCGGTATTCGCCAGGAGATCATCAAGGTCTACGACCCGAAGCAGCAAAACGATGTCTGGTCGGTCCGGAAGGCCGGGCTGGGTCTGTTGATGAGCATCAAGGGCGACGCCAAGCCGATCCCGGCCATTGAGGACGTCTCGGTGCCGGTCGAGGACCTGGCGGAGTACGTCGCCGAGATCAAGCGTCTCTGCGAGCAGCACGGCACCACCGCCGCCTACTATGCCCATGCCAGCGCTGGCTGTCTCCATATCCGCCCGCTGATCAGCCTCAAGGAAGCCAGCGGCATCCGCTCGATGGAGGAGATCACCCGGTCGGCCGCCGATCTCGCCTTCCGCTTCAGCGGTGTCATGAGTGGCGAGCACGGCGATGGACTCCAGCGCTCCGAACTGAACGAGCAGATCTTCGGCCCGAAACTCTACAAGGCGATGCAGGAGTTCAAGGCGATCTTCGATCCCAACGGCTTGATGAACCCCGGCAAGGTGGTCGATGCACCGAAGATGACCGAAAACCTGCGATTTGGTCTCGATTACAAGCCGGCCCCGTTTGAAACCTATCTCGATTTCTCCCGCGAAGGCGGGTTCCTGGCAGCGGTCGAAATGTGCAACGGCGCCGGTGTTTGCCGGAAGATCTCCGCCGGCACCATGTGCCCCTCCTACCAGGCCACCCGTGACGAGAAGGACACCACCCGCGCCCGGGCAAATGCCCTGCGCAATGCCCTTGCCGGCAGAATGTTCAGCCCGGAAGAGGTCACCAGCAAGGAAATCTACGACGTGCTGGATCTCTGCCTCTCCTGCAAGGCCTGCAAGACCGAGTGCCCGTCCAGCGTCGATATGGCCAAGATCAAGACCGAGTTCCTGGCGCACTACCAGGCCGAACATGGTGTCAGCCCGCGAACCCGCGCGATGGCCAATATCCACACCAGTTCAAAGATGGCAGCGCTGGCCCCGCAGTTTGCCAACGCCGCGATGAACTCGAAGGTCGGCAAGAAGGCGATGATCAAACTGGGCATCGCCCCGGAACGCAGCATGTCGCCGTTCGCCACCGAATCGTTTGACAAGTGGTGGGTGAAGCACTGTGCCAAGCGCGACCGCGAGCAACCCATTGCTACCCGCAAGACCCGCGGTGAGGTCGTCTACTTCCACGACACCTTCACCACCTACAACTACCCGCGAGCCGGCCGGGCAACCGTTCGCCTGCTTGAGGCTGCCGGCTACGAGGTGATCGTCGTCACCCGTCGCGTCTGCTGCGGCCGGCCGGCCTATTCCAAGGGTCTGATCGAGGAAGCCCGTAACCTGGCCCGGCAGAATGTCAACCTGCTGGCCCCGTACGCCCGTCGAGGCATTCCGATCATCGGCTCGGAGCCGAGCTGCATCCTGACGCTGCGCGACGAGTATCTTGACCTCATCCCGAACGATGCCGACACCGTTGCGGTTTCCGAACACTCATTCATGATCGACGAGTTCCTGGCGAGGCACGTTGCTACCGGCGATCTCGGCATCGAATGGCGTGATGAGCCGCGGGAAGTCTTCTTCCACGGCCACTGCCACCAGAAGGCGGTTATCGGCATGGCCCCGAGCATGGCGCTGCTGGCTCACGCCGGACTGACCGCGAAGGAATCCGGCGCAGGGTGCTGCGGTATGGCCGGCTCGTTCGGTTACGAGGCCGAACACTACGAGGTCTCCCGCAAGGTCGGCGAGGAACGCCTCTTCCCGGGCGTCCGCGCCACTCCGGACACTACCGTGATCGCCATCGCCGGCGTCTCCTGCCGCCAGCAGATCGAACACTTCACCAACCGCAAGGCCATCCACATCGCCGAGGTCCTCGCCGAACAGGTCAAACCCGGCCACCGCTGGACCCCGCCGGCGGAGCAGGGGGCCACCAGCGTCGCTGCTGACTAACGATTGATGAGAAGACCTGGCCCGGGCAATTGCCCGGGCCTTCTTGTTACGGTCGATTGCCCAACCAGACATCCCGGATAATACCGCGCTCGCCGTTCAGGGCCGCGCCGAGAGTGTAGGGGGCGGTCATGGTGAGGTCGGGTGGCAGTTCGTCGGGAGAAAACCAGTCGAGGTCGATTACGTCGTCGTCGAGGGGGACGCGGGCTGTGCCGGAGGCGACGGTCCCGGTGAAGACGAACGCCAGGAAGTCCAGGCGGCCCCGGAAGCGGAACATACCGACCAGGTGACGGAGTTCGATATCAACCCCTGCTTCCTCCCGGAGTTCACGAATCGCAGCGTCTGCCGGGCTTTCGCCCGGTTCAATGCCACCGCCGGGTAGGCCGAAGCGCTTGCGGTCGAATTCCTGGGCAACCAGCAGCACCTGTCCATCACTGTCGAAGACAACGACAAATGCAGCAGTTGGTAGCGTATCAGCGTTCATGGAACCACCAGCAATACACTATCTCCGCTCCAGTCCCCGCAGCAGGACGGATACGAGTCTGCGGGGATCATAGTCGCGTTCGTCGTCGCGGGTGATGCAGAGGTTTCCGATGCCGTGCATGACCTCGTAGGCACTCAACGAGGTGCGGATCTCACCTGCCTCGGTAGCAGCATCCAGCAAGGCGGCACAAACTGGAACCAGACGGTCCAGGAAGAAACGGTGCAGCGATTCCAGGCCGGCACTGTCTGACTGGAGTGCTGCTGCCAGCCCATGCTTGGTGACCAGAAAATCGACAAAGAGATCGACCCACGCCCGCAACGCGGCAGACGCGGTCGGTTCCGATGCCAGCAACTCCGGGCCGGCAGCAGCACAGGCATCGACCTGATGGCGATAGACGGCAACCACCAGGTCGGACCGGGTGGGATAGTGGCGGTAGATGGTGCCGATCCCGACGCCGGCAGCGCTGGCAATATCCCGGATCGGGACATCCACGCCATGCTGCACAAAGAGCTTCGCAGCAGCATCGAGGATGATGCGCCGGTTGCGTTGCGCATCGCTGCGTTGTGATCGCCCCTTCTCCTGATCAAAGGGTTCCGGTTCCGGCATGTTCGGTCCGTTTCGTTTGCCATGCTTGCAAAACGGAACCATGTTCCGTATCATACCGGAACATCGCTCCGCTTCAAGCCTATCCAACCGGTGCCACTCCTGTCACCGGCAGGGATATCTCGACATCCGGTTTGTATCCAACACCGAAAGGCCTCCCGCAATGCCAAACGACACCACGCCGGTTCTCTCGATGGCCCCGCTGACCATTCCTGCTCCCGGGCGAGTGGTTGATCTGCACGTGCGCGTTTCCGCCCCGGTAACCGGGGACAACCTGCCGGTGCTGTTACTCTCGCACGGGCATGGACGCTCGAACCACCTCTCCTCGCTGAACGGTTACGGCCCGCTGGCACACTACTGGGCCGGCCAGGGGTTTGTGGTGATCCAGCCAACCCATCTCGATTCCTCGACGCTGGAGCTGCGTGATGCTGACGATCCCGAGGCACCGCTCTACTGGCGATCCCGCGCTACCGACATGTCACACATCCTCGATCGGCTTGATCTGATCGAGTCGGCCGTTCCGGGTCTTGCCGGGAGAATGAACCACCAACTGGTTGCGGTCGCCGGCCATTCGATGGGCGGCCATACCGCCAGCCTGTTGCTCGGCGCGCGCCTCACCGATCCAGTGAATGGTGGGGAAGTGAACCTGGCCGATCCGCGGATAATGGCCGGCGTGCTCCTCGCAGCACCGGGCCGTGGTGGCGACGCACTGAGTGAGTTTGCCGCGACAAACTACCCCTTCTTCTCATCAACGGATTTCTCGGACATGGCGACACCAGCCCTGGTTGTTGCCGGTGACCAGGACACATCCCGGCACCTGACCGTGCTCGGTGCGTCCTGGTATACCGACCCGTATTACCTGGCTCCCGGCCCGAAGGCGCTGCTCACCGTGTTCGGAGGAGAACATGGTTTGGGCGGGGTGGCCGGATTTGACGCCGCCGAAACCACCGATGAAGACCCGGCGCGGGTGGCGCTGGTCCAGCGGGCAACAACCGCCTACCTGCGACAGGCGTTGGGCGTGAAGAGTTCCGGATGGCGGGCGATCATCAACGAGCTGGCACAAGAAAACGCTCCCGGACGAATCCAGGAGCGCTGCTGTTCACCAAACTGAGACTGGCTGCTATTCCAGCGCCAGATAGCGCGGTGCCTCGAAGAAAGAGAGCCAGTCCTGGTAGACCAGAATCAGGTTCTGCTCCTCAACCG
>CAYWXR010000037.1:0-24597 GCA_964462545.1 uncultured Thermomicrobiales bacterium
TTCCGGCGTTCGCCAGCGGCTTCGTTTACACCCTGACCCAGCACAACCTGCCGAATGGCTTCATGGGGTCTGCGGTCGTGATTTCTCGCGGCTTCGACTTCCTGCCGATTGTTGCGGCGAGTGCGAACGTCAACTACGACGTCGATGGTGACGGTGCAGTGATCTACAACGGCTTCAACCCGTGTGGATACAGCCGAACCAACGGCCTCTGGGGTGACCTCGAAATTGGTGACTCCACCTTCCCGTGGTATTTCCTCTGCATCGAAATGCCAATCCCGGGAGGGCAGGCAGTGACCGACTTCTAGATCGGACTCAATCCTGATGGACTGAGGTTCACCGGGAGATGGTAACGAGAAGCCCCGGAAGAGTACTCTTCCGGGGCTTTGTCCTGGTCCGGAATCAGGCAACGTCGCTCCCCATCCCGTCGAGATTCAGGCTACAGTTTCCCCAGCGCAACTGTTTGTAGATATCCGGGAGAGGGTTACCCATGGTCGATATCAATCTGGTGCGACAGGAAGTGGACCGCCGGCGGGATGAGTTTCTGGATACATTGTTCCGCCTGCTCCGGCAGCCATCCATCTCGACCCAGAATGTAGGTGTCGGGGAATGTGCCGAGCTGGTGGCCGAAACGCTTGAGGCAAACGGCATCTCGGCCCGGATCATGCCGACTGCCGGCCATCCGGTGGTGTACGGCGAGCGGATTGTCGGCGAGGATGCCAACACGATCCTGATCTATGGCCATTACGACGTTCAGCCGCCGGAGCCATACGAGGAGTGGCTCTCCCCGCCGTTCGAGCCAACCATCCGGGATGGCCGCATCTGGGCACGTGGTGTTGGCGACAACAAGGGGCAGTTCCTGGCACACATTCTCGCCGTAAAGGTGCTGGCCGATCTCGATCTGTTGCCGCGGGTGAACCTGAAGTTCTTCCTGGAGGGCGAGGAAGAGAGCGGCAGCCCGAACCTGCGTCCATTTATCGAGCAGAATCGTGATCTGCTGGCGGCGGATCTGTTCTATGCGGCCGACGGCCCGAGCCACGTCTCCGGCCGGCCGGTGGTCTGCTACGGCGTCCGCGGGCATCTGTCGATGGAACTGACCGCTACCGGCGTGAACCGCGATCTCCACTCCGGTAACTGGGGCGGTCCCAGCCCGAACCCGGTCTGGATGCTGGTCGACCTGCTCAGCACGATGCGTTTCCCCGATGGCCGGGCAACCATTGAAGGGTTCTACGAAAACGTGGTCCCGCCGACCGGGTTCGAACGGCAACTGCTGGAGAATATCCCCTTCGATGCCGACGAATACAAGGCCAACCTGGGTATCGACGAGTTCTACGGACCGAAGGACATGGGCTACTTCGAGAAGATCCTGTTCTACCCGACGCTGAACATCACCGGCATTTCCGGGGGCTATACCGGCGCTGGGGTGAAATCAGTGATCCCCTCGAAGGCAACGCTGAAACTGGAATGCCGTCTGGTGAAAAACCAGACGCCGGATGAGATTTACGCGAAGATTGAGCGGCATGTCCAGCGCTATGGCAAGGGCATCACGATCACTCGCAAGGGGCGCGGAACGTTGCCATCGCGTGCATCGTCCGAGTTGCCGGTATCGCGTACCGTCGCGGATGCTGTGGCCGAAGGGTACGGCATAGAACCGGTGGTGATGCCGCAACTGGGTGCGTCTGCCCCGAATTCGCTCTTTACTGACGAGTTGGGTCTTCCGACGATCTGGGTCACCTACGCCAACCATGATGAGGACAACCACGCGCCAAACGAGAACATGACACTGGATTCGTATTTCCGTGGGATTGTCGCCAGTGCAGCGGTCATCGCCCGTTTTGCAGCTATGGATCGCGCCGATGTGGATGCATCGCTCGAGGCGCATCGTCAGGGTTAGGCAGTCATTCCGGTTTGGCCAACAAGGACATAACTGTATGGGACAAATAGTCAAATTGCCCCGGTAACCCTGTTGACCGGTAGCAACAAACGGCCCTATACTGCGGGACAGACGCAGATTCTTTGTACGTGATCGTAATCCGGGCGTTGGTGGGTGCAACGCGATGTCCTGGTGTGTGAAGGTGTGCCTGCGAGGTCTGGTGCTTTTTTGGGGGAGAACGACGTGAAACGACCTGGAACGATCTGGCGGCTGTTCATCATCGCCGGTTTATTGGCAAGTCTGTTCGCCGCAATATCTGTTCCGGCAATAGCCCAGCAAGAACGACCGAGCGAACCGACCATGGATTCGCTCTTCCAGAACACGAACCGGGAGTTCCGTTCCGGTAACAACGCGATCTACTTTCCCTGGATCGCCAATGGCGATGATTTCGGTCTCGGCCCGGCAGAATCCAGCATCTCGGTCCAGAATCTCGAGGACCGCGACGGCCAGATTTGGGTCTACCGCGGTAATGGCGATGGCACCTGGACGCAGGTACTGACTGCCGGCCTCTCCGCCTACGCTTCCAAGACCTTCACTGCCTCCATGCTCGGCTTTGGTGACGGCGAGGGCGGCCCGGTTGCTGTCCTGGGATGGAATATCACGGAAACCCCGGCAACAACCTCGCTGGTTGAGACACCGGTCTGGCTCTCCAAGCCGGAACTGGTCGGTGGCGGAAACGCTCAGGTGCTGGTGTGTGTTGTCAACGAGCACGTCGAAGACGGCTATGGCGCGCCGGCGCCGTTCATGTCCACCTGGGAGTTTGAGTATCCGATCAACACCTTCTACGGACATGGTGACTGGGTTCCCTGGGAAACCCAGGAAGACCTGCAGAACATCCTCGATTTCGTCAACCGCTTCAACCCCGAACACATGATCAACCCGTTCGGTGGTCTGAACCGGGATGGTGACTGCAACGACCGCATCAGCGGTCAGGCACCGGGATTGTTCTACGATTCGATTGCTCTCGGTGGTGTGGCCAAGGCCGCCGTCAATGGTAGCCAGTTGCCGTACACCAACACGGAAGACCGGGCGGTTTCCGGCTACAACTCGATCAACGGCGCCGAAGTCGGCCGCTTCAGCGAGTGGTATCTCCCGATCGTCCAGACCAACTGTGGTCCGGGCGGATGCTGGGATTCGATGCTGCGGGTTTCCAACCTGAGCGATCAGAACAGTTCGGTCGAGGTACGTTTCTTTGCAGCCGATGTCGGGCAGGGTAGCCTGCAGACCGGCTTCCAGGTAAGCAAACTGCTAAGCGGTGGTGAAACCTGGCACATCCTGCTGAGTGACCTCGTACCGGATGGCTGGGTTGGCAGTGCCCACATCTACAGCGATGGCTACGTCTTCCCGATGGTCGACCGCTTCAAGGTAGGCTACAGCATGTGGCTGACCAATACCGGCTCGGCTGCCAACTTCGAGAATCAGGCGCAGGTGACCGGTGTTGACCGGCAGTACACGCTCTTTGCGCCGCATGTCCTGATGGGCTACTTCGGCTGGAACACCGGCATCAACGTTGCCAACCTCGCCGATCTCGACAATGACATCTCGGTGCAATATTTCAACATGCTCGGGAATGCCACCCAGATGCACGAGCGGCGCCTGGCACCGCATGGCATGACCTATTTCTACGATCCTGCCCACGATACGCCGAACACCGGTGATCCAAACCGGGGTGTTGTTGGCAGTGCGATCATCTGGAGCCAGCATCCGGTTGCGGCAACGGTCGACGCCACCAAGTATCCGGAAACCAATCCGGGCGGCGGGGCAGATCTCTTCCAGGCAACCAGTTACAACGCTACCCAGAACATCTACACGTTCCAGGCAGTTCCGCTGGTCCAGAAGGGCAACCCGGCTGATGGCAAGGGGGCAAGTTCGGGTATCAATATCCTGAACCCGCATCCGGAAGTCGTCACGGCAAACGTCTACTGGGTGAACCAGGATGGCTTCAATGCTTCCAACTTCGGCGTCAGTTCGGTGACGATCCCCGGCTTCGCCAACGGCTTTGTCTACAGCCTTTGGCAGCACAATCTGCCGAACGGCTTCTACGGCGCTGCCCAGGTAATTGCCAGCGCACCGGTTGGTGCGGTGAGCGCCAACGTCGACTATCAGGTCGATGGCGATGGCTCGGTGATCTACAACGCGTTCAACCCATGTGGCTACTACCGGACCGCACCGCCACAGAGCGATGAGACCCGGCGCTGCTATCTGGGTGATCCGTTCAACTACTCCGGCCAGGCAGTGCACAAGCGGTTCATTGATGAGGAAGGCAACCCGATCCAGGGCGTGCAGTTCCACATCGCCGGCCAGAACCCGGACTTCCCGTACCAGCGACACGGCATCAGCGGTGCGGATGGCTGGGCACACCTGCCGAACGTCCCACCGGGCGAATATCAACTGAACGTCGATGTCGTCCCGCAGCAGTATTCACGTCCGGAAAACCCGGCGGACACCTTCACCCTTGTCGCCGGAACCGACTGGAGTGCGACCAACACGATCTACTGGGCAAGCCGCTTCAATCTGCTGGCCTGTCTGCCGACCACACTCGATCCGCAGGATCCTGAATACCGGCCGTGCAGTGATGTCAATCTGCGGAATTTCTACGTTCGCATCTACGAGGTTGATGGCTTCGACAATGGCATGCCGATCATTGGCCGGATCGCCTTCGATCAGTTGATCGGTCGCGGTGGCACGACCGGCGGTCCGCTTTCGGTCGGCACCTATCTGGTCTGCTTCTACCTGGGTGGTCTGGAAGTTGAAACGACCAACTACGAGGAGAAGGTCGAGACCAATATGGTCGACCAGTTGCCGGACAACCCGACTGCCGAGAATTTGGTCTGTGGCACCTATGAACGGTTCCATACCTTCACGCTCGGCCCGGGCGACAACCTGAACATGGAGGTGCCGATCTTCGCCATTGGTCGCGGTGCCGCGCTGGATATCCTCGTGCACACGGCCGGTGGGGCCGGTGTCCAGGGTGTTACGATCTGCATCGAGCAGGAGTACTGGATCAGCACCAATTCGCAGCCGTATCAGTACGATCCGCTGAACTGCAAGACATCGGACGAGCGCGGACACATCGTCTTCCCGAACATTCAGAACCACGACGTTCGTGAGTACGACGAGTACATTCTGAACGGTGTCGAACTGCAGCAGGGTGGTACCAAGTACTACCGCGGCAAGATGTGGGTGACGATTGATAGCACCCAGTGGCGCATGCTTTGCGCGACCGGTGGCGAGTACACGGCCTATGTGGTCGACGAGTACTTCCCGGCGCCATGTGGTTCCTATCCGCTGGAGTATGGTGACGGCCGGTTCTACGCACACTATGTCCCGACCTGGGACCTGCTGCAGGATGAACTGGGGAATGACATCCATCCGAACGGGACGTTGATCGGCTCCTACGACATCAAGATTCAGGTTGGCCCACGCAACTAATCCGAGGACTGCCGGAGGCGGCGCAAGCGTCGCCTCACGGTTCTTTCAGCAAAGACGCGAACATGAAAACACCCCGGTCAATCTGACCGGGGCGTTGTTTTCGTCTGATTTGAGACTGCCGGTGCGACTAGCTGCTTCTCCGGCGGGAACGTGAGTTTGCTGCGGAGATTTCCGAAAGCAGTTCCGAGAGCATGCCCTCACAGTCAAAACTGTCGTCCGGGGCGAGTTCCCAGAGGTAGTTGATTGCACAATGTTCCAACCAAAGCCGTGCTTCCGGATCTCCTGCCCGTGCCTCGGCTACTCCGGAGGCGAGAACAGCGGCCCGTAGCCGGGTGTGTGGCTCGATGTTGCGGTATGCATGAATGGTATTGAGTGTCCGAGCCAGGGATGGTGTAGCGCTCATCGTTGATTCCAACCCTTCTTCGTGGTGCAGGGGGCCCCATTGCCAACCTGCGTCGTACGGACGTCAGAACGTCCTGTACTGATAATAAGTACGAAAATGGTCCAGAAGTAACGGTTCGTACAGTAATTTGATTGTAGACGCGATTTTCGGGGTGACAGGTACACCGGGGATACACATTCCCCGGTGTACTTGCGGTTTATCCGTCTGGAAGAGAAGGGTTGGGAGGTGGCTCAGGACTGGTCAGGGCGGAAATTGCCGGCGACCTTGGGGTGGCGAACGAGGCCCTGGTTGCCGTCAGCAACCGTGCCAGGTGGCAGTGGTGTGGTGGGCGATCCCATTCCCGGATCAGAGTATTTGCTCGGTCCGGCCGGGCGCTTGTCGATATCCCGGCGTGCCCGCTGATAGTCCTCAGAACGGAGAAGCGATTTCCGCCTGCGGATCACCTGAAATGGCCCTGTAACCTGCACATCCGACATTGAATTGCTCCTGATTCTGGCTGCAAACCGGTTCCCCGCCTATATCCTAGTCGATCGGGGTTGGTGCGTGCATGCCTAGAACATCGGGACCCGGATACCGGCGCTTGCCAGGCGGTTGCGCAGCTTGTCAATGCGTTTGGATGTCTCCGGCTCCTCACCGTCGAGATCGTGTACCTGAACCCGGAAGATCGCGGCCAGTTGCTCTTGCTGCCGGCGATCGGGTAGTTGCCGCCCGCTCAACCATTGGCAGGCAGTCTCTTCATCGACCCGCATCAGCAGGGCGATGTCCGTGATCGAATAGCCTGCTTCCAAGCGCAACTGATTCAACCGTTTCATCTGACATCCTCCAGCCAGATATCGATCCAGATAGAACGATTCCCCGGCAGTGGTGGGGAACTGCCGGGGAAACTACGTAGGGGAGAGTTGGAGATCATCCCGGTCGGAGGTAATGACCGGAATGTTCGGGTGTGCTCTCGCAGTATATGGCCGCATGGGCGCTACGTGGGGTACAGAAGGATACAAATCCCCGTATGCCCGGATTCATGCGGAAAAAGGGACGACAGCTTCTGTAACCGTGATTTGTATCCGGTTTATACCCGGCTTATTCGGGGTTCAAACCTACAATCGAGTCATGGCGATCAACCCGGCACAACACGTCTTTTCACTTGTTGTCACCGGCTCGGACCGATCGTCACCCGTCCGTCGTTTGGCCCCCACTGCCCTGGGGAACTTGCCACCCGACAGGTAGCCCGGACCCGCGCCGGCCGACCGGCGAATTGATTCCAGATACTCGACCGGGCAACAAGCGAGGAGTTGCAGAAGATGAATACGATGCCAACGCTGGCCCGAACGTTGAATACGATCCGTTCACTGAAAGGAATTGACCCGTACTCCCGGCTGTGTGCCGCTGTGATCGCAACGGCGATCCATGACACACGAAATGGCGACCGCGAAGCACGTGCCTGGCTCGAAGATGGTGCCCAGGGACTGCTTTGGGGGCTGGTACCGGACAAGGATACCGACGCAGATGAACTGCTCGAGGCGATGATGTCCCGTTATGCCAGTTAACTTCTCCTGTGGAAGGGAGCGTTCCATGTATGTTGGCGCCCCGATGCCACGCGGCTTGAGTCGACGGGAGTTCACCATAGACCCGGGTTTACAGGTCTATTCCTCGGATGGTGTTCTGCTGGGACTGGAAGAACGAATCTTTCTTGAAGCTGGTGTTGTGACCGGGTTTCTTGTTTCACACGGCCCGGCCTACTGCCAGCAAAAATACTTCCGGCTCGACGTTGTTGACCATTTGACCGAGAACGCCGTGGTTCTGAAAATCGATGAAACGTCATTCACCAGGCATCCGGATATTTCGTTTCTGAGATGGATGTAGCGAAATCGAAGCAAACGGGGCCGGCGCAGATCACGCGCCGGCCCCGTTCTTGTTGCAGGTGGTATTAGCGGGGTTCGACCACTTCCAGAGATTCCAGTAGCACCGGGTTGTCATCCGCCGCGATGCGGTTATGACGTTCCACGCCGCACCCGCGGCAACGGTGCACCAGCACCTGCTCACCGTTTGCCCGGAAGAATGTTGCGACCGGCTCCATGAGCGATCCACACTCGCTGGCGCGATCGCCCGGGGTCTTGAGATCTACATGCAACGAGTGCAGGCAGTTGGGGCAATGGTTCCGTTGACGGCCGCCGCTCGGCGGCTCACCAATGAAGGCATTGCACTTGCGGCACTTGAACGGCTTGCTGATGGAAACGCGACGACGCTCGCGCTCTCGCTGTTCCACCCGTTCCGGATTGCTGGTCCGCTTCGGTTTTTTCTGTTGTCGCCGTGGTGGGAGGTCGAACGCCGCGGGATCGTCCTCTTCCTCAAACTCTTCAAGGTATCGAGTCCATGAAGGCACAGTGATGTTCTCCCTGTTGGATACATCCGGTAGTTCGGTGGTGTAACAGGCTGTGCCGGGCGTGGCTGTCGGACGTTGCTGGCTGGATCAGCCCGCTGACGGCACAGCAAGAACAAGGGCCAGTCGTGCGGCAGTGGTCATACAACGAGCCTGACTTTCCAGAGGCGAGAGCCTGGTAAGAATGCTGCAAACATCAGGGGTAGACGGTACGTTTCGGCTGCCAGAATGTCAAGCCGGAGTTGCCCCCGGCGAGTATCCTTATGCAATGAACACTATTGATCTGCTTGCTACTCCAATTGAACGCTCGTCCAGACGCAACCGGCCGGTGAGCGTCTATGATCTGTCTCTGGGCGAACTGGAAACCTGGGTGACGGAACAGGGCTACCCGGCCTTCCGCGCCCGGCAACTCTTCCGCTGGCTCTATCACAACCTTGCCGAGAGCTACGACGAAATCTCCGTTTTGCCGAAGCAACTCCGGGAACAGTTGCAACAGGAGTTTCCCCTGCCGGCAATCGAACCGGTTATTGACCTGCACACCGACGATGGCGAAACGGTGAAACTGCTCTATCGCACCCGGGATGGCCTGACGCTCGAAACCGTGCTGATGTTCTATCCCGACCGTGCCACGGTCTGTGTTTCCTGTCAGGTGGGCTGTGCCGTCGGGTGTTCATTCTGCGCAACCGGTATGGGCGGATTGCAGCGCAACCTGACCGCCGGCGAGATTGTCGCCCAGGTTGTTGATATCGCCCGGCGATCCCGGAATGCCGGACGGCCACTCACCAATCTGGTGATGATGGGCATGGGCGAGCCGTTCCATAACTACGCCGCTACGATGAAGATGATCGGTATTATCAACGACCCCGCCGGCATGGGATTCGGTGCGAGACGTATCACGGTGTCCACTTCCGGGGTGGTGCCATTCATCGACAAACTGGCCGACGAGCCGTATCAGGTGAACCTGGCGATCTCGATCCACGCCGGCAACGACGAACTGCGTTCCCGGTTGGTGCCGCTGAACGATCGCTGGCCACTGAAGGACCTGATCGCCGCTATCCGGCGCTATATCGACAAGACCGGGCGGCGGGTATCGTTTGAGTACGCGTTGATGTCGACCGTCAATGATTCGGATGAGGACGCCCACCAACTGGCGAGGGTACTCAAGGGCCTGCGTTGTCACGTCAACGTCATCCCGTATAACCCGACGCCGGCTGCACCATATGCCCGGCCAACTGTTGAGAAGATCGACCGTTTTACCGGCATCATCGAGGCAGCCGGTATTCCGGCAACGGTGCGGTATTCGCGAGGTGTGGAGATCAGCGCTGCCTGCGGGCAGTTGCGAGCCGAGCACGCCGCTTCAGGAGCCTGAGCGCGCCATCCCGTCGACAACCAACCGGCAAGCCTGAGCATCGACCATGGCCCGGTGTCCCGCCTGGTAATGGCCAAACTGTGCCAGCGCGTCGGTCAGGCGGTGCCAGCGATAATTGCCGTACCGTTCGTGCCAAACGCCGGTGTACCGGGAGTACTGTTGCATGGCGCACTCCCAGTCACGGAGGTCGGAGGTGATGCCACAGCGGGAGTTCATCTGTTGCACCATGCGGTAATCAAACGGGGCGTTGTAGACCACTACCCGCCGGTGTTGCACCAGTCGTGCCAGTTCGGGGAACACATCACCCCAGGCCGGTGCATCCTGCACCATCTCCCCGGAAATGCCGTGGACGGCTATCGCGTCCGGCGGAATCGGCGAGAACGGGCGCACGAGAGTGTCGAGCAGGGCATTGCCGCTGCAATCGACCACCGAGATCTCGATGATTTCGGCACTGTTATCGAGCCCGGTGGTTTCCGTATCAAGGAACACCGCCCCTGGGTCGGACATAATCATCCGCGACCATTCGACAGCATGAGTGCGTGCCTGCTGGCGTTCTTCCGGTGATGGCGGTGGTGGTATTGGCTGCTGTGTGATCATGATGCGGGGAGGATACTTCAACATCCTCTCCCGAGGCGAGTCTGTTGCCTGCGTAGAATTGAATCGAGAGCGAACGACGACCTGCCTACTGAAAGAGGACCCTGGTTGATAAAGCAAGGTGTGGCCGCTGGACGACGCTCCAGTCTGATCATGGTGGCGCTCATCGGGTTGCTGCTGTTGCTGAGTCTGGTACCACTCAGCGCAAATGCACAGAGCAAGACCCTGCACTGGGAAACCTATGATGTGGTGATCGACCTTCATCGTGACGGCACCTTTACCGTCACCGAGAAGCAGGCGATCAACTTCACCAGCGGCAGTTTTTCCGAAGGCTTTGCTGTCATCCCGCTGGATCGGGTTGAAGATATCAGCAATATCCGGGTTTTTGAGGATGATCGTGAGTATCGCCCGGGTTCCGGAAGTCCCGGAGAGTTCCGGGTGAACCGCTACTCCCGCGAAGTGGAAATTCTCTGGTGGTTCGAGCCGGCCAGAAACGAAATTCGTAACTTCACCCTGCAGTATGACGTGTCCGGTGGCTTGCGTGTCTATGAGGAGACCGGACGCGAGCAACTCTGGTGGCGGGCAATTGATACCGATTTCGCAGCAGACGTCCGCCGGGCCAGTCTGACGCTCAACCTGCCTTCCCCGGTAGACGAGGCAGATCTTGCTGCCGAAATCTATACATTGCGTACCAGCGCCACCTCGATCCAGATGGTCGACAGCCATACGCTTCTGTTCAATGCTGCCAACATCCGCACCGGTGATGCGTTCGAGGCACGGGCCGAATTCCCGGCAATGACCATTGCAGAGGTTCCTGCCTGGCAAGCCGAGGACGATGCCGAACGTGAGCGACAGGAACGTCTTGAACCGCTCAAGGCGTTGTTGAATATCGCTTTCCTTGCCCTGGGTGTCCTCATTCTGATTGGTGGTCCGGTTGGTTCGTATCTGCTCTGGCAGGCGCGTGGCAAGGATCCGGAAGTCCAGTTGCCCATCGACATCCTGCGTGAGCCACCGGATGACCTGCCGCCAGGAGTGGTTGGCGTCCTGATTGACCTGCTGGCCCATGATCACGATGTCATTGCGACGATTGTCGATCTTGCCGAGCGTGGGGTAATCCACATCGAGGAGACCCAGAGCGAGATCTTCGGGATCGCCTACAACAAGGACTGGAAGTATCGCAAGACCGGCACCAAGCACGGGCTGCGGAAGTACGAGCGGGAAACCCTCGACGCGATCTTCGGCAGCAAGGACGTGGTGAATCTGTCCAAGATTCGCGAACGTTTCTCCCAGAAGCAATCAAAGGTCAAGGACGCCATGTATGAGGAACTGGTGGAGCACGGCTACGTCGAGAAGAACCCCCAGACCGTTCGGCGCACCTGGACTACGGCCGGCATCGTCATTCTGGCAGTTGCGGGGGCGCTTGGCTTCTTCGTTGCTGCTGCGATTTCATCCTTCGCGCCACTGGTGTGGTTCCCGGTCGTTTCCTCGCTGATTGTCGGTGTATTGATGCTGATCTTTGCCCAGCAGATGCCCCGACGCACCCAGGCCGGGGCCGAGGCTGCAGCCAAATGGGAAGCGTTCAAACGCTACATGATGGAAATCGAACGCTATCAGAGCGTTGAGGAAGCCAAGACGATCTTCTCCTCGTATCTCCCGTATGCCGTGGCATTCGGAATCGAGCGTTCATGGGTGCGCAAGTTTGCCCGGGTCAACACCCCCGCACCGCACTGGTATGGACCGTGGCGCGGTGGCCCCATGCGCCGGCCATATCAGCGTTCCGGCGGCACCGTCATAATTCCTGGTTCAGGACGAACCACTGGTGACGGAGGCGGGCTTTCGGGTGGATTGCCTAACCTGCAGGATGTCAGCAGTGGAATGTCCGGCGGGCTTCAGAGCATGAGCGATGGACTCTTCTCGATGTTCAATGAAGCGTCCAAGGTGTTCAGGCCATACTCTTCATCCGGCGGGGGCGGAAGCTTCGGCGGAGGCGGGTTCTCCGGCGGCGGTGGCAGTTTTGGTGGCGGCGGTGGCGGTGGAAGCCGCGGGTTCCGCTAGTCCAGGAAGTTCAGCGATCTCCGGGTAAGCGCCAGGCGTTCCTGCATCTCGGGGAGCGCCAGGGGGGCGAGACCGCGCTCGAGCGCGTAATCGGCCCACCAAAGCGCGGAATCCAGCGCAATGAGTGGCAGGTATGCCCGGTGCCGGTGGATGGCCTCAGGGTCGCCACCGGCAGCCAGATAGCCATCGAAGACCGCTTGCCGGTGAACCGTGGGGACCGGTTGCTCTCCCAGCAGATAGGCAAGGTCCTCGGCGGCATCGCCGGCACGGGTGTATTCCCAATCGATCAGGGTGATGTCCTCATCGCCCCAGATAATGTTGCCGGGGCCGAGGTCGCCATGCAGTTGACAGAATGACTCGCCACGCCAGGCATCGTCCAGATCCAGACGTTGCAACCGATCCAGCAGCGATCTGGCGGGGTTCCCTTCCGGATGTTCCAGAAACCGGTAGCGGGCGATGGCTGCCAACCGGTCGTTCCAGCAGTCGGCGTAACTTCCACGTTGTGGAACCAGGTCCGGCCAGATGGTGTAGACCTCCTGCCGAACCGCGTGTAACCCGGCCAGGCACCGGCCAAGACGCGCTGCCTGCTCCGGCGTCACCTCGGCAACCGGTTTCACTGTACCGTCGGCGTAGCGGTATACCAGCACGGTGCCAAACCCTTTCGGGCCGTCGGTGATCGCGCAACGCAATACCGGTACACAGGACACCGTTTGGGGCAGGGCGGATAGAACGTTTGCTTCTCTTGTGAGTCGAGGTTCCTCACGACCTGCTGCAACACGAATGGTCAGCGAGGCGGGGCTGCCATCTTCTCCGGCCAGAAATACCTGGTTATTGACACCCCCGGTGGCTCGCCGAATCCACCATTTGGAAACGTCTGCAAGCACACCGCGAGCGGCGAGCAGTTCAAGCAGTATCAAACCGGATTCTTCAGCCATCGTTTCCACAAATGTAGGATACTCCGGGCATGAAACCTGTTGAACCACCTCGCCGCTTTGAAATCCTCGATGTCCCGGTGGACGATGTCGATCTGCCGGTAGCGATTGCCCGGATCGGTCAGCATCTTGCAGGCACCGATGAGAGCCTGATGCATGTTGTGACCGTCAACCCGGAGTTTGTCATCGCAGCCCGCAGAAACCCGGAGTTTCACGATGCCCTTCGCCGGTCGGCAATTGCCACGGCGGACGGTATTGGCATCATCCTGGCGGCAAGAATCCTTGGACTGCCGATCCGGCAACGGGTGACAGGTGTTGATCTGGTTGAAGGACTTGCAGCAACCAACCTGGAGAATGCCCGGCTCTTCCTGCTGGGTGCCGGCGAGGGAGTTGCAGCCGAGACTGCCAATGTGTTGCAGCAACGCTATCCGGGTGTCGAGATTGCCGGAACCTTTGCCGGCTCTTCGAAGGATGCCGGATATGCCGAGATCAGGGACCGGGTCGCCGGTTCCGGTGCAACCGTCCTGTTGGTGGCGTTCGGCCATCCGGCGCAGGACCTCTGGATTGACCGTCACCACGATGACCTGGAGGCGATGGGCATCCGGATGGCGACCGGAATTGGTGGGGCGTTCGACTACCTGTCCGGCAGGGTTCCCCGAGCCCCGGCAATCATGCGCAGGCTGGGTCTGGAGTGGTTGTACCGGTTGATTCGCCAACCGCACCGCTGGAAACGCCAACTCGCTCTTCCCCTGTTCGTTATCCTTGTCCTGCGAGCGCGAGTTCGCCGGAACACCGTACGCCATCCAGAATCGAGCTGACCAAACAGTGGCTACCGCGCCGGAGATGTACGACTCAGCAGAACGAGCCTGCGCCTGCGGGTCCGGAATTCAGACCCGTCTACGCTGCTCCCGGTGTGGCAAGCCGATCTGCCCGCGCTGCATGGTTGCATCGCCGGTTGGTTACCGCTGCCCGGAATGTGCCCGTGGACCACGGCCGGTGGTATACAACCCGGGCATGAGCGGCCTGCTCAAGGCTGCCGGTGTGGGGCTGGCGCTGGCTGTGGTGATCGGTGTGTTCTGGGGCTATTTCCCTTCGTGGGGCTTTTATATGGCGCTGCTGCTTGGCTTCGGTGTAGCCGAAGGCATGGCCTGGGCTGCGAATTACAAGAAGGGCCGTGAGCTACAAGCCCTTTCCTTTGTTGCAGTGCTGGTCGGCCTGGTGGTGAGCCGGGTGGCAATTGGTGTCTTCGATCCGCTCCTGACGGTCGATATGCTTCTCAATGAGTCATCAACACCGTTTGTCCGCCATGTGTTCTATCTTGAAGTCATCCCGGACTTTGTCTTTATGGCGTTGCCGTTTCTCATCTGTTTTGTGAGGTTCAGGTAATGGCGTCTGACTTGCGACGGCTGCTCGACCTGCCGGAAGGCAAACGGATCCTGGTGGTTGGGGACCTCTATCTCGACCACTACATTTTCGGGAGTCCGCACGGCATCTCCCGGGAAGCCCCGGTGATGGTGCTGGATGAGCGCCGGCGCGAGGACCACCTCGGCGGCGGGGCGGCACCAGCGTTGGCGCTGCGCAAGTTGGGCTATGAGGTCGCCATTGCCGGCATTGTCGGTGACGATCCCGAAGGGATGCGCATTATCGACCTGCTCAATCGCGCCGGGATCGATGCATCCGGTGTGCTGGTGGATTCCACCCGGCCATCGACGGTGAAGACGCGGGTGGTGGCCGAGGGTTTCCTGCTTTTTCCCCAGCAGATTCTCCGGGTAGACCGGCAGGAGCGACAGTCGGCTCCCGCCAACGTTGAACGCCGCCTGGTTGAGGGCATCCGCTCAATGCCCGTCGATGCGGTGCTGGCATCGGACTATCGTTCCGGTGTGCTGACGCCGGCCATTGTGGATGCTATCCACCAGAGCCGTGGCGTCCACGGCGCGCTGGCCACGGTGGACTCGCAGGGCGAACTGACCAAGTTCCGCGGCTTTGACCTGGTGAAATGCAACCAGGCCGAGGCGGAATCACTGCTGGGACAGCCGATTGCCGATGCTGGTTACCGGAAACGCCTGCTGATCGACCTTCGACGGCAACTCGATTGCCGCTGTCTGGTGGTGACTCGCGGTGGCGATGGCGCCAGTGTTGCGACCGTCGAAGAGTATCAGGATATTCCGGCAGTCAACCGCACCGAGATTTTCGACGTTACCGGGGCGGGTGATACCGTGGTTGCTGCGATGACCGCCGGGTTGTTGGCAGGTGGCACTCCATTTGACGCTGCTGCGCTGGCACAGGTTGCCGCTGGTCTGGTGGTCCGTCGCTGGGGCAATGCCCAGGCGAGCCGGGAAGAAATTCTCGGTGCGCTCGATGGAGAGCACTGATGGGCAGCATTGTTCCGGCTGAAGACCTCGTCGCCCTCGGCCAATGGTTGCGTGATGAAAACCGGACCGTCGTCTTCACCAATGGGCACTTTGACCTGCTGCATGTCGGTCATTTGCGCTACCTTCAGGCTGCCCGGGAACTTGGCGATGTGCTGGTAGTGGGCGTGAATGATGACCGCATCACCACCGAACGCAAGGGGTCGGATCGGCCAATCCTTCCCGAAGATGAGCGTGCTGAATTGCTGGCCGGATTGGCGTGCGTGGATTATGTGACGATTTTTCACCAACCGACGGCCATAGAGACGATCTCCCTTCTCCGCCCCGATATCTACGTCAAGGGGGGCGATTACGCTCCTGGAGGTGCAACACTCCCCGAGGCCGCGCCAGTCGAAGCCTATGGCGGGAAGGTCATGATCCTGCCGCTGGTGGAGGGCCGCTCTACGACCGGGATTGTCCGGGCGATTCGAGAAGGCAGGCCGGTCCGGTGAGCAGTGCGCCGGCATCCGGCGACGCGCCACCCGGCGGACAGTCCATTGGGCTTGCCGCCCTGCTGCTCATGGCAGGCACAGTGCTTTCCCGTCTGCTTGGGCTGATCCGTGAGCAGGTGAACTCCTACCTCTTTGGTGTCGGCGACCAGATCGCTGCATTCACCATCGCCGATAACATCCACACCATGTTGTTCGACCTGGTGATGAGCGGCATGATGCAGGCTGCACTGGTCCCGGTACTCAGCCAGTATGTTGCCCTGCACCAGCGCGAGGAACTCCGAAGAATCACCGGCGCGCTGCTGACGATGACACTGATCGGTGTTGGCACCATCGTGGTCACCCTGCAAGTGTTTGCGCCGCAGGTGGTGACTGTCATGACAGCACTCGGTGGGGGCGAGCAGGCACGCAACGAGGAGACCGTCGCGCTGACCGTTGAACTGGTGCGCTGGATTCTTCCATCGGTGTTGCTGTTGTCGCTGTCTGCCGTGCTGATGTCTACCCTGTATGCGCTGCAACGCTTTACCCGGCCATCGCTGTCACTTTCGGTCCGCAACCTGGCGATTATCACGGTCACCCTGTTTCTTGGGCGTACGGCACTGGAAGTGCGGTCAATTGTTCTGGGTATCGCGCTCGGTGCGGTGATGATGATCCTGATCCAGTTGCCGGCGCTCCGGGATGCCATGCCACGGCCGAACTTCGGCTTTGGCCACCCGGCAATTCGCCGCATTTTCTGGCTCTACTTACCCATCTTCCTCGGGTTGTTGGTCAACACGGTCGCGCTGGTTGTCGATCGCAATCTCGCCTGGCGGATCGGTGAGAATGCTATCGGGGCAATGCGCTATGCGACAGCGATGAACCAGATGGTACTGGGACTGGTTGCCGCGGCGATTTCACTGGCATCGCTGCCGGCGCTCTCCCGGCATTTCTCGGCCGGCAACGAGGATGCCTACCGCGGTACGTTGGCGCGTGGCCTGCGGATGGTCACCGTGCTGGTTGTCCCGGCGGCGCTTGGTTTGGGAGTGCTGGCGTGGCCGGCGGTGCAGTTCATCTTCTATCACGGTGCAACGACCGAATCCGGAGCGGTGGCGATCTGGATCGCCCTGCTGGTCTATTTACCGGGCACGTTCTTTGCTGCATTCGACCAGATTCTGATCTTCGCCTGGTATGCGCGGCAGAATACACTCACCCCGCAGATCGTCGGCGTGCTGGCGATTGGCGTCTATTTCCTGTTTGCCTTTGGATTGACCAGCGTGCTCTCCGGCGAGAACGGTCAGATGGCCGGTCTGGTCGGCGCGAACTCGGCACAGTTTGTCTTCCATGCGCTGGTGATGGTCTTCCTGCTGCGCAGGCTGCTTGGCCGGAATGAGGATGGCTCGCGCATCCGCCTTGACGACGGTCAACTGGGCCGGACGTTGAAGGTGTGCCTGGGAGTAGGCGTTGTCATGGCTGCCGTTGCCGGCGCTGCCGCATGGTTGCTCTCTGTCGCAATCCCGGCTCCTGACGGTGGTGTCACCCGATTCCTGCGGGATGGCATCGTCCTCGCCATACCGGTCATGCTTGGCGCTGTCGTCTACGGGCTTGGCTTGCTGCGTTTCCGGATCGAGGAAGCCCAACTCATTCTCAACCGCCTGACAGGGTTTATCGGCCGGTAAGCCTGCATCGGCAATGACGTGTTGCGGAGAGATGGGTCAAAATGAAGTCGATGAACGATGCTGTTCGCGGGCAGGGGAGAGGTTCCGGTGAACGATACCTATGATGTGCTGGTAGTTGGTGGACGCTGTGCCGGGAGCGCGACGGCGATCTCGCTCGGCCGCAAGGGCTACCGGGTGCTGCTGGTAGAACGGCAACGGATGCCATCGCCGATCATCTCAACCCATGTCCTCTGGCCGGATGGCGTCGCTGCACTAAACGATCTCGGTGTGCTTGACGAGGTGCTTGCGACCGGTTCACCGCTGGTCGACCATTTCCGCCTCTGTCACGGTGAGGACATCGTCCTGACGGACCTCGCCCCGTATCGCGGATTCTCCAGCTTCATTTGTGTCCGCCGGCACTTGCTGGACGGCATCCTCTTCGAGGCCGCAAGGCGAACCCCGGGAGTTGAGGTTCTCGACAATTGCCGTCTGGATAGCCTGCTCTGGACCAACGATCGTGTAACGGGAGGACGTCTGGTCCAGGCCGGAGTTGTCCGGGATGTCCGGGCTGAACTGGTGGTTGGTGCCGACGGGCGGGATTCCACTGTCGCGGCAGGCGTTAATGCTGCCGAGCGAGATATCGTCGAACCCGGGCGCTACTGGTACTACGCCTATTTTGCGGATGCCAATGAGCCGGAACCGATGGCAATGACCGACTCCGGAGCGCAAACCGACACGGTCGTCTCGATTCGAACGGATTCCGGGCTGCAAATGGTGGTCTATGCCGCCTGGAACGAGGATTTCCAGGAGATGCGAGCCAACTTCAGGAAGAACTACCTCGAACGGATTCACCGTCACCCGGTGATCGACCGGATGCTGGCGTCTGCCCGTCTGGCTTCACCTGTGTACGGGTTCCCGGGAGTGCGGGGATACTACCGCGAACTGTACGGGCCAGGCTGGGTGCTGGTCGGCGATGCCGGACATCAGAAAGACCCGATCGTTGCGCGGGGCATTAACGATGCATTGATGAGCGGCATTGATCTTGCCGAGCGGGTTGCTGATGGAATTACCGATGAGGCGCTGGCCGGTTATGCGGAAGGGGTGGTACGGCAGACGGCAACCACGACGCGCACCGCCAGAATGTTGGCCCGGCCCGACCGGCATATGAGCGCCGATCAGGCCGGGGTGCTTGGTGCTGAAGTCAGTACACCAGAGGGTCTCCGCCGGGTACTCGGTCTTGAGTACGGGTTAGTGAGTTTCGAGGACCTGTTCGGGACCGATCGCGAAGGTGTGATCGAGCATTCCGCAGAGCGATGAGTGGAGATGTGCTGCTCCGGGTCTGAAACTGCCCTGCAGATGCAGGGCAGTTATGTTGGACTCGAGTAACCAATGTACGCGGTATGAGGTCGGGAAACGGGTGGTATGAACCTCGTGAGGCGGATTGGTAAGACGTATTAGTCGATAGCCGTCACATTAACTGCGCGGCGGCGGGAGGGATCGCGTGGATCCGGCTCTTCGTCGTAGTTGACTTCCTGGCCCTCGCGGAGCATATCGAAGCCCGCTCCGGTTACAGCACTCCGGTGGAAGAACAGGTCATTCCGGCCGTTGGTGCCTTCCGGTGAGAGAAAGCCAAACCCTTTATCATCTCGAATTGTTCTAATCGTTCCTGTCGCCACGGGCGAGAATCCTTTCGTGCGTCGTTCCACTCACTTGAGAGCGTATCACGGTGAACGGAGCAGACAGGCATATACCTGTTCAGCGTTCTCTCAGGAACCGTGAGACGCCGGCATGAGGGGTTTACATATCGTCGACCGGCGTGACCCGAACTGCCCGTCGGCGTGATGGGTCTCGTGGATCCGGTTCTTCATCGTAGGTCACTTCCTGACCTTCACGGAGCATATCGAAGCCTCCACCCTGGACCGCACTTCGATGGAAGAAGATGTCGTTCCTGCCGGTGGTTCCTTCTGGTTGGATGAAGCCAAAACCCTTGTCGTCACGCAGGGTTTTGATGATTCCTGACGCCACGGTGGCCCGTCCTTTCCTGATTGCGTTCACCCAATCTCAAGGTAACACAACCCCTGATGGCAAACGGGCATACCGAAAGGGTAGATCGCTCATGTGAAATTCACATATCGGTTGTGATTTTGCGATGCTGTTGCGGTTTTCCTGCCTGCGGGCACAAATAGTTGCGCCCGCAGGAAAGGCTTATCACTGCCTTCAGGATCGCCGGTAGAGGTTTCCGCCATAGAGAAGGCGGTCGGGCGTTCCTTCGGCATTGGTGAGGAAACTGATTGGACTGGCGCTCCGCAGGGTGACAAACCGGTGTGGGCCAACCGCCAGGAGGCCGGTAGATGGCTCCTCCGGTGGCTCCGGAGTCCAGGGCTGGGCGACCAGTTGTTCGCCGTCGTCGGTGATGGTCATCCGGGCTACACCGAACTGATATTCACCGGTGTATTGGGCGCGTTCGTTGCTGTCCGGCTGACGGGCCTTCGTCCGCAGTGGAAGCGGATCGGAGACTGATTCCCGGAAGAGGGGCTTGCCTCGCAGTGTTCCGGCCAATTGCTCGGCCAGGTCACGGGCACGTGCACCGCTCAGGTTGGTCAACACCGCCACGCTGATTCCCTCGGAAGGGATCATCAGCGAGTGTGTCGCCACACCCGCCAGTCCTCCGGAGTGTTCGACGACCTTCAGACCCTCGTGCCAGCCGATCATCCAGCCCAGGCCATAGCCCCAGCCGGTATCGCCATACGGCATCGAAATGGTCTGGGTTTGCTCGAGTGATCCGGTCGAAAGCAGCGGGTGATTGGTGAAGTTCATCGCCGTGATCTGGTAGCGCGCCTGGTCGAGTGCCGTGCTGACAATGCCACCGGTGGTGAGGTAGATGTCGTAATTATCCGGCAACCAGGCCGTTTCAAGACCATCGGCCGTCTGGAAATACCCGGTGGTGCGGTCGGCAGCCTGTTTCCATGGCAGGAAGTTGGCTCGCGTGCTGGTCAACCCCAGTTCGGCGAAAATGCGCTGCTCCAGGAAGTCATGCAGCGGCATCCCGCTCAGCTTTTCGATCAGGTGACCCAGGGTAACAAACCCCTCATTGCAGTAGGACCACGCCTCGTTGGGCTGCGATTGCAGTTCAACATCCTGCAGGCGGCTGATCAGGTCTGCCCGGTCGCGGTAGGGGCTCGGGCCGGCCCACATCGCATTCTGGTGGCCGGTGCGGCCAATGCCACTCTTGTGGCAGAGGAACATGCGTGGGGTCATCTTCCGGCTGGCTTCGGCGTCGGCCACCCGGAACTCCGGCAGCCAGGTCTGGACAGGT
The DNA here is from genome assembly GCA_964462545.1 of uncultured Thermomicrobiales bacterium. Classification (GTDB taxonomy): domain Bacteria; phylum Chloroflexota; class Chloroflexia; order Thermomicrobiales; family CFX8; genus CAYWXR01. Next base: position 20,900 of record CAYWXR010000037.1, read on the forward strand.
TCATCCAGCGCCAGTTTGCCTTCCTCGACCAGCATCATCACGGCAAGGCCGGTGAATGATTTGGTCAGCGATGCTATCGGCTGGACAGTATCCGCCGTCATCGGCAACTGCTCTTCAAGATTGCGATAGCCGAACCCGCCAGAAGCGATGATTTCACGGTCCTTGACCAGTGCGACCGAGACGCCAGGTACACTGCCGGCTTCCCGGAATGCCTCGATCAGTTCGACCTGCTCATTGGTAAACGTCATGCTTTGATACTCCTGGTAGAGAAGGCCGCCGTCCTGATGCAGGGGTATCCGGTCCGGAACCTGCCTGCATCAGGATGACGGATTGAGCGCTACTCCTTGATTGCCGCCAGCACCCGCTGGATGAAACCATCCGCGGCATCACGGGCGATCCAGCGGATGACGACCGTCAGGTCGTTTTCCGGTTCGTTCCAGATGAGATTGGTGCCCTTGCCGACAGCGAAGAAGCTGGATTCGGTGGCACTGGGAAAGAGGACATGGTTCGGGTTGGTCCACCACATGTAGGCGTAGGCGGGGTTGAGTTTCGAGGGCGTGGTCGCCATGTTGACCCACTTTTCGGAAATCAGTTGCTGGCCGTTCCAGTTCCCCTTGCGCAGGAATAGGTAGCCGAAGCGGGCATGGTCGAACGAATTTGCCCAGACGCCGCCGCCCCAGTGGCCACCGCCGCTGACTGATTGCATTTCCTTGCCGTCGATCGTCGTCCAGGAATTGCGATAGCCGTGCCACACCCAGGTATCTGACGCGCCGATCGGGTCCATAATTTCCCGCTTCAGCACTTCCGGCAGCGGTTCTCTCAGCAATTGGAGTGCACAGAGGGCAAGACGGTTGACCCGCACGTCGTTGTACTCATAGAACGTTCCCGGCGGGTTCAGTGTGCGATCGCGGCCCTCGCGGCGGTCTGCCAGGTCTGGCTTGTCCCAGAGCACGCCCTCCCATTCACTTGTCTGCTGGAGCAGATGCTCCCAGGTAATGGTCGAGTTATGCTCGGAGTCGAACTGGCCGTCGTGGATGTAGTTCTTCACCAGGTCGTGAACGTCGCGGATCAGACCCTTGTCGTAGGCGAGGCCGATCATGGTTGAGACATAGCTCTTGGCCACGCTGAAAGTCATATCCACACGCTCGGTGTCGCCCCACTCGCCGACAACATAGCCATTGCGCAGGATCACCCCGTTGACACCGGTGCGTTCCTTGGTCGGCCCGACAATTTCGTTGTAGGGATGGTCGTTGATCGGGTCGGTCTGCAGCGTGTTGGGAATGTCCCGTGATTCCTTCGCCTCGTTGGCAGTGGCAAAATCCATCGCCTCCTGCAGTTTGGCGCTATCCATTCCCATCTCTTCGGGAGTCTTGCGTTCCCAGTTCTTGCCCGGCCCCGGATAGTAGATGTTCTCGCTCATAGGTCCCCGTTTCCTTCGTTAGTCGACGTCGGGAGGATCATAGACTGAATGGCGCCGGCGTGGAAACAAACCACCCCGGAGATGCTACACCCCGGAGTGGTTCTCGTGATTCACCTGAGTTGAGAGACATTTGTGTTTTATGGCGGCGGTGCCTGCCCCGGTCCGTGTCGAATGATAAGGACAACCGGAACTTCAAAGTCCATGCTGCATCCGGGGGTAGCATCGCCGATTCCGGCAGCCTTGTCTATGGCCTGCGTTGAATCTGCGATGCATCCGTCACTGTTCATGTCGCGTGTTGCACTGTATGAAAGGCCGCCTGGTACTCCGGGTGTCAAGAAAGCTTCATAATTAGTCCCAACTGGTTGATCGTTTTCCGGCGGAGTTTCGGAGGTAGCATACACGGTAAAATAGTAGTTTCCAGACGGTACATCTTCGAAAAATATCGCATACGCGTTCGCTGCTGGTGAGCTTACTTCCGTCGTATTTACACATCCGAAAATCGTGTCGTTGCTGGCTCGTGTGAGACAAATGTGATATGACCCCCAACCCATATTTTCGTTGTCGATTCCCATATCAAGCTGTCCTGCCGCAACATGATTATTCACGTAGGTGTTGTTGGCCGGGAGATCTTCGAAGTCCACCGTTTCGCAGATCGGTTCAGTGTCGGTCACATAGGAGCAGATCTCGATCGCGGTGTAGCTGGTGCCTTCGAGACTTGCCGGCAGGGTCAGTACGACTTCTCCGTCTTCATTCGTTCCAATTGGACCGTAGTGCACCTGTGAATTGCCCGAGATAAACACGACATCCACGACTTCATCCTCGTTTGCGTATGGAACACCGTCGAGCAGGACCTGTTTGGTGATTTCGATGGTGTTGTGATGATTGGTAATTTCAATTGCCTTGAATGGCGGACCATCCAGCGTGACGTCCTCGCAGATCTCATAGAAAAAGTCTGTGATTTCCTCTTCGTGGATGTCTAAGTATATAGAGGTGCATACCCGGAACTCGCCGCTCGAAACAAGAAACCAGTAACTGGATACATAGGAATCCGGCTCAGAATGCTTCGCTGTGCTCCCCACACCGATACCGCCAGACAAATTTAACCCGGGTGATTCGGCATTGGTGCCTGCACCATAGATAAGGCCAGAGTCGTCCAAGTTGGCCTTGATGATCGCGAACGCGGACTGTGCGGGCGGTTCACCATTGGACAGCACGAACTTGTCGATACGGTGGAGGAACGATTCCTCAAGTTCGATGCGGATATCTGGAGACCCGCTGTCATCCGTTGCGTCATTGATCCAGCCATCCTGGATCAGATCCTCAACCGGATTGTAGGAAAACCGGATGACGGCCGGCGTCGCCGAGGCGTAGTCTTCCTCGAATGCACTGGAGGTGACGGTCAGTGCGCCACCCTCGACGTCGATGACAATGAGCCCATCCTTGGAGATGATCAGGACATACTCCCCGGCCGGGACGTTCTCGAAGGAGAAGCGTCCGTCGTCATCGCTTTCGACGCAGGTGAAGTCTTCCGGTTGCGGGGCGTCATCGTAGGCCTCGGCCAGGATCAGGCAGACCTCGACGTCACCTTCGGGGACCTCAGGATTGACGATCTGGAAGACAAAGCCGTTCAGATCGCCAAGTATCGCGACCTCGTTGGTGATGGCATACGAAGTGAATGCTTCAGGATCACCTGCCTCAAGTTCGAACACGTCACAGTTGCCATCCGCCAGCATGGCGTCCGGGTCATCAGCCGAGGTGCTGAGGCCGTCCACAGTTACCGTATCTCCGGAGGGGAGGGTGGCGATGCCATCCTCATCCCAGACGCAGAGGATGTACGCTCCCGGCGGCATTGCGCCGGTGACCTGGCCGTTCTCGTCGGTTTGTCCGGTTGCCTGTTCGACCGGTGCGCCGACGACCGGCGTGTCCAGGGTTCCGGTGTTGACGAAGGTAATGATATTGACCCCGCCGAGTGCATACGGTGGTTCAGCATCATCAGTGCCGGCGACGACTACCGTCTTGGTGATGCCCTGAGCGAAGTAGAGCATGTTGGTCAGGTCAACATCTTCACCGGTCACCACCGGGAAGAAGTCCATCGGGTTCTCCGGCATGAGATACCCTGCCGGCACACTGTCCACATCCAGATGCCAGTTGCCCACCGGCACATTGCTGAACACTGCCTGACCGTTGACGTTGCTCACGGCATACCGTGGCGGGTCAAAGTCCGGGTTGTCATTGGCAATGTGGAATGCAACACCTTCGACCGGGTCGCCCCACTCGT
>CAYWXR010000038.1:0-9738 GCA_964462545.1 uncultured Thermomicrobiales bacterium
ACGGATCCCTCGCTGTGTTCGGGATGACTATCAGACGTTCCATGCTCCGGGATATGAAACGAATGTTCCAGAATCGCTTGACATCCGGTTCGAAGCTGCTAGACTGTATTTTACCAATTGGTTAAGTACGCGGATCCCGAACTGGAAGCTCAATGACGGACGATCAACTCAGTCGCATATTCCGGGCACTGGCAGACCCGACACGCCGGGCGATCCTGGAACATCTGACACGAGGTGAAGCGACCGTCTCGGAGCTGGCCGCCCCCTTCGACATGAGCCTGCCGGCCATCTCGAAGCATCTCAAGGTCCTTGAACAGGCCGGGTTGATTACGCGCGGTCGCGACGCGCAGTGGAGACCCTGCCGGCTGGAAGTAGCGCCACTCCGGGAAGTCGACTCCTGGATGGCCGCCTACCGCCACCTCTGGGAAGAGAGCTTCGACCGGCTCGACAGCTACTTGCAACAACTGCAGCGCAAAGGAAGCAATGATGACCATCAGCAACGAGGCGATGACGAACAAGCTTCAGGTGACGATGCCATCCGACCGTGAACTCGTGATGACGCGAGTGTTTGATGCCCCACGCAACCTGGTGTTCCGGGTGTTCACCGATCCGGAAGCGATTCCGCACTGGTGGGGTGAACGTGCTCATACCACCACGGTCGACCATTATGACTTCCGGGTAGGTGGCAAATGGCAGTACACCACCCGGGACAACGAGGGGAACCAGATCGTTTTCTACGGTACGTTCAAGGAAATCGACCCACCGGCAAGACTGGTCTCGTCGTTCGAGGTCGAAGGTTCTCCCGAGATGGTCTCAACTGACATCCATACCTTCGAGGAGCGCGACGGCAAGACAATCCTCTCCACCTATTCCAGATTCTCAAGCCAGGAGGAACGTGACAGCATGCTTGATACCGGTGTTACCCAGGGATGGGGCGAAACGCTCGACCGGCTGGAGCAGCATCTTGAAGCGATGCACGAACTGGTGGTCACCCGTTTGTTCGATGCACCGCGGGAACTGGTCTTCGAGGCGTTCACCGGAGACGGGATCGAGCAATGGTGGGGGCCAAACGGTTTCACCACAACCACCAGCGAACGCAACGTCACACCCGGCGGACTCTGGCGCTTTGTCATGCACGGTCCGGATGGCACCGACTGGGATAACGCCGTTGTCTATGATGAGGTCATTGCACCTGAACGGCTGAGCTGGACCCAGTACGCCGGCGATACTTCGAAGCCACCGCATCATTTCAACACCGTGACCTTCATCGAGCAGGATGGCAAGACCGAGGTAACCCTCCGCCTGCGTATCCCGAGTGACGCGATCTTCAACCAGGCTATGGCAAACGGTGCCATCGAGGGTGGACACCAGACACTCAATCGTCTGGCAGAGTACCTGGCCCGAAAGTAACCGGACACTTTTCCACGATAACCTCGCAGTGCCTGCCCCCGAACGGGGCGGGCATTGCCGTTATGCGTTGTCGATTTCGAACGAGCCATCGTAGCTGAACAACAGTCCCGCAAGCGGGGTGGTTACCCGAACCGAGATCCGGTAGCAATCTTCGGCATCGTCAAACCAGGTTGTTGCACGGGCATCTGCCGAAAGCAGATCCGGGACCTTGAAGACAAGCGGACCAGCCTTGACCCGTTGCGTGCCGGTGTTCATGACCAACCTGCCCTCGGCATCTATTTGCATGGCAATATCTGCGGCAACATCATGACGTGATCCCAGGTAGTCCACGGCACATCCTCGCCGGCGGCTATGGACTGTGGTGGTATCGAACCGCCGATTGGCATCGGGAAACCGGAATACCCGCTTCCAGCGCATAGCCTCACCAAACTCCGGGACTTCCCAACTTTCGATCACCAGCGTGAACGGCACCTCGTGCCCCTCGTCCGGAATGGTCACGGCCCGCAGGCTGCCGAGATAGAGCAGGGGCGTCGCCAGCCGGTTGCCCCGCGCCACCGAGTGCATAACACCGCTGCAGGTCACCGACTGTTCCCCGTTGCTGGAAACACCGAACAACCGTTGCAACCGGGGGTGCAGGCGCAAGAAATCCTCGCCCAGTGCACGCTGGTAGACCGATGTCATTGGTGCTCCTCTGTCTGACGGTGATTCGCCTGCAATCCTGAACCCTGTTTGTCACTATACCGCGCTGGCTGGTGCTTCTGATGCACCGCCGGATCGGCGACAATGCAGGTAGAACAGGCATCGTTCACAACCCGGCAAGAGAGGGAACCATGAAACTTGACCCGAGCATTACGTCCGACGAGATCGCCACAATACTGCACCAGACAGCGGAACGCCTCTACGGCACGGAACGCACCGCCGAACTTTCGGGAGCCATCGAATCGACTGCCGCGGCAATCGCTACCATCGCTACGCATGAACTTGGACTGCGCGACGCTGCACCGGAAATCGGTTCACCGGACGGGGAGACGGCTCGATGAGTGAGATCACCCACCTGACCGCCAGCGATATCGTTCACAACGTCCATACCAGTGAGCTACGGGTGGCAGACGTTGCAGACGCATTTCTCTCCAGAATCGAACGCCATGACCCGGTCATCAAGGCATACGAGACGGTCAACCCGGAGATGGTCCGCCAGGATGCTGCCTGGCTGGATGACCGCATCGCCGCTGGCGCCCGGTTGCCGCTGCACGGTGTTCCGGTCGGGGTGAAAGACATTATCGATGTTGCCGGCATGCCGACGATTGCCGGGTTCGAGCCATATCGCAATGCCATCGCCCGGCAAGATGCAGCCATCGTTGCGTCATTGCGCTCTGCCGGGACACTGATGCTTGGCAAGACGCACACCACCCAGTTTGCTGTCGGTGATCCTGCACCAACCCGCAACCCCTGGAACCTCGCGAAAAGCCCGGCCGGGTCCAGCGCCGGTTCAGGGGCGGCAGTGCCGGCCGGATTGGCAACGCTCGCCCTGGGCAGCCAGACAGCAGGGTCGATGCTCCGGCCGGCAGCGTTCAATGGCGCAGTCGGGTTCAAACCCACCTTCGGTTGGTTCCCGCTGGATGGCGTTATCCCGCTGGCATGGTCGCTGGACCATCTCGGTCTCTACAGCCCGAACGTCGTCGATATGGAACTGGTGTTCACGACACTCACCGGCAGCAAACCGGTTAGGGCCGAAGCACCCGCCAGAATCGCACTGCTGACCGAGTTCATCGAGATGTCGTCGGCGGACGTTGCCGGACACGTGCAAAGCGTCGCCGCGACACTCCGGGCGGCCGGGATGCAGGTGATCGAAACGACGCTTCCGTTCACGTTCGACCTGCTGGCAGCAGTGCATCAACTGATCATGAGTAGCGAGATGGCCGCGGTCCACAGCGCCAACCTGGAGCAGTATCGCGAGGCATACGGCCCAAGGATCCGGGCTGGCGTCGAGGTTGGCACGCTGATTCCGGCGACGGCGGTGCTGCACGCTCATCGACACCGGAAACAGTTGGCAGCGCAGATGGCAGCGTTTATCGCCGGCTACGATGCCTTGTTGCTTCCGACCGTCTCGACCGAGGCATGCGACCGTGAGGAGACCGGCGACCGGCGCTTCCAGGTGCCGGCGACCCTCCTTGGCCTGCCGGCGATTTCGTTACCGACCGGTCTCAGCAGTAATGGTCTGCCGCTGGCAACCCAACTCATAGGAGCGCGCGGGCGTGACCGGGAGGTACTCGCCGTTGCCAGGAAGGTGACGGAGATCGTCCCATTGATCGGCCGGCCGGACCTGGAACAACATCATTCCTGAAAGAAGAACGGCACCAACATTGCCGCTACAGCAACGTGAAGTGGACGAACCGCGGGATATCCTGACATTCGGTCATCCTGATCCGGGTGAGTTACGTGATTCCTATGCCGGCGGCTGGGTGGCCAACTTCACGTTCTTGGAGACATCGCTCAACGGCACGCCGCTCCCGATCACCGAGTTCTGGAACCTGCACGCCACGATCGTCGCCCTTGGCGAGGCGTGCTGACTAGTCTCGTTGGAGCGGATCAAACTGATCCGCGGTTGGCTCTGCTCAGCAGAACCACGATTCTGAAAGCCGTGGCGGGGTCTTTGGCGGACCCTTGCGGATGAGCGGCAGGTCGCGAGGTTCGGTGCCGTTCATCTCGTGTGCCAGTTTCAGAATCGCAGCGAAGGTCTCGGCCGGTGGATCGTCGTTAGCCGCCGCCTGTTCCACCAGGGCAGCAACCCGACGCTGGAGTTCATCGACCCGGGGGTCGGGATTCTCCCAGGAGTGGGTGAAATTCGCCTCGTCGAGCGGGCCGGCCCACGCTGAGGATGACTGGTCATCCAGAAGGGCGGATCCGGGCGGAACGAGCAGACGGATCGAGAAGTGTACCGGGTCGACGTTTTCGATCAGATCGTACTGCTGGAAGAACTCGAGCAGTTCGATGTAGTCATCCAGCGTCGTCCACGGGGTGAACGGCAACAACGAGGGTCGCATGGCGATGCCGGCGTTATCCAGGATCGAAAGCGCCTCGATCACCTCGCTACGGGTATGGCCCTTGTCCAATCGCGCAAGTACCAGGTCGGAGACCGATTCAACTGCTGTCAGGACAAAGACACACCCCAGTTCGGCCAGCTCCGGGAAGATCTCGCGGTGCTGGAGAATATGGTCGATCCGGGTGGTGATATCGAAGGTGACGTGCGGGAATTCCTCGTGCATCGCACGGGTAATCCGCAGCGCGTGGGTCGGACCGTTCAGAAAGTCGGGATCGCCGAAGGTGATGTGTCCGGCCCCGGCCAGTACCTGGCGACGAATATCTTCGAGCACCGTTGACCGGGGGATGGCAAAGAATCGTCCCCGGTAGACCGGCACGACCGGACAGTGCAGGCAGGTGTGATGGCAGCCACGGGTTGCTTCGGTATAGCCGGCCGGAATCGCCCAGCCATCGATCATCAACCGGGCATATTCACTGACCGCCGGCAGTTTTGAACGTTCCGGTGTCGGGAAATCGATGCGCTCAATCACTGGTACTGCGCGGTGACCACGGCTACTGACGCCGTTCACCGGTGCGCTACTTCCCGATTCCACAGCCCGGATCAGATCAAGCAGCGGACGTTCATATTCGCCGCCGATCAGGTAATCGCCGTGTTCACGCAAGAGATAATCGGCGTTCAACCAGGCGTACATACCGTAGAAACAGATCGGCGCGTCCGGATTCAACCGGCGTACCCGTTCTGCGATCTGGGTTCCCAGTCGCAGGGCGGTGTGCATTGGCACGGAAATGGCAACAAAGCCGGCGTTGGTGATGGCCTCATCGCTCAGGGTTTCGACGGCCGTATCTACCGCAACCGGCTGATAACCGGCCCGCTCGAGATAGGCCAACGGGAACGCAAGCGTCAGTGGCTGGTGTCCCAATTCGTAACACGAGATCAGCAACACCCGGCCGGGGCCGGTCAGTTCTCGCTTGCTGGTTGTCGGAATGGTCGACGTCAAGGAATTTCCCGTTCCAGATCGGTTTCTTCCTCAAGACTACTACGCACCGCCCTGGTGTGCAGGATTCACCGGCCGGTAGATGAGCAACAACGCGACAGAAATGGTGATGAAGATGCCGGCGTAGACCAGATCGTCGGTGCGCATTGCCGGCGTCTTGCGAGCATGGATCAGCAGGCCCACGCTGGTCACAACGCCATAGGCGGCCAGCATCGGCAGAAAGATGCTGGCCATCACCCGGCTGTTGCGCCAGACAACCAGCGCCGAACAACCAGCAATGGTCAGCAACATCGATGCCAGCAAGCGGGTATCCAGCGGCTTCCAGGCAGCCAGTTCAGCCCACGGCCAGACGATCCCGGATTCTTTCGGTGCAATAAAGACCACCAGGCCGACAATCCCGGTGACCATTGCAAGCGCCACCAGCGCAATGAACAATGGCTGCGGCAGTCGTTCACCGTACACCGACCGGGCGACATCACGGTTTACCCACAATGCACCGGCGCTGATGATGACTGCCGGCGTGACCACCGCCAGGAAGAGCCAGGCTATCGGCTTGTCCCACTCGATCACATCCGCATCAATCAGGATCGCGAGGATGAGCGGAATGCCATAGAACAGGACCGATGCAAACAGCAACTCGATGGCGGGCCAAACGAGGCGTCGCCAGACGAGGATGCCGCCGACAACATAGGCGGCAGCAGCGCCGGCAAGAAAACGATAGGCAAGATCGGGCATCGGCCAGACCCAGGCATCCCGGAACAACAGAAAACTGGAAAACGCACCAAGGGCGCCTCCAACGAAAAGGGCAAGGATGAGCAATCTCACCAGCAATGGAACAGACCCGTCCACACGCATACGTCAGACACCCTTCTGTGCGGGGCGATCAGGTTGTCGGGGAATTATCCGGGCGGATCGTAACAGGAAGACGGGGAACTCTGCATCTGTTTTGTGAGGGAATGTGAAATCAGGCGCCCCCGGTGAGACGGAGGGACTCCTCGGAGCGATCGCGCATCGAAGGTTGGGCGTAGACACGGCGAGCCGGGACGGTGACCACTTCCATTTCCGGGTAGCGTAGCCCGGTAAGTCCACCACCGAACGCACAGCCCTGATCGATATTGATCGTGTTGTTACGGAAGATCGGCACCGGCGTGGGAGTGTGGCCATAGACGATCAGTGGCTTGCCACGATAATCGGCGGCCCAGTCACGGCGGATCGGTAGCCCTTCCGGAGTTAATTCGCCCGTCTTCTCGCCGAAGCGGACGAACGCGACGACCCGTTCAGTAACCTTGCCGATCATCCACTCCTCGATGCCGGCGTGGGCGACGACGAGGTTGCCGTTATCGAGAATGGCGTAGGGCGGGCCATCAATCACCACCCGCTGGATAGCATGAGACATGGCACGCCGTTCCCGGGGCGGAAGGTCACGGTACTCGGCGGCAGTCAGTTCCAGTCCGTGGTTCAGGATCACCTGCCGGCCGGCAAGGTAACGGGCAAACTTCCGGTCATGGTTGCCGGGCGTGAGGATGACATTACCGGCCTCAATGCCGGCCAGCACCAGTTTCCAGACCGCCATGTTGGCCGGACCACGATCGGCGAGATCTCCGACGAAAACCAGCGTCCGGCCTTCCGGATGCACCACGCCACCGCGGTCAGCGTCCTGATAGCCGAAACGATCGAGCAGTTCACGCAACTCGTCATAACAGCCGTGGACATCACCGATGATGTCGTATGGCGGCGGAATATCCCGCCGGACATGCGGGTTTTCGTTCACCTGGCCTCCCCGGCAACAACCTTCAATGTAGCAAGTGTTCCATCTGCCGGGCCACTGATGTACATACCCAGGGCGACGCCGGAGCGCAGGTAGTCGATGATTTCTGCCGAAACAACTTCTCCCGGCGCAATGACCGGGATTCCGGGAGGATACGGCGTGATGATTTCGGCGCTGACCCGTCCGGCAGCGCGGTCGAGCGGAACCGTTTCAACCGGGCCAAGCATTGCCTCGCGAGGGGTAAGCACCTGGGTTGCCGAGAGGATCACCGAGCCGCTGGAGCGCAACTCCGCGCCACCGTCGTGGTTGCCAGTTTTTGCGTGTGACAGCAGATTCCGGAATCCGTCGACCAGGTGATCAACTGTTTCGTCGTTATCGGAGACCGTCAGCATCGCGATGACACTCACCAGGTCGCTCATCTCGGCGCCCACCCGGTATTGCTCGCGCAGAATCGCTTCCGCCTCGAATCCGGTCAAGCCAAGCCCGTGGACATCGACCATGATCCGGGTGGGATCGAGACGCGTACCCGGACGGTTGGCAATCACTTCCTCGCCAATCACGGTGAGACCCGGCAGGGACGCGATTTCATGACGTGCCCGGGAAGCCAGTGCCAGTGTGCGATCCAGCAACGATTTTCCGTGCAACGCCATTTGCCGGCGGCAGGCATCGATCGAGGCATGGATGAAGGCAGCCGGGCTAGTGGTCTGGAGCATCGAGACGGCCGAGCGGAACGCGCCGACATCGACCAGATCCCCCCGAAGCACCAACAACGATGACTGGGTAAAGCCCGGCAACAACTTGTGGATGCTCGTTACCGCGCCGGCGGCACCGGACTCCATGGCAGATGGAGGTAGGTCAGGATGAAACGGAAAGTGCGGCCCCCAAGCTTCGTCGATCAGCAGCGGAACGCGCCGCTCGTTACATAATGCCGAGATTGCGGCAAGATCACTACTGACACCGGAGTAGGCAGGGCTGACCAGAATAACCGCTCTGGCATTCGGATGACTATCGAGCGCCCGGCGAACTTCATCAACGCCAATATCGAGGCTGAGATTATGGACAGGGTCAACGGCGGGATGGAGATAGACCGGTTTCGCACCACTCAGGATCAGCCCGGCCAGCAGCGACTTGTGCAGGTTGCGGGCAACGATCACCTCATCGCCCGGCCGGCAGGTGGCCAGCATAAATGCCTGGTTGCCGGCCGTGCTCCCATTCACCAGAAAGACTGCGGCATCTGCGCCCCAGGCAGCGGCGGCCAGTTCCTCGGCCCGGTCAAGATGACCGGCAGAGAGATGGGTGTCATCCACACCGCCACCATGCGGAATATCCATCCGGGCGAAGTCGGCCCCGACCGCAGCCAGGATCACTTCCGGAAATCCTCTGCCTTGCTTGTGCCCCGGCGTCGAATACGACACAATCCCGGCATCCCGATACGCCAGCCAGGCGTCGAAGTATGGAGCCTTCCGCTGATCGAGTGTCACCAGCAATCTCCCCCTCGTTCATGAGTCAGTGGGCATCATACAATCCTGAAGGTGCCGCTTGGCCGTTGTACATGCCAACCACTTGCCCACCTTGAGAATCGGCCTTATTACCAGATTAGCCTCTTGACAACCCTTACCTAATCCACTATTCTGGGGAGCAAATCATCACCAAGTTTGATGATTTGCCTCCGTTCTATTGCCATCAGTTCGCCCGTGCACTCGTCGCGCGCCGACAAGCACTGCCACTCTGTCGGTAGACAATTTAGAATCGAGTCCAGGATGGGGAAAAGGTACGTCACCTGGTCAACGCCTTCGTTTCGAGTATCCATTGTTGCTATTCTCTTAGGCTTCGTCGCTCTTGCGGGGTGCGGTGAACCTGATCCATCGTTCTCTCAACAGGCCATTGATGAACCGGTAGAAACTATCGACCCTTCGACTCCACTCGACGTAATCGTGTTCGCTGAAGAAGTACCTTCTCCGCCATGGCCGGATCTACTCATCTTTGGCAGCTATCTAATCGTAACTGGGACGGTAGTCGAGATTCTCCCGCCCGAATGGACAACCCCTGACGGTCGGCGTCCCGAATCTCCAAGTTCACGCACCTTGCACCAAGCCTCTATAGTTACCCCGATAGTCATAGCTGTCGACAATCCGCCTATCGTCGATCGCGTACCTGCCGAACTGCGCCATGGTGTGTACGATCACCAAATCATTCTCGCAAGACCGGGAGGCAGCGTTGGGCCTGACACCATTAGTGTCTCCTATTCGAAATGGCATTTCACCGTTGGTGAAAACGTCTTGCTCATTCTTGCGGACACAGCAGGCGGACTAGCCCCTGATGGCCTAATCTCCACCTCTGCAGGATATGCTTGGGGGCTAAACGAAAAGTATACGCTCACTGAGGACGGCCAAGCAGTAGCATTCAAGGGTCATCCTTTGGGTGAAATCGCCGTTGATGCCGGTGAACTGATCGCAGCGCTCAAACAAGCGGTACACGACGAAGCACTCCCACAACCTACGAACTAACAACGAATGCTGTCTG
>CAYWXR010000038.1:9838-23901 GCA_964462545.1 uncultured Thermomicrobiales bacterium
GCGGTACACGACGAAGCACTCCCACAACCTACGAACTAACAACGAATGCTGTCTGTTTGATGTAACTTGGAGGTTGTCCATGCATCGCACAATTCAACGCAGCGCCATCCTGCTCCTAAGTGTTATTACCACACTTCTGATCGTAAATCTAGGTACCACTCACGCATACTCGACGCAACCTGGACCCAAACGCTGGCCTCAAACAACGAAATCTAAGACCTATTACGTTCAAACCAATCTATGGTCGCTATTGGGGTTACCTTCTAGCCAGCAAACAACGATAATAAATGCCATTTCTAATGCTCGGAATCAATGGAATATTAGCTCCAGGATGACATTCGTGAGAGATCCGGGTGGTTCGAGCTTACCGCGTTATTGGACTGCTGGCTATATAAATAGTTCCAGCACTGCTGCTCATGTTATTTTCAACCCTGGGACTGACGAGGCATACACAGTTTTCAATACCCACCCTGCGTTCACTTGGTATCTCAACGGAACTCACGGACCGAGGCCTGGCGGTGGTTGGAATACTGATGTATACAAGGTTTCCCTACACGAGTGGGGCCACTGGTTTTCCTTACAAGACTACCCATCGTACACATGGCTTCAAACGACCGGCGGTACGCAAGCTAATGCTATGATGTGGTATGACCCACACGGTAGCAAGACGAGCCTATTCATCGACGATAAGGCCGGAGCTACCATGATCTACGGCATCTCCACCAGCTTTGAAGTATCCCAATTCCTTGGCCTACTCAATGCCTCAGGGCAAAATCCTGTACCTATGCCTGCGAACAACGTTGCGGCATATGCGGCAACCTGCACAGCAGCATCAAGCGGAAACCCTGATTACTGGACCTACAATGCTGGAACTGACGGGATATCTGCGTCACCTGGTGGAGGTCGCTTTATGCGATTTCGTGGTTGTGCCCGTTCAGCCAGCCTTCAAGCACGTGCCTACATGTTCCTTGCGAGTAGCACGCACGACTCCAGCGGACACCAAGGCTCTGCTTGTGCCGCTAATTGCTACCAGAAGATTCAACCGGGAATGAGTCTTCAGTGGCTGCAACGCAACCAAGAAGGCTGTGCCGCAATTATATCATTGAGATTTACTGACGGTACCTACCTACATGACTATCCAGCCGTTGCAGACACAAGCAGCAGAACCGTTGTACCCTATTTGCGATGTCAGTACTACCCAGCTGGCGGAGGTTGGTATTCTGTCCGTGTAAATATCGGTGAGTATAGTGCCCTGATCGGCAAGACGATAGATAGATATTTAGTGGTATATGATAATGGGGCAACTCCAAAGATTGAGAAGTGGCGTATATATTTTGATGACGTGAGAATTGTGTATTGATCCCTCCGTTGGCATCAGTCTTATCACTCAACGGCTGGAGACGTTGTTCGTGCTGGTTCTCCAATCGTGCGCCGTGACGCCAGGATGTAGTCCGGCGCGTCGACGAACGAGTCGACCAGCACGGTTGGGGTGGCCTTTTGCAGGTCGGTTTCCATGAAGATGCCGGTGCGGAGCAGGATGCCGGCGGAGCCGAGGTTCATGGCGGGGACGAGGTCGTGCATGATCGAGTCGCCGATCATGACGACTTGTGATGGCGGCAGGCCGAGGCTCTCGTAGCCGACGTGGAAGAACTCGGCCGAAGGCTTGCCGACCAGCGTTGCCTGCTTGCCGGCGGCCAGTTCCAGGCCGGTAATGAACGCTCCGGCATCGAGCGAGAGGCCATCTGCCGTGCGCCAGTAGTAGTCGCGATGCATCACGACGAGGCTGGCGCCGTTCATCAGCAGGCGGAAGGCGTGGTTCAGGTTCTCATAATTGAAGCGGGTGCTGGCATCACCAATAACGACCACGCCGGCATCCGGACCGTCGGTCAGGTCGATGCCTTCAAATTCCGGCAGCACTGCCGGGTTGACCAGAGCGTAGCAGGCTTCTCCCGGAAAGGTCTTGCGGACATAATCTGTCGTTGCCGAGGCGGCAGTGATGATTTCATCGTCGGAAACCTCACAACCCATACCGCGCAGAAGTTCGCCGAGCAGCGCACGCGTGCGGACGGTGGTGTTGGTCAGCAGGCGAAAGGGGATACCTTCAGAACGCAGACGGTTCAGCGCATCGGCTGTTCCCGGAATAGGCTCGCCATCGATATGCAGCACACCATCAACATCAATCAGCGCACCAAGGATCGGTTGTTGCACCATACTGCCCAGCCTCCGGGTATTCAAAGCGGGAATATATCCCGCACTGCGAACGTTTCGAGTATCGTAAGAGCAGTATGACTGCTTGTCGATGCTGCAATTCATCGGTATGATCGGTCGATGTGCCGGGAATCCTGAGCAAGGTGTTATGAACAGTACACTGCGAACCACACCAACCTATCAGGACGCAATGCCGGGCAACACGCTGCACGCGAGTTGGCCCCGGATTCCGGTTGCCCACCTTTCCTTCGAGACGGATTTCACCTTTTCCACCCTCCACTGTCTGAACGCCTGACGGCGTCCCCGGGCATACCATTTTCACTGCACCTTCATTGCCACGGGGGAGATCTGACCGTCAGGATGCCCAGTCGTCCGGTTCCTTACGGTACCGGCACATTGCGGTTCAGTATTTGTCTCGATTTCGAGCCAGTGCACGGAGTACACAGCACATGTCCCTTGAGAGTTCCGTTGGTCTGCACACGCCGCCGGCCACCAGCCGGATTAGCGATCTTATTGGCAATACACCCCTGATCCGGTTCCGTTCGCTGGAGCCACATGCCGGCGTGGAAGTCTATGGCAAGGCCGAGTGGGTCAACCCGGGTGGATCGGTCAAGGACCGGGCTGCACTGGCCATGATCGAGGCTGGTGAACGTTCCGGCGCCTTGACCCGCGACAAGATTCTGATTGATGCCACCTCCGGTAACACCGGCATTGCCTACGCCATGATCTGCCAGGAGCGCGGCTATCGGGTCATGCTCTGCATGTCGGCCCGTGCCAGCGAGGAGCGCAAGCAGATTCTCCGGAACTATGGAGCAGAACTGGTCCTGACCGACCCTGCCGAGGCATCCGACGGTGCCATCCGTGAGGTGCGCCGGCGCTACGAGGAAAACCCGGACCTCTATTTCTATCCGGACCAGTATTCAAACGACGAGAACTGGATGGCCCATTACCGGACGACTGCACCGGAAATCTGGGAACAGACCGGTGGCACGGTGACCCATTTCATTGCCGGGCTGGGCACCAGCGGCACGTTTGTCGGTGTTGGCCGGCGCCTGAAGGAATACAACCCGGACATTACGATCATCTCGATGCAGCCGGATTCTCCACTGCACGGACTTGAGGGCCTGAAACACATGGACTCGGCCATTGTGCCGGCGATTTACGACCCGACTCTGGCCGACGAAAATGTCACCGTCGAGACTGAAGAGGCCTACGAGATGATCCGGCATCTGGATGCCACCGAAGGTATTCTGGTTGGCATCTCGGCAGGTGCAGCGTTGGTCGTTGCCCGGAATGTAGCCAGCAAACTGGAGAGCGGCAAGATTGTGACGATTCTGCCGGATAGCGGAAACCGGTATCTCACCGAAAGCCCGTGGAAACTGCCCAATGACTGAACCGGTTATCCTGACAGCCGCCCAGCGGAAGATTATTGACCAGCATGCCGAGGCAACGTACCCTGACGAGTGCTGCGGAGTCATGCTTGGACGCCAGGTGGATGGCAAACGCATTGTCGATCAACTGGTGGAGATCGAGAACCAGTGGGACGAGGAAGAACGTCGCCGGCGGTTTCTGATCACCCCGCAACAGTACATGCGGGCCGAGAAACAGGCGCGAGAGGCCGGGCTGGATCTGCTGGGCTTTTATCACTCGCATCCGGATGCACCAGCGCGTCCATCGGAGTTCGACCGCGAACATGCCTGGCCGTTCTATAGCTACCTGATCGCCGGAGTGAAAGCCGGCAAGACGGTCGATCTCACCGCCTGGCAACTCCTCGATGACCGGAGCGGATATGACCAGGTGGAGATTGAGGAGACATAACAGTTCATGAAATTAGCCTCCGTACGGGTGCAATTCATTGCGCCCCGTCCAGCACCGGAGAACCGGGAGGTCGCAATACAGTACGCCCACACGAGACAACACCAGTAGACCTGTTCGAGAAGCAAAGGAGAACCCGACCAGCATGAGTGCAGAAATCAAACAATCAATCATCGCCATCCCGACTGCGTTGCGGCAGTTCGCCGGTGGCCAGGCAACCTATCAGGTATCGGCGCATACCGTCGGCCAGGCCCTGAACCAGTTGACCGCTGAATACCCTGACCTCGGCAAGCACCTCTTCAACGATGAGGGCAAGCTGCGGTCGTTCGTCAACATCTACTTTGATGAGGAAGACATCCGCTATCTGGATGGTCTGGATACCGAACTGAAGGAAGGCAGCGAACTGACCATTGTGCCGTCGATCGCCGGTGGCGCTGCCACTGCCGAACCACGCACCGGCCAGCAACTCAGCCAGGACGAAATCATGCGCTACAGCCGGCACCTCATCATGCCGGAGGTAGCCCTTTCCGGACAGGAAAAACTGAAGGCGGCCAGCGTGCTGTTGATCGGCGCCGGTGGACTCGGCGCTCCGCTGAGCCTCTACCTCGCAGCCGCCGGCGTTGGCAAGATCGGCATCGTCGATTCGGATATCGTCGATGTCACCAATCTCCAGCGGCAGGTGATCTATGGCACCAGTGACGTCGGTGTGGAGAAACTGGATGCAGCCGAGGCCAAACTCAGGGACCTCAACCCGCACATCGAGATCGTCAAGCACAAGGTGCGCCTGACATCCGAGAATGCCCTGGAAGTGCTGGCCCCATACGATGTCATCGTCGATGGCACTGATAACTTCCCGACGCGCTACCTGGTGAATGATGCCTGTGTGATGCTCGGCAAGCCGAATGTTTATGGCTCGATCTTCCGATTCGAGGGTCAGGTCTCTGTCTTCGATGCCAGCAAGGGACCTTGCTACCGCTGCCTCTATCCGGAACCGCCACCACCTGGACTGGTTCCGAGCTGCGCCGAGGGCGGTGTGCTCGGTATCCTGCCGGGTGCGGTCGGCACGCTGCAGGCAACCGAAACAATCAAGCAGATCCTGGGCATCGGCGAGCCACTGGTTGGCCGTCTGCTGCGCTTTGACGCCCTGAACATGTCGTTCCGTGAGTTCAAGCTCCGCAAGGACCCGCAGTGCCCGGTTTGCGGTGAAAACCCGACCGTGACCGAACTGATCGACTACATGGAGTTCTGTGGCTTCGGCCCGGACCACAAGGAAGCCGACGAACTGCTGGATTCCGAGTTCGAGATTACCGCCAGCGAACTGGCTGCCGCCCGGGCTGCCGGCAAGCAGATTGTGGTGGTAGATGTCCGCGAGCCACATGAGCGGGAAATTGGATACATCCCGGATTCCACGCTGATCCCGGTTGGCGATGTGCCGGCCCGGATGCATGAACTCAACACTGCCGACGAAATCGTCCTGTACTGCCGCACCGGTGTTCGCAGTGCCCGCGCACTGGAACAACTCCGCGGCGCAGGCTTCACCCGCCTGAAAAACCTCGTTGGCGGCATCCACGCCTGGGCCGACGAAGTCGATCCAAGCATTCCGAAGTACTAGGGGTCTCCACCTCAAGACAACCGAACAGGGCGGCGCACAATGCGCCGCCCTGTTTCGTATTGATCTCCTGCCTGATAACAGGATGATGGTGCAACTGGTTCTCCGGTGCGTGCCGGGAGTGGCACTTTCAGAATGCCACCGGAGGCCATATGATCGGCAACATTGATCGGGTTTACGAGCCAGGGAGAAGAGTGCCATGTCAACGGTTCCGACGACTGATTCCCATATGTACCAGACGATGCACCATCAACCGGAAGACCTGCGGCGGGTGTTAACCAACGGTTGGGACGCTGCACGCGAAGCTGCCGGGATGCTGCGTGGCGCCAACAGGATCTTCATTACCGGTATCGGCACCAGTTATCACGCATCGTTGATGGGAGAATGGCTCTTCCGTACAGCCGGCATCGATGCCCGGGCAATCATGTCCTCGGATTTCGCACTCTACTTCGACCTGATCGGTTTGCGTGCGGATGATGCCGTGATCGTCATGGCGCACTCCGGCGTGAAGCAACTCACCATGGTGGCGATGGAAAAGGCATCTGCCGTCGGAGCCACCGTCATCTCGGTTGGCAGCCAGTCGGCCGAACACCCTGGCTCACAATTGGTACTACGCACCACCGAACGCGAAAAATCCGCCGCATACACCTCGTCGCACCTGACCGCCATGACCGTGCTCGCCCAGATCGCCACCGAACTGGGAGCCGAACAGTTCCGGGAGACACTGAACGGACTGCCGGACCTGGTCGCCGGAATTCTCGCCAGGGAAGACGAAATCCTGCCTGTTTCCCGGGAAGCAGTCGAACGCCGGGTGTACGCCATGGGTGCGGGCCCGAACGCGGTTTCCGCAATCGAGGCGGTAATCAAGGTGCGCGAAGCAGCCTATGGCTGGATCGATGCACTACCGGCCGAACAGTTTCTGCACGGCCCAATGGTTGCCTTCAATGAAGGGGATCTCGCAGTCGTTATCAACGTTGATGGCGCAGCAACCGGGAGAGTTGGCGAGATCACTGCATCGTTGAACGCCATGGGCGGCAAGATCTGGCTGGTTGGCAAGGGGGTGGATGCAGTGCCCGATGCGACACTCTTCACACTGCCGACTGTTGACGAGATGCTTTCTCCGCTGCTGACGGTGGTCCCGATGCAAATCCTTGCCTACCAGATGGCTGTCGAGAAGGGCATCAACCCGGATACGTTCCGCCGCGATAACCCGGTATATGGAGCAGCATTCGGGCTACTGAAACTCTGATACTCGAAACAAGGTGCTTCTATGAACGAACAGCCGACCTATCAAACTCACCAGGAGTTGATGGAAGCGATCAGAACCAGCCGGAACCAACTTGAGGCATTTATCGGTACGTTGACTCCGGAGCAGTTCGAAAATGCTCCGGAAGGGGAATGGAACGTCAAGGACAACCTGGCGCACCTGACCGTGTGGGAACAATCGATCCTGGCACTGCTCGACGGTGAGCCGCGCCACACACGAATGGGTATCAGCAAGGAACAATACGAGAGCCACGATATCGATGCGATCAATCACGAGATCTACCTGCAATATCATGACAGGCCGCTCGATGAGGTGCTCGCAGCATTCCATGCCTCACATCAGGAGACGCTCCAGCGACTGGAGACACTCAACGACGAGGACCTGATGCGAACGTATTCCTGGTATCTCCCGGATGAACCGGGCGAAGATTCCGGCGAGCCAATCATCCAGTGGATCATCGGAGATACGTGGAAACACTATGATGAACACCTGCGGATGATCAGGGAACTGTTTGAAAAGTGAACCGGGTTGCCCCGGTTCACCCGGCCGCCGTGGCTACATCCCGCAAACCACGGGTAAACATCGTCACGAGCCAGCGGAAACTCTCGTCGATATCCACCGGCATTCCGAATCCGCCGGAAAGTTCGAGCGAGACGAACCCGTGTACCAGGCTGCGGAGAGCCCGGATGGCGTTGACCTCTTCCGTTTCGCTCAACCTGTACTCAGCCAGGACCAGATGTAACACCTGCAGCACGTCGGCACTGGCGGATTGCAGCGGCTGGTCATCCGGCGACGGTGCACGGAGGGTGAGCGGGTATAGGCCGGGATGCTCGTGGGCAAAGGCCCGGTAACTGCAAGCAACTGCCATAACAGCATCATCACCGGATTTCCCGATTGCTGCCCGGCTCATTACCCGTTCCAGTTCGCGGACTCCATAGACCGCCAGGTCCTGCAGGAGTTCATCTTGCCCGGCGATGTGGTTGTAGAGCGACGGTGGACGAACACCAAGTTTCGCGGCTACTGCTTTCAGCGGGACTTCCTGGCCACCAGCCTCGTCATACAGGTCTGCTGCAACCCGGACAATCCGCTCCCGGTTGAGACCCTGCCTAGATTGCACTGGCAACGCTCACACCCAGCTTCTGGCGGGCTTCCTCGATGGCGGCATCCATATGCGGCACCGGATCTGCCACGGCCTTGCCATGGCCAACTGCCAGCAGCGAAGGTTGCAGGTCTCGCAAGCGAATTGCGGATTCCAGTGCCAGTTTCTTGTCGGTGGTGAACAGCGACGGGAACGGGAACCGCCAGCGCAACGTGCCCACGACCGCAAAGCCACCCTGGGAAACGTAGGCATCGCCGGCGATCAGCGACCGGTCCCGTGTATCTAGCAGGGCAATCTGGTCCGGTGAATGTCCCGGACTGGTGATCACCTGCAACGACCCGATCATGTCCCCATCATCAACGGTTCGGGTGGGGAGCCCCTTCTTGCCGAGAATATCGGCGGTGGCCTGGTGCATCACGATTTCCGCCTCAGGCAACGCTGCACGCAGGGCCGGCAAGGCGCCAACGTGGTCGTTGTGACAATGAGTGAGGACAATCCGCCGGATCGGAGCGCCAGCTTGAGACGCTGCCGCCAGAATCGCCTTGTCGGTACCACTGATAGCGGCATCAACAAGCGTCAGCCCGTCTTCCTCACGCACAAGATAGACATTGATCGGAAACGCTTTTGGCCAGCGGGTGAGCTGGATCAGGTTTGGTGTGAGGCTGGCTGCTTTCATCGTGACTCCTTCGGCACGTTATTGCTAAGCACATAAGCCATGAGGCTAATGTGATTAGTTTACGCACTGAAGCACCAGATTGCAACCAGCCGGATGATGCGGTTAGTGTCCGGAGATGCGATCGGGCCGGATGACGATTGCCTCGGAGTAGGCGGCAGCCATTTCCTCGACCGTCATGTTGATATTCGGGATCAGGTGCCCGTATTTCGCGACGTATCCCGGCACTTCGGATGCCAGCGGGTGGTTCTCCGGAAGCTCGGCAGTGCCTTCCAGACGGATGATATTGCCACCCCGGCCATCTGAATCGAGATTGAATGAGACCTTCGGATTGGCCCTGATATTCCGCAGTTTGAGCGTATCCGGGCGGGAGTAGATCAACACCGATTCGTCGTCCTGCCAGAGGAACCAGACGACAATCGACTTGGGCTGTCCACTGGCCGTTACTGTGGTCAGCCAGCCCGTCTGTTCTTCCGTCAGCCGTTTCGCTGCGCGCTGTCCGTATGCAGTTGATTGGTCAACGATCATTGGTAGCCTGCCTGTTCTGCTAGAAGCCGGTTAGCCGACTGGGCCTGAAAATGATCGGCACCGAATACTCGGCCGAGAATGCTTCCGGAGTTGAGGGGATAGTGGGAATCGATTCGCCGTATTTTTCCATAAACGCCGGCACGTGAATTGCCGGCGGAATATCCCTCGCAACCTCGGCCATGCCCTCCAGACGCACTACATCGTTCCCGTGCGGGTCCGTGTTGAAGTGCAGCGCGATCCGGGGATTTGCCCGGAGATTCCGCAGTTTCATGGTGTCTGGCTGGCTGTACATGACGATCGACTGGTCAGTTTCCTGCCAGAGGAACCAGATCGGGGTCGCCTTTGGTTGCCCGCTGGCGGTGACAGTTACCAGCCAGACAACCTGTTCGCTTTCCAGGCGCTGAAGAGCACGCTGCCCAAACGGGGAGTCGAAATCTATCACTGTCATTCCTTCCCGGAGAAGATATGCGAATCACTCTACCATCACGATGTAACGCATCAGGGTGCAGAATCTGACCACCAGGTTTCCCCACCTTCCATGCAGGCGTTACGATAGACACAGACCGCCGGAAGCGCCGGCAGATTCGTATCCTGAATGGAGCATTCTTTCCCGTGAGTACCACACCAACAACCGGCTATATCGTCGATCATCCACTGATTCGCAAACTGGTCGAAACCGCCCAGGCACGTATGCAGGACACCGCCAGTGACGCCGAGCGCGTCGAGAAACTGAAGCCGGTTTTCCAGGAGTTGCTACAGGCAGAAGGCTGGCTGCCGGAGGAGTATGCCTGCACCGGCGATACCACCGGCATGGGTGGGGGCATTGCTGCCTATGCCCTCTATCGCGCCGAAGATGCCTCGCTCTGCGTCTTCTCGTTTGTGATCCCGCCGGATACAGTCACCCCGATCCACGACCACGGTTCGTGGGGACTGGTGGGCATTTACCGCGGGGAACAGGCAGAAACCTATTACCGGCGACTCGACGATGGTTCGGAACCGGGCAAGGCGGTCCTCGAGCAGATGGACACCCAGATTCTGAGAACCGGCGAGTTCTATCCGTTGCTACCGGAGGGTCGTGATATCCACAGCGTAGGCTCAACCAAGGCAGGCTCATCACTCTCTATCCACCTGCTGGCTAACGACACCGGCTGTGTCGACCGCAATACCTACGATCTCGAAGCGCAAACGGTCAAGCACTTCCGCTCCGGTTGGAGCAATGTGCCCTGCAACGACTCGACCAGCTAACGTGGCCGGAATCAGCGCATCGATCGAGTTCAACGACAGTCCGGAAAGCGTCTGGAGGGTGCTGCTGGCATTGGATGCCTGGCCGGTGTGGTCACCAATCTTCCAGGAAGCCCGGTTTCACGACCCGGCGGTCGGCATTGCCGGGGGATTCACCGCTCAGGGTCTCATTGGCCGGGTGCCGTATCGTGCGGAATTTATGGTGCCGGAGTATCAACCACTCCGGCGCTTCATCTTCGAATCGGTCACTGTCACATCGCCCCTTGGCGTGATCTGGCACGATGTCCAGCTTGAGAACCGCCGGCTGACCTGGAGCATCACCTACACGGTCACCGGCGGACCGGGCGGCTTTCTGGTTGACCGGTTGATGGTGCGCCGGAGCACACTCCAGCAACTGGAAAACCACCTTGCGGCAATCAACAGAGAGATCGCCCGGCGGAACCATGTAGGCTAGAACTACCGGCGAAAACAGCATTATCGCCGGTAGCTATCTGGCTTCAGGGAAAAGGGTATCCGCATGGCACCCGCAACACCGCCTCCGGATGATCCGGAACAGGTCGCACGAGAGAGCGGCCTGCGTTATATGACCGATGACCGCCCAGGCATCCGTCGCAAGCGTGCCGGCAAGGGTTTCACCTATATCGATCCTGAAGGGGAGACAATCCGCGACGACCGCACGCGTGAGCGAATTGCCTCAATCGCCATTCCGCCGGCATGGACGGATGTCTGGATCAGCCCGTCACCGAACGGCCACATCCAGGCTACCGGGCGCGATGCAAAAGGCCGCAAGCAATATCGCTACCATCCACGCTGGCGCGAGGTGCGAGATGAAAACAAGTACGAGCGGATGATCGCCTTCGCCGAGGCACTGCCCGCCATCCGCGAACGGACAGACCAGGATCTCGCCCAACGCGGGCTGCCCAGAGAGAAGGTGCTTGCGGCCGTGGTGCAACTGCTGGATCGCACCCTGATCCGGGTTGGCAACCAGGAGTATGCAAAGGAAAACGATTCCTACGGGCTCACAACCCTGCGCAAGCGTCATGTCGAACTGAACGGCAACGAGATCCGCTTCGAGTTCCGGGGCAAGAGTGGCCAGGATCACGAGGTGGATATCCGGGATCGCAGGCTGGCGAACATTGTTCGAAAATGTCTGGAGATACCCGGCTACGAACTCTTCAAGTACATCGACGAAGAGGGCAACCGGCACGATGTCGAATCTGCCCATGTGAACGACTACCTGCGGGAGATCACCGGACAGGAATTCACTGCCAAGGATTTCCGCACCTGGGCCGGCACAGTGCTGGCAGCCCAGGCACTGCACGAGTTCGAGCAGTTTGATTCCGAGGCCGCCGCCAGAAGCAACGTGGTGCAGGCAATCGAACGCGTCGCCAAACGTCTCGGCAACACCCCCGCCATCTGCCGGAAATGCTACGTCCACCCGGCAGTGCTGGATGCCTACCTCGATGGTTCGCTCATCGACGCACTCCGCAAACAGGCAGAGACGGAACTCACCGAATTCCTCCCTGACCTCGAACCGGAAGAAGCCGCCGTCCTGGTACTCCTCCGCGAGGCGCTGACCCGGAAAGCGGCCTGATCTCTACCGCAACCATCCCGATTAACGCCACACCGTTCAGGGCGGGTCACACGATTCTGCCTTTGAGGCTAGACTGATGGTCGCAGCCCGGACCGTTTTGCCGGGACATGAGGGTATGAGCAGGAGGAGACCTGGATGAGTGGAATCGAGTTCTTTCCCCAGCCGGAGGACAAGCCGCTGCCGTTCTCGCGAGCTACCAAGGCCGCGGGACTGGTGTTTGTGTCCGGTATTTCCGCCGGCATTCTTGGCTCGGCAACCGAAGAGGCCCGGGCGGCGCTGAACAACATGAAGGAAGTGCTGGAA
This sequence comes from uncultured Thermomicrobiales bacterium, assembly GCA_964462545.1. Taxonomy (GTDB): domain Bacteria; phylum Chloroflexota; class Chloroflexia; order Thermomicrobiales; family CFX8; genus CAYWXR01. Next base: position 22,177 of record CAYWXR010000038.1, read on the forward strand.
GAAGCCGGCACTTCGCTCGAGAATGTGATCCAGGTAACGCTGCTCATCACCAACTCGGCCGATTACAACGAAATCAATGCCGAGTATGTGAAGCACTTTCCGAACGGGCTTCCCGCCCGCCACACTGTCCGCTTTGGCGTGCCAACCCAGGCAAAGTGCGGCTTTGCTTGCATCGCCCTTGCTGGTGACTCCTAGGAACCGGCTACTTCCCGGACAAGCGATCCGCTTCCTCGCGGCCACGTTCGGTCAGGATAAACTCCCGGCCGACGTGGTCGCCGATCCGGTGGATGATCTCCGTGTGTACCCGCACGAAGTTCTCGGTGAACAGCCGGTTGAACACATCCTCGGCGACCCGGACTCCGCCATTCGGCAGTCCAGGGTGCACCACCGCCTCGCGGGTCACCACAAATCGGCCAGCAATTCCGCTTAATTCAGCCTCACGTAGCAGTTTCAACAGTTCCTGTGACTGCTGCAGGCGTGCACGATCGTCCGGTCGTGCGCGGCGTTCGATAATCCGTTGAGGGCGCAGAAACTCATTCAGTTCCCGGGCATCGACCAGCTTCTGGCGGCCATCGAGCGGGTTGCGATAGAGGGTGAATTTTCCTTCCCGCACCAGGCGCGCCATCGTGGTATGTGAGACTCCGAGGCGTTTCTGGGCTTCGCCAAGGGTAATCAGTTCTGCTTCTTCACTCACAATAGACTCGTTTCCAACCAGAACCTGCGACAAATAGTCATATCAAGCAGTATACCGCGAGATAGTGCAAGCTCCGGGCCAAGGATGAATCTATTGCGTGGAAAGCCATTCGTGGAGCATCATCACCTGCTCATCGCTGATTTCCTCGACGGTGTATGCCGGCATCGCCGAACCACGGCCATTACGTACACGCCGGGAGAACTGGTCGTACAGCATCCGCTTGCCCTGGAGTGAACGAGCCTTGCCATCGACGCCTTCTCCTTGCTCTCCATGGCATTCGGCACATCCGACCTCTATGAAGAGCGCCTGTGCCTCGCTGACGGCAGCCTCTCCCGCGCCAATCGAGTTGGAATTGCTGCCGGAATCGCTCCCATTGCTCCCTCCACAGGCGGTTAACAGCAGGGCGATTGTCACAATGAAAAAGACGACTCCGAGCCGGGGCCGTCGAAGACAGGCACAGTCAGCCATCAGGCAAGCTCCTCACTCCTGCGGAAAACAAACGTCCTGGAGAATGCGAAACTCCACCTCACACACCCGGAGATGGGGCTGCAATCACCGCGATACTCTCTGGATATGGGGCATTATAGGCTGAATCCGGTCTTGACCCGCAAGAGCATAAAGGAGCAATTTCATGCCAGTCACTGCAAGGATCAGTATCTACCGCTTTGATCCGGATGGACCGGACGCGGAAGCAGCCCGGGCAGAAAAACGAGAAATCTGGACAGCGGCAGTAGAGCAGGAAGAAGGACACCTCGGGGAACTCTGTCTGGTGACCGACGATGGCCGGCAAATCGTGATTCACCTGTGGGAATCGGAAGAAGCTGCCAGCGCTGCCTCGGTTGCCAACAACCCGCGTCTACGGGCGCTCATCAAGGAGCAGTTCGAGCCAGACTACGACGCCCTCTGGATCGCTCCACCGGAACATGTGATGGCGAACGTGGTTACCAATACCCTTGGTTCCTAGCTCAATGGCACCATCTGGCCGGATTGCACCCAGGCATGTTCGTACGCCAGCAGGCCAACAAGGGCGA
>CAYWXR010000039.1:0-22431 GCA_964462545.1 uncultured Thermomicrobiales bacterium
GGAGATCGCCGACGGCCATGGTGATGTCAACACTGGCGGAGGTTGCGCCGTCCAGGCGGATGGTCTCACTGCGTTGCATGGGGCGAGGTTCCTTCCCTGCCTTCAAGAATCGGGGCGAGTTCGGATGCCCTTGCAAAGAGTTCGGGCGCTCCTCCAGTATGCAGGAAAATGACTGACTGGTCGGGTGTGTATCTGCCGGCCTCGATTTCAGCCACCATGCCGGCAAAGGCCTTTGCGCTGTAGACCGGTTCAAGCAGGATGGCCTCGGTGCGGGCCAGCAGACGGATCGCCGCCAGGCATTCCACGGTCGGAATGGCGTAGGCCTCACCAACAAACCCGTCGACAGTGATGATTTCCTCGCGGGTAAGCGGGCAGGGGATGTTCAGGCGTTCGGCGATTCTCTGAATAATCTTCCAGCTGCGTTCGGCACCGATTTCGGCGTTGTCCTCGATCATGATGCCGCGCACTTCATATTCTGCGCCGTAGAGTGCCGCGCCAAATGCAACGCCGGCATGGGTGCCCCCTCCGCCGTTGGGAAGATAAAAAGCGGAAGGGCTGATGCCGAGTTGGTGGATCTGGTGATTGATCTCCAGCATGGCAGCAACATAGCCGAGTGACCCGACCTCGTTCGATCCGCCACCGGGAATGATGTAGGGCGTCGCGCCGTCGGCCCGCAGTTCGTCTGCCAGTTCGGCCATCCGGGCCGGACGGTCATGCTCGCCCGGAACACGATGCCAGGTGATGCCAAAGATGTGGTCCAGCAGGAAGTTGCCCTGTACCGGCGGGTTGGGATCGGCGGTGTTGGTGACGATCAGCACCTCGAGCCCGGCCAGGTGCGCGGCGGCGAGGGTTTGGCGCACATGGTTGGATTGCGGGCCACCTTCGGTGATCAGGTGGGTTGCGCCCTGTGCCAACGCATCCGCAAGCAGATATTCGAGCATTCGGGTCTTGTTGCCACCCAGGGCGAGGCCGGTGAGGTCATCACGTTTGATATAGATTTGCGGGCCGCCCAGACGGGCGGTCAACCGGGGAGCAAATTCCAGCGGAGTCGGAAAATGACCCAGCCGGAACCGTGGTTGTGCTGTCAGCCCCATCGTTTGCTATCGCCCTTTCTGCCTGCGCCCACCTGCCGGCAACATGGCCATTCCGGCGAAGGAGGAGTCCTGCACCGGAATGGCAAATCACCTGCCGATTCCTGGTGGAGAGCGTAGCGGATCGGGCAGCAGACGGCTAGACAGTCGCCCGGGCGCGGCGAATCTGGTCGGCGTGTTCGTGGCCGTGGTCTGCATAGATCGTTAGCCAGTCGAGTGCGCCGTAGGTGCCGCTCTCGGAGTGTGTTCCTACACGTTGCCAGTGTTCATCGGTCATGCGATCGAGCAGTTCCGCGGTGGTCTCACGGGCATAGCGGAAGGCTCCGAGGGACGCCTCGATTGGCCGGTCGTAGAAGAGTTTCCGGGCGTATTCTTCCTGGTCGTAGCCGATGATCGACGGGCGTTCTTCAACCACGAACATTCTCAGACGCAGCGCCGATGCCATTTCGCTGTCTGCCAGGTGGTGGATGATCTCCCGGGGAGACCATTCGCCCGGCGCTTCACGGGCGTCCAGTTCTTCCTCGGTGATGCCTTCCAGCGCATCGACGATGGCCTGATAGCCATTACGGTACTGCTCGATCAGTTCCTGACGACGGGCCTGTTCCATGCAGTTGCTCCCTGTTTTGCGGTGCGGTCCCAATGACTCGATGATACGGCAGCCCCCCTTGCCGGTCAGGAGCCAATTCAGCGATGGAATGATGAACCACTGGCCATGTTGACGCCGGATTCGGGGTGGTGATAATCTCAATTCCTATTGAATTAGTCGGGTATGAGGGTGCAACAGATGACAACAGTGGTTGATACGCCGATTCAGCAGACACTCGCACGCGTGTCATCACGTTTTCAGTATGTCAGCGCCGGGTATGGCCCGCCGGATGCAGACTGGCGGCCGGTGTCGGAGATGAACAACGATCCGGACGCGATTGAACAGTGGATCGGCGACGTCTTCAATCTCTATCAGATGGATGATCGCCGGGTTGCCTCGGCATTCCTGATTCTCGGCTATTTCTGGTACGCCACGGTCGGAGCAATGGGGTGTCTGCTGCTGGAGAACCGCCTGCCGGACATGTCTGCAACGAATCTTTCGGTGAATCCTGCCAGGGGCGTCCGGTTTCTCTCGCCAGGATTTCTGGTCCTTCCGGATGATCCGGATGCCGGCAGTCCGGATGCAACGGTTGTTGCCGACCGCCAGGCGATGCGTGCCTATCTGATGGAGACCCTTGAAACTGAACATGTTGCGCCGCTGTTTGCAACGTTGCGCTCGATCACCCGCTACGGTATTCCGGCGATGCGGGCAAACTACCTCGACCGGATTGTCAGCACGATCATGACAATCACCGACCAACTCGGTGATAACGACCTCGCCCGGGAGGAAGTGGCAGCATTCATGGCGCTGGCCGGCCCGAAGGTTCGTTCGGGCATCATCTCGCTCACCCATGAAGGCCGCGAGGGTGTCTTTCTTCTGCGAGGCGGTTGCTGCCTCAACCATCACCTACCTGGCCGCGAAAAGTGCGACACCTGCAGCATCATCCCGATGGAACAACGACTCGAAACGTTCCGCGGTTACCTCTCGGCGACCTGAGGCATGACTCCTGTCTCTCGTCCGGCGAGATCCCTCGACTTCGCCCGGGAGGTCGGCCTGCTCCCTATCTCTCCGGGGACTACGCCAGTTTTTTCTGGCCGGTGACGGGTTCCTGGATAAGATCGCTGCTCTTGCCGGCGCGGGAGATGTAGCTCTCCAGGTCATGGTTGACGACCTCGCGGAGACGGGCCGCGATGGCGAGCAGGGCGTCGAGGTCGACGCCGGTTTCGATGCCCATTTCGTGGAACATGTGCACCATGTCCTCGGTGGCGATGTTGCCGGTCGCACCGGGTGCGTAGGGGCAGCCACCCAGCCCGCCAATGGTCCCGTCAAACTCGGTGACACCGGCCTGCAGACCGGCGATGATGTTGGCCATTGCCATCCGGCGGGTATCGTGCAGGTGAAGGCTGAAATCAACATCCGGAAAACGGTCGCGCAAGCGGCTTAGCCGGTCATAGACCAGCGCCGGGTTGGCCATCCCCACGGTATCGGCCACCGAGATTTTGCGGACTCCCCAGCCATGAAACCGTTCGACGACCTGGAACAACCGCTCGACCGGCGGAAACCCTTCAAACGGACAACCCAGTGATGTTGCCGTGCCACCGGTGACCGGCACGCCTTTCGACTCGGCCAGACGGACCACCGGTTCCAGCAGATCCTGTGCTTCGGCGGTGGTGCGGTTGGCGTTGCTCAGGCTGTGGGAATCGGTTACCGAGAGCAGCATGTTGAGTTCATCGGCGCCGGCCTCGATGGCGCGTTCAGCACCACGCAGATTGGGAACCAGTGCCCGGTATTTCACACCCGGAACCCGGTCAACCCCGCGCATCACGGCATCGGCATCCTGCAACTGGGGCACGGCTTTGGGATGGACAAACGCAGTAACCTGAATTTCCGGCACACCGGAGCGGGCAATTGCATTGATGATCTCAATCTTGGTTTCGGTGGGAATGAAGTAGCCGAACTCCATCTGGAAGCCATCGCGAGCGGTCATGTCGACAATCCTGACCGCTTTCGGCAAGTTGGAAAACACGGGAAACACCCTCAATCACATCGGTCCTGCGTGTCACTGGCGCTATTATGACTGTGAATCAGGGTTCTGGATATGCCGTTCTCGCCGGATCACAGGAATGATGCCTGCCGGATTGCCGGTTCCGGTTTCCGGGGCGAGAAATCCACGACCGGTATGATTGTCAATGTCGTTATGAAATGTTCTGAAACGGAGCCATGCAGATGCAGTTTCCCACCACCGGCATGCACCATATTACGTTGATCGGATCCAACCGGCAGGATACGTTTGACTTCTACAACGGCATCCTCGGGATGCCGTTTGTGTTTGAACAGCCAAACCTCGACGTCCCCGAGGAGAACCACCTCTATTTCGACCCGGGAGATGGCTGCCTGTTGACCTTCTTTGTCCGCGAAACCCGTGACACCGATCCCCGGCCGGTGCCGGAAACGATCGGCAATGTTCACCACCTGGCGTTTACCCTCTCGCGGGAGGCGTTCGACCGGGCGGCAGCAGGTTTGCACGATGCCGGCTATCCGAACACCGGAATTGTCGATCGCGGGTTTATGGATTCCATCTATTTCCGCGATCCCAACGGGCTACGGATCGAACTCTCGGTCTACACCTTTACCCCTCCGGAAGGCGTCACCCACGCCCGGGTACTGGCAGAAGCGCACAAGATCCGGGTGGCGCAGGATGATTACAACATCGACTCCCGCCATCTGGATGCCGCCTGCAAACTGCTGGCAGGGGAAGCGTAACTACCGGGGGCGGAGGTCAGGCAGTACCGTCAGGCAGGCGCGCAACATCGACCCAGGTTGCCGAGGTGAGGTCGGCAATCTGGTACGGTGTTGTGCGCACCGCACTGGTCGGGCTTCCGGCTGCCGGATAGACCGTGTCAAAACGCAGCAACGCCTCGTCACAGTAGACGGTAATGGAAGGCGGGTGGCCGAACGGGCCAACACCACCGACCGCCTGACCAGTGAGTGCCAGTGTCTCCTCGGCCGAGAGCATACGTGGTTTGGCATTGAACTGTTTGCGGAACTTCGCATTGTCGAGGCGACTATCCCCGCTCAACACCAGCAGAAAGGTCTCCTCGCCGGCACGTACGGCGAGTGTCTTGGCGATCTGTCCGGGTTCGACACCCAGCGTGGCGGCCGCGGCCGGAACGGTTGAGGTATCGCCCTCGGTCACCAGCACCTTGAGTCCCGTCTGTCGTTCGTCGAGAAACGCCTGGACCCGTGCCGTACTCTCTTCAAAATTCATCATTCATCCAGCAGGTTGTATCGCAATCGCAATCTCATCCGGCCCCCGGCCCGATGCCGGGCTGGAAGCACCTTCTCCATTCTAGCGAGGACCAGCAAGTCGCCAGGGCAGTCTCGAGATCTGATGCCTGCATGAGGACTGGTTCTTGTGTCATGTGCGGCTCTGTGCGAGAGTGTCCGGAACAGGACAAGGCGTCTGAACCACGCTTGAGGAGGGAAATCATGTCAACCGGTACGGACCAGAACGGTCTCCTGCAATCGCTGGAATGGAGATTGCTCGGCCCGTTTCGAGGGGGTCGCGTGGTTGCCGTGGCCGGGCACCCAACGGAGACCGCAACCTTCTATTTCGGTGGCGTTGGCGGCGGCGTCTGGAAGACGACCGACGCCGGGGTTTACTGGGAAAACATTTCGGATGGCTACCTGAAAACTGCCGCCGTTGGTGCGCTGGCCGTGTCGGAATCCGACCCGAATGTGATATACGCCGGCATGGGCGAAACCAGCATTCGTGGTGACGTTTCCCACGGTGACGGTGTCTACAAGAGCACCGATGCCGGGAGGACGTGGACCAACATTGGCCTGAACGATACCCGCCACATTGGCCGCATCAGGATTCACCCGACCAACCCGGATATTGTCTACGTTGCTGCCCTGGGCCACATCTGGGGAACCAATGACGAGCGAGGCATTTTCCGCACGCTTGACGGCGGCAAGACCTGGGAGAAGGTCCTCTACAAGAGCGAACGTGCCGGTGCGATTGACCTCTCGATGGATCCGAACAATCCGCGCATTCTGGTTGCGTCGTTCTGGGATGTCCAGCGCTACCCGCACCATCTGCGCAGTGGTGGCCCGGATTCCGGTATCTGGCGGACGACCGATGGTGGCGACACCTGGGAAGAGATCACCCGCAATCCCGGTCTGCCGCAGGGCGTGATCGGCAAGGTTGGCGTGGCGATTTCGCCGGCAAAATCCGGCCGTATCTGGGCACTGGTCGAGGCCGAGGATGGCGCGCTGTTCCGCTCTGATGACGGCGGCGACACCTGGCAGAAGGTATCGGACAATGGCGATCTTCGCCGTCGGGCCTGGTATTACATGCGGGTCTATGCCGATCCTTCGGATGCCGATACGGTCTGGGTGCTGAACCTGCAGTGCTGGAAGTCGGTCGATGGTGGCAAGACGTTTGCTGCGATCCCGACGCCACACGGCGACAATCAGGATCTCTGGATCGACCCGAAGGATTCCAACCGGATGATCGAGGGGAACGATGGCGGTGCCAACGTTTCACTGAACGGTGGCGAGAGCTGGTCGAGCATCTACAACCAGCCAACCGCGCAGTTCTATCACGCGATCACCGACAACCAGCACCCCTACAAGGTCTACGGCTCGCAGCAGGATAATACTGCCTTCGCCCTGCCCAGCAGTTCCGCCAATGGTGCCATCACCATGCAGGAGTGGATGCAGCCTGGCGGCGGTGAAAGTGGTTACATCGCCATCCGCCCGGACAATCCGAACATTGTTTATGGTGGTGCTATCGGTAGTGGCGCCGGCAATGGCCGGTTGATCCGCTACAACCATGAAACGTTCGAGGAACGGGTTATCAACGTCTGGCCGGAAGTGACTGGCATGGGGCGTGGTGCCGAGTCGCTGAAGTACCGCTTCCAGTGGACCTTCCCGATCCTGATCTCCCCGTTCAACCCGAACGTGCTCTATGTCACCTCGAACCACGTTCACCGCTCGGTGGATGAAGGCTTCACCTGGGAGGTCATCAGCCCGGACCTGACCCGGAACGACCCGAGCAAGCTCGGCCCGTCCGGTGGCCCGATCACGCTGGATAACACCGGCGCCGAGGCCTACTGCACGATCTTTGCCTTCGTCGAGTCTCCTCACGAGCAGGGGGTCTTCTGGGCCGGTAGTGATGATGGCCTGATCCACATCTCGAAAGATGGCGGCAAGAACTGGAAGAATGTCACCCCGCCGGCAGACCTGCTGCCGGAATGGGCTCTGATCAGCATCATCGAGGTATCGCCGCACGACCCGGCAACGGCCTATGTTGCCGCTACCCGCTACAAGCTCGATGACACTGCGCCGTACCTGTTGAAGACCAACGACTACGGCAAGACCTGGACGAAGATCGTCAACGGTATTCCTGAAGATGACTTCACCCGCACCATCCGCGAGGACCTGCAGCGGCGCGGTCTGCTCTACGCCGGCACCGAGACCGGTGTCTATGTCTCGTTTGATGACGGTGAGAACTGGCAGTCGCTCCAGCGCAACCTGCCGGTGACGATGATCCATGACCTGCATCTCAAGGACGACGATCTGATCGCAGCCACCCACGGCCGCTCGTTCTGGGTGCTGGACGATGTCACCCCGCTACGCCAGATGGACGACGAGGTCGCGGGATCCAGTGTTCACCTGTTCAAGCCGCGCAGCGTCTCCCGCTTCAAGCGCCTGGGGCGGTTTGGTTCCGGTGCGGAGAACCAGAAGATCTATGGCCGGATTTCCGGCATGTTGATCACCAGCTACCAGTCGAAGGATGAGACCGGCGACACCCGCATCGAGTTCCTGGACGCCGGCAAGAACCCGCCAGACGGTGTGGTGGTCCACTACTACCTGAAGGATGTCCCGGAAGGGCCGGTAACCCTGACCTTCATGGATAAGGAAAAGAACGTCATCAAGACCTTCACCAGTGAGGCCACCAGTGGCCGGCGTCTGACCAAAAAGGCCGGTGCGAATCGATTTGTCTGGGACATGCGGTATCCGGATGCCAGGGGGCTGGAAGGCGCCGTTGCACCGCGTGGCCAGGATAACCTGCTCGGCCCGGTCGCTGTGCCCGGCAAGTACCGGGTGGTGCTGCAGGTTGGCGACAAGAAGTACAAGGCCAAGTTCAAGATTCGCAAGGACAAGCGTATCGACGCCTCGAAGAAGGACCTGCGCAAGCAGTTTGACCTGCTGATCCAGATTCGTGACCGGCTCAGCGAACTGCATGAGACCGTTGCCGATATCCGCAAACTCCGCTCCCAGATCGACAACTGGAGCGGCCGGATTGAGGATGAGGCCGCGATCGCTGCCGGCAAGGCGCTGGATGAGAAGCTCAAGGACGTCGAGCTCTACCTGGTCAACCCGGCCGCGTCCGGTCCGCGAGTTGCACCCTCCGGTCTGAACGACCGCATCGGTGCCCTCTCCGGCATCGTCGGCAGCGCAGACATGCGCCCGACGAAGCAGAGCTATGAGGTCTTCAAGAAGCTCTCCGGAGAGCTTGACGAGAAGCTCAAACAATACAAGGATATTCTGGAAAGCGACGTCGTGGCGTTCAACGCCCAACTGAAGGAACTCAACGTTCCTCCGGTTGTCGTCGCATAACCCCAGGTCCCTGCGACCACCAACACAGAAACCCCGCCACCCGGCGGGGTTTCTTCATTCCCTGTGGCAGGCATCCGCAGTGTTTATGGCGGACGCATTGCAAGGCACCCCTACCCCTGCGGGGGAAGTGCAGTCTTTCCCGGCAGGAAGAGACCGCGGGCATGAGGAAACCCCGCCAGGCGGCGGGGTTTCGGAGGGACGGGATGGAGGATGGGTTAGCCGAAGAGGCGCTTGGCCATTTCGGCGAATTCGCCTGGTTCCATGCCGCTGGGGGCGGCGAGCTGTGGCTCCTCCGGGAGTTCCGGTGGGGCAAAGCCTTCCGGCGGGCCGTCGGCGACGACCAGCTTGCCGCCGTCTTCCGGATGCTTGCCGGTCCAGATTGCACCGAGTTCCCGGTAGTCCTTCGGGCTGAAGGTGAACATCGTGTGATGGTAGCCCTTTTCCTCAAACTCGACCGCTTCCGGGAAGGCCTTGTTGCTGAGATCAGGAATCGGGAAGAGTTTGCCGAGGTCGGCCCCGGTCAGTTTCTCCAGTGCCTTGGCGTAGGCAACCACGTGTGTGCCGCCACGAACCAGCAAGTAGCCGATCATCTTGCGGGCGGCAGGGTCATCCACCATCTCGTAGACACGCATCTTGTTCGCCCTGGCCCCACATTCCAGGAAGAAATTGTGGAGCAGGTCCAGACGCAGGTTGCCGCTGTTGAACACATAGGTTCCGTTCCACGGGTTGCCCATGGAATCAAACGGCATCGCGCTCTGCCCGCTGGCAATGAAATGGTAGTGATTGCGGGCATCAACGCCCGGCTCAAGCGGCGCCGGCACCGGGTCGGTGCCACGTTCGGTTGCGCCGTTCAGCAGCAGGTTGATCGTGTAACTGACCACCTCGATGTGGCTGAGTTCCTCGGCGGCAATGTTGGCGATCAGGTCGTAAAACGGCCTCACCTTGTTGCGGCCGCGGAAGTTGAACGACTGCAGGGTGTAGTTCATCAGCGTCGACATCTCGCCGTATTTTCCGCCCAGCAGTTCCTGCACGGCTGATGCGGAGTTCGGAGATGGCCCCTTCGGTTCCGGGAATTCAAACGGGACCTGGTCTACTCGCAAATACATGCAAGGTCCTTTCTATCGTTGTTATCCGGCAACACCGTGCCGCCGGAAGAGACGGGCTATCTCTTCAGCCTATCGAGGTCCAGGCACCCATCCGGCGGTTGGGTGATACATCTTTGCGTCTGTGCCCCGGTCACAATTGCCGCATTCCATCTCCCGGTCTACTGTATGCATGACAAAACGGCATGAGCATTTCACGCGGATTGAAGAGAGAAGGAGCGTCGCGTTGGCTGTGAATCCTGATCTGCTGAACTCGATGAAATACCGGTCTATCGGGCCAACCAGAGCGGGACGGGTGGTTGCCGTCGCCGGCGACCCGAGCGACCGGCGGGTGTTCTACTTCGGATCAACCGGTGGTGGGGTCTGGAAAACCACTGATGGCGGCGTCACCTGGGAAAACGTTTCCGATGGCTACTTCAAACGTGCCTCGGTCGGTGCTCTCCAGGTATCGCGGTCAGACCCGCGGGTGATCTATGCCGGCATGGGCGAGACAACTATCCGCGGCAACGTTTCCCGTGGCGATGGTGTCTACAAATCGATTGATGGCGGACGAAGCTGGATCCATTGTGGTCTGGAAGCGACCCAGAACATTGCCGAGATCGAGATTCACCCGACCAATCCGGATATTGTCTATGTCGGTGCATTTGGCCATGTCTGGGGCCGCAACCCGGAGCGGGGACTGTACCGCACCACCGACGGTGGCAAGACCTGGGATCTGATCCTCCACAAGAGCGACAAGGCCGGGGTCTGCGACCTGACAATGGACCCGACCAACCCGTCGGTTCTCTACGTCGCGTTCTGGGAAGCCCATCGCACACCCTACAGCCTGGAGAGTGGTGGCCCGGATAGCGGCATCTATCGCTCCGAGGATGGGGGCGATACCTGGACCGAGATCACCCGCAACACCGGTCTGCCGCAGGACGGCCCGCTTGGCAAGGTCGGTATTGTCGCCGCACCGAAGCCGGGCCGGATCTGGGCGCTGGTTGAGCATGCTGAACAACCGGGCATGTACCGCTCCGACGATTTCGGGGAATCCTGGAAACTGTTGACCAACGACGCCAACCTGATCCAGCGACCGTGGTACTGGATGCACGTCGAGGCCGACCCGAAGAACCCGGATGTTGTCTGGGTGCCAAACTATGAACTGCTGAAGTCGATTGATGGCGGCAAGACCTACTCGGTGTATTCCACCCCGCACGTTGATAACCACGATCTCTGGATCGACCCGAACGATCCCGAGCGAATCATCATGGGGAATGACGGTGGCGCCTGTGTCTCCTACAACGGCGGGCTCACCTGGTCGACCCAGTACAACCAGCCAACCGGCGAGTTCTACCATGTGATTACCGACAACCGGAAACCATACCGCGTGTATGGTGCCCAGCAGGACAACACGACGATGAGCATTCCGAGTCGCTCAAACTCGGCGGCGATCAACTTCACCGAGTGGGAAGAGGTCGGCGGGGGTGAGAGTGGTTACATCGCCATCCGTGAAGATGACCCCGACGTCATTTATGCCGGCAGTTACCAGGGCGTGCTCACACGCTACGACCGGCGCAACGGCCTGGTGGAGAACGTCTCGGTCTGGCCGGAGCAGGGTTCCGGTCATGCTGCATCCGAGGTGAAATACCGCTTCCAGTGGACCGCGCCGATCCATACCTCACCGCACAATCCCGGCGTGCTCTACACCTCGGCGAATGTCCTGTTCCGTTCGACCAGCGAGGGTCGCGCCTGGGAAGCTATCAGTCCGGACCTCACCCGTGCCGATCCCGAAACGCTTGGCCCGTCCGGTGGGCCAATCACCAAGGACATGACCGGTGCGGAGTTCTACGGCACGATCTTCGCGGTTGCTGAATCACCGTTGGAGCCGGGTGTGATCTGGACTGGCAGTGATGATGGCCTGATCTATGTCACCCGGGACGGGGGCGAGAACTGGGAGAACGTCAACCCGCCGGACTTGCCGGACTGGGCGCTGATCTCGATTATCGAGGCATCGTCCCACGACGCCGGTACTGCCTATGTTGCAGCTACCCGCTACAAGAGCCACGACGACAAGCCGTATCTCTTCCGCACCACGGACTACGGCAAGACCTGGAAGAAGATCGTCGAGGGGATTCCGGAGTGGGACTTTACCCGGGTGATCCGTGAAGATCCGGAGCGGCAGGGTCTGCTCTTTGCCGGCACCGAGACCGGTATCTATGTCTCGTTCAACAGCGGGGATAACTGGCAACCGCTCAAACTCAACCTGCCACTGGTGCCGATCCATGACTTTGTGATCCACGATGGCGATCTGGTGGTAGCCACCCACGGCCGGGCGTTCTGGATCCTTGACGACATCTCACCGCTGCGCCAGATGACCGACGATATCGCCAGCAAACCGGCCCATCTCTTCACTCCGCGCGACACAATCCGCTACGGTGGGCAGCTTGGCTTTGGGCACGGCCCGGTTGAGGGCAAGAACCTGCGCTTTGCCGGTGGGTTGATTGTCACCTTCAACCGCAAGACCAGGCCGGATGGCGAGGTGGAGATTTCCTATCTCGATGCAGGACATAACCCGCCGGATGGTGTAGTGATCCACTACAGCTTTGCCGAGGCTCCATCTGACGAGGTCACGTTGTCGATTCTCGATGCCGACGGCAATGGCATCCGGACGTTCTCATCGGCCAGGAAGGCTGGTGCCGGCCCGCAGGTGAAGACGGCGGCCGGAGCGAACCGGTTTGTCTGGAACATGCGTCTGGAAGATGCCCCGCTGATCGAGGGCGATGATGTCAGCAAGGCGTTCGTCACCGGCCCGAGGGTGGCGCCCGGTGATTATCAGGTGCAACTCAAGGTTGGAGATACCATCCTGACCGAGCCGTTCCGGATTCTCCCCGACCCGCGCATTTCCGCATCTCAGGAAGATTGGGATGCGCAGTTTGCCCTGCAGAAGCGGATTCATGATGCCATCTCGCGGGCACACGAGGGCGTCGGCAAGATTCGCTCACTTGCTGGCCAGGTCGAGGCCTGGGAGAAACGGGTCGACGACGAAGAGTTCCGCTCGGCAGCGGCATCATTCCGTGAGCAGTTGAAAGCGATCGAGGGGGAGATCGTCCAGACGAAGGCGAAGGGGCCGAAGGACCGGTTGAAGTATCCGGTCATGCTGAACTCCAAGCTTTCCAGTCTGCAGAACGTCATCTCCACCGCCCAGGGCCGGCCCAACCAGCAGTCGTATGACCTGGCAGAGGAACTCATCGCCAAGGTCGATGCCGCCCTCGGCCGCCTGGACACCTTGCTGGACACCGACCTCGCCGTGCTCAACCAGCGTATCGTCGATGCGAAGGTGAGCCCGTTGACGGCATAAGTTGCTCCCCCGAAGGGTAGGGGCGCATTGCAACGCGCCCGCGTTCTACCTCATGGGTGATTTGGCAGCAGGCACGTGTCAAATGCCATCCCGAACGCAGTGAGGGATCCGTGTTTCCAGGGGATACGGATCCCTCCTGCCGTCGGAATGACAGGTTTAGCCGGTACTCCCTGTCTGTCGAGTACGGCCCGTCCGACACGTTCACGTTTACGTTGGCAGCCCTTCGACGTCTCCAGCGGTGCAACCCGGCCTCTTTGTCATCCCTCGAATACGCTCGGGATGACGGATCTAACGGGTTCGTCTCAGCGCGGCAGTGGAGTGAATGAACCGCTGGCGAGGGGGAGACATTACACTGTGGATGGAATCGGGTGTGAAGCCGGGTTACAGGCGGAGAGAGGTGAGGTGGGCGTCATGAATCCGTTCTCGACTGCGGGGGAGATGCTGGCGGCGTTGCGGGCCGGGCAGGTGTCGGCGGTGGAGTTGCTGGAACTGCATATTGGCAGGATCGAACAGCTCGATGGCGAAATCAACGCTGTTGTCATCCGGGATTTCGACCGGGCACGCGAGGCGGCGCAGCAGGCGGATGCCCGCCGGGCCAACGGTGAGGATGCCCCGTTGCTCGGCCTGCCGATGACCGTCAAGGAGAGTTTCCACGTTGACGGTCTACCGGTGACCGTTGGTGACCCGGCGTTTGCTGATTTCAAGGCTGATGGCAACGGTCTCGTCATCCAGCGGTTGATTGATGCCGGCGCGGTGATCATGGGCAAGACCAACATCTCGGTGTGGTTGGGGGATTGGGTATCCGACAATCCGGTCTATGGCCGCACCCTGAACCCCTGGAACCATGATCGCACGCCGGGTGGAAGCAGTGGTGGCAGTGCGGCAGCCCTCGCTGCCGGGATGACACCGCTTGAGATCGGCAGCGATATTGGAGGATCAATCAGGGTGCCGGCAGCATTCTGCGGGGTTTTTGGTCACCGTCCGAGTGACACCGCCCTGCCACGAACCGGCCAGATGCCGTTGCCGTTCCGCTTGCCCAACCCGACCATCTGGATGGGTGTGCAGGGGCCGCTTGCCCGATCTGCTGCGGATCTTGAGCTTGCCTTCGATATCACTGCCGGCCCGGATGTAGGAGAGGATGTTGCCTGGCGACTGGAGGTTCCGGCGGCGCGTCACAGCCGGTTGAATGACTTCCGGGTCGCTGTGCTGCCCCCTGTTTCGTGGCTACCGGTTGATGATGAACTGCTCGCCAGCCAGGACGCATTTGTTGGGGTGCTGAAACGCGCCGGTGCGAAGGTCTCTGTGACCCAGCCGGAAATGTTCGGGGATCTGGAAGCCCTGATGGGGTTGTACTACCGGTTGCTGATCACGATGACCACCCGCGGAATGCCGATCGAGGAGAAACTGGCCGGCGCTCGTGAGGCCCGTGAACGGGGCGACATGTTCGGAGACTGGATTGCCGATGGCCTCGAGGCACGGTCCGGTACCTACCAGGGGTGGTTTCTGGAGCGGGAGCGTTTCCGGCAAGCCTACCGGGAGTTTTTCCGGGAGTGGGATGTGCTGGTCTGCCCCAATTTCAGTGTGCCGGCATTCGAACACCGGGATATCAACATCCCGTTCCGGGATCGACGGTTTACTGTGAATGGCAACGAGATTGCCTACGAACTACCGATTCTCTACCCGGCGATGGCAACTCTCTGCGGACAGCCCTCCACAGCGTTTCCGACCGGCATCAGCAACGAGGGGCTGCCGTTGGGGTTGCAGGCTATTGGTCCGTATCTGGAAGACCGCACCCCAATCCGCTTTGCCGAACTGGTCGAGGCGGAACTGGGAGGCTTTACGCCGCCACCGGGTATTCCGGACTAGGCTCCCAGCGTCTCCAGCAATGCCTGAAGGACGATTTCATCCTCACCCGGTTCAAGTGTCTGGGGGTTGAGGGCGATACCGTCTGTGCCGACCGGGGCGACAGCGATACGCGGGTTGCGGTTCCAGAGGACTGCAACCGTCTGGTCTCGTCGCTCCGGATCCATGGTGAGTAGCGCACGTCCGTGCGGTTGACCGGCTTCGCTGGGATAGATCCGTTCGGCGGTAATACCCGGCAGGCCGGAGAGTCCCTCGATCCAGTACCGGACCGAGCGTTCATACTGCTCCAGCAGGGCCGGTTCATCCTGGGCGAGCGACCACTTGACCGCTGCCAGCAGACCGGCGGTCTCTTCCTTGCCGACTTTCATCGGCCGGCCGATGCTTGAGTTCGGGCTGGCGTTGACCCGGCAGGCATCGACCAGTTCCTTCCTGCCAAGCACCAGACCGCTGGATTGCGGGCCACGCAATCCCTTGCCGCCGCTGAAGATGGCGATGTCTACTCCGACATCGCGGGTGAAATGCCAGAGGCTGGAAATCGGCGGGATCTGGGCGGCCGCATCGACGATCACCGGCACACCACGGGCACGGGCGATGTCGACCACTTCCTCGATTGGCAGCGCACCATCGGCGTAGTGACTACCGGCGAACCAGAGGATGCTACTGGTGCGCGGGGAGATCGCGGCCGCCAGTTCGGACTCATCCGTCCCGATCTCGATCAGGCGGGCACCGGTCTGGCGGGCGGCGTAGTCGTAGCCATTGCGCTGGCTGCGGAAAACGATTACCTCGCTCTTGCCGCCATGCTCCAGATAGGGGAATCCGTCGATCAGGGCCGGGTCGTTGCCGGCAATGCAGGCCGCGACGCTCTGGGTAATTCCGGCAGCGGCACCGCTGGTAATCCAGGCGGCTTCGTTGTTGGTCAGACGGGCGATCTCCTCGCAGACCCGGTTCTGGAACTCCACCAGGTCGACGAACGCCCCGGCAGCATCTTCCATTGCCGCGACCACTTCGTCGGGCATCCGCGAACCACCCAGCCGGGTCAATGTTGCCTGTGCATTGATGACCCGTGGCACACCAAGATCGTCGTAGATTCCCACCAGGCCTGCCTTCCACGTCTGACGGAATATTTCGTAGGGGAGAGGCCATGCCTCTCCCCGGTTTGTGCGGATTCATCCCATGAGTCGGGCCGTGCTGACCCTGGGGAGAGGCCATGCCTCTCCCCGGTGAAGGGCGGAAGGGCGGTCTATTTCCCGCCGCCCTGGATATAGGGCTTCGGCGGCATGGTTCCTTCCGGGATCGGTGCCTTGTAGACGTGGCCTCCCAGCCGTTCCTTGTGTTCGGCTTTTGCCTTCTCGACAACGTCCGGGTTTTCGACCAGTTCGGCTGCCGTCATTGCCATGATCTGGGCTGCGCGGAGCATCCCCTTGTGGCCGATGGACATGCCACCGGTGGCGGTGATGCCCCAGCTATGGCCGGGAACACCCAGCGCCCAGCAGGTGGTCATGATCTGGGCGGTCGGGGCGATCCAGCTCACCTCGGAAACGTCGGTCGATCCGGAAAGCACGGTCTTCGGGTCGTTCGGCTCGTAGATGCCACCCAGCAGGGGCTTCTGCTTGTCCTCTTCCGGAATACGCAGGACACGCCGGGAAGCGCTGATCGTCTCTTCCGGGAAGCCATCCACCACAGCCTGGGCGAACTGTTCCTCTTCCCCGGTGAACTCGATCGGCCCGAGTTCGTTCATGATCTCCCAGCAGATGTCGGTGATCGTCTGGTTCGGCAGGTAATTGTGGATGCCGAAGTAGTCGTGCAGTTCCAGACGGGTATCGGTCATCAGGCAAGCACCCTCGGCAGCCCGGCGGATGCGGGCGGTGATTTCGTCCACCTGGTGCCGCTCAGGGGCGCGGACGTAGTACCAGACTTCTGCCTCATCCGGCACGACATTCGGCTGACCGCCACCATTGGTGATGACGTAGTGAATCCGGGCCGGTGCGATGACATGCTCACGCATAAAGTTGACGCTGATGTTCAGCAGTTCGACAGCATCCAGTGCCGAGCGCCCGAAGTGTGGCACGGCGGCTGCATGGGCAGTCTTGCCGAAGAAGCGGAACTTGATGTGGTCGACGGCCAGCGAGCTGCCCTGCCAGACGGTGTTGTAGGCCCACGGGTGCCAGGTGATGGCGGCATCGAGACCATCAAATGCCCCGGCCCGCGCCATAAATACCTTGCCGGCACCGGTTTCTTCCGCTGGACAGCCGTAGTAGCGCACCGTGCCGGACTTGCCGGTGGCTTCCAGCCACGATTTCAACGCAACGGCCGAGGCCAGCGCGGCGGTGCCAAGCAGATTGTGGCCACAACCGTGGCCAGGGCCACCATCAACCTCGGGATCTTGTTCAGGCTGTCGTTTCTGAGAGAGGTTTGGCAGGGCGTCGTATTCACCGAGGAAGCCGATTACCGGTGCGCCACTGCCCCACTCGGCGTAAAACGCCGTTGGCAAGTCACCGACATTCCGGGTAACGGTGAACCCCTCGGCTTCCATGAATTCTGCCTGGAGTGCGCAGGCTTTCGATTCGGCCAGGGCCACTTCCGGGTTTTCCCAGATGGTATCGGCCATCGTAATGAATCGCTCCTGGCGTTCCTCCAGCCAGTCTGCGACTTCCCTGTGCTTCGCCACGGTTCCTCCTCTGGTGCTATTCGATGTGTCATTCCGGCGAGAGGAGAAATCCGTAACCCGTTCGGAGACAAAGCGAACGGATTCCTCCTTCACCGGAATGACAGGTAAACGCTCCTAGTTGCCGCCTCCCTGGATGTACGGCTTCGGCGGCATGGCGCCTTCCGGGATCGGGGTAACATACCGGCGTCCGCCGAGCGTGGCCTCATGCTCTGCCTTGGCTGCTGCCAGCAGATCCGGATTGTCAAACAGTTCTGCGCCGGTGATCGCCATGATCTTGGCGGCGTGGATCATGCCCTTGTGGCCAATCGACATGGCACCGGTGGCGGTGATACCCCAGCTATGGCCCGGCACGCCGAGCGCGAAGCAGGTGGTCATGATCTGGGCGGTTGGTGCGATCCAGCTGACATCGCCGACGTCGGTCGATCCGGACATCACCGAATCGGGATCGTTCGGCTCGTAGATGCCACCGAGCAGCGACTCCTTCTTGTCCTCCTCGGGGATGTCCATGCGCGCCTTGGCAGAGGCGATGACATCCGGCGCGAAGCCGTTCGCCACGGCCTGGGCGTACTGCTTCTCTTCCTCGGTGAACTCGATCGGGCCGACGGCGTTCATCACATCCCAGGAGAGGTTGGTCAGCGCCTGGTTGGCGATGTAGTTGTAGCAACCGTGGACATCATGCTCTTCGTAGGTGGTGTCGGTCATCATGCAGGCGCCCCTGGCAGCGTTGCGGATGCGGGCGCTGATTTCCTCCACCTGGTGTCGCTCGGGGGCGCGGACGTAGTACCAGACTTCTGCTTCGTCCGGCACGACATTCGGCTGACCGCCGCCGTTGGTAATGACGTAGTGGATGCGGGCCGAATCAATCACGTGCTCGCGCATGAAGTTGACACCGATGTTCAGCAGTTCGACAGCATCCAGCGCCGAGCGTCCCAGATGCGGGGCACCACCGGCGTGTGCAGTCTTGCCGTGGAAGCGGAACTTGATGTGGTCCATTGCCAGGCAGCTACCCTGCCAGACGGTGTTGTAGCCGGATGGGTGCCAGGTGATGGCGGCATCGAGGTCATCGAATACCCCGGCGCGAGCCATGTAGACCTTGCCGGCCAGGGTCTCCTCGGCCGGGCAGCCGTAGTAGCGGACGGTTCCCTCTTTGCCATTGGCTTCCAGCCACGCTTTCAGGGCAACGGCGGATGCCAGTGCGGCGGTGCCGAGCAGATTATGGCCACAGCCATGACCCGGGCCACCGGGAACTTCCGGGTCCTGTTCTGCCTGGTTTTTCTGGGAGAGGTTTGGCAGGGCATCGTATTCACCCAGGAAGCCGATGATTGGCGACCCGGTGCCCCATTCGGCGTAGAACGCCGTCGGCATGTCACCGACGTTGCGGGTGACGGTAAAGCCCTCATCTTCGAGGAAACTTGCCTGCAAATCGCAGGCGACAGTCTCGGCCAGCGCCACCTGGGGATTGGCCCAGATGGTGTCGGACATCGTGATGTACCGCTCCTGGCGTTCATCGAGCCAGTCTGCGACCTCAATGTGTTTGACCATAGATTCCCGTCCTCCTGCTATGCAGTTGTTTCGACCAGCGTTTGCCGGACATTCTAACCGCATTGGAAGGAGGACGGGACAGGAAGTGACTATGGCTGGAAATCTGCCGACTGGATGCGCTCGATGGCCGTCGTTGCGAACGGCATGATCTCCTCGAACGGCAATTCGCCGACACCCAGGTGGTTGATGATGACCAGAATGCCGCCGATGCGGGAGAGGTAGTAGTTGCCGTAGATCGTGGCGAATCCCTCGACGTCGTAGGCGATGGTGATACCCATCGATTCGTCGCCCAGCGGTTCCACCTCAACCCGGGAAATCCGGAAGGTGGTGCCATCCTCATCGGTCCACTCGGTGCAGGCATCCAGCACACCGCGGCCATGTTCGAAGGCCTCGATGGCCACATCTTCCGGGTAGGCGGTGATTCGCTGGAGCAGCAGCGGGCCCATGTTCGGGTCAACAGCAAACTCGGCCTCGACAATGCCGGCAACCGCTTCCGGGCGGGAGAACTGGTCAAGACCACAGAACGTCTGGCCACCGACATTCGGTTCATCCGGTCCGGCACCAATCAACGACCAGCCTTCCGGGAGGTCCTCGACGGTAAGCAACATGTCCATCAGGGCAGTCTCGGCCTCGGACATTTCGGGTTCAGTCGGCGCTGCGGTTGGCGATGGTTCGGGAGTTGGCGTGGCCGTGGGTTCGACAGTTGGAGTCGGCTCCGGTGTGGTTGTTGCCGTCGGTTCCGGCGTCGCGGTTGGCTCCGGGGTGGCAGTTGCTGTTGGTTCCGGCGTTGCCGTCGGTTCCTCGGTGGCAGTTGGCTCGCTGGTTGCCGTTGCTGCCGGCGGTGCCTCGGTGGCAGTCGGGTCGTCGCTGTCGCCTCCACAGGCGACCAGCAAAGCCCCCAGCAGGATGGCGCAAAGCAGCAGCAGTGTCTTGTTGTGCATCAGATCTATTCCAATTCCCCCGTCGCCGGGCGTTCCGGGATTTACGGACGGTATTCCGACGCTTCAATCCGATCAAATGCTGTCCGGTTGATCGTATTGAACTGTTCGGTATCAACGTCATCCAGTGTCAGCCACGCCGTGACCAGGATGAATCCGCCAGTGCGGACGAAGTTGAAGTCTGCCACGGCTGTATCCACCTCAGTGATATGGAAGGTAAGCCGGATTCGCATCGTTTCATCCCCGAGCTCCGGAGCGTCGACAAATTCGAGCGAGATTTCGGTGCCGTCATCCTCGATCCAGGAGTCACATTCCTGCATGACACCGCGGTTGTAGGCGAAGGCTTCCTGGGCCACCTCTTCCGGGTAGGCCATCACGGCTTGCAACAGGAATGGCCCGTTCTGCGGGTGCCAGTCGAACTCGGCCTCGACTCCACCGAGTTTTTGCCCCTGGCTGTTAAACGGTTCCGCAGCACAGAACGAAACTCCACCGACGGCATCACCGGTTGGCCCCGATGTAATGTATACCCATCCTTCCTCCAGGTCGTCTTCGGTAAGCAGCAAACCCATCAGAATGGACTCAATTCCGGTTGGATCACCGGGCGCATCTGTGTTGGATGTCGGAGTCGGTTCGGGGTGCGGGGTAAACGTTGGCCGCGGTGTCGGAGTAGTTACCGGTCCCCGGGTGGCTGTTGGCGCGATGGTGCTGACTGCGTCCGGGGCTTCTGTGCCATCTGCGGTGGTTGGTGACCCCTCCGGGCCGGTTTCGGTTGCGGTGGCCGTTGCACGTACGGTTGTGGGTGTGGCTGGTGCGGTGGTTGGCGTCGGGTCGCTGTCGCCACCGCCACAGGCGACGAGCAGGATGCCAACCAGCAACAAACTGGCGAGACGCGACGGGTGCATCAACACAGGGGTAACTCTCTCTTCAATACCATGGGACAGTGGTTGAACTTTACCGCATGCGCCAGAGGGTGCGCGGTATGATGCCCTGAACGTGGAGTAATCCGGATACCAGGAAGAGGCGGACCTTGTACGACACACTGATTACCGGCGGTCATCTGCTGACCATGCAGGGCGATGGCGTGGGATTCGTTCAGGATGGAGCGGTTGGCATTCGCGACGGCAAGATTGTTGCCGTCGGGCCGCGATCGGAAGTTGACGGTCCGGCCACCGAGACGATCGATGCCACCAACCGTCTCGTGATGCCCGGCCTGGTTGATGCCCACACCCACTCAGCGGCGGTGCTTGGCCGTGGATGGGCGCAGGAAGTCCAGGCATGGATGGCCAGCGCCTATGGCCCGATGCTGCGACACGCCAGCGACGACGATGCCCCGCTCGGCACGATGTGGGCACTTATTGAAGGCGTTATGAACGGAACCACCACCTTCGGCGATTATGAAGGGCCGATGGGCGAGGTGGTCAAGAGCCACATTCAGATGGGCAACCGCGCGGTTGTTTGTGAAGGTGTTTCCGAACTCAACTGGGATAATCGCGAGGAGTGGATCAAGGCCGGCTGGAAGCCGGGCGATCCCACCCCGCTTGACCGCGCCAAGGGCGAACGCACGCTTGAAAACGAAATTCGCCTCTTCGAGGAGTGGGACGGTTTCGACAACGGCCGGATCAAGGTCGTCTTTGGTCCCCATGCCGCCGATTTCCTTTCGACCGAGATGCTGCTGAAAGTGCAGGAAGAGGCGCAGAAACGTAACACGCTGATGCACCTGCACGTCGCCCAGGACCCGCGCGAGAACAACGCCACCCTGCAACGCTACGGCAAGCGGGCCATCCCCTATCTGGAATCCATTGGCATCCTCGGGCCAGACCTGATCGCCGTGCATCTTTCGACCACCACCGAGGAAGAGGTCGAGATGGTTGCCCGTAGCGGCGCCCGGATGATCTGCTGCTCAAACTCGATCGGCATCATCGACGGCATCGTCCCGCCGGCACGCCTCTTCAAGGAACTCGGCGGCTATTGCGGCCTCGGTTCCGACCAGGCGCCGGGTAACAACAGTCACAACGTCTTTTCCGAGATGCGTGCCACGGCGATGTATGCCAAGGTCAGCGCCGGCAGCCCGCTGCCGATGCCGGCCTGGCAGGTGCTCCGCATGGCGACCATCGACGGCGCAACCGCGCTCGGCATCGACGACAAGGTCGGTACGCTCGAGGTAGGCAAGGAAGCCGACCTGATCATGATCGACCTCACCAAACCGCCGATGGCACCGGTCCTGCTCGAACCGGCCCGGAACATCGTCGCCAACCTCGTCTATGCCGAAACCGGCCGCAACGTCGTCCTCAATATGGTCGCCGGCAAGACTATCTACAAGGATGGCGTCTTCACCAACGTCGATGTCCAGGAGGTCCACACCCGTCTGCTGGAAGCCTCCGAGCGGTTGCAAGCTGCTGTGTCGGCCGACCCCATGACCGAAGACCTCCCCATCGTCCAGTTGACGCGTGAGGGCAAGATGTAGGTTTCGCACCGTTACCGCCGGGTAGGGGCTCATCGCAATGGGTCCGCCGCAACTGCCCCGGTCGCTTAACCAGGTCAACCGACGTCTGTCTGTCATCCCGACCGGAGTGAGGGATCCGTCTCTGCGGAGCTACGGGTCCCACCTGCCGTCGGGATGACAGACGAACAGGGTCGCTCCTGATTGAATGGTCATGGCGTTGCCGGCTGGCG
>CAYWXR010000040.1:0-22358 GCA_964462545.1 uncultured Thermomicrobiales bacterium
ATGTCCGAGTTGGAGACAACCCTGAGTGGGCAGTGCTCTGTGCGGTTGGCGGCGACTTGACAATGGTTGTCGACACCCCATTCCTCTGCCCCGATGGTGAGGCTACGTTGACCACCTGGGGTGGTGAAACCTACTTCAACTTCTGGGCGACGTATGATCCAACCGATGACCTCATCCAGGATGGCGTCATGGATGATGATTCGACCAATGGAACGTGGGACCTCGAAATCGTGTTGGTTCCGGTGTCTCAGCTCACGGTTGAATCGCCTGCAGGAACCTATGTCGGCCTGGCAAGCGGCACATGTGCTGCACTGACTGATCCGGTTGACTACATTGCCGGACCGATGCTGGTTGATGGCGAAGGTGAAGTCACCTTTGAATGGCTGCCGACCGGCGAACATTGTGTTCTGGTCTTTGACACCACGTACTCACAAAACCCGGACGTCGATCCAATCGTTGAAGTTGATGACGATCTGGCTCCTGGATTGAACACACTGGCTGTTACACTTCCGACTGGCTTTACTCAGTTGACTGTCATCAGCTGGGTTGACTGCGACGATAATGGCACGTACAGCGATGCGTCTTGGGGAGCCTTGATCGTACCGGCTGGAGCGGTATTGGCAAATCAGGACGGATCCATCAGTGTGTGCACTGGGGATCCGACAACAACGGGTCAATCCAACACTGCAGCATACGATTCGCTATTCCCGGCGACGGGAACGCTTCTTGCAGTTGCACCGACTTACGACAATGGTGAGTCGTATTATGTGCTCGCCGATAGTTCGTACGGTATTGCCGGCATCTATAATGAATCAGGCATTGCGCAGAACTATCAGAACAGCACAGTAGCTGCTTTCGGTTCGGATATTAGTCTTACTGGCAGCCCGGTAACACTAACGTGGCTGTTGGTTCAGGACTGAACCGATCCAGACCATAAGGCGTAACGCCTGAAAAAGCCCCCGGAGGAGCAATCCTCCGGGGGCTTTTTTGTGTGCGTGTGGCACGGAGTCACTGGGTGGTGGTGCTCGTGGGGATAACGGGTTTGTTTTGTGTGAGAGGAGCGTCCGGTGGAGGATGTGGTGGTTGTTGTTGAGGATGGGCAGGAGCAGGGTGGGGTTGATGAGGCCGGGATGCTGCGGGAGCTGATGGTGCGGGCCTATCCGGAAGTGGTTCCGGAGTTGCTGGTTGGCGAGAGCCTGGCCGAGATGCTGGAGAGCCTGCCGGCGGCCCAGGCTGCCTGGCAGCGGGTGGCAGAGCGGACCGCCACCCCGGCTCCCGATCCGACGCCGGCCGGTGGTGGCCTCGCCCGGGCCTATCCGCTCGATGTTGGCGCGATGTCGCCGGGGTTGAAGATCCGCGAGGGCCTCCGCCGGCGGGGCTGAGTATACGAAGCAGGGCGGGACGATGACGGTGGATAGTGTGGTGAAGGGACGGGCACGATGGCGTTGACCCAGGTGGAAGCGGCGAAGCTGACGAATGATCTGCTGTTGCGCGGGGTGATCGAGACGATTGTCTCCGAGAGCGCGGTGCTGCAGCATCTGCCGTTTATTGATGTGACCGGCAGCGCGTTGACTTACAACCAGGAAAATGCCGCGCCAACGGTCGACTGGTATGACGTGGGGGATAGCTGGGACGAATCCACCCCGACGTTTACCCAGGTGACCGCGACGCTGAAGATTCTCGGTGGCGATGCCGATGTCGACAACTTCCTCCAGCAGACCTATGCCGATCCGCACGACCTGGAGGCGGAAGTGATTGGTCTCAAGGCGAAGGCGGTCGCCTACGAGTTCAGCCAGACGTTCTTTGATGGAAATGCCTCGGTGAATACCGCCCAGTTTGATGGCCTCGCCCGTCTGGCGACGGTTGGGCAGACATTGACCGCCGGGGCCAATGGCGCAGCGCTGACGCTGGACATGATGGATGAGTTGATCGACCTGGTGAAGCCGGGTCGCCCGGATGCGCTGATGATGGCCAAGCGGACCCGGCGGAAGCTTTCCGGTCTGCGGCGCAGCGCCGGGAACCTGCTGGAGACGGACGTCGATGCGTTTGGCCGGCGGGCGCTCTTCTACGATGGTATTCCGCTGCTGGTTGATGACTTTATCCCGGTCAATGAGACGCAGGGCAGCGAGACGGCTGCCAGCAGCATCTATGCGGTCAAGTTTGGCCGGCAGGGTGTGATGGGTCTGCAGAATGGCGGTATCCAGGTGGAGCAGATTGGCGAACTGGAATCGCGCGATGCCACCCGCACCCGGATCAAGTGGTATACGGGTCTGGCGCTCTTCACCCCGATTGGTCTTGCCCGGTTGAAGGGCATCAACGGGTCGTAGGCGGCACGGCCGTTTAGCAGGCACATGCCAATGCGGACTGTCATCCCGACGAAGGAGCGATCCGGCGCTCTGGAGGTATGGATCCCTCCTTGCGTCGGGAAGACAAAACAACACCGTTATGCGTGGTTGCGCGATCGTGGCGTTGGCGGGGGACGCATTGCAATGCGCCCCGACCCCTGCGTAGGCAACTCCTCATCGCAGGGGGCTCCGGGCGGGTGGGATCAGGCCGGTTTCTTTTTCCAGTCGCCGGTAGATTCGTCTTTTTCGTAGTCGTTCTTGATGGCGGCCCAGGCGATGCGGTGGGCGCGTTCCTCGTCGTGATCGTATTGCTCCCAGGCGCTATTGAAGGCGGCCCGGTAGATCTCCTGGGCGTGCTTCGGGACGTTGTCGCGCACGCTGTCGGGCAGGTCGGTGAGTCGTTTGTATGGCATTGCGTGTGCTCCTTTCTACCGTTCCAGCCTATCGCGCCGGGCAGGACGAAACCGGTGGGTGGATACAGACAGGGGATAGTTGAGGATGGCGACAACGTTGCAGACCTGGCTGGATGGGCAGGATGTCCAGCGGATGGCCCGGTATCGCGATCTGCTGGCGTTTTACCGGGGGGAACAGTGGACCGGCAGGCCTCGGGGCGGCGAAACCCGGCTTACCTTCAACTATGCCCGGGTGCTGATCCGCAAGACGATTTCCTATCTGATGCCACGGCCGGTGACGTTCAATGCAATTGCAGAAACAGACACATCCGTCTCGCAGGTGGCACTGGCGGAATCGCTGCTGCGTTCGCTCTATGCCACAGCCGACCTGCATACGGTCGATTCCCAGAGTGCGCTGGATTCCAGTGTGCTGGGCGATGGGGCGTTCAAGGTGACCTGGAGCGAGCGGCTTGGTCGTCCGCTGGTGGTGGCGGTTGATCCGCAGCAGGTCTGGGCGTGGTGGCGACCGGATAACCCCGGCGAACTCTACCGGGTGGCGCATCGGTATCAGGTGGCAGCCGAAGAGGCGGAGACGCTCTTTGGCAAACGGCCGGAAGCCGGTGGCCGGGTGACGGTGGTTGAGGAGTGGTGGCCGGACCGCTACCGGATCGAACTTGCCGGGCGGATGGTGCGCGAGGCGGAGAACCCCTATGGCTGGATTCCTTATCTGATTTATCCGAACCTGGCGCGTCCGCACGAGTTCTGGGGCGCAAGTGATCTGGAGGATCTGGTTGATGTCTGCCGCGAACTGAACCGGCGGATGACGACGGTCAGCCGGGTTCTTGAAGTGGCTGGCTATCCGATTACCGTGCTGGAGAACGTCACCGGATCGGAAGGGATTCGCACCGAGGCTGGCGCGGTCTGGGAGTTGCCGGAGGCATCGCGGGCCTATCTGCTGGACATGCTCCAGGGCGGCGGGGTCGGTCTGCATATCGAATACATCCAGTTGCTCTACCGGCAGTTGCACGACCTGAGTGAGACGCCCCGAACTGCCTTTGGCGATTCCGGACGGCAGATTTCCGGTGTGGCGCTGGAGGTCGAAATCCAGCCACTGGTGCAGAAAGTGCTGCGCAAACGCCGGGCCTGGGATGGTGTCTTTCGCCGCCGGAACGCGATGGTGCTGGACCTGTTCGAGCGTTTTGGCGGGCATGATCTTGGCGGTATCCGGCAGACCGAACCGATCTGGAGCGAGATTCTGCCAAGCGACCGGGATGCACTGGCACGCACCGAGGCACGTCTGGTAGCTGCGAACATCCATAGCCGGCGAGAGGCGATGGCCAACCTTGGCAACGATGATCCGGGTTCCACCTGGCTGGATGTCCTGGAGGAGTTGCAGGCGTTGTCCAGCGCGCGAACAAGGTGAACTGTTATCCCTCGCTTCGTTCGGGATGACAAAAGGCCGTCGGGTGTTCTGGTTGGGCGTCCGGGGTGGTTGCGGCGGACGCGGTATGGGAACTGGTTTGGCAAGGAGTGGTTGATGACGGCGATGGTTGGGTTGCGGGCGCGGGTGCGGACGCGGTTGGAGGAAACCGTGGCGGGCATCTGGAGCGATGCGATGGTGGATGAGGCGATTCTGGCGACATTGGAGGAATACAACCACCTGTTACCGAAAGAAGAGCGGGTGGCGGTGAGTCATCCTGGCGGGGTGGGGCCATTGGCCGTGCCCGGTGAAACGCAGGATGTGGTGCGGGTGGTGCTTGGCTCCAACCGGCAGGTGTTGCCGCGGCGCGGTGCGGGATTGCGATATCCCGATGCCGGGGAACTTGCCTGGGAGTGGTTCGGCGGGGCATTGCACTTCAGCAAGCCGTTGCCGGCGCAGACGGTGGATGTCTGGCGAACACGACCTCACGAACCGGACGAAGTTCCCCAGGGTGATCGCGGACTGCTGGTGCTTGGAGGCATCTGGCGGGCGTTGCACCAGCACAGCGTCCAGGAATTGCGGCGCGGTGTGCCTTCGCCGGCACATACGGCGGTGCGGTTCGCCGAACGGGAGTATCAGCGGGCGTTTGATGCTCGCCGGCGCCGTTTGCGGATTCATCTGGCAGGAGCAGACTGAGATGCTCGATCCCGGAACCGGTGGACATGACCCGTCGCTGGACTGGTATGTCTGGCGGATTGCCGACGATGAGCGCACCTGTCCGGTTTGCGCACCGCTGGATGGCCGTCTGATCAACGGGGCGGATGGTCCGTTTCCGCCACTGCATACCAACTGTCGTTGCCGTCTGGATTACAGCCACTCCGATGTTGGTACCGGTCCGGAAGAGATCGATCCGCCGTTGTTTCCGGTTATCCCCGGGCCATTCTGACGATCTGGACAACCAACAACCGTCGGGGCGCAACGTGTTGCGCCCTGTTTGTGTATCCGGCGGTGGTGCGGGCGAAGCTGACTGCGCCCTGGCTACCCGGAATGAGCAGGAACGGAGCATGGCGATGTACGAGTTTTCCGGAACGGTGTTGCTGGTGGGTGTGCCGGTGGCAGTACTCACGGCGCTGGTGGTGCAGGCGATGAAGGGGCTGGGTCTGGAGGATCGCTGGGCACCGCTGCTCTCTGTGCTGGTTGCCGGAGTGTTTGTCGGTTTGGCCGAACTCTCGGTGGTTGCCAGTTGGATTGAGCCGCTAAGCAGGGTGCTGGTTGGCGCGCTGATGATCGGGCTGGCGGCATCCGGCGGGTATTCCTGGGCACGGGTTGCCGGGCGAACGTTTTCCCGGGAGGAGCAATGAGCACCCCGACCCACGACGTCACCCTCAACGGCGACAACTACATGGTCCTGCCCGGCACCTACCGGAGCTATCCCGATGGGAACCTGTTCGTCGATTCCCGCCTCCAGCGGCAGGTGCTGACCGACTTCACCGCCGGCATGGCCGGCCCGAAACCGAACGCCCGGAATCTCCCGGCAAGCGCCGTCTATGGCGAACAGTCGGTCGGCGCCTGGCCGGCGCCGTGGCCGCTGGGCGTCAACGCCATCGGCCCGGCTCCGGCCCTCCATGCGTCCGGATTACTGGCCAACACCGCAGAGCCGAAATGCTTTGTCCGCACCGGCGGCTATCTCTACATCGCGGCCGGCGCGGAGTTGTACCGCTACGACAACGCCGGCAACCTGACATTGCGCCACACGTTCGACGAGCCCGTCACCGACATGTGCGCCCGCGGGCTGGACCTGTTCGTTGCCTTCGGCACCGCCCAGGCGCTCACCCGCTGGGTGGATGCAACCAGCACCGAAACGGTCGGCGTGCTCGGCAGCGGCTACTACGCAACCGTTGTCCGGTCGATCAGCCGGTGGCTCGTTGGCCACCGGGCAGATTCCACCGATCAGGTGCGCGTCACCGTACCAGGGCTCGGCTCCAGCACGGATCAATTGCTCGATGGCCCCGTCATCAACGCCGTCGTCTATGACGATTCGATCCTGCTGGCCACCGAACGCGGCCTGTGGGCCGTCCGGCCCCTGTCGGCCACCACCCACGACTGGAGCCACTGGGGCATCGTCTCCAGCGATGGCATGTCAAACCCCGATGACTACGTCTGGATGGCCGTCTTTCAGGGCAGGCTCATGACCTGGGTTGGCGGCCGGGCCGTCATCTACGACAAGCAGCGCGGCTGGTGGCGTCACGCCGGCTTCGAGGCCGGCGAGAGCTACGGCGCGGCCGTCGTCAACGGCTGGCTCATCGTCAGCGCCCGGCCGCGAGGATCAAACGACGTGCAACTCTGGGGCTACAACGGCTCCGGCTGGTGGCTGATGAGCGATGACCCGGCCGGCCGGTGGATCGCCGCTTCACGCGGCGACCGGCTGGTCGGCTTCGCCGCCACCGGCGACGAACTGCACTACTGGAACATGGATGCCGGCCGCGACCCGGCCGAAATCACCGGCGATGTCACGCTGGAGTCCACGTTGCTCGATGGCAACGACCCGACACAGGCGAAGTTCTGGACCCGTGTTGGCGTAGAGCTTGCCCGTGCCGATCCGGAAGATGTCGGCGCGTGGGATGTCCAGGTGTCCTACTCCCTCGATGCCGGCAACACCTGGATTGCGGCCGGCGACCCCGTCACCGTCACCAGCCCCACCGCCAGCGTGTCCGCTCCCGTCGGCGAGGCCAGCGCGTTCCTGCGGGTGAAGGTCGATCTGCTTCAGGATAGCGGTCTACCGCCCCATGTGCTGGCCATCTGGGCCGAATACGAGGTGTTCAACCAGTCCGTGCGCAGGCGCCGGTGGCAGTTCAGCATCGCGGCCACCGATCGAAGGTTGACCCGTGCCGGCACGCTCGATGCACGTGACGGCGAGGACATCCGCTCGGATCTGTGGGAGCTCTTCGATGGCCCGGCCAGTTTCACCTTCGTCGATGTCGATGGCACGTCCCACACCGTGCGGCTCATCGGTCTGCGCGAGGAATGGCAGCGCCCCGACCAGGCGGCAAAGGTCGGCACGCACACAACGTTCGATGTCGTCCTGGTGGAGCTGTAGAGGAGGGTGCATGACAGTTACCAGTGAAAGTCCGGCCATTACTGCTCCGCGTATCAGCAGGGAGCGGTTTGTTGCGGTGCTGGAGGGAGCGGGCAGCCCCTGGGCAGCCAAAGCCGGGGAGTTGTATGACCTGATCGCCGGCAATGGCCACGATCCCGGGTTCTGGCTGGCGGTTGCGGGCCGGGAGCACAGCTTCGGGAGCAACCGGAACTCGGTGCTCTGGCGCAACGAAACGCATAGCTGGACCAACGCCCGGAGCGTCCGCGCTCCGGGCTTGCAAACGTCGATCATCACTGATGTCCTGCGTGGAGGGCCATATGTGCGCTATGCCAGCGTGGAGGATTCGCTGATTGACGGCATGTACCGTCTCACCGATCCGGCGTACCGGTACGCCCGCGAGGGCCGGACAACGATTGGCCAGGTGCTGGCCATCTGGACGGAGAGCGACGCCGGGGCGTACATCGCCTATGTTGTTGAGATGCTCAACCGCTGGCGTGGTTCGCCTCCTTCGGAGAACGCCCCGATCCGTGGACTCGTGGATGTCCGCGCCGATCTGTCCCGGCGGCTTGCGCCGCAAGGTGGCGTCGTGGCCGGTCCGTTCGCCAGCGTGCCCGTCGCGAAGAAACGCGGCATCGTCATCCACTACAACGGCCCCGAGGTTGACCGGAGCCGTCCGACGCTGGAGGTGTTGAAGGCACAGGCCAGGTATCACGTTGACCGCAACTGGGCGTCGGCCGGCAGCCCGCCGGTCTACGGCGACGGCCTGATGTATCACGTTGCGGTCGGAGCGAATGGCACGAAGTACTGGTGTCGCAATCTCGACGCCGTGCTCTGGCACTGTGGCAACACCCACTGGAACGAACACGCCCTCAGCGTGCAGGTGCCGCTTGGTGGAGGGCAGCGCGCTACCGGGCAGCAGTTGCAATCGTTGCGGGAAATCATCGAAGACTGGTGCCGGCACACCGGCACGACACCGGCCGAGGTGGTCGGCCACTGTGAACTACAGGCAACCAGTTGCCCTGGCACATTGATGCAGGATCTGGTCTTGCCCTACCGGGAAGGAACCGTCACCGTGAGCGATGGAGCGTGGTTCAACGAAACCGGCAAGTACATCGGAGGTGCGTTCTGGGAGTTCTGGCAGTCCCGCGGTGGGCTGCCCATCTTTGGCTATCCGCTGACCAACGAGCTCACCGAGGGCGGCCGGACAGTCCAGTACTTCGAGCGTGCCGTGATGGAGTGGCACCCGGACAACACCCCGGAGCATCGCGTCCTGCTGCGACGTCTGGGCGCCGAGGCTCTGGCGTCAATTACCGTCTGATACCAAATCCCCGGATGGCATAGGAAAAGGTTGAGGCGTTCAACCGTCCCGGGCAGTGGCGGGTTATCATTGGGGCTGATATTGCATGTTACTTCGCAGCAAATGCGCCGTTTTGATTCCATGCCAGCGCGGAGATGAAGAGTACAGATGTTTGAAACACTAACCGACCGGCTACAGACAACATTCGCCCAGATGACCAATCGCGGCCGGTTGACCGAGGCTGATGTCGACCAGGCGATGCGTGAGGTCCGCCGGGCATTGCTCGAGGCGGACGTCAACTTCAAGGTCGTTCGGGATTTCGTCGCAGCCGTGCGGGAACGGGCCGTTGGCGAGGACGTGCTGAAATCGCTCACCCCGGCCCAGACGGTTATCTCGATTGTTAATGAAGAACTGATCAAGATTCTCGGCGAGGAACGGGTGCCGCTCGCCCGTGCCGATAACGGCCCGACCATCATCATGATGGTTGGTCTCCAGGGTTCCGGTAAGACGACCCACTCCGGTAAACTGGCCAGTTTCCTGCGCAAGGAAGGCCGGAACCCGTTGATGGTGGCGGCAGACGTCTATCGTCCGGCTGCTATTGCCCAGTTGCAGACACTTGGCCGGCAACTGGATATCCCGGTTTATGCGACCAGTGCTGATGACAAACCGCTCAAGATCGTGCGCGAGGCGCTGCGCCAGGCACGCGACAAGGGGCAGGACCCGGTCATTATCGACACAGCCGGCCGTCTCCAGATCGACGAGCGGATGATGGCCGAGCTGGAAGAACTTCAGCGCGAGGTCCGCCCGACCGAAGTCCTGCTGGTGGCCGACGCGATGACCGGTCAGGAAGCGGTCAACGTTTCCGAAGAGTTCAACCGGCGTCTGAACGTTACCGGTCTGGTGCTGACCAAGATGGATGGCGACGCACGTGGTGGTGCGGCGCTCTCGATCCGGTCTGTTACCGGCATCCCGATCAAGTTCATCGGTACCGGCGAGCGGATGGACGCGCTCGAACCGTTCTACCCGGATCGGCTGGCCGGCCGTATTCTCGGCATGGGCGATGTCCTCTCGCTGATCGAAATGGCCCAGCAGCAGACAACCGAAGAAGAGCGCGAGGCGCTCGAAAGTCGTCTGGCAGAGGGACACTTCGATCTTGAGGATTTCCTCAACCAGTTGCAATCGCTCAAGAATATGGGCCCGCTCAGCCAGTTGCTCGAACTCATCCCCGGTGTTGGCTCGGCCCTGCGCCAGAGCAACGTGGAGATCGACGACGGGGAATTGCGCCACATTGAGGCGATCATCCAGTCGATGACTCCGGAAGAGCGGCGCTATCCCGATCTCATCCGCAAGTCCCGGCGCGACCGCATTGCCCGCGGTAGTGGCACCCGACCGGAAGATGTCAACGCCCTGTTGAAGCAGTTCCGGGAAATGCAGAAGATGATGTCGCAGTTTGGCATGATGGGCGGCCAGAAGAAGGGCAAGAAGTCGCTGATGAGCCGTCTGCCCGGCGGGTTGGGGCAGTTGGGTGACCTGCGGGATATGGCAAAGCAGATGCAGCAGGCCGGCATCGATCCGTCACAACTTGGTGGCATGAATCCTGCTGATATGGAGCGGATGATGGGCGGGGCCGGACCTTCCACCCTGCCGAAGCTCAACGCTCGCCAGTCCACCCAGCCGAAGACCAAGAAGCAGCGCGCCCAGGCGACCAAGCGCCGGAAGAAGCGATAACAGATCGAGAGGACCAATCCGTATGCCTGAATTTCTGGTAACGACCGAGTGGCTGGCCGAAAATCTGGATAACCCGAATATCCGGATTGTTGATTGCCGCTACTCATTCGTTGAGGACTGCCACGAGGATTACCTGAAGTCGCATATTCCCGGTGCGGTCTATCTCGACTGGAGCAAGGAACTCAGCGACCCGGACCACGAGGTGGAATCGATGATTGCGCCGGCGGCACAGGTTGCCAGCGTGATGGAGCGGTTCGGCATCGGCGATGACACCCTGATTGTTGCCTATGACCAGGAAGCGGGCCATTTTGCAGCGCGACTCTGGCTGGTGCTGGCGCGCTATGGCAAGGGCGATCAGGTGCGGATTGTTGACGGTGGCTGGACCGCCTGGCTCCAGGAGAACCGGCCAGTCACTGACAAGATTATCGACCTGCCGCAGGACAAGACGTTTACGATTGACCCGGAAGCAGAACAGCCGGAACTGATTGCCACCGCCGAAGAGGTGCTTGCGGCAACCAGTGATGAGAACACGATCATTCTGGATGTCCGTCGCTACAGCGAACACATCGGTGAAGAGGTACGCGCGGCACGGGGCGGCCGGGTTCCCGGTGCTGTCTGGTCGTTCTGGCAGAACTACGTCGATTGGGATGGCGACCGCCGCTTCCTGCCGATCGAAGAGATTCGCAGCATGATGAAGAATGCCGGCATCGAGCCGGAAACACCGGTGATTACCTATTGCCAGGGTGCGGTGCGGGCTGCACATACCGCTATCAGCCTGAAACTGGCTGGTCACGAGAATGTGCGCATCTATGATGGTTCCTGGGCCGAATGGGGCAACCGGGACGATCTGCCGATCGAGACCGGCGAGCCGAACGCCTGATTCCGGACAATCAGATAAACGAAAACGGGGCTACGGTACATGCCGTAGCCCCGTTTTCGTTAGTGGACGAAATATGTCCTAGTTGTTGTGTCGTGCCGAAACAGCCGGCGCGTCCATTCTGCGGTCGGTCTGCGTGCCACGGGCAAACAGCGACAGCAGCCACAGGCCAGCGACGCCAACCAGGATGTAAATAATGCGTGAGACGATATTGGTTTCGCCAAACTCGTTACCGGTAATTGTCGCCACCAGGTCGAACTCCAGGAGTCCTACCAGTGCCCAGTTGAGGGCGCCTACGATAACCAGCACAAGTGCGGCCATGTCTATCGGTTTCAACATGCGAGCTTCCTTTCTGAATCATGCAGCCAGATCAGTGCGCTGACAGTGGATTCGGCTGCTCCGGAATCACACATGTATTCATCCTACCGGTGCAGGCCTACTCCGATGGGGGAACCGGGGTACAAATCGAGGTACAGGGAGAATACACATTGCGCAAGTCGTGAGCGTGGCCAAGCAAACAATGCCGCAGCAGGGCGGCACCAGATTGGCTATTTTGCGTGGTTTAGCGGGGGATTATTGGGAATTCAGGCGTCGACATAATCCAGCAGGCGGACGGTCATCCTGCCTGCTTCGGGGTTGATATCAAGAACAACATCGGAGAGGGCGGGCAGGAGATGTTCTGTTCCGTCTGCCTGGCGAATGACATAAACATCCACCTCGCCGGTCTCCAGCACCTCGGTCACCTCGCCCAGCAGACTGTCATCCTCCAGGAATGCGTTCAGGCCAATGATCTGGTAGTGGTAGTAGGTGCCGTCGTCGCGTGGCGAGAGTTGATTGGCCCGGATACGGACGATGGTTCCCCGGAGTGTTTCGGCTTCATCGCGGGTATCAATGCCGGTGATCTTGATGATCGCCTGGCGCTCGTTGCCGCGTGGCCGGTTGATGGTGCGGGGCTCGGTCTCGCCATCGAGGTAGATCCGGCGGAGTTTGGGGATTTCCTCGGGGCGGTCGGAGTAAATATCCATCTTGACCTCGCCGCGCACGCCGTGCACACCGACAATCCTGCCGATGATGAGCATGGCTTCCTCGGGGGGAGTGTCTGGCTGGAGGTCTGCCGGATTCGGGTGGCGATCAGGAGCCGATGTCAAGGCTTGCCCGCAGTCCCTTGCGTGAGGCAGCGATCATCAGTAGGGTACGCATCGAGCGGGCGATGCGACCCTCACGGCCGATCACCTTGCCCATTTCACCTTCCGGCACCAGGAGCCTGATCAACACGGCGGTGCCGTGCTGCTCTGACTGGATGGTGATGGAGTCCGGATCATCGACGAGGTTGACGGCGATGTGCTCGATCAGTGCGCAGAGATTGTTCACCGGATCGTCGAGATCGTCTTCTTCGTAGGTGTCATCAATTGGTACACCGGTATCAACCATCGATCAGTCTCCCCCAGATATCCACGTGATGGCGTGCCACCTCTGTATAGCATACTGGCCGCCAACAGGATCGGCGGCCAGTGTTCAGCATCAATTGGAATGGACCGGAAAACCAGACAGACTATTCGGCCGGGCCGCCATGTGCTGTCATGACTTCCAGTTCCTTGCCGCGCTGTGGCGGTTCGGTCACGTAGCCTTCCGCTGCGCCTTCCTTGCTGATCTTGCCCTCAAGGATGCCGGTGCGAACCAGCAGCGAGCGGACAGTGTCGGTTGGCTGTGCGCCGACGCCGAGCCAGTACTTGACTCGTTCCTCATTGACGCGGAGCGTCATCGGCTCGGTTTTTGGATTGTAAATGCCAACAGACTCAACGAAACGGCCATCGCGGGGCGAGGACGACTCGGCGACGACAATTCGGTAACTTGGTTGACGTTTGGCTCCCATACGCCGCAATCGTAGCTTCAGCACCCTGGCGGTTCCCCTTCTCGACCAATTCCTGGTTTTGACCGGTTCGGTAGACACAAACAACATTATGCCGGTCATCGACCGGCAACGAGTGATGCTAACATTTTCCGGGCCATACCGTCAACGCATTTGAACTGAATAACAATGAGGGGACACCGGATGTCAATTGTCGTCAACGAGCGGGTAGAGGTAACGGTGCCGGCGGAGTTGCTGGAGCGTTTGCGGGCAATTCCGCCGGCAACAGTGGGCCACATGTGGGATTTCGGTTTCATGCGGGGCGATCTCCGCCCGCGAGGCAAGAAAGGCTTCGTACTCTGCGGACCGGCGTTCACCGTCAAGACGATGGCGATGGATAGCGCTGTCGTCCATGTCGGTATCGGAATGGCCGAACCGGGCGATGTGATGGTGATCGACCGGAATGGTGATGAAAAGCATTCCTGCTGGGGCGAGATGACGTCGCTGGCGGCAAAGGTGCGCGGTCTGGCCGGGACGATTGTCGATGGTCCGGCGACCGATATTGTCGAGATTGATGAGATGGAGTACCTCGTCTTCGCGAAGGGTGTTGCCCCGATTACCACCCGCGCCCAACCGGTGCCTGTTGGCGAGATCAACACGGTGATCCAGTGCGGTGGAGTAAGTGTCTCGCCGGGCGACATCATCCTGGCAGATGACAACGGCATCCTGGTCATCCCGCAGGACAAGGTTGCCGAGGTGGTGGAACGTTGTGAACCACGTGCCAAACGGGAATCCGAAACCCGTCGCCGGATTCTTGCCGGTGAGGCGCTGGCCGATGTTTCCGGCGCGGCCAAACGCGTCGCCGATGCGCTGGCAAACAAGGACACCTGATCCGTACGGGAGAGGTCATACCTCTCCCCGGGTCTTGCCCGGCGTGGCTTTCTCTATGGAAATCGGTGAAACGAAGAGGGAGAGGCGTGGCCTCTCCCGTACAGGTGTCAAGACGGTCGTCGGCGGTATCGACAATCCTACGGATAGAACGAGTAGTAGGCGTCGATAATCTTTCTTGCAAGCGGGGCAGCAGAGCCGGACCCGGTGACGCCGTTTTCGATCATGGTCGTGATAGTTATCTTCGGGTTGTCGCTGGGGGTAAATGCCCCGAACCAGCCGTGGGCATCCTCACCTTCGCGGCCGGTTTCCGCTGTACCGGTCTTGCCCGAGACGGTGTAGCCGATGCCGGAGAATGCCTGGGTTGCCGTGCCATTGCTGGCATGGACGACATCGTGCATTGCGTCCTGCAGTACCTTGATCTGGTCTGCTGTGAGCGGCAGGCGGCCCATTTCTTCCGGTTGGGTGGAATGCACCACCGAGCCATCCAGTTTGACCACATCCATCACCAGGTAGGGCTTCCAGAGGATGCCGCCGTTTGCCACGGCGGAGTACGCCTTGGCCAACTGGAGCGGCGTGCCGAGGAAGTAGCCCTGGCCGATTGCCAGGTTTACAGCATCACCACGCGCCCAGAAGTCGCCGATGGCGTCCATCTTCCATTGCGGGTCCGGCACCACGCCCGGAATGTCGTATAGCTCAACGATGCCGGTGCGCTGGCCAAAGCCGAATGCGCGGGACATTTCCGGCAGCCAGTTCTCGTTTTCGACGTCGAGTTGCGCACCCATCTCGTAGAAGACGGTGTTGCAGGAGCGGTAGATAGCGGTGTGCAGGTTCATTTCGCCCTGACCGCCCGGCACCCAGTCGAGCCAGACCTGGCTGGAACCCGGCAGGCTGAACGCTCCCGGACAGTTGAGCCAGGTACCGGCGTTGTAGCCGAAATGCACCATGCCGGCCGATGCCGTCACCAGTTTGTAGGTGGACCCGATCGGGTAGCCGACGATGGTGGCACGGTTAATCAGCGGTTGCTGGTTGGGATCGTTCATCCGCGCCCATTCCTCATCGGAAATGCCGAGGATGAAGGAATTCGGGTCGAAGGTCGGGTTGCTGACCATCGCCAGAATCTGGCCGTTTGCCGGGTCCATGACCACGGCAGCACCCTTGCGTCCGTCCTCGGAGATCGCCTGGTACGCGGCGGTCTGGACGTCCAGGTCGAGCGTCAGGACAATATCCATCGCCGGTTCGGGGTCGACATCTCCGAGAATGCGGATGGTTGAGCCATCTTCATTGATGAGTTTGAGTTGCCCGCCGCGCTTGCCGGCCAGCCACGGTTCGGCATACGCCTCGATCCCGGCCCGGCCGACCTTGTCGCCAGGTTCGTAGCCCAGTTTGGCCAGTTCCGGGAGTTCCTCGGCGGTGACTTCGCTCATATAGCCCACCACATGCGCGGCAATCTCGCCGGCGGGGTAAACCCGGGCAGGCCACTTCTGGAGTGCAGCACCGGGGATGTCGGCAATACGGTTGATGAACTCGTCACCAACATCGTCCGGGAAATCCTTGATCGGCATGAACCATGAAGGATCGCCACCCTCGTAGCGCGCCTTGATCTCGTCTTCCGGCATCTCAAGCAATTGGGCAAGATCCCGGAGCATGGCAGGTTCATCAGTGATCTGGCCCGGGATAACGCCGACCCGGCTGATGAATCCCTGGTGTGCCAGGGGTCGTCCCTTGCGGTCGAGGATCCGGCCGCGTTGCGGCACTTCACTCGTCCAGCGGACGTATCCATCTCCAAGCTGCGAGAAGATCAGGTTCGGCGACCAGTCCACCCGGAAGTTGCTGCCTTCCTGGATGATCGCCAGTTGGACATCGTCGGTGAATTCGCCGATCCGCGAGGATTCGATTTCGACATGGACCGGGTAGGTGATGTCGTTTTCGTTGCCGTCGCG
Organism: uncultured Thermomicrobiales bacterium; assembly: GCA_964462545.1. Classification (GTDB taxonomy): domain Bacteria; phylum Chloroflexota; class Chloroflexia; order Thermomicrobiales; family CFX8; genus CAYWXR01. The sequence continues at coordinate 15,837 of CAYWXR010000040.1, forward strand.
CAGGGTTGCCTTCAGTTCGACGATGCCGGCTTCCAGGGCAATGGCCTCGTAGCGGGCAACGAAGTCTTCCTGGCTGATGTTTGCCTTGACCGCATCGGAAACCAGTTCATACATCTGTCCGTAGGAACTGCTGTTCCACATGTCGATATACGCCTGGGCAACGCTCCGGGCGGTCGAGAGGTCCTCGGCGCTTGGCACCGTTGGTGTCGGCGTGCCCTCGGCTTCGGCAGTTGGTGTGCCGTCGGTCGCGGGCGGCGGCAGGGTAATCGTCGGCGAAGCCTCGACACCTGCAGCGTCACCTCCGGTCGGTGATGGAGCTGCCTCATCCGCTGTTTCAGTTTCGGTCGGTGTTGGTGTCAGGTCTCCGGACGCAACCTGGTCGTTGGCGGGGTCGTCGTCGCCGGAGAAGCGGGTAGCGATCAGCACCGATCCGGTAATCAGCACGCCGATGACGGCTACGACAAGGAGAATTTTCGGCCAAAGCCGCTCCCTCGGGCCATAGGGCGGGCGTCCTGCGCTGGATGGCGGACGGTTGCGCGGTGTGCGTGAGGAGAATGGGTCGGGTTGTCGCGGTGTAGATCTGGACACGAAGTAGCCGGTACCTTCCAGTTGTATGGCGATGACCGGAGAGAGCAACGCAGGCAGGTCGAAGATTGTGTACGTACTCTCTCATTCCTGTGACCGAACGTCAAGGAAAAATGCATGGTTCCATACATCAACAAGAACACCTGCCCGCGTGAGGTCACGGCTGTTTTTCCTGAGAAGATACACATGAAAAAGGGGAGAGGCATGACCTCTCCCCGGCTGGTGTCGTGTGGTTCAGTCTGCCTGGAGGTCGGGATATCGCCGGTGCCAGTCAGTGCGGGACTGGTAGGCGATGGCAGCCGCGAGGATGCTGTTCTCACTGAATGCCCGGCCGGTGAAGCAGAGCGACGTCGGCAGACCGTCATCGTCGAACCCGTTCGGGACCGCAATGCCGGGAATGCCGGCGACGTTCGAGGCGGCACCAAGCGGACCACGCTTCGTCCGGGTATAGAACGCATCGAAACGCATGTTGATCGGGCTGGCGACGGTCGGCATCGTCGGCGAGATCAGCGCATCGTAGGGTGCAGCCATCTCATCCATCACCCGGCAGATTTCCCGCCGGATACGCAGTGCCTTGAGGTAGGCATGGGCCGGGATTGCCAGTGCTGTCAGCGAGTTGATGTGCGTTTCCGTGGCTGCCAGTTGCCGGACATCGCCGCTGGTTAGCAGGTCCTCGAACGCCGATACCATCTCACTGCGAATGATCGCTTCGGAAACCTGGGCATAGGGCATCTCCGGGAATGACACCCGCTCGACGGTTCCGATCGTTTCGAGCAATTCGACCGACTTGTTGAAGTTCGCCTCGACCTCTGGCTGCAGGTCGCCGAGTTGATCCTCGATGATCGCAAAGCGGAAGCCGGTTTCCTTCATCCCGCTGCCCGGAAAGCGATAGTTCCGCTTCGAGGTGGACGGGTCGCCAGGATCATGGCCGGCGATGACATCCAGCACCAGTCCGCAATCCTCGGCCGAGCGACACATCGGGCCGAGCTTGTCCATCGTCCAGGAAAGGGCCATCGCCCCCTGCCGGCTGACCCGGCCATAGGTGGGACGCAGACCGCTGATGCCGCAGTTGTTGGCCGGCGAGTGGATCGAGCCTTGTGTCTCCGAGCCAATCGCGAAGCCGACCAGACCGGCAGCGACCGCCGCGCCGGAACCGCTGGACGAACCACCGCTCCAGGCATTGAGACTCCAGGGCGTCATGCACGGGCCGGTGAAGGATGCGTTCGGCTGTTCATAGCCCATTCCGCCAGCCAGTTCGATCATCGCGAGTTTGGCCACCAGAATGGCGCCGGCAGCCTGCAACCGCTTGATCACCTCGGCATCGTCGTCAAATTGCTGGTTGCGGTAGGGCGCTGCTCCCCAGGTTGTTGGATATTCCTGAGTGGCCAGCAGGTCCTTCACACCGTAGGGGATGCCGTGCAGCGGCCCGCGGTCGTAGCCATCCGCTAGTTCCGCCTCGGCAAGGGCCGCCTCGCGCAGTGCCCGTTCGCGGGTGATGGTCACCACCGCGTTCAATGTTGGGCCGATGGATTCCAGCCGCTCCAGGTACATCTCGGTCAGTTGGGTCGGTGTTGTTTCGCCGTTGCGGATTGCCGCCCCAAGTTCCCTGATCGTTGCAAACGGGTTCATTCGTCCTCCGGCCGGTAGACGCTGAACACCGAGAATGGTTCCTCGCTGTTCGGCAGTTTCCAGTTGGAAAGCACTGCTGTGCGCTCGGCCAGCCCTGCCAGCCGCGAGCGCAGCCGCTCAAGTTCCTCCGGGTCGGTTACCGGTGTAGCCAGCCGGCTTTGCACCTGCTGGAGCATGGCTTCGACGGTCGGATCCTGTTCGCTCATTGGTCACCTCTTTCGTCGTGAGCAGAGCATCTGCAGGCAGTATGGGACTGAACATAGGCCGGTGCAACCGGTATTCGGGACTTTTGGAGGGGTGATTCAGTTCCCGCCACGGCGGACACTCTGGCTAACTTGGTTCATGCCGCGTCTGCGAACAGGACCTGGGTTGAACACCAACAGAAATTCTCTCTCCATACTTGCCGGAGAGCCTGCCTCGATGAACGACTCACTCCCGTCCGGCACTGACAGGGAGATGGTGTCAGTTGTAACCGAACCGGTAGCCCCGGACCGGGGTGATCGGTTGATGGCTGCCCTTGCCTATCTTGGCATCCTCTCTCACCTCATGATGCTCGTATCGCCGGGCCGCCTTTTTGTCCGCCGGCACCAGCATCTGGCTGCGATCATCCACGCCACCCGCATCGTGCTGCTGGCGTCGGGGCTTGGTGTCTGGTGGGGCTTCTTCGTTGAGGGCGACCGTAACGAACGTTTGACCTCGCTGGCGATCGACGTTTCGCTGGTCGTGGCGGCCGGTATCCCGATGCCTGCAACATTGACCGGAGACCTGCTTCCCTGGGTGCTCACACCACTGGTCGTCACCTGGATTCCATCCCTGGTCGGGTTCTGGCTGGCTGCCACCGGGCGGACTGCTGATTTCCATGCCTTCACCCATGCCGACTGGGACGATACGAGACAGCAGGCGCGCTGGTTCTCCCGCACTCCGGACGAGGAACGGCGCATGGCCCGCCTTGCCCGGCAACGACACCTCGAACGGATTCAGAGCTCCACCCGTAGCTATGCCTCGGAACGGGTGCGTCAGGAACGGCTGGAGAACATCCAGTCCGATCTCGACCAACTCCGGGCGATACGCGACCACAACGACCGGTTGCTGGCCATCGGCGAGATCAGCCGCCGGCGTTACGAGGAATCCCAACGTTCGCTGGATGCCGACATTGCCGAACTCGAGCGCATCCAGAACAGCCTCGCCCGACGGGCAACCGGCGCCACTACCCAGCAGATACCCGAACGTTTGCGGGTGAGCCGTACCGACCGGGCCTCCGAGGCGCTGGTATCGACCGTCGCCGTCGTTGCCCCGACCGGCATCCCGATCTTCACCTACGGGCAATTCCAGCTGGACGAGGTGATCGTTGCCGGCGCATTGAGTGCGTTTGACAGTCTCAGCGAGGAAGTCTTCGGTTCACGGGTCCACAAGACCCAGTTGGCCGAGGGCCAGGTGCTCTACTTTGTCCATGGAGACCATGTTCTCAGCCTGGCGATCTTCGATGATGAGCCCTCCCCGCGCCAGATCGAGCAACTCAAGACCATGCTCCGCCAGTTCGAGCAGGCCAACCACGGCTACCTGGAGCGTCAGCAATACGAACCCGAATACCTCCACCAGGTCGAAATCCCCTTCAAATTTACCCGACCCCTCGGCTAGTCCGATCTGGCGTACCTGCCGCCACCCGGTGTTCATTGCCTCGCATGTCTTGTCCGGACCAACGGCCACAACCTGTCGTCCCTTACCCCGTCGGGGGAGGACGTCACGCCTGAGGCCGATAGCGTCCCCTGGGGCAAAATGCTGATCCACACGGGCCTGCGGCTGAACACCCTGTACAATTGCAGGATGTCTGGCTGGAACATGTTCCCGCCGGCATGGTGCTGTTTGCGTACATCCCGCTGGCAAAGTCAGGAACTATGACCGGAACATTCAACGACACATTTCTACCTACCGGTGTCATCGACAGTCTGCCCCGTCTCAGCCAGGACGAGGCCGACCGTCTGCTGGCAAATTACGACGTTGGCCCCCGCGATGGCGCTGGCCGCAAGGTTGTGGTGGCCATGAGTGGCGGTGTTGATTCCGCCGTTACCGCGCTGCTGCTCCGTGAGCGTGGCTACGACGTCGTTGGCGTCAACATGCGGGTCTACACCCCGGAAGACGACACTGAATACATCAATCCCTGCTGCTCGATTGAATCGCTTGAAAATGCCCGCGACACTGCCCGGCGGATGGAGATTCCCTTCTACCCGCTGAATGTCCAGAAGGAATTCGAGCGGGTCGTCATCAACTATTTTGTCGATGAGTACGCCCAGGGACGCACGCCGAACCCATGTCTGGAGTGCAACCGGCACGTGAAGTTTCACCATCTCATCGCCCGTGCCCGCTATCTGGGTGCATCGTTCCTGGCGACCGGCCACTATGCCCGCATTCGCAAGGATGAGCAGGGCATGTTCCACCTGCACGAGGCGGTGGATGCCAGCAAGGACCAGTCGTATGTGCTCTACATGCTCAGCCAGGAGCAGTTGGGCTTCCTGCTTTTCCCGCTTGGCAACCTGCTCAAGAGCGAGGTGCGGGAGATTGCGACCGCCTTCGGCCTGCCGGTGGCGAATGTGCCGGATTCCCAGGGAACCTGCTTTGTTGGCAAGGGCGCCTATGCCGATTTCGTCAGCAAGCGACGGCCGGGCCTGACCGATCCCGGCGATATCGTCGACCTGCGAGGCAACGTGCTGGGCCGGCACAACGGACTGCTGCACTACACCGTCGGCCAGCGCCGTGGCATCGGTGTTGCCGGGCCGGAGCCGTACTTCGTGCTGCGTCTCGATCTCAAGGGAAACCGTCTGGTTATCGGCACCCGTGAGGAAATGGGCTTCTCGACGATCCTGGCAAATCAGGTCGATTTCGTTTCCGGGGTCGTTCCATCCTGTACGCTGGAATGTGAAGTCTCTGTGCGCTACCGTGGCAACCGGTATGCTGCCGGTGTCGAGCCATTGGGGGATGGCCGGGCGCGGGTACATTTCACCGGTGATATGCCCTCGGCAGCAGCACCCGGACAGGCCGTCGTCTTCTATCATGGCGATGAAGTGCTGGGTGGTGGCACGATTCAGGCTGCAGAACACGTGCAGTCTCCGGCCACTGCGCTGGCGTCATAAACGAAGGACAGGCTATACCGTGCCGCCTCCGGTCCTGCTGGGATTGACCATTGCCACGCTCTATGGCTGTGGTTGTCATGCCCTGGTAGGCCGCCGGCTCTGGCAATGGCCGCTCTTCTGGGCTTCGGCTCTTGTGGGCTATGGTGCGGGCTACGCCGCCGGGATTGCGCTGGGACTGGATTGGCTGCAATTTGGCAGCACCCCCCTGGCCACGGCAACACTCGGTTCGGGGCTGATGCTCTGGCTGTGCTGGTTCTTCACCTCGCCATATGCCACCGGCGAATTGACGAAGGGAAATGGGTAGGATGCGGAAAGCCTGGTCGATCATTATCCCGATCGTGGTTGTCCTGATACTGGCCGGCATTACCACCGGACTCTACATGCTCGGGGATTCCGACTCCTCGGCGCTCGAAAAACTCCGCGACATTGCCATCATCTATGTTGGCCTGCTCTGGATACTGGTCGTGTTGCTGATGGCGATCCTTGTCGGCGTGCTCGTCTGGGTTGCCCTGATGATCAAGGACAAGGTGATCCCGCTCCTCGAGACCATCCAGGAAACCGTTGCCCGCCTCAAGGGAACCGCCGAGTTCATGTCCGAGGAAGTGGCCAACCCGGTGATCTCGTTCTATGGCTCGGTTGCGAAGGTCCGCGCAGTCAGCAAGACCTTCACCGGTCGCGACAAGAAGAAATAGGCCTGTTTGCCGGCAGGGGCGCATCAGTCGTGCTCCTGCCGGCGTTGTTCTGATCACTCCCGGAAAGCGAGCAGGACATGAACACCACCCGCAACGAAACCGCCGGCGAAGCCTCGTCGCTCTCGTTCCTCAGTGGCCTGGTGCTCGGCCTCGTCATCGGCGTCATCACCGCCATCCTCCTCGCCCCGTCCAGTTCCTGACGCGGGGCAGTCCGTGAACCTTCCCGGCGCTTTCGTCTTGTGCTGGAACACCCTGCCCATGCCGCCGTCTTCCCTGTTGATGCCGGTCGGGAGTTGTCGGGCCATTATCAGCCGTTGAAGTCCCGACTGAGAGATCCCTCGACTTCGCTCGGGATGACAGTTTTGCCGGGGTTTCCCTGACCAGGGTCCCGACTGTGCCGGCCCCCTCAGTCCGTCATCCCGCCCGGAGCGCGCCCCTCAGTCCGTCATCCCGCCCGGAGCGCGCCCCTCAGTCCGTCATCCCGCCCG
>CAYWXR010000041.1:0-22141 GCA_964462545.1 uncultured Thermomicrobiales bacterium
CCGGCGAGATGACAGTGGGATGCTTGCCCAAAGAGATTGAAACCGCCGGTGATGATAGACCCCCTACAGTCCGGGAATGTCATTGCAACCCCATGGAGGATATTGCCGGCGATGATGCTGCCGGTGATCGTCATCGTCCCCCCTCCCCCGTCGTAAATACCGGCAGCACTTGCATCATCTGCCTGTGCCATATTCCCGGAGATGGTGCTGTTGGTGATACTACGTTGAGGAACAATTAGGGAAAAGATGCCTCCGCCCCGGGCATACCCCCCAGTGCTAGTGCCCACTATGCGAGCAACAGCACTGTTTCCGGCGATGGTGCTGTTGAAAATAGTCAGAGGTCCGTCAGCGTAGATACCCCCACCAGCTGCCGAGAGGTTGGCCCCAGTACCAACCTGATTGTCGTGAATGGTGCTGGAGATGACCGTCAGACTGCCATAGGAAAGGATACCGCCGCCACGCGACGCGCTCGTAGCATTGACCAAACCACCGGTAATGGTCAGATACTCAATGGTGAGTGCTGCATCTTCCGACACCTCAATGACCCGGCTTTGCCGGTTGGCGTCTATGATGACCGGTGCATCAACCGGACCCTGGATCGTGATCTCCTTGCCGTAGACCTCCAGTTGGCCCGAGGTCAGGATGATCTCATGTGGTCCGTCCCCGGGCAGGTCGAATGTCACCGTTTCCCCATGCGGAACCGCAGCGATCGCCTATCGCAGGGTCACGAGTCCCGCTTCTGCAGGGTCCATGATGGAAGTAACCACCCAGGCATCATCACCCAGGGTATCGATGGTTGCGCGTTCGACCGCACCGGCATCGCATCCTGCCCCGTCTGGCCGGTAGACACCTCGCTGGTCGATTGCGGGACACGCCGTGGAGTCAGTGATGTAACCAATCGCCGGGGAGGTGTCCGCCGGGAGCATCGTCGGCGTTGGGCCACCGTTGTCAGCAAGGTCACCAATCTGAAGGTCATCCAGCGTAATACCTATCAGGTCTGTGCCGGCTCCCGTATCAAACGCACAATGATTCGAAAGTTCAATATTCTGAATTCCGACAAGGTTGTGCCCTTCGGATACGATATTGCCGGCGCAATCAGGCTGAGGAGCCCCGGTACCTTTGGCAATATTGCCCACGAGGATGTTCCCCTGAAGTACCAGTTCTGCGGCGCCTGTGTGAACCCCTCCCGAGACTCCCAGGTATCCCTCGGCGAAATTGCCGACGATTGTGGAATTGGTAATACGGCCTTCACCGCCAATTCCCAGGAAGACTCCGGCACCGAGAGATACAGTATCCCCCAATGGTTGTTCGATAACTATCCCGTTCCCGGTGATCGTGCTGTTTTCAATAACCAGAAGTGAGTCCGCAAAGATGCCTCCACCAAGTCCACCACCATATGAAGAAATCGTGTTACCGTGGATGCTACTGGCAACGATCGTCAGGTCACCGTTTGCGAAAATGCCACCCCCTGTTGCTAGTGCTTCGTTCCCTGTAATCGTGCTGTTAACGATATGAGTCTTGCTTCCAGATTCGGTCTTTATTCCTCCACCACTGATGCCGGATGTGTTATCTCGCACAGTACTGTTACGAAGTGTCAGGTTACCGGCAGAGTAAATGCCTCCAAAAGCCCTTCCTCCGGTGATGGTCAACCCGTCGAGGACGACGGTAGTGCCGGATTGCACAGTGAAAATAGATTGAATTGCCCCCTCGGCTGGACGGATGGTGACTCCACCCATCCCCCTTCCCTCAATGGTCAGGTCACGTGAAATGGTCAACTCGCCGGTAGTCAGGGTGACTGTTTCGATATCGGTAGCAAACCGGATAACCTCGCACTCCGGAGTGGCAATCGCCTGACGCAGGGTGCCATCGCCGTCATCGGCCTCACTGGTCACGATGCAGACGCCGGAAATGTCTGGCTGGATTGGCTGGGCAAGGATGGTCTGGATCGGGATGAGGGGGGATACCAATGCAATGATGAGGGAGAAGATCATGAGGTGCACGCGGGGGGAACGACGAGAGGCAGGAGTTCTTACCTCGGCCGATATCCTTCGGTCATTGTTCTGTACACACCCGAAAGAAATCCGCCAGGAGTATCCTCCGGGAGGGACGACGCATCTACCACAAGGGGTTGATTTGGCCGTTATTTAGCACATTATCCGGTCGTGCGACAAGTTCGGTTTGTGCTAAACCAACGGTAAGCTGACATGTTCCGGTCGTTCCCTTCACGTATGTGCACCAGGTGCTCCACTTACCGCCAACTTTGAGCGGCAGAGCGCCATACATCGAACAGTGCCGAGCACCTGCAACATCGATGGAAACCGGCAGTTCGTCCCCCTTGTTCCGGCATATTGTTGCCGGTGGGCTCGTCGTCTATACTGGATTTATCGCATTCTTGCATCCGATACCCGATACGTCACGGCCGGTGGAAGAAGAGACGCGGGCCTGAGAAGGGACACCGCCATGAAGCTCATATTCGCGATCGTTCAGGATGAGGACGTCGACAATCTTGTCGATGCCCTGGTCAGCGAAGGGTTCCGCACAACCCGGATCGGGAGCACCGGCTCGTTCCTGCGCATGGGCAACAGCAGCCTTATGATCGGCGTCGACGACCATCAGGTCCCGCAGGTCACCGCCATTGTCCGGCGCACCTGCCGCCGGCGAAAGCAGATGGCAGTGCCGTACTCGCCTGCGCTTGAACCGGGACTGCTCTACATGCCGGAAAACTTTGAGGTTGAAGTTGGCGGCGCTGTACTGATGGTCCACAACGTAGTCCATTTCGAACGGATCATGCCGGGAGGCGTGGCAGCCGGGTCCGAATCACCTTCTTGACACTACCCTCTCGCTTCTTCCATAAGTAACACTGATCATGGCAAGGCACTTCGCCTTGCCTCAACGTGCGTTCGTATCGAGAGGAACTCCTTGTGACCACTGGTTCTGTACCGGCCGTTGATCGGGATGCACTCGTCCGGATTGTTTGCGAGCTGGTAGATATCCCGAGCGTCTCCGGCGAGGAACGACAGATTATGGAGCATGTCGCTGCATTCTTCGAAGCAGCCGGCATTGAGCATGTTGTTACCTCGAAAGACCCCGAACGGCCGAATGTTGTCGCAACCATCGGGAATGGCAACGGCCCAACAATCGCCATGAACGGGCATCTGGATACGGTGCCGATTTCCGATGCCGGAAGCTGGGTTACGTCGCCATTCAAGGGCGTTCTCTCCGAGGACGGCAAGCGCATCTTCGGTCGCGGTTCGAGCGACATGAAGGGTGCTGTCGGCGTGATGATGTACACCATGCTCGCGCTGAAGGATGAACCGCTCAACGGCAAACTGCAGGTGCACATCGTCTCTGACGAGGAGCGTGGCGCGGATTTCGGAACAAAGCACATCCTTGAGGAAATCGAGAACGGCACACTCGACCGGCCGGATTATGTCCTGATCGGTGAAGGCAGCCAACTGAAAGTCCGTAACGCCGAACGCGGCATTTTCGGGTTCCAGGTCCGGTTCAAGGGGCGGGCATCCCACACCGCCGCCGCACGGGTTTCCGGAATCAATGCCATCGCGCTTGCTGCCAAAGGCATTCTCGCGCTGGAGGGTGACATCGACCGTGAACACCCGTCCGTCGGCAAGCCGGTGATCAGCGTCAACCTGATCGAGGGCGGTGTCGTCAACAACGTCGTGCCGGGCGAGTGCACCATCACCGTCGACCGGCGCACCATTCCCGGTGAAACCGACGAAACGGTGCTGGCCGAGGTGCGGGAGAAACTCGACGCCATCAAGGAAACCGACCCGAACTTCGACTACGAAATCATCCCCTCCCGCGAGGAAGGTTACACACCGGCAAATATCACCGAAGAAACCTCGCCCATTGTCCAGGCCGTGCAGGACAGCGTCCGCGAAGTAATGGGGCAGGAACCGGAATTCTTCGCCACCTGGGCCGGTGCTACCGACGGACGCCTCTACCGGTTTGCCGGCATTGACACCGTCGGCTTCGGGCCGAGCGGACAGGCAGCCCACGGCGCGAACGAAGCGGTCTTTGTTGATGACCTGGTCGTCCAGGCACAGGTCTTCGCAGCCACCGCCCGCCGCCTGCTCGGGTAAACACATTCCGGCGACCGTACGCAGTATCCGCTGCCGGGTTACACTTGACTATCCTGGTTGCCCGAATGTTCGAATCACGGTAGAATAAATAGAACATTTATTCTACTTTGACTGGCAATGAATGGCGGAATGATGAGCACAGAACGGGAACGAGCGGTCGAGGTAGCGATCTCAACGATTGAGCGCCAGTTTGGCAAGGGCTCGATCATGAAGATGGGCGAGGCCTCTCGCGTTCACATTGAAGCAATCCCGACCGGGTCGATTGCCCTGGATCTGGCACTGGGTGTTGGTGGCATTCCACGCGGTCGCATTACCGAAATCTACGGGCCGGAATCGAGCGGCAAGACCACGCTCGCCCAGCACGTTATCGCCGAAGCCCAGAAGCTGGGTGGCATTGCAGCCTATATCGACGCAGAGCACGCCTTTGATCCCCTCTATGCCGAGAAGTGTGGCGTCAACCTTGATGATCTGCTGATCTCCCAGCCGGACACCGGCGAGCAGGCGCTCGAAATCTGCGAGACCCTGGTTCGCTCAGGTGCCATTGATGTTGTGGTGGTCGACTCGGTTGCAGCACTGGTTCCCCGCGCAGAAATCGAAGGCGACATGGGTGATTCCCACGTCGGTCTCCAGGCCCGGCTCATGAGCCAGGCGCTGCGGAAGCTGACCGGTGCGATCTCGAAATCGCATACGGCGGTTATCTTCATCAACCAGTTGCGCATGAAGATCGGCGTGATGTTCGGCAGCCCGGAGACGACCTCCGGCGGCCAGGCATTGAAGTTCTACTGCTCGGTCCGCATGGATATCCGGCGCATCGAACAGATCAAGCGCGGCACCGACACAGTCGGTAACCGTGTACGGGTGAAAGTGGTCAAGAACAAGGTCGCCCCGCCATTCCGGCAGGCCGAGTTCGACATCATGTACAACGAGGGCATTTCCAAGGCCGGCAGTGCACTGGATGTCGGTGTCGATATGGGCATCGTCAAGAAGAGCGGAGCCTGGTTCTATCTCGATGAAGACCGCCTCGGTCAGGGTCGTGAGAACGCCAAGCAGTTCCTGGATGCCAATCCGGATATGCTCAATACGATCGTCAACCGCATTCGCGGCCTCTCTCCGGAACTGGCCGATGACAATGAGCCACCGCCAACCGGCGAAATTCTGGACGAAGAGATCCACTAGCACCGAAGGTACTGCAAGGGGGACGGGGTTGACCCGTCCCCCTTTTCGTTTGCCTTCATTTCGGTCCTTGTTACGGCAGGAGAACTCGCTGGCAGCAGGGTGAAGGGTCGACGGTTCAGGAGACGGGTCCCTCACTGCGTTCGGGATGACAGGTCGAGGGGCCGGGGTCAGGGCACAGCCTCGTCCATCAGCGATGAAATCGACCCGGTTCTCGTTATCTGTACGCTGCACTGCCCGGGGTAGCCGGAACACATGAAAACAGGCGGCCCGGGTTGGGCCGCCTGTCCGGGTTCAGAGTTGGGTTGAACAGTCCCTAGTTGACGCGCCGTGCCGTGTAGTAACGCGGGCCCCAGTAGGAATCGTTCAGTTCGCTGATGAGCACACCGGTGCGTTCGCTGCCGGCGTGGACGAACTGCCCACCGCCGATGTAAATGCCGACGTGCGAAAGACCCCAGGTGTAGGTGTTCTGGAAGAAGACCAGGTCACCCGGCATCAGGTCAGCCTGGCTCACATAGATGCCGCTGACTGCCTGTACATCAAGCGAACGGGAAAGCGAGATGTCCATCATGTTGTTCAGGACATACCAGGTGAAGCCGGAGCAGTCGAAGCCTGCCGGGGTGGTGCCGCCCCAGACATAGGGCAGACCAACGTAGCGCAGGGCCTCTGCGACGATTGCATCGCCGACGGTGTTTACCACCACTTCCGGTTCCGGTTCGATAGCGCGCTCGGTCTCGGCCACTCCGGCGCCTTCAGACGCCGCGCTGTCGGTGTACACAAGGTAGCCACCGTGAACCCAACCGGTCATGCTCTCAAACTCAACCTGGTACCACGGGTTGCCAGCGCCGTCCCAGTACGGGCCGTCGATGACATAGACCACGCGGCCTTCACCGATTACGGTGATCACGCCACTGCCGAAGCTGCCTTCGTAGCGCATGTTGATACCGCCACCTCCGGTGCCGGTGACCATGGCATTCGCGCCAGGCCAGACATCGCCACCGGTGGACACTTCGTTGTCCACGACAACAGCAGCAGGAGCTTCCTCAACGCTCTCCGCCCATGCCGGTGCGGATTCGCTGAGATACCACGACATGGAGTAGCCGACGATGCCCTCGAACTCAACCTGATACCAGCTCGAACCATCGGCGTCGTAGATGTCAGTTGCCAGGATATTGACGGCCGCGCCTTCCGGCATAACGGCCAGGGTTTCGCCATCCACCGATGCGGCTGCGCGGATGCGCAGACCTGCACCATCAGTGCCGGCGACATAGGCAGTCCAGCTCTCGTTGGTCGTGCGAACGACCTCACTGCCGGACGAGGAGGAAGCTGCAGAGCCGTCTCCAACATAGTTGGTATGAACCCAGCCGTGCAGTCCTTCGAAGTCAACGTAGGTCCAGGAAGAACCATCGTCGCCCCAGACCGGGCCATCAACGATGCGGACCGTTGCGCCCTCACGCAGCGTGGTAATCACGCCGCCGTTCATGGAAGCGGAATCCCGGAGATTCACTCCGTCGCCACCGGTGTTGACGATCTGGCTGTAGCTTCCCGGAGGAAGAGCCAGGTAGTCAGAAATAATCCAGCCCTCGGTGCCCCAGACCGCGACGTAATACCAGTAGGTACCGTCGCTGGCCATAACCGGGCCATCGAGGACAGTAACGGCAACACCTTCATCAATCGTGGAAATGACCGATCCACCAAAGCCGATCGAGTCACGAAGATTGACGCCCGCCCCCTGTGTGTAGGAGACGTTTGCAGACTCACCAAGAATCAGATTCAAGTCAGCGGTGGCCGGGATTCCGAGCGCCAGACTCATAATCGCCGCTACCAGGATCGCCTGGAGCGAACGACTGCGTCGAATGCGACTCAACCGTATCCCCTTTTCATCACACCCGCGGAGAATATCGTCATGCCCTCGCCAGCAGCAAGAAGCACCTGCTGGTCAGGTATTGAACGATGTGTGGTGCGTCAGCTGATTCGCGACGTCCCGGATCTCCCTCGGGTAGCCCTCAACAACCCTGCACAGAACCGCATCCGTGCGGCCCCACCTTCTGTGTTTCCCAGGGTGCTCCCGTGTTTCCACGTGAGACTTGCGTAAAACCGACGACCGTCCCCCCACAGGTAGTGTCGCCAGCTTGGATCATTCCGGCGCGTGTCGTGCCCCCACAGGCTGCTATGGACAGCGCTCCGTTATGTTGAATCCAGGACGCCATTGTCTCAGGACTGCCGGAAGATAACACGGCCTGTTGCACGATGTCAACGGTAATGCAAACTATCCGGCCGCGATTTCACTCAGGTTTTTCTCAGAATATTAGCGGAAATTTCCGCCGGCACGCCTTCCGACCGTGCCTTTCCGTCACCAGTTACCAACCAGTGTCATCAACATTCTGGATGCGTTTGGACAGGTATCGCTCGCTCCTTCCGGCCGCCGTTGCGATGAACGCAGCAAGAAAAGCGATAACGCCCAATACCAACAGTCCGTATAGCAAACCCCTTACTGGAGCTGCCCCCTGATCTGATGTACTGATGGTTGCCAGAATAGCACAACTTAGCGTTGCCGCAAGTACCCCGGCAATCAATGTCAGGGCAATTCTTCGACCGCCAACACCGTGCCGCAGAAAGAACGCATCGCCTATACCGATCCCGGCAGCTGCAGCCGGCACCAGCAACCAGACAATTGCCGTCAGGACATCGGAAACGACACTGGAAAGCAACCATCCGCTGCCGGCCAGTCCCGAGAAAACAGCCAGCACTAACGCAACGACCCTGCTCCGGCGGCGAAGCCGGACAGGGTCGCGCAAGAGGCGAGCAAGCAGTGAGCGGTTGGAAACCTCGAAATCGTCCATTCCCGATGCCTATCCGGCATCCTGAAGGGCAGGTACCGGTCGCACCGGCACACCGGCCTTCCTCAGGTGCTCCTTGGCCTCGGCAATGGTGTAGGTCCCGAAATGGAAGATAGAGGCCGCCAGCACGGCGTGAGCGCCTCCTGTGGTCAGTCCATCAACCAGGTGGTCCAGATTACCCACGCCACCCGACGCAATGACCGGCACACTGACAGCGTCGGCGACAGCCCGTGTCAGGTTCAGTTCATACCCTTCCAACGTACCGTCTGCATCAATACTGTTCAGCAGGATCTCGCCGGCGCCGAGTTCGACACCCTTCTTCGCCCACTCCACAACATCGATACCGGTTCGCTTGCGGCCCCCGTGTGTGGTCACTTCCCACTTACCAGGGCCCACCTTCAGGGCATCAATCGAGAGCACAATGCACTGACTGCCGAAACGCAGGGCGCCTTCATGAATCAACTCAGGCCGGGCAACTGCTGCCGAATTGACCGCCACCTTCTCGGCTCCGGAGCGGAGCATCAGGTACATGTCGTCGGTTGTGCGAATGCCACCGCCCACGGTCAACGGTATAAACACCTGCCGGGCGGTCTCCCGCACAACATCCACCATCGTCGCACGGCCATCACTGGTGGCAGTGATATCAAGGAAGGTGATCTCATCGGCGCCGGCGCGGTCATAGGCAGCAGCGAGTTCCACCGGATCACCGGCATCCCGCAATCCAACAAACTGGACGCCCTTGACGACACGTCCGTTATCAACATCCAGGCAGGGGATAATCCTGCGGCATAAGGTCAACTGATTCCCTCCGAACGGTCCCGCGGCTGCTGGCGGGTTGGTTTTTCACGTGCAAGTTCCGATTCCGCCGTCCGGCGGCCCTCGGCTGCTGCTTCAAGATCCTGCTGGATCTGGTCGAATCGGCGGCGTACCCGCATCTCTTCAAGATGCCATAGCTCACGGCGCAGCCTCACATCGGCGTCGGCCAGTTCATCCAGTCGCATTTCAATCATGTTGAGTCGGTAGGCAAGCTCACGATCGATGTCGGCCAGGCTATCGAGTCGTTCGGAAACGCGCTCAAAGCGCTGCTCGACGTTCTGGCGGATATCACGGAAGCCGATCTCCTGCTGTACCCGCAACTCGTCAATCCGCTCGCCGAGCAGGTCGTCGCGCTCGTTGGACTGGGTGTAGTAACGGTTGATCTCCGCCTGCTGGCGTTCATCTGTGCGGGCAAGTGCATCCAGGGCAGGGTCGATATGCCGGCCGGAATCGCGGACATCAGCAATCTGTGCCTCAAGTTGCCCAAAGATAGGGCGAACTTCCTCAAGCCGGATACTGATGTTTTCTATTTCCTGGTGAGTTTCGGCGATCCGCCGGCGGGCATCCTGTTCGACAATCCGGATGCTGTCTTCATTCTTTAGTGTGTTGCGGTCGGTTTGTTCCAGATCAGTCCGGAGATTGGCGGTACTGTCCCGCAGCAACTGAATGACATCGCTGTTGCGTTCGGCCAGAGCCGCTATGTGGTCAATCTGGGTGCGGAGTTCAGTGAAGCGCCGGAGATCGTCCTGGTCGTCATCCCTGCCCCGGCGGATGGTCTCGAGAATCTCGGACACATGCGCCTGCAATGCCCGGACCGGTTTGACGCTTTCATCTATACGGGCGTCGATCTCGGTCAACTGCTGGCGCAACCGGGCATCGTCGATCGCCCGTGCCTGGCTCGCCTGGGCCACTTCGTGACGGTGTTGCTCGACCTGGGAACGCAACTGGGAGATGCTGGCCTCGTAGTTTCTGAACTGTTCCTCGCCACGTACCTGGCGGCTGGAAAGTTCACGGACCAGCGACCGCAACTCATCCACCTGGGTTTGCAGGGCAGCGAGGCGAACTTCGTCACGTTTGCGACGTTCTTCCTCTCGCAGGTCGGGCCTGGCGCTCATGTCACCTCCGGACGCTCGACGGGCCGGAGCACCCATTCCCCCGGCCCAAGCACCACATCGCCGGTATAGATTGCCCGGCCAACAATCGCCGCTTCAACTCCCGGAATCGTCGCCAACCGGTGCAAGTCGGCAACACTACTGACGCCGCCAGAGGCAATGATCGCCACGCCGGTAGATGCAGCCTCGGCGGTTGCTTCAAAGTTCGGAGAGGTCAACATGCCGTCGCGGTCGATATCGGTATACACAACACGTTGGACACCCGCCTGCCCCATCTTCCGGATGAGGTCGAGAGCATCCATTCCGCTGGTTTCCAGCCATCCCTGGGTGGCCACCTTGCCGCCACGGGCATCCACCCCGACGACAATCGGATCCGGGCCCCAGGTTTCCAGCAGGTTTCGCACCAGGTCGGGATTGTTCACCGCGGCAGTGCCGAGGATAACCCGCTGCACGCCAGCTTCCAGCAGGTCGGCCGCGTGTTCGCTGCTCCGAATGCCGCCACCGACCTGCACCGGAATATCAAGCGCATCAACAATCGCCGCAATGGTGTCACGCTGCTTCGGCAAGCCGTCACGGGCGCCTTCCAGATCGACAACATGCAACCTGGTCGCACCAGCCTCCTGCCAACGGCGGGCGACAGCTACCGGATCATCATCAAATACGGTTTCCTGGTTGTAATCACCCTGTATCAGACGAACGCAACGGTTGTCACGCAGGTCAATCGCCGGAATTACGATCACCGGGCGGCTCCTGTTTCGGCAACCTGAACCTTGTCCACACCACCGGCATCGGCGATCCGCAGGAAATTACGCAGGAGGCGCAGGCCATACGGACCACTTCGCTCCGGGTGGAACTGGGTGGCCATGACGTTGTCCTTACCAATGATGCACGGGAAACGGCCATCGTAGTCCGTCTCGGCCAACACCCACTCCGGGTCATCCGGGAAGCAGGCAAACGAGTGAACAAAATAGAGCTCCGCACCGTCCGGAATGCCATCCAGCAGCGGGTGGTTCCGGCCATTGGCGGTGGGCAACACCGAGTTCCAGCCCATGTGCGGTACTGCGAGATCAGTCTCGAGTTCTCGAACGACACCAGGCACCACATCCAGGCAGCGCTGACCACCATGCTCGACGCTGTAGGACATCAATGCCTGCATACCCATGCAAATGCCCAGGTACGGAACACCGGCGGCAATCCGCTCGAGGATCGGTTCGACGAGCCCGCCCCGCTCAAGGTTCTCCATCGTATCGCGAGCCGCGCCAACACCCGGAACAATCACTCCATGGGCTGCATGAATGGTCGCGGGATCAGTGGTGAGCGTTGCATTTACGCCAAGCGCATTCAATGCATTCACCACACTCTGAACGTTGCCTGCTCCATAGTCCACTACGACGATCATGAGGTTTGTCCCTGCAATCCATTGTTAGCGGCTGATTCGCCATCGAGTGTTTGTAGCACCTGGACTACACTCTCGCCCAAAGCGCCTAGATTGTAACCACCCTCCAGAACGAGTACGAGGCGGCCCTCGCAGCACTGGTCTGCAACGTTCCCGACCATTGCAGCCATTTCCCCGAAACATCCGGTGGTCACCTGCATCTGGCCCAGCGGGTCGGCCCGGTGAGCATCAAACCCGGCAGAGACCAGGATCAACTCCGGGTGAAACGCCTCCAGTGCCGGCACTACCAGGTCGGTGAACGCCTGCCGGTAGACCACGTCGGTGCAACCTGCCGGGAGCGGCAGGTTCAGGGTGAATCCTTCCCCCTTGCCCGCACCACGCTCCTGCGCACTTCCGGTTCCGGGGTAAAAGGGATACTGATGCAGCGAAATGAACAGCACCGAGGGGTCTTCCAGGAACGCAGCTTGCGTGCCGTTTCCGTGATGGACATCCCAGTCGACAATCGCCACCCGCTCGAGACCGTGGTGGTCAATCGCGTGCCGTGCCGCAATCGCTACATTATTGAAGAGGCAGAAACCCATTGCCCGGTTGGGTTCGGCATGATGCCCTGGTGGACGTGCAAGGACGAAGACTCGCTGCTCCGTTCCAGTCTGCACCAGGTCAACTGCCTGTACAGCCCCGCCGGCAGCCAACAGGGCGACTTCCCAGGAATCCGTTGACACGACCGTATCCGGATCGATCGATCCACCACCGTTGTTTGCGAGTCGCTGGATGCGCTCGATCAGCGCCGGTGAATGGATTCGCTCAAGGTCCTCCACGGTGGCCGGTTGTGGCGCGTAGACCGGCCGGTCAACAAACATGCCGGCACGGTACAACGCATGTTCCAGCGCATCGATCCGCTCCGGGCACTCCGGATGCGAACCGGTCTCATGGAGGGCAAAATCGGTCGACCAGATCAAGGCGGTCGGCATTCGGGTTTCCATATGCAAAGTATACGAGGTGATCAAAAAACCGCCGGATCAGTGCATCACGCAGTTGATGGATGCATGTTTCGATCAAGCGCCAGCAGGTTCATCTGCCTGAACAGCAATCAGACCCATCGCCACCAGTTCGCTTACTGTCGAAATCACTGTTTCTTCCGGCCAATCAAGACGACTGGCTATCGCGGCGATCTGTTCACCGGGGGATATGGTTGAAGCAATCGTCCAGACGTCCGGTGACAGATCAATGTCGACGTCGCCCCATTTGCCGCCAGCCAGGCTGCACCGCGTATCCGGGCCGAGCGTCACCGGGCAAGGTTGCATCTCCGGGTCGTGCATCAAACGGCGCCCCAGGTCGGCAATTATTCCGCTGACGGCCTCCACCTGGTGCGACGGGTCTCCATCAATCTTGCCAGCAAGCTCAATGACTCCAACCACCTGATCACTACACAACACCGGGATCCCGAGGTAATTGGTGACGGCAATCGGTCGCACATGTTCCCCACCGGGCGAAGTGATTCGCGGCCGGGTAACCCTGAGCGGGAAGCGCGAGAGGGCCACCATCCAACCCATCGCCGATTCGGCGTAATCAGCGGTGTGGGTAATCAACGTGTCCTGCTGCATGGTATGGACAATCCAGTCACCTGCCGGATTTTGCCTCAGAAAGCGAACACGCGGAATGCCGAAAGTTGCTGCACATTGCCGCAACACGTCAAGAACCAGCGCCATCCCCTGATCATGACGGTCGGACCGGGGTTGGCGAGTCGAGGCGGTTCCAGGCTCTGGACTGTCGGCTACTGGTCGCGCTGCCATATCGTGCGTGAAAGCGTCCCGTTCATTACTCCGATGAGATGGTGTCGTTCATGGGCAGCAAGTTCCCGGAAAGCCTCCCGGCATTCGCCGACAATGTCCACCTGCCCGGTTTCCGCACAACGGGCAAGGATCGCATCCGCCACGCCGGTATCGTGAAGAGATTCCACCGAACCGATCCACGCGGCAATCCGCAACTCTTCTGGCAGTGGCAATAAGGGGCGGCGCTTCTCCAGCCGGGTGAGCCGTATCTCTGCACTGCCAACCATGTCATCCACCTCAACCCACGGCGGAATCTCGATGGTATGCCGGAGATCAAGAACCAGCACTTTCCCGAAACGGGGGAACATCAGGCTCATAACCTCTGCAGATTGTATAGCCTCTATCACGCGGGTATGAAAGAGTTGATAGGGGTTGCTATCCATGGAGAATCCTCCCAAATTCCTGCGGGACGAAACTCCTGAGAGAGGCCCCGGCGATCAGTTGCTATGGCACGATGTCTACGGATTCAGCGCGAGAACCTCGAGCATGTCCTCGTGCAGCAGGCCGTTGGTTGCGACGATCTCACGAGCCCGAATATCGGCGGGTTGCCCGTGAAAACCGGATAATTGCCCACCGGCCTCGCGCACCAGCAATGCTCCGGCTGCGAGATCCCATGGCGCCAGTTCTCGCTCCCAGTATCCGTCGTATCGCCCGCAGGCAACATAGGCCAGATCAAGGGCTGCTGCGCCATCGCGACGCACTGCCTGGGAGCGCTCGACGAACTCGACAAAGTGCGGGTAGTTCAGCGGCCGGATGTCCGGGTTATAGGCAAACCCGGTGCAAAGCATCGCCTCTATCAGTGACCCGGCAGTCGAAACACCTATCGGTTCCTCGTTCAACCATGCCCCACCACCGGCTGCTGCGGCAAACATTTCGTCCAGAGCCGGCACGTAGACCACACCCACTGTTACCTCGCCGGCCACTTCCAGCGCGATGGAAACTGCATAGAGCGGGTAGCCGTGTGCGTAGTTGGTTGTGCCATCCAGCGGATCGACAATCCAGCAGCGCCCATTTGACCGTGCGACACCTTCGCCGGTGCCTTCTTCCGCCAGCAGGCCATCTTCCGGTCGGGCAGAGTGGAGCATTTCGGCGACCAGTTTTTCGCTGGCAATGTCGGCATCAGTCACCAGATCGACCACGCCCTTGTGCCGGACATTCAGGATCTCCCGTTGACGGCTCCGCAGCAGGTCTCCGGCGGCCCGTGCCGTTTCGATCGCCAACGCCAGGTCAGATGCGTGTTCGCCGGCGCTAGCGAACTGGTTGGGTGCGGTCAATGACTCGAACTCCCTGCAAACTGGAAAGTGGCAACTGTGCGGCCACATCCATATCCATACCGGCAGATGCCCCCCGGCGCACAGCCTGGTAAGCGGCAGCGGCAATCATCGCGGCATTATCCGTGCAAAACTGCATTTCCGGCACGTGCACCGGAACAGGAGCCCTGCTTGCCAGGCGCTGGCGCAGCAATCCGTTGGCAGATACACCACCTGCCACCATGATGCTGGCCACGTGCTGTTCGTTGGCCGCCCGGAGTGTCTTCTCCACCAGCACATCGACGATTGCTTCCTGATAGGAAGCTGCCAGTTGATTTACCGGCATGTTGGCAACGTATTCCGGTGGCCGGTGTTCCGGGAAGGGGCCGGGCGGTGGTTGTCGCCGGTTTGCTTCACGGCGTCGTGGTGGGCGCACGGGCTGATACTGCTCACACTCCCGGAGCAGGGCGGTCTTCAATCCCGAAAACGAAAAGTCGTAACTGTCACCAAGCCATGCCCGCGGGAAATCGACGATTGGCCGGGCACCTTCGGCAGCCTTCTGGATGGCCGGGCCGCCGGGATAGCCAAGCCCGAGTATCCGGGCGCCCTTGTCGAACGCCTCGCCGGCCGCATCATCACGGGTGCGCCCGAGGATCTCGTAGGTGCCATGCTTCTGCATCAGGATCAATTCGGTATGCCCGCCGGAAACGATCAGACACAGCGCGGGGAACGCCGGAGGCTCGGTAGCAGCCGTGCCCGGGGCCACCAACCAGGGTGAATACATGTGCCCCTCAATATGGTTGACCGGAACCAGCGGTTTCTTCCAGGCAAAGGCGAGCGTTTTCGCTACATTCACTCCAACCAGGAGCGCTCCGGCCAATCCGGGGCCTTCGGTAACGGCGATGGCATCAATCTCCGAACGCTCCAACCGGGCGATTTCCAGCGCCTGTTGCAACACCGGCACGATAGCGGTGATGTGTTTGCGGGAAGCAAGTTCCGGCACCACTCCGCCATAACGAGCGTGGATTTCATTCTGGGATGCAATGACATTGGAAAGGACATAGCGTCCTTCCTGCACCACAGCGGCAGACGTTTCATCGCATGAGGATTCAATCGCCAGGATGTTCATTTGCTGACCTGTCCTCCTGTCGATCCGGCGTTCCAGTTCAGGTCGTCTCGCAGGCGTTCCTCGAGCGCCGCAGTCAGCGCATTCATCCGGGCAATCGTTTCCGGTTCCCGCATGGATGGCGACCACATGATGTAGGCATCCTCACCGTTGTCGCTGTAGTAGCCTCGCCGGATACCCTGCCGGGTGAAACCGTACTTGGTGTAGAGCGCCTGCGCCGGCTCGTTGGAGACCCGTACCTCGAGCGTCACCCACTCGGCATCGCGCCGCATGGCTTCCTGAAACAGGCTCACCAGCAGCAGTTCACCAAGGCCCTTGCCCCGGTATTCCGGGAGTACCCCGATGGTGGTGACATGCGCCTCATCCAGCAGCATCCACATACCGGCAAACCCGATAATCGGTGGCTTGGCCGGCGATTCCTGCTTGCGCAGGAACGGCAACAGGTTCAGCCCGCCCCGTTGTTCTGCCTGTGAGCGCTGCTCAGTTGATGGTTTCGCATCATAATCCCGCAACACAATGTAGTAGTTGTTGGTCGGATTGCGCAATTCCCGGCGATAGGCGGATTGCGGCCACGGGTTGGTAAAGCAGATGTGGTCTACCCTGGAAACTTCGGCGATGTCTTCCTGCTGCATCAGTTCGATGGCCAGCTTCACAAATGACGCTCCGTGGTCGCCGCTGCCGGCTGAGAATGAACATAGACAGGTTCCAACGCTAACAGATCATCGGCATCGCCGTTCTGCCAGCGCCGCGCAGCAATATCCAGCAACGTGGATGCCCGCCGGCGCGACTGGGCCGGCCACGGCAGGATGACATGCTGCTCGCCACGCAATCGCTCACGGGCCGCTTCGGTGAGTTCGCCGGCAAACACCGTCGGCTCGATCAACCCTTCGGCAAGGTCATCCAGCGTGCGGTGTACCAGGGGGCCACGCAGTTCCAGCCCGTTCGGGCCAAACCGGTAGTCGCCGGAAACCACGCGTGAACGACCGGCATCCAGAAATGCCCGCACCGGCTTGCCGGCAAGGGAGACGCTCATCGCCGCAGCATCAAGCGTGCCGACCCCGAAGATCGGGATGTCCAGCGCAAACGCCAGCCCCTTGGCAACGCTCATGCCCACCCGCAAGGCGTTGAATGAACCAGGGCCGATCGCAATGGCAACCGCGCCGAGGGCTTCGTTCTCGATGCCCGCGAGACGCATCAGGTGGTCAACCTGGTTCAGGACGGTCGTGGTCTGACGACGGCCGGCATCCCAGGTTACCTCGGCGCCAATGCCGGCGTCCTCCTGACCAACCGGCGCCAATGCAATCGAGGCAATCTGGTTGGATGTATCAAGAGCCAGCATCCAGGGGCGTGCTGCATCAACCACGGGCACCTGCCATTTCACGCCGCATTGCATCAATCATCGGCAGGTAACGCCGGTGCCGTGGAGTAAAGGCAATGCTCCGCTTGCTGTCGGCCACGTTGGAAAGTTCCACCAGAAGATGCTCCTCCGGCAACTGGTCTCCGGCCCGCTCGGGCCATTCAATAATGATCACTGCGTCCGGGTCATCCAGATACTCTTCAAGGCCGACCGTCAGGAGATCCCCACCCTCTTCCAGACGGTACAGGTCAATATGGTAGACCGCCAGCGGTTTACCGGAGCGGTCGCGCCCGGAGTGTTCGGAGACGATGGTGAAGGTGGGGCTGGTCACCGGTGTCTCGACCTGAAGACCGTGGGCGATACCCTGGGTGAATGTTGTCTTGCCGGCACCAATCATCCCACCGAGCAAGACCAGGCTGCCACGGTCAAGCGATCGACCCAGCAGCGCACCAATCCGGCGCGTCTGTTCGGGGCTGTGGCTGATGACATCCAGAGTGGGCCGATTGGGCAGCATTATCGCTCCCGGGCGAAAGTACGCAGGATTCGACTACCCCATCATATCGGAAGAAGCCCGCCGGCGCACGCGCGGTCCGGGATGCAGCGCACCGTCAGGAACCGGAAACGGTCAGCGATACCCGTGCATCGGCGTCGTAGGCAGCCAGGCGGCCACGGTTGCAGCGCACCCGCACCCGTGTGCCGGGAGCGATGGATACATAGGAAGGCTGCGACGACTGGAGCTGTACACCACAGGGCAACTGGACGACGTAGGTTGTCTCGGCTCCGTGGAAGACACGGTCGGAAATCACCGCCACACCTTCCGGGTCCACCTCAAGCGTGACATCACGCGGGCGGATCAGGAGATCGACCTGCTCCTGGCCATTCTGGTCTTCCAGTTCAAACCGGCCGAGGTCTGATTCAGCGACCCTGCCGGCGACGTGGGCCGGCACGAACGTGCCCTGACCGACGAACGATGCGACCGCCCGGGTTGCCGGGTAGTGATAGACCGTCTCCGGCGCATCGACCTGTTCGATCCGCCCGCGCAGCATGACCGCCATGCGGTCGGCAACGGTCATCGCCTCCTGCTGGTCATGGGTCACCAGCACCGCCGTGGTCCCGAGCGATTTCAACAGGTTACGAACCTCGATCCGCATGGCGAGTCGCATTTCGGTATCAAGATTGGAGAACGGTTCATCCATCAGGAGAATATGTGGCCTGGGTGCGAGCGCACGGGCCATTGCGACGCGCTGCTGCTGCCCGCCGGAAAGTTGATGCGGATAGCGGTCGGCCAGTTGTTCAAGACCAACCAGCGTCAGCAGTTCGTCAAGCCGCGTTCCACGCTCCTTGCGAGGCATGCCACGCAGGCCAAACTCGACATTGCCGCGCACAGTGAGGTGCGGGAACAGGGCGTAGTCCTGGAAGACCATGCCAACGCCACGCTTGTCCGGTGAGACAAACCGTCCCGGCCCGGCAACGACTTCGCCACCGATCGAGATGGTGCCCTCATCCGGTTGCTCAAAGCCGGCGATCAGGCGCAAGGTGGTGGTCTTGCCACAACCGCTTGGGCCGAGCAATGCCAGGATTTCGCCGGGTTCTACCGTCAAGGTTGCCTTGTGTACTGCAGCATCACTGGAGCCGGGATACCATTTGCTGACTCCGGTAAGACCAATTCCCTGGTGCATCATCACATCCTCGCCTCCCGGCCATCCGGGAGTGACAAATCCGTCACCGTGACTGTACACCATTCCTGATTGATTATGTCGGGATTGACCTGATTTTCGTTCAGATTACTCGTCAGTATCCGGTTCATCTTCCGGTTCTGCTTCGTCCTCACTCCGGGTGGATTCCAACGGCATAACGCCGAGAATCAATGATTGCTCAACGATGTCGCGGCGTACCAGTCGATCGGCCTGACGCAGTGCCTCGCGAAGTGGATGATCCGGTGCAACCGAACCAAACATCTCCCTCACCTGCCGCATCAGGTCAATAGTCTTGTTGAACGTGAGCACGAGGTCACCCTCGCTCATGTCGATCTTCTCGGTAATAGCGGCCATCGATGCCCCGTTGCACCAGGCACGCATGCCACCGTAGAACCCGGCATTATGTCCGGTCGAGATGTAGAGGCCATTGCCACGCTCACTGGCGATTACCCGTTGCTCCAGGTCTTCAAGACGCCGGCGCAACAGCACCAGATGGTTTGGCAGGCTGAAGGTATTCCGCAAGCGGGAATCCCGGTCGAATGCATACCAGGAGAAGACCTCGGCAAGGTCGGCCGGGCTGAGTGAATCGACCAGCCCCCGGTCGATCATCTCGCAGATGACCAACCCGTTCCGGTCGAAAATGTCGGCCAGCAGATCGGCCTTGGCCGTCGGGTAGCCGCGATGCAGGTAATCAAAGCGGTGCAGGACATTCCGGATGCCCCGGATAATCCCGCGAATCCGCTCGTTCTCCTCGTCGATTTCCTTGCGAAGGATCTGCTCCGACCGCTGTCGCTCCCGCTCCAGATCAGCAACTGCCCGGAGGTTGCGCTGGTGCTCCTTCCGGCGCTGGCACAGCTGGCAAGGATGCTCGTCGCGAGTGCGCTCAACCTCACGGATCTGCGCCCGGACAGCATCAATCTGCTCCTGAATCCTCCCGGCCGTTGCAGCATGTCGGGCAGCCACCGCCTGGCGATGCGCCTCGATCTGGGCCGCGAGATCAGGGAGGTCCAGGTTCGCCAGACGTTCCTGCACTGGGGCAGTCAGTTCCTCCGGCAGTCCCTGAACAGGTCGGTCAATTTGCAGCAACTCTTCCGGCACTTCCACCGTTGCCTCGAGCGACGGCAGGTAGTCGATTTCCTTATATTGGGTGAGTTGCTTCACATCGGAACCAAACAGGAAGAGACCGATGCCGCCAACCCGCGCCTGGCCGAGGTAAATTCCCCAGCCATCATCGCCGGAGTGGACGACCAGTCCCGGATCAGCAACCCGGAACGCCTTGCGGAGGGCCTGCCGGCCGGGTACCGGCCACGGACGACTCTCAACCTTGTCGGTCAACGACCTGAGTTCCCGCTGGAGATTGCGCTCCTTGCCTCGCAGGGCACTGATCGTGCTATTGAACCCCCGGAACTCGTCCAGCAGTTCATCGCCGGCATCCAGACCGATCAGACAACCTTGCGGAATGCGGGCGATCTGCTCGCCGATCTGGACAATTTCGTCTTCCAGATCTCGTGCTCTCCGGGCAGCCTGGAACTGTGCCAGCGACTGCTGGAGAATCTGGCGCACCCGGTGACCGTGCGGCGGGTCCCAGAGATTGAGGACGGTGTTGTAGCGAATGGCAAAGGCGCTCACCACCGGTTCAAGTTCCCCGGTAGCGATCTTCAGCATTTCTGTAAATGGAACCCACGGAGAATAGGGCACAATGATATTGCCCTTGAGATCCATACCCCGCCGGCCGGCACGCCCGGCCATCTGGGAGAACTCGTTCGGGATAAGCATCCGCTGGCGACGACCATCCCACTTGCTCATCCTGCCGATAACGACCGACCTGGCCGGCATGTTGACACCGAGCGCCAGCGTATCGGTGGCAAAAACCACCTGCATCAACCCCCGGCTGAAGAGCACCTCGACCAGTTGCTTGAGCACCGGCAACAGACCGGCATGATGGAATCCGATACCTTCCATCGCCAGCGACTGGATCAGTGCCACCTGCTGGAGACTGCGGTCTTCCTCACGCATCGACCCGAGGTAGGTATCGATTGTCGACTTGATACGTTCGCGAGTCTGGTCGTCCCGCACCAGGTTGGGCCGCATCATCGAATAGCGGCGGGCATTCTCTTCACAATCACGCCGGGAGAAGAGGAAATAAATCGCCGGCAGCATCTCCCGGGCGTTCATGGCGTTGAGGATTTCCCAGGGCTGTGGTTCCTCGCTTTCGGCCTGCTTGCGCATCTGGGCCGGACTGAGGCCACGTTGCCGGGCGATCTGGCGCATCTCGCCGCCGGACTTCGAATAATCACCGACCTGGACGCCATTGTGGTCGATGACCGGACGCAGCTTCTTGTCGAGGTAGTAGTAGAGGGCCAGCGGAATCGAACGCTCGTTGTGGGTGATCAGTTCGACCGGGCGATGGGTGCGGCTAATCCAGTCTGCGATCTCTGCGGCGTTGGAGACAGTCGCGGAAAGGCAGATCAACTGGATGTGCTCCGGGCAGAGGATGATCGCCTCTTCCCAGGTGGTGCCGCGCTCCTGGTCGGCGATGTAATGCACCTCGTCAAATATGACGCAGTCGACACTGTCCAGGTCCCACGGTGTTTGCAACAGCATGTTGCGCAACACCTCGGTGGTCATCACCAGTACCGGGGCACCCGAGTTTTCGGTCACATCGCCGGTGAGGAGGCCAACCTGGTCGCCGTAAATCTGTCGCAGATCGCGGAATTTCTGGTTAGAAAGAGCCTTGATCGGAGTGGTGTAGATTACCTGGCCGCCACGCCGGAACGACTCCCAGACGCCAAACTCGGCAACAACGGTCTTGCCGGTACCGGTTGGAGCGGCAACCATGACCGAATCGCCACGCAGAAAGGTGTCGATCGCAGCTAGCTGGAAGGTATCCAGCGGGAACGGGTAGAGCGCCGAAAACTGTTCGATCAGTTCCGCCGTCTCGGTGGAAAGGCTCATGTCGTCAACACTGTCTATGTCAGGAGAGTTCCCTGGAGTACCGTCCCGGCACAGTGCAGGCTACCTCCTGATTACGCAAAAACCGCGGTTTCATGCGACAACGGCGCACTCTGGAGTGCGCCGATCTCGTTCCCGAGTATATCAGTCAAACAACCCGCAGTTCTTTGCGTTACCAGTACTTGACGGGGGTCCGTACAGTCTCCATAATCTTCACAATCGGGAATCTTTTCCTATAGGCTGCCGCCCGGAAATTGGAAGGCGGCGGGTCGCACCCCGGCACCTTTGAGGCGGGCCGTCAGAGAGACGGCTAATGTTGGGAGAACGTGCATGTCAACGCCATCGCGATTGTTCCGTTTGCTGGGAGCAGGAGCATTGTTAATCAGCATGCTCTCTGTTCTTGTAGCACCGGTAGCAGCACAGCAGGATTCACCATCCGGCCCGACCATGGACTGGGACTTTGACAACGTCCCACGCTCCTTCGTCGCCG
>CAYWXR010000042.1:0-21776 GCA_964462545.1 uncultured Thermomicrobiales bacterium
AAGCGGTTGCCCCAGTCCTGATTGTTGTCATACCGTCGCATGAGGTGAGATCCCTCGACTGCGCTCGGGATGACAATCCAACCGCCGAACCTCTCCCCGAAGGGGTAGGGGCGCATTGCAATGCGTCCGCCGTTGACGCTATAGGCGTCGAATGAGGAACACGGATCTTTCCTTGTCATCCCGAGCGCAGTCGAGGGATCCGTAGTCCTGGAGATACGGACCCCTCCTGACGC
The DNA here is from genome assembly GCA_964462545.1 of uncultured Thermomicrobiales bacterium. Classification (GTDB taxonomy): domain Bacteria; phylum Chloroflexota; class Chloroflexia; order Thermomicrobiales; family CFX8; genus CAYWXR01. Next base: position 234 of record CAYWXR010000042.1, read on the forward strand.
CGGGATGACAGGATGCGTTCCTATTTCTTGCCCGGACCGTAGACCGGCTTGCCGGGTTTGGCGCCGGTGTGGGTGCCATCCTTGAGGACGCGGCTGCCGTTGACCCAGACGTCGCGGATACCTTCCGAGAGGAGGGTTCCGTTTTCGTAGGTGGCGCGGTCGATGACCGTTTCCGGGTCGAAAATCACGACGTCGGCGTACATGCCCTCGCGGAGCAGACCACGATCACGCAGTCCAAGACGGTCGGCGACCGAGGAACTCATCTTGCGGATGGCATCTTCCAGCGTCAGCAGGCCCAGTTCGCGGACGTAGCGCCCGAGCACACGGGTATAGGTGCCAAATGCCCGCGGGTGCGCCAGGGTGAGTTCGGCGTTCTCCGGGTCGAGGCCAGGGGCATCGGTGCTGAACTTGATCCACGGTTGCTGCACCTGCATCCGGATGTTGTCCTCGTTGGCGAAGAAATACATCGTGCCAACCCAGCCCTCTTCACTGAGGACGAGATCCATCAGCGCATCGGCCCAGTGCTGGCCCCGCATTTCGGCGATTTCCGAGAGGAATTTGCCACGATATTGCAGATTCTCCGGCTTGTTAAAGCCGAGGATCAACACGCCTTCCGGGGTGCAGAGCTGGGCGAGTGGTTCCCAGTCGCCGCTTGGGTCGAGCACTTCGGCCCGGATGCGTTCCCGCATCACCGGGTCGCGCAGGTTGTCGAGAAGCTTGCCGTCGGCCGAGGCCCACGGGGGCAGGGATGCTGCAAGCCCGGTGCCACCGGCTTCGTAGGGGTACATGTCGGAGGTGATATCCAGCCCGGCCGCCCGTGCTTCGTTGACCATCTCGATGGCGGTCTTCATCTTCGGCCAGTTGTCACGGCCAGCGACTTTCAGGTGATAGAGCTCAACGGCAACATCCGCCTCGCGGGCGAGGTCGATGGTCGTCCGCAAGCTTTCCAGGAAGAAATCGGCCTCGGAACGCATGTGGGTGATGTACGTGCCGCCATACTGCCCGATGATCCGGGCAACCTCGACCAGTTCCCGGTCGGTTGCAAAACTGCCTGGCGGGTAGATCAGGGCCGTCGCGACGCCAAAGGCGCCATCTTCCATCGATTCGGCAGTAACCCGCTTCATCGTTTCGAGTTCTTCGTCGGTCGGGTCCCCGAGTGCCCAGCCCTTGGCATATTCACGGAGTGTTGCTCCGCCAAGATAGGAACCGAAGTTGACCGACACGCCCTGGTCGGTGAGGTAATCGAGCCAGTCACCAAAGCGGGACCATCCGCGGATAGTCTCGATCAATCCCTCGGGAGCGGCAGCATAGCCACCCAACGGGCTGGCGATCTTGCCGCCGAACGGGGCCGGGGTCCAGCCTTCGCCCATGATCTCGGTGGTCACGCCCTGGGTAACTTTCGAAACAGACCGGGAGTCGGTGAAGAAGGGGACAATCGAGTGGCTCTGGATGTCGATGAAACCAGGGCAGACGACCATACCGGTGCCATCCACCACCTCGCCGGCAGTTGAGGCATCGATACTACCCGGCGGTGCTATCGCGGAGATGCGTTCGCCCTGAATGGCGACGTCACCGTAGAACCACGGGTTGCCGCTGCCATCAACCACCCGTGCTCCCCTGATCAGCACGTCACAACCGGTTCCATTTGCCATTGTGCTTCCCTCTCACGTCACACTCTTCACGATTTTATGCAGCCAACCTACTACAACTCTTCGCGAACCGGGGCCCGGGTCTGGCGCTCGGCCTCGACCCGGGCGAGGCTGAGGGCTTCGAGCAATACCGGTTGCAGGCGGGTGGCCAGGGTGAGCCGGCGTCCGTCCCGGAGTTCGACGGTCACGGCGTCACGTTCGAGTCCGGCCGCAAAGATGCCCGGCTTGCGGCGAAACCAGACTCCACGCGGGATTCTGGACGCATACCAGCGTTCGACCTCTTCCATGGGAATGCGTTCTTCCCGGCGGGCGAGCCGTCCGCCACGACGGCCGGGCGCCAATGCCGAGACAGGGGTTTTGATCGTGTGGCTAATGCGGAGCACCGGGGTAGGGCGACGCTGGCCAAACGGGCGTTCATCCTCATCACGTTGCCGGCGGCGAAGCCAGTTTCGCACCGGGATGACCGGATCGCCCGATTCCTGGCCGATGCGGACCGAAAGGTGCTGTTGCAGGGTAAGGCTGACCAGCAACACCAGAATCATGATGACCATGGCCGGGAAGGCGATCATCGGCGCGGTGACCTGCAGGTTCAGTTCGAACCCGATGTAGGTCATGATCGAGATGGTAACCAGCCAGCCGAAGCGCTGGGATCGTGAGGGCCAGCGCAGGTCTTCGCTGAAGAAGTTCTCTTGCCGCACTGCTGTCGTCACCTGAATCCATGCGGCGCACCATCCGGGCGCCAGGGTCGTCTTCTGTCCATGATTATCCATCAGCAAGCACCGGTGGTAGCATAGCGAGGTTGCCTGATTCGTTGAGCCATGCAGGAAAGAAGCGAAATGACAAACGACCAAGAACTGGACAAGCGTGCGCTGGTTGTCGTGGCGCACCCGGATGATGCCGAGTTTGGCTGTGGTGGAACGGTTGCGACCTGGGTGAAGGATGGCTGGGAAGTGCACTTCCTGATCGTCACCGATGCCTCGGGAGGTGGTGCCGATGATGCAACCGATGTCGGACCGGAAGCCCGGGCCAGAATTTCTGCCATTCGCAAGGAAGAACAACGCGCGGCCTGCAAGGTGCTCGGCGTTTGCAGTGTGACCTTCCTTGATTATCCGGACGGCATTGTCCAGCCGACGCTGGAACTGCGCCGGGATATTGTCCGCCAGTTGCGAACAATCAAGCCCAGCCGGATTGTCATTCCTTCACCCGACCGGCGCTGGGATCCGGTATACGCGATTGGCCGGCATCATGCCGACCACCTGGCAGTTGGTACGGCTGCGATGGCTGCTGTGTACCCGGCCAGCCAGAATGCCTGGGATTTCCCGGAGTTGCTCGATGAGGGACTGCGGCCGCACAAGGTCCGCGAGGTCTGGGTTTCCGGCGCCCCGGTCAACAACCACTGGGTCGATATTTCCGAGACGATCGATCTGAAGATCGCCGCTCTGCGCGAACACCAGAGCCAGCTCGGAGCGCATTTTGACCGGGTTGAAGAGGGTGTCCGCCGCTGGCTCAGCGAGGCCGGCGCCCGCTACGGCGTCGCCGCCGTCGAGGAGTTCCACCTCGCGAAGAACGGGTAACGCTCCCGCTATTCCGGGCGTTGTGTGGTCATCGTGGCCGTTGCCGTCCCCCGAAGGCCATGCGTCCGCCGTTGACAACATAGCCGCCTGATCAGGAGCGACGATCTTTCATCGTCATCCCGAGCGCAGTCGAGGGATCTCGCCGAAGAGGACGCAACCACTCTTCGGGGTGATGTGACGATAGATTCACTCCCCGGTTATGTCTCCGGCAGGAGAGAGATCCCTCGACTACGCTCGGGATGACAGACTACCAGGGTTGGTCTTTGTCTGAGCGTCGTGGATGTTTGCAACGGACGCATGGTCATGTGCCCCTGCTCCTGCCGGGATGACAGGCTGCGTTACCGGACCATCCAGAGCGGGTCGTCGTAAGTGTCGTGGTCGTCGGGGTAAGGGGCGTGGAAGTCCTCGTCGAGGTAGTAATCGTCGCCTGCTTCGGCGGTGACGCCGCAGTGGGCGAGGTATTCGCAGGTGCGGCAGACCTTGCGGTTGGGTGTCATGGCGAATTCGCGGTCACCGGTGATCCGCGTCAGCAGATCGGTTAGCCAGGCGGTCGCATCCTGCAGGTAGCCAGGCGTGCATTCAATGTGCAGTGGCTCGTCCGGTTGTTCCGGAAACCAGTAGACCAGACGCAGGGACGGCGGCTTGCGAACCTGCTGCACCACCCAGGGATAGACCTGCGACTGCGGATGATTCACCAGGCGGAAACTGCTGGCGAAGCTCCCGGTTTTCCAGTCATAGATCGTGATGCTGCCATCCGGTGCAGTCACCAGCGCATCCAGACGGGCTGTCACCGCAATGCCATTGCAATGTGCGGTCAGCACCTGCTCGTGCTCGACGGTTGCGCCGTTGGCTGCCAGCGTTTCCTGAAACCGGGTATAGCACTCCCAGATGGCAGACAGGCTGTCGTCTTCCTCGAATGCAAGGATCGGCGCGATATCCATCTCCAGGCTGTCCCAGACCACCAGTTTGTGGAACAGATCGCCACGTCGGAAACGCTTTTGCGCTTCCTTGTCGGAAAGCGATGCCGGCAGACGGTCGATGTACTTCTGGCGAAACCTGCGCGGGCAGGAGAGATAGCACTCCAGCCCGGTTGCACTGGCAACAAACTCATGTGGCAGCAACACCGACTGCTCCCATCCGTATCTCTTCCATGAGGTCTGCGACGATGGTGTACACCGCCGACTCGTTGCGAGTGGTGATGCCTCCTATCGGCGATCCATCTTGATGCCAACTGATCCAGAGTGCACGGCGGGCGCGGGTGATGGTGACGTACATCACCCGGATGCCCTCGGAAACCCGTTCGATGGCGTCGGCACGGGCAATTCGCTCCAGGTCACTGGGCGATGGTCGTCCGGTGTGCCCTGCCAGGCGGTGGGTGATCTCCGCCTTGAGCGTCAGCGCAGGATCATACGGCCCCAGCCAGGGGCGAAGGGCAATGCTCTGGTGCGTATCCGACGCCGGAAACCAGAAATCGTCGCAGCCGATTGCAAAGACGACATCCCATTCCAGTCCCTTGGCCTGGTGGCGGGTTGAGATGGTCAGTGTGCCAGGGCCAATGTTGATGGCGTGTTCCTCATGGGTGCCACGCAACCGGCGGTGACGGGATTTCAATTCCTTCAGGGTTTCCTTCAGTTGGTCAAACCTGCTTTGCGATGGGTCCGGCGGGACATCCGACAGGGTAGTGATGATGGCGTCGAACGTCCGGCGTTCCTCTTCCGTGGCCGGCAACGACAGGCTCAGGTGCCCCAGCAGTTCGTGGGGACGTGCCAGACGTTGGTCGAGCCAGCCGGGAACAGCTCGCAGACGTTCCAGTGTGCGTTCCTCTTCCGGCGAGAGATCGTCCGGCAGGTTGAGGATGTCTGCCGGGTCACGAACCGGTTCCGGATAGAGCAATGATTCGATCTGCCCACGGGTTTCCCCGATGTAAGCCCGCAAGGCGGCGACTACCCGGTCGCTGTTGCCATCGCCCGACCAGCACTCCAATGCCTTCGCAAGGTCGTTGGGCCGGTCGGGTTGTTCCAGATAGGCCAGCACGGCGGTGATCCGGTCGATCACCGGAACAGCCCGGCCATCCTGTCCGCTAAGCAGTCGGATGATCCGGTTGTCCGGGAAGTTCCGGGCCACAGCAGCCAATGCATATTCGTAGCCAACATTCTTGCTACCGACGAGGATGGCGACCGTCTTGTCCGGATGCTGCTCCAGATAGGTGATCGCCATGTCGAGCACCTGGTTACGCTCGATATCGGTGTGTTCAAAGACCCGGGCGCTGAGACCCAGCCGTGATCCCGGCGAAACCGGTGGATTCTGCAGCACACCATCGACGTAGATCGGGTCAATCATCTGGTTACGGAGTGCGGATTGCCGGCACGCTTCCAGCGGGAAGTCGCGCTGCACCCGGCGAACCAGTCCATTCGCCACTTGCAGGATGGTTTCGGTGCTGCGGCTGGAACCGGCAAGTTCGAACTTGTGGGTAACGGCCGGGTCGTTCAGCCACTTGCGGAAACCCTCAACGTCGCTGTTGGTGAAGGTGGTGAGAATCGACTGGTTGGCGTCGCCAACTCGCACCAGGTTGCCACCGTCGCCGGCAAGCAGTCGGAGCATCCGTTCCTGCAGGGGGCTGCTATCCTGGGCCTCGTCTTCCAGCAGATATGGCCAGCGTTTGCGCAGCCGCTCGCAGTGCTCCGGATGCGTTTCCAGCATCATGACCGCACGGGAGACCATATCGTCGTATTCGAGTAGTCCCCGCTCACGGAGTTCCTGCCGGTAGGTGCTGAAGATATCCAGGGCAAACGGCAACCAGCTGACTGTGCCCGGTGGCTGGCGAAGCATGTCCAGACATTCTTCATAAGGACGGAGCATGCGGATGGCTTCCTCGGCAAACCGCCCGAGCAACCATTTCTCCTGGTCTGGCCAGTTTCTCGATCGTGGCTCTTCCGGAAGCGATAGCAGCATGTCCTTATGACGCTCGATTGCCTGCTCCAGCGCCTGCTGGCGTATCTGGATCGCATCGGCCTCATCGATCACCTGCGCCTGGGCGTCGAGTTCCGCCCGGTGACGGACCGTTGAGAGCACTTCCAGCGCCAGCGAGTGCAGGGTGCGCACCATGAAGCCACGCGCCGGAAGGTTGCGCTCTTCCAGCCGTTTGGTGACCGCCTGCTGGAAATTGGCGACGGCTGCATTCTGGAAGGTAACGATCACCACCCGCTGCCGGGGTCCAATACGCTGGATCAATTCGGCAGCCAGTGCGCTGAGGGTAGTGGTCTTGCCGGCGCCGGGTACTGCCGAAATGGCGGCAAATCCACCGGTATATTCGTCGATGACCCGTTGTTGCTCGGGCCGGAGCCTGAACCCGCTCATACGGTCTGCAACCTGCCGGCCAGCAATGCATCGTAGAGGGGCCCATCGAGCGGTTCGCCGGTACGGTTGGTGAGCGAGGCAAAACAGTGGACCTGCTCACTGCACCGGGCAGAGAGATTGCGGACAATGCGACCCAGGAGACGGTTGCGGAGTTGGTCCTCATCCTGCACTGTGCCGGTGTGCGAACCGGCCAGGGCGTGTGGATTGGAAAGCAGGAGCATTGGCGGCTCCCACCATGCCGGTGAGGCGACATCCAGCCAGCACTGGTGACGAACCACGTTCCCCCAGGTCAGGAACGCCGCCGGCGTGGTGAGCACGATGCCGCGTTCAGGCACGTCAATACGGTCCGCAGAAACGACATCGCTGTCTACATAATGGAAGAACTGCTCCTCAATCGGGTCATTCAGACCAAGCCTCGGGGTAGTTTCGATAAACCGCCGGGCTTCGTTTGCCAGCGCATGACAGGCAGTAACCAGCGATGTCCTGCTCCCGGCCTTGTGTGGCGCAAAGACATGGGTTGCGAGCGTTTCCAGTTGCCGGTTGAGAGTTCCCCGGTCCATGACCTGGTTCGCCCAGTAGCAAAGCAACCGGATTTCCCGAGGGATATCACCCCGGTCAGAAGGTTTCCGCAGCGTACCGTTCTTCTGGTCAAAGACGTACCGGACCCAGCGCTGGGCAGTGACCGGGTCGGCGCCGGTCAGCGTTGACAGCAAATCGGCCACTTCCATGGCGGTTGCCTTGCGATTGATGCCGGAATTGACACAGCGTAGCGCGGTCAGACAGGCCCGGGATTCCCGGTTATCGAGCAGTGAAAGCCAGCGGCGATCGACCTGGAACGGGATGCCTTCCAGTTCAAATCCGCGCTCCAGTTCACCGGAGATGACATTGTTCAGATAGGGGATCAGCAGCACGATCTCGTCGTGCGATTCCCCGGCGTGCAGCAAACGGGTTACCTCGGTAACGACCTGGCGGGTCATTTCGTCCGGGCGACCGGCTTCATGGAGTGGCCAAAGGGTGTCGGGCCGGTCTTCTGTCTCGCCGGTGATGCCGGTTACCAGCCAGTCAACAGAGCGTGGCGGGAAATCACCCAGATCGAAACAGGAGAACTTGCCATCGCCGAGCAACCGGTCGCGGACCTCGCCGGCGCGTTCGACCGATGCTCCCAGCATCCAGCGCAACCCGCCTTCCGGGCACCAGGTGATCGCTGCCCGGTTTGCCCCGGCAGCCAGCGACGCGCAATCCTCTGCCAGCAGCGGCACGAACTCATCGAGATCATCAACGGCGATCATGTCGTAGCGTCCGAGGAGTTCGTTGCGCACCCGCGATTCGGAAAGCAGGTGACCGGCTGCCTCCATCTGGAGATCGACCGGCATGACACCTGCGGCAAGGCACTGTTCCCGGAACCGGACGGTGAGTGCGTGCGCATCCTGGATGACCGGATCGTTGGCCTGCAGGCCGAGTCCTCGTGCGACGCGTGCCCATCCTTCGGAGAGGGGCAACCGGTTGGCGGCCGAGAGGTTCATGGTGGAAAGCACCTGCACAATCAGACGTTGCTCGCGGATCGTCAGACGTTGCAGGTTGCCTGGTTCCTGGCGGTAGAGATGCTGACAGGCGAACTGGGCCAGGTTGAAGGGCAGGAACTCCGGTGCGGCGACCTTGATGCCAAGTGCCTGCATCACCAATGGCCACCAGCGACGGATAAGGTCCTGCATAAAGCTGTGATAGCTCATGACCGGAATGCGGGTTTCGGGGCCGGAGCGATCTTCATGGAGCCGCGCACCGAGACGCCGGGCAACCCGGCGGTCCGGAGCAAGCAGCAGCACCCGGTCTCCGGTCATGCCGGCGTTGAGTGCATTCCGGATGGTTTCAACGAGCAGGGCGGATTTTCCCGCACCCGGGCCACCGGAAATGAACAAATGGGTTGCATCCTGCCGGGCCGGACGTTGACCGACAGCCGGCGATGTTGCGAGCTCCATGGTCTCCCGGTCAAAAAACGCGAACGTACGCACGGTGATTGTACAGAATTGCCAACATTTCCTGCCTCGCGCCGTGCCCGTCCGTCAAAGTATGCCCCGAGGCAATCCGGTTCGTCCCTGGGAGCGTCACCAGAGCGCGCAGAAAGTGGAAGTGTCGAAACAGTACGGTCGGGAACGACTACTCTTCAGAAGAGAGCATTCCGTGAGGGGTGCGTCCGCTGCGTCTTGTGAAAGGAACGATCAGGATGAGCAGTGAGTTCCGGGCGGAAATGCCGGAAGTGGTTGATCGAAGTGTTTGGCTCGAGCAGGTGACCGAGCTGCGCAAGCGGGAGAAGGCGCACACCCGTGAGGGCGATGCGATTGCCGCGGCGCGCCGTCGCTTGCCGATGGTGGAGGTTGATCCCACCTCTCCGCTTGTCGGGCCGTCCGGCACCTTGACATTGCTGGATGCGTTCGAGGGCCGGAAACAACTGTTTGCCTCCTACACCATGTGGCACACCGGCCGTGATGCCGCCGGCCAGTGCGAGGGCTGCACCTTCAACAATGCACACGTGATGGAACTGGATTACCTGCACTCGCGAGATGTCACCTTTGCCGTGTTCTGCCAGGGGCCGTTCGAGGCGAGTTATCGCTATCGCGAGTTCATGGGCTGGACGATGCCCTGGTATGCCGTGCCGGATGAATCCATCGAGCGGTTGATTGCCGGCCGGCATTTCGGGATGAAGTGTTGCTACCTGCGGGATGGTGAACGGGTCTTTGAAACCTACTGGACCACCGGGCGCGGTTGTGAGGAGATGGGTAACTCCTACAAGATGCTCGACCTGACAGTCTATGGCCGGCAGGAAACCTGGGAGGACTCACCCGAAGGCTGGCCCCAGCCATTCGATACCCGGCAGCCGGGCGCAGCATTCCGTCTCAATGGCCGCCCGATCCCGCAATGGTCCCGTCTTGCCGCCGGGCGTTCCGATGATCTCGGCAGCACGGACGAGCAGCCGTCCGGTGGTTGTTGCCATTAGGGCGTATCGCTACTGGGTGCGGACCACAGGCTGACGAAGCGGGTTGACCCAACTGCCGGAACCGGATCGGCACTCCACGGTGTCGTTGAGGGTGCGGAAGGTCTCGGCATCCGGCAGACGCTTCGGCAGGAGTTCGATATCGAGCGGCATCATGAATGATCCCGTCTCGTTGGCGACGGCCGAGCCCAGCACCGGCCGTCCGCCGCCGGTGAGCCGGCATTCGACGGTCGACCCTGTCGCAGCCGCACCACCGGTCCCCTGCATGAACGCCTCAACCGGCCCCTCAATCGAGTAGGTAAGGTGAAGTTGCAGCACCCGCGCATCCAGCGAGGGGCCGCTGCTGCCGCAGGCGGTCAGAATCAGACCGATGAGCAGGGATATCAGAATCAGTCTCAACGACTCGTTGCCAATCTGCTGTTGCGGTTGCCGGGTGAGTACCCGGGCGATGCTACCATGACAATCCGGTAACAGTTGAATGGGAACTGTCTCAGATTGTCGCGAGATAGTTCAACATCATGCCAATCGTCGGTGTGTTATTTCATGACAGGAAGTCACACGGACAGCGGTTTGTCGGTTATACTCTCTCTACTGTGGGGTGGTTACGTGTGATGAAACGCTGAACCTCTGGCGATTTGCTTGAGTACATACCGGTTCTTTCCTGTCGACGGACTTTCAGCGCGCTGCACGAACCTGTTAGGGCAGAACCGAGTGCTGGGGAGGCAATGGATTTATGACAGGGCAAGCCATATTCACCTTGATCACGGTTCTCGCCGTCTTGATATGGCTGGCGCAACTGGTTTGGCTCTACAAGGTATCCCAGGAACAGCAACTTGATCCGGTCCGGACTGTGTCTGGCGCCGCGATCTTTTTTGTTGCTGCCGCGCCTGTAGCCCGCATGTCTCCCAGTATTGTTGATACCGTCGGTGGTGTTTGGGAATCGCTGTTTGCCGGTCTCTCCCGGGGTGGCAACTCCCGGCAGGACCAATACGAAGCACCCCAGCCACAATCTCCGGCACGTCTGCTGATTGATGGCAACCAGCAGGTGCTCACCGGTTCCCGCATTCGTCTGGGACGCTACCCGAACAATGAGATCGTGATCGATAACTCGACCGTGTCTGCCTACCATGCAGAGATCATCCAGCGGCCCGATGGCCGGCACGAGATCCACGACCGCGATAGCCGGAACGGCACGCGGGTGAACGGCGCGATTGTCATGTCGCAGGTGCTGAAGGATGGCGACCTGATCACGCTGGGTGGTGCCTCGATGCACTACCTTGCCCCGTCGTCGACCGACAGCCGTCCGGCAGTCCCGACCTATGAGCCGGAGCATGCCTCTGCCGGCAGCTATGCCGATCACGACCGGTACGCCACCCCGGACCGGTAAGGTTCAGGGCATACCACTGTTTTTCGACACGAAGGAACCTCTGTGACCTCCTCAAACTGTGAGCATCAGGCTATCGCCGACTGGTTTATCGCCTGGGATACCCTGGTGCGGGATGTCAACTACATTGATGCGCGCAAACTCTTCCACGAGGATGTCATCGGCTTCGGCACCCACATGGAAGTGGTGCGTGGGCTGGAACAGCTTGAGGCTCGCCAGTGGCGCACGATCTGGCCGACCATTGAGGATTTCACCTTCATTATCGACCAGTTGGTAACCGGCGTCTCGAACGACGGCCTCCAGGCATGGGGGATTGTCCCGTGGAGTTCGTTTGGTTTCCATGAGGACGGCACCCGCTTCCCCCGCCCCGGCCGGGCGACGGTGCTCTTCACCCGTGCCTCTACCAGCGAACCCTGGCGCGCCATCCACACCCACATCTCCCTCTCCCCCGGCACCCCCCAGAAATCCCACGGCAACCGCCCGGAGACGATCCCGTCCCAGGGCTAGGACACTTCCTGCACCACCACCGAAGAGCCGGCACCTGCGGTACCGGTTGTTGCGCGGTTCTCTTCAATCCTGTCCCGGCGCATTTGTCATCCCCTACACAGTGGGGGAGACGTGTCCCTGCTTGACCCCTGTTCCCCTGGATCAGAGCACCCGCGTTCAACTTGTCATCCCGAGCGCAGTCGAGGGATCTCGACACACCGGAGTATGGAGCTCCCAAGAACAATGTCATCTAACAGGCCCATGTCATGTCGTCGCATAAGGTGAGATCCCTCGACTGCGCTCGGGATGACAGATAAGCGGGGGTTGAACTGAAAGAGCGGGCATGTGTTTGACGAGAGGTAGGGATCTCTCCCTGCGTTGGGGATGACAAACGCGCCGGTTGTTCAGGTGCAGGTGGCATGTCCGGGAAGTGTCTACCGCAGGAACTCGATCTGGGTGATCCAGGGGCCGGTGTCGGTGTGGAGGATGGAGGTGCGGATGTAGACGGCGATGAGGCCGCCGGGGGCGACGACGCGGCAGCCGCCGATGGCGTAGCGGGCGGTGACGAGGCCGGATACGTCCGGTTCGCTTCCTTCCACCTGTACCAGCGAGCAGGTCCTGTCGATTCTGGTGTCTTCGATGAGTGACCGCCAGGTTTCCCTGAAGTTCGGGTGGATGGTAGCCAGCGCCGCTTCGGAGTCGCCCAGCAGGAACCAGGCAATAAGCAACCGCTCGCTGGTTTCGAAGGCAGCAACTGACTCGGGGTTGTTCAACGGCAGTCCGATTTCTCCCGGACGGGAGATCTGCCCGTGTCCGGAGATATCCGGACTGCTGCTGGTATCCCTGCTGCACCCACTAACGATTACCAGGGGCAGCAGGAGCGTGATGATCCACCTCGGTGACCCGGCCCGGGTTGTCCTGCGGATGCGAGGCAGGATCATCGTTGAGCTCCTATATCGATCCGAGGAGTCGCAAGAGGCGTTGCTCCTCCGCCTGCTGGTCCTGACCCGGAATCAGCATGACCAGAACTTCGTCGATGCCGCTGTCGAGGATCTGCACCAGTTGTTCTCCCAGGGCATCTTCGTCGCCGGCCAGAATCAGGTGGTCGAGCAGGTCATCGCTGTAGGCAAGGTCCGGGCCGAGTGGATAACCGGCATCGGCAAACATGTTCTGGTAGAACGGCGCGCCAGCATACATGCCAAGTTCGCGCCGGGCAGATTCACGAACCTTGACCCGGTCTGTTTCGAGTGACACGGAAACATGAGCAACCAGCGGCGGCACCTCGTCACGTCCGGCCTTTGCTGCTCCACGTTCCATGGCAGGGCGAGCGACGGTCTGGAGGTAGTGCAACGGGCACAACCAGGAGATGGCGCCATCGGTGATTTCTCCGGCCATTTCGAAGGCGTTTTCCCGCAGGGCAGAGATCATGACTGGCGTTGGCAGCGGCGCCGGGAAACGGGCATCGGCGGAGTAGTATTCGCCCGAGAATGAAACCTGCCCCTCCCGGATGGCTGGTCGCAACACCTGCACGTATTCGCGAAGTTGCTCAAGTGGGCGGTCGAACGGTAGATGATAGGCGCCTTCGATTGTTGGCCGGTGGCTGGTGCCGATGCCGAGTTTCAGCCGTCCGGATGCGAGGTCATCCAGCACCAGTGCCTGGGAAACCAGGGTGAGCGGGTGCCGGGCAAAGGCGGGAATGATGCCGGTCCCGAAGGTGACCTGTTCGGTCTGGACGGCTGCGGCAGCAAAGATCGTGAGCGTGTCGGATGAGGTGGCGCCCATGGTCATCCAGACGGTTCCCACGCCGGCACGGTCTGCATCACGGATCAGGTCGATTGCCCGGCCAGCCCGCCCCCGGCGGATGTTGAACCCGATACGTTCGCGATACTCTCGTCGGCCGGTCATGCTGCCTCCTCTTTCGTTGTCTTACTCCTGCGGATAGGTGCGCTCCACTGATTCGATCAGTTCTTCCCAGACGTCGATCTCCTGTGCCCGGATTTCGGATGAGCGGGGCGAGAAGGTCAGGTGGCATCCCACCCGGTCAAACTTCTGGATAACGCTCAGTCCGCCATTTTCGCCAAAATCAATCCGGACATATTCGTCGTTGCGGATGATTTCAAACTCTTCCCGGTCGTCGTAGCGGGAGAGGGTTTCATCAATCATCTCGTCCCACTCGGTGTACAACGGCCGGCCGTGCAGGGTTTCAAAGAACCCGACGATGGTGCCGTTGGGGGAAACCAGCGTCCAGCTTGCTGGGCGCCATGCCCAGCCTTCCATCAAGGGGACGGCGCAACGTTCACCCTCGGTGCGGACCCGCTGCGCAACACCGTCTTCGGTGACCTGATCCTCGATGCCATCGCCGGCGAAGGCACTGAGGGCTGCTGCCGTGGCTGCGACGGAGATGATGACCGCCAACACCAGCAAAATGCCACGGAACCGCTGAATAAATCCCATTATGTCGTATTCCGAATCTAGCTGCGCTCCACTGCGCCAACAACCCAACGCAACCCCGTGCTCAGAAGCAGGTCATACCGTTCCAGTTCACACAGGTTTGCATCGTGCGCGATCACTGCATCGACCGCGTCTTCCAGCAGGACATCCAGCACCGGGCGGACGCCATCCTCCTGCATATAGGCGGAAAGGGCCTGATGAAACACCTGGTGTTCCTCGATCGCCTGCAGGGCGGCATAGCCCCATGCGATCTTTTCCTCGTCGCTGGCTGATGCACCAGGCCAGGGAGGGCCATCAGCCACATATTGGTAGAGGAAGAGCATCAATGCCCGGATCAGCGAACGGTAGAGGCTGTGCGGACCAGCCCCGGTTTGTCCGGCTGCATAGAGGGCATCTTCCAGTGCCTGGCGAATGGCCGGGTCGGTATCTCCCCGGGCAGCGAGTGAACGATGCTCGGTTTTCAGTTGTGACCAGGCGACTTCGTCGGTAAGGGTTCCTGATGCGCGGACAAACCGGAAGAGATCGATTAGTCCTTCACGGTAGAGGACAAGGCTTGCCCGGCCTGCCGTCTCCTCGTCAATACCCCTGGCGAGAAGATCCTGCAGGTGGTGATCAAAGCAGGCAGATTGCAGTTGCTGGATGGCATCGTCCAGGGTGGCGACGAACGCCCGGACCCAGTGGTCGTGTTCACTGTCGAGCCAGTTTCTGAGAATACCTTCGTCGGTGCCGTTGCTTGATTCCAAGCGCGTCTCCCTCGCCCTTCATTGCAAGTATGGTACGAAATACCGGGAAATGCCGAATGAGGGATATACTCGCGGTGTGGGATAGACAGGCAAGCACGACGAAAGGTGGTCCCGGACCATGCAGGATGAGCTCATCAAACGGTTAGACCGGGTGGAGAGCGAGTCGTTCATCCAGTTGTACAGCGCAGGACGTGCATGGGGAACCGGTTGGCACACCGAGGATTCGGTGACATCAGTCTGGTCCAGCCGTGATGACGACCCGAGTTTTTCCTGTGTGCTGAACCTGGGCGATGCCCGAGACCCGGCCACAACGCTTGCCCACCTGGAATCGGTTGCTGCAAGTCGTGGTGCGGTGGCGTTCGGAGTGGATACGCACCCGGTACTTGCCTGGGCTACCGATGAACGTTTGCGGGCGCTGGGGTATCAGCCGGACAGTGAGGAGTGCATCTGGGCGCTCGATCTGGCGGCCAACCCGGAAGGTCCGCCGATGCCGGATGGTGTCGTGGTGCGGCATGCCGAACCTTCCGACCGCGACGCATTTGTGCGTGCCTTGAATATCGGCTGGAGCCTTGAGGAAGATGCCGCACGTGGCCACATCTTTGCCGAGACTATCGGGCATGACGACTGGTTGCATTACCTGGCCCTGATCGAGGGAGAAGTGGCCGGTATTGCGGTGCTGTTCATCCACGACCAGGTGGCAGATTGTTTCCTGGCCGCCACCCTGCCGGATTTCCGGGGCAAGGGGGTGCAAACTGCACTCATCGAGCGCCGCCTGCAGGATGGCCGGGCACGCGGATGCAGGTTGGCCACATCCCAGACGGTTGTCTACAACGCCTCACCCCGCAATATGGCCCGGCGGGGCTTTGAACCACTCTATCGCCGCTGGATCTACGGCAAGCAGTTGCAAGGGGAGTGAGGCGTCAAGGCATCCTGCACCGGCAGGATGTAGCCATCCCTTTGCTTGTTCGGGTGTGAATATGTCGAGGCAGGGAGAACGCCTAGCGTCCTCCCTGAACTGCGTCCAGCAGTTCTCCCAGCGAGATACCCAGTTTATCGGCAAGGCCGGCAGCAACCGTGAACGACGGTTCGGCCTGTCCGCGTTCCAGCCGGGATAGATGGCTGGCCGAGATGCCGGCCGAACGCGATAGCTGATCAAGGGTCATGCCACGTTCCAGGCGGATCTCCCGGATACGCGGACCAATAAGCACACCTGAAGATGTAGCGGTCATGGATTTTGTCATTACTCTATTTCCTCCTTCGAATCTTCGGGCTAGACTCGGGAAGCTGGTTTCCGCGGTCTCCTGCGTAATGAAACCGGCCCTATGACCAATGTAACGCAAAGAGGGGACCCAAAAGGATAGAAATTTCTGAGAATTGATTGGATGACCTGAGGAAAAAACTGATGACAGAATTGGCCGGTGCAGACACCGTTTGGGTGTACAATAATCGGTAAACCAGCCTGAGCACGTTGTGCTCGGGCTTGGCGTTTATACTCACCACCTCCGGACCGGGTACGATGCGAGGGGAACAGGGCTCCACTCCATAAGTACAGAATCCCGAGACGAATGGTAAGGGACATGCAGGATAATCAGTCGTTTCATGGGCCTAATGCAGGATACGTGCTTGAGCTGTATGACCGGTATCTGAACGATCCGTCATCGCTCGATAGTGAGTGGCAGGGGTTTTTCGCGACCTGGACTCCGCCTGCAGAATGGATTGGCGGGTCAACGGCTGTTGTCGCAGCCGAAGCAGTAACCGGTGTTGATATCGAGCGGGTGCTGGGCGCACGGTCACTGGCCGATGCGATCCGCCGGCATGGACACCTCGCCGCGAAGTTGATGCCAATTGGCGAACATACCCCGGATGCATCCATCCTGGAGGCATCTGCCCACGGTGTCAGTGAGTCGGATTTGGCCGCACTGCCACCATCTGTCGTGGGTGGCAAGGCTGCCGAAGGCGCCGCAACGGCGCTTGAAGCCATCGAGAAGTTGCGGGATGTCTATTGCGGCACCCTCGGCTACGAGTACACCCATATCCCCTCGGAAGAGCAACGCAACTGGCTTCGCGATGCGGCCGAGAGTGGCAGGTACCATCAACCCCTGACGACAGAACAACAAGTGCAACTGCTGGACCGCCTGACAGCAGTCGAAGGATTTGAACGCTTTTTGCACCAGACCTACCTGGGGCAGAAGCGTTTTTCTATTGAAGGCAACGATATTCTCGTGCCGATGCTGGACGAGGTAATCCGCTCGGCATTTGCACACGAAACCAGCAATGTGGTTATCGGCATGGCCCACCGTGGCCGGTTGAATGTGCTGACCCACGTGCTTGGCAAGCCGTATGCCGACATCCTGGCGGAGTTTGACCACCTGGCGCACGCCGGAGCCGCGTCGTCTGATCCGGATAGCCAGTTCTTCTCCGGCGATGTGAAGTATCACCTCGGCTGGAACCAGCCGGGTGGCAGCGACACACATCCTCTGCCGGTGGTACTTGCACCGAACCCGAGCCACCTGGAGTATGTGAACCCGGTGGTTGAGGGTATGGCCCGGGCGCTGCAGGATACGCGCACCATTCCGGGGATGCCGGCGCAGGAGCAGAAGGCTTCGCTGCCAATTGTGCTGCACGGTGACGCTGCATTCCCCGGGCAGGGTGTTGTGGCCGAAACGTTGAACCTGGCCCGCCTGGCCGGCTTCAACACCGGTGGCACTATCCACATCATTGTCAACAACCTGGTCGGCTATACGACCGACTGGCCGGATTCCCGCTCGACGCTGTATTCGAGTGACCTGGCCAAGGGCTTCGAGATTCCGATCATCCACGTCAATGCTGATGATCCGGAAGCCTGCCTGGCGGCAGCCCGGCTGGCGATGGCCTATCGCGATACCTTCCACCAGGACTTTGTGATCGACCTGATTGGTTACCGGCGCTGGGGTCACAACGAAGGTGACGACCCAACCTACACCCAGCCGCAGATGTATGCCGAAATTGCCGCGCACGATACTGTCCGGGCAATCTGGGCCAAGCATCTGGAGAAGACCGGTGTCATCCCCGAGGGTGATGGCGAGCGACGGTTGAATGCCCTGCTCGACCAGTTGCACTCCATCCGGGAAAACCAGACGGCCCATGAGGTCAGCGTCAGCAATGGCCGGGAAATCCGTCCGCTGGATCGCGCCCGACCCGAACCGGTCGACGAGGGCGAAATCCGCATGATCCACGAGTCGATGCACACCTTCCCGGAAGATTTCACACTCAACCCCAAGCTGAAGCGTCAGCTGGAGCGCCGCAAGGCTGCAATCGACAAGGAAAACTCGATCGACTGGGCGCATGCCGAGGCACTGGCCTTCGGTACCTTGTTGACCGAAGCTGTGCCGGTACGCCTGACTGGTCAGGACTCCGAGCGCGGTACCTTTGGCCAGCGGCACCTGGTGTTGCACGATCCGGAATCCGGCCGCAAGATCAATATTCTGCACAACATCCCCGGAGCCGAGGCATCGTTCGCGGTCTATAACAGCCCGCTCTCCGAAACCGGTGTGATGGGCTTCGAGTATGGCTACAGCGTGGTTGCAAAGGAAGCACTGGTGCTCTGGGAAGCGCAGTTTGGTGACTTTGCCAACTCCGCCCAGGTCATCATCGACCAGTTCCTGACACCTTCGGCCTCCAAGTGGCGGCAGAAGTCCGGTCTGGTGCTGTTGCTGCCGCATGGCTATGAAGGCCAGGGGCCGGAGCACTCCAGCGCACGGCTTGAACGCTTCCTGCAAATGGCCGCCAACAACAACATCCGGGTGGCAAACTGCACCACATCGGCCCAGTACTTCCATCTCCTGCGCCGCCAGGCGGCATCGCTTGCCGATGATCCCCGGCCACTGATCGTGATGACGCCGAAGAGCCTGCTCCGCCACCCGCGCGCGGCCTCCAGCCTGAGCGATCTGGTGGAGGGCACGTTCCGGGAAGTGATCGACGACGCCCGTGCCGCAGAGAACCCGAAGCGGGTCAAGCGGGTGGTGCTCTGCAGCGGCAAGGTCTACGTTGATCTGGTCGGCAGCAAGTCCTATGCCGAGAACGATGCGGTTGCAGTGGTGCGGGTTGAGGAACTCTATCCGTTCCCGGCCGGCCAGTTGCAGTCGATTATCGGGGCGTATTCCAATGCAACCGAAGTTATCTGGTTGCAGGAAGAGCCGGAAAACATGGGTGCATGGCGCTATATCCGGCCGCATCTGGAGGATATCCTTGGACCGGAACTGTCGTTGCGCTACATTGGACGCAGCGAGCAGGCAAGCCCGGCTGAAGGGTCGATTGACGATCATCAGGTAGAGCAGCAGCGCATCGTCGAGGCAGCGTTCAGTGAAGTGCTGACGCTGGAGATGAGCGCAACGGACGATTAGCCGAACAGGACCTGGAGAAAAGATGGCGCTTGAGATTCGCGTTCCCACGTTGGGTGAATCCATCGTCGACGCGGTAATTGTGAAGTGGCTGAAGCAGCCTGGTGATGCGGTCTCCCGCAATGAACCACTGGTTGAACTGGAGACTGACAAGGTAAATGTCGAGGTACCGGCCGAGCAGGCTGGTGTCCTTGAGAAAATCGAGCGCCAGGAAGGCGATACGGTAGAGGTTGGCGAGTTGCTGGCGATCATCGCCGAAGGTGCCGTTACCGAAGCCGCAGCACCGGCCGCCGCTGAGGAAGCTGCTCCGGCAGTTGCCGAGCCTGCCGCTGCTCCGGCTGCTGCTGAAGTGCAGCGGGCAAACCCGGCTGCACGCAAGCTGGCCGAAGAACGCGCAGTCGATCTTTCCACGGTCAGTGGCTCCGGCCCTGGTGGACGCATTCACCCGCGCGATGTTCCGGCTGCAGCTCCGGCTCCGGCCGCAGCACCGGCCGCCACAGCGCAGCCCCCGGCAGCAGCTCCGGCCACCAATGGTGCAGCAGCACCGGCTGCCCGCGATGACCGCGAGGAGCGGGTGCGGATGTCTCGTCGGCGGCAGACGATTGCCAACCGGCTGGTTGAGGCACAGCAGTCTGCTGCTATGCTCACCACCTTTAATGAAGTCGATATGACCCGGGTGATGGAGCTGCGCTCCCGCCGGCGCGATGCATTCCGCGAGCGGCACGGTGTCAACCTCGGATTCATGTCCTTCTTCACGAAGGCGGTCATCGGCGCACTGAAGGCGTTCCCGCAGGTGAATGCCGAGATTCAGGGCGACGAGGTGGTGTTCAAGAAGTACTACGACATCGGTATTGCCGTTGGCGTTGAGGATGGCCTGGTGGTGCCGGTTGTCCGCGATGCCGACCGCAAGAGCTTTGCTGCCATCGAGCAGGAAATTGTCGACCTGGCCACCAAGGCTCGCGAAGGCAAGTTGACCATTCCGGAACTGACCGGTGGCACCTTCACGATCACCAATGGCGGCATCTTTGGTTCGCTGCTTTCCACCCCGATCCTGAATACACCGCAGGTCGGTATTCTGGGTATGCATGCCATCCAGCAGCGGCCGGTCGCCATTGATGGCGAAGTTGTCATCCGCCCGATGATGTACCTGGCGCTTTCCTATGACCACCGGTTGGTGGACG
Source organism: uncultured Thermomicrobiales bacterium (assembly GCA_964462545.1). Classification (GTDB taxonomy): domain Bacteria; phylum Chloroflexota; class Chloroflexia; order Thermomicrobiales; family CFX8; genus CAYWXR01. The sequence goes on from CAYWXR010000042.1 coordinate 20,427, forward strand.
GCCGCGAGGCGGTCCAGTTCCTGGTGCGCGTCAAGGAACTCATCGAGGATCCGGAGAGCCTGTTGCTCGAAGGATAGACCAGGCAAATACTCCTCCGTACGGGAGAGGCCATGCCTCTCCCCCAGAGCCCGTTCTCTATACGTAGCCGCGCAATTCATTGCGCGGCTACGTCTTTCCAGAAGGGTGGGTGCGAAGGAGCGTTTGCACGCCAGGGAGAGGCATGGCCTCTCCCGTACGCAACCATAAGCGAACGAACAACACCGCCTTCCCGATCCGGGGAGGCGGTGTTGTTTGCGTGTCGCGAAACCGTTTGCGATGTCGTTCGTTCTATTCCCTGCGCGCCATGACGTTCATGGCGCATTCGTATCTCATTTCAGAGAGGAGCAACAGGGATGTTGTTGCAGACACTTGTGGCTGAGTCGGTCAGCCGGGAAATCGAACGGAAGCACTTCGAAGAGTATCGTCGCAGGTCCCCCGGTATTCGGCAGCGTATCCGCCGGAAGTAGGCACCGATGGACCCCCGATGTTGGGAGCACACCCATGCTGGACCAGATGTATTCCCTGGAGATCCTGGTCGCCGAGCGGCAGGAACGCTACCGGGCCGACGCCCGCAAGCACGCCCTCCGCATCAGGCATCGATCCCGCCCAATCAACCGCCGCCGGGACTAACCCCCGGTAGCCGCAAGAAACGCCGCGCTGACCAGATATGGCAGCCCGGCGTTTTTTTGTTGGTGGTTGTCTTCAGTCGGAAACACGCGACTCGGTTTGGCAGGTTACCGTCCAACGTTCGGCAGGGATGCCGAAGAAGGTATACGTTTGAACTGTTACGATTCCGGTTGCCCTTCTGGCATGCCCCCAATCACAATCATCAGCATCTGGATGAATCTCGACAGCTCGAACCTCAATCCTGGTGAGTTTTTGGAAGAGTCCTCCACCATGCCGTACCCGGTTCGTTGCCAACTGGGCAGCTTCACGCTGTGGCCCGCTCCATTGTTCCAGCGAATCATTGATGAGGAAGCGTGGCACCACAACCCCGCCGAGTATCAGGATGGAAGTCAACGCAATCAATACCAGGATCAGACGTGCTCCCCTTGGCCGTGGTTCACTTGATTGTTCTGCTTGTGTCATCATTAATGTGCTGAAGCTCATCCCTTGAGAAGGTTGTACTCCACTGCTGCCGTTTGCCTATCGATTTGATCCAGCGTGTTTGCGCAGGATTAGCTAGTAGTGCCAGTGGATGTAGCCTGGCACCGAGTAGTTGTTGAAAGGAACGACAATGACTCCGTTTACCTCATTAGCCAAACGAAAGACGTGTTTACTTTCGCTCATCGTGACACCGTTTCAGTGCGT
>CAYWXR010000043.1:0-18674 GCA_964462545.1 uncultured Thermomicrobiales bacterium
TGCCGGCTGATACCGATCTTGAACTCTGGGTTACCAGTGTTCCGGATGGCTACGCCCTGCCGGATGGTGCCCAGGACATCGGACTGAACATCCCGGAAGGGGAAACCGAAGAACTGACCAACACCCTTGAAACCGATGCCGGCCCGACCGGCCCACCAAGCATTGTCAAGGGTTGGGTGGACTATCCCGACGGCGTGTTCGGACCGGCCGCCACACCTGTTGCGGGAGTGGAGTTCTGCCTGACCGAACCAGATTCGACAGAATGCATCGATGGCACTGAGACAACATCCGGTGCCGATGGAGTTGGCCTCCTCTTTGATATCCCGGAAGGTACCTACGACCTGGTCGTGACGGCCTGGCCGGATGGGGCCAACTATGATGACGGACTCCTTCCATACGTCGCCGACGAGGATATCGAAGTTGTTGAGGGCGAACCGGTAGGTCTGCTGAATGTCATTCCGCCTGGAACGACTACATTCCCTGGACAGCAGATCATCAAGATGTGGTACGACATCGAGGAGCGGGCAGTCGTAGAGAACGTCCAGGCTTGCGCGCTTCCGGCAACTGACGATCCTGAGTGCCCGGTTCCGGCGCTGCCCTCAAACGGCTTCGGCATCCACCACTTCCCGGTAATGGCCGATGTTGACCACAACATCATCGTTCACGCGTGGCCAGTCGGATCCGACTACGAGCCGGAGCCGCCACTGGTGGTAGACACTGTTTCAGTTCCTGCCAATGGACTGGTCGGTGTAATGAACCTGCTGCCGCTTGGTGAAATGCCGGAACCGACCGGCACGGTGGAGAAGACATTCCTGAACGAGGATGATGATCCGGTCCAGGGTGTCGGCTTCTGCATCGCACCAGCTGGCTCAGAGAGTGCAGACGACTGCGTGGCTACCGGCACAACCGGAGCTTCCGGTGTGGCAACGATCGTCGCCCCGGTCGGTCTCTATGACCTCTTTGTTACTGCTGTCCCGGTAGGCTATAACCTGCCGATAGGGCCGCAGGATCCAGGGTTTGAGATCACCGAAGACGAAACCACGCCACTGTCCAATACGCTTGAGTTCGCTGTGGGTGTTGGCACGTTTGTGAAGAACTTCGTCGATACCGAAGGCGAAGCAGTGACCGGTGTCACCTTCACCATCACCATGGATGGCCAGGACCCGATCTCGTCTGCCACGGCAACCGAAGGACCACTTGGTACCTACACCTTCGCCGGTATCCCGAGTGGGGTGTACGACCTTGAGGTGACCGCCGTTCCGGATGGCTATGAATTGCCAACCGGTGTGCAGGAAACCTTCCGGGTGATGGCCGGTGGAAGCGTCGAACTCACCAATACGCTGTTCCTGGAGGAGCAGGCAGACATCCTGCTTATCGGGCTGAATGCTGACCTGAACCTCCTGGGGCTGACCGACCTCGTTGTCGATGTGTACGCCGTACCATCCGGCGCCAGCTGTGATGTTGCAGTCGGTGATCCTGCACTGCTGATCGCGGCTGATGTCGCACTGGATTCAGATGACTTCATCGGTCTCCATGCGCAGGTTGCGGCACTTGATCTCAACGCCGAAGTCCTCGCGGCATTCGGTGTGGCTGACCCGAGCGCCCTGATCAACCTCGGCATCTGTCTGGCCGTAAGCGCTGAGTTGCTTGGTGGTGGCGTGCTCGCAACAGACATCGTGGTTCCGGCTACGATTTCGGCAGTTGGCGACAACTATGTGGCAAATGCCCAGCTTTCCGGCACATCGGTCAATCTGAGTCTGCTCAGCGCGTTGACCACCCTCGTCCCGGCAGCAAACTCACTCCTTGATGTCACCATCTACGAAAACCCGACCGGGGGTTCGTGTAATGACACTTCCGGAATGACGGTGCTTGCAGCCGGTGGGGTCGGTATCCTGAGCAATATCCTGCCGATAAACGTCTGCATCGAGGTGGAACTCGATGTGTTGGGCATTATCTCTTCGACGGCAGTGATCGGAGTTGATCTGTCAGATCCAACACCGAAGACCTTGCAGGTTGGCCTCGGAGGACTTCCGTTTAACCCGCATCTGGTGCTGACGTTGACCTAATCGCAGAGGATCCCGCTTGACGGGTTCTCCCATATACCCACAGGGGCGCTTCCGGGCAACCGGAGGCGCTTCCTGTTTTTCGGCAGCGGTGCAGGTGCAGGTGCAGGAAGAAGTGCTTGCACCGCTACGATGCCTCGGCGATACTGCCCGGAAATGACGGTCCGCTACTGATGGGAGTACCAATTAATGACCCATGTTGTATTGGGTGGCGTGTCCCACGAAACCAACACCTTTTCCCCGATCTCGACCGACCTGCCGCTGTTTGAGCGTCGAGCATTCCTGCGCGGTCAGGATGTGATCAACCAGAGCCGTGGCGTGAGTTCGTCTATCGGTGGCATGGTGGATGCTGCTGAAAAGCGGGGATGGACGATTACCCCCACGATCTTTGCCTCAGCCACCCCCTCGGGCATCGTAACGTCCGAGGCATACGAAGCCATCGCCGGCGAGATTGTGGAAGGCATTCGCCAGGCGTTGCCGGTCGACGGGGTGCTGCTTCCCCTTCACGGCGCCATGGTGACCGAGAATTACGACGACGGCGAAGGTGAGCTGCTGCGCCGGGTACGCCAGGTTGTTGGCCCGGACGTGCCGGTTATCACCGTCCTGGACTTCCACGGGACCCTGACCGAGGCGATCGCCCAGTATGCCGACATCGTGATCGGGTACGAGGCGTATCCACATGTTGACCCCTACGACCGCGGCCTCGAATCAGTGGAACTGATGGAGAAGATGATCGCCGGCGAAATCAAGCCGGTGCGGGCACTCCGCCAGATTCCGATGCTCACCCCACTGCCACCACAGTTCACCTGGGGCGACACGCCGATGAACGACCTGATGAGCCTTTCGCTCGAAATCGAGAAGGAACCGGGCATCCTCTGCATCATGCTGGCAGCCGGCTTCACCTACAGCGATATCTACGACAGCGGCATGGCCGTGATCGTGAATGCAGATGGTGACCAGGCATTGGCAGACGACGCGGCAGACCGCCTGGCACGTGCCTGCTGGAACGAGCGGGACCGATTCCTCGTGGGTGTAACTCCTGTTGAGGAAGCCATCGAACGGGTTCGCAACGCAACCGAAGGACCGATTGTCCTGGCTGATGTGGCCGACAATCCCGGCGCCGGAGCCTCTTGCGACGGCACGGTTATCCTCGATGCGCTGCTGAAATCCGGTCTGGATAATGTCGCTGTCGGCATCATCGCCGATCCGGAATCAGTCGAACGCGCCGCCGAAATCGGCGTCGGAAACACCGGAACGTTCAACCTGGGCGGCAAGGTCGATGACCTGCACGGCCCAACACTCGAAATCGAGGCGAAGGTCCGCTCGGTTGAAGATGTCACCTTCACCAACACCGGTCCGATGGGGCGTGGCGGCCGCAGCCGTCTCGGACGCACCGCGGTGCTGGAAGCCGGGCCGAATGGTGAGGTCGAGATTGTCGTCACCACCAACCGGTTCCAGGTGCTGGATGCCGAACTGTTCCGCGCTGTTGGCATTCCTCCGGAACAGCGCCGGGCGCTGGTGGTGAAGTCGAGCGTCCACTTCCGGGCATCGTTCGAACAGATTGCCACCGAAATCATTGAGGTCGATGCACCGGGTCTTTCGTCTCCGAACATCTTCCGCTTCGACTTCAAGAACGTCCGCCGGCCCATCTGGCCGCTGGATGAGGGCGTTGAGTTTTAGGAGATCCCTGATCCGGTCTGTCTTGGCAGGCCGCGCATGAGAACGCAGGGGCGCATCTGATTGCGCCCCTGCATCCATTTGCTCCGGAAATATCGCCGCTAGTTTCCGACGAGTTCCTGGCGTATGAGCGCGACGATAGACTCGCCAACGGTGCCGGATGTCTTGAGGCCATCGAGACGTTCGGCGATCAACGGGCGCATTTCATCTTCATCGCATCCCAGTTCGTCTGCCTTGTCCTGAGTGGCCTGAATCTGCGGACCGTAGCGCTGGAAGAGTTCGGAATCCGGGCCGGCACGCAGGGCTCCGATACCAGCCTTTTCGGCATCGTCGATAAAGTCCTGAGCCACGACCGCCAGGTAATCGGCAACATCGACGCAGGTCTCGGCATCATCGATCGAGGGCCTGGTGGACGTTTCATCGTCCGACCAGAACCCGCACCCGGCGAGCAGCAACGAAGCGAGCAGGATCAGGATAAGTGAACGTGGCACGAAGGTTTATCCTTGTGTAGTAAGGGTCATGTCATCAGCCTTCTACCAAGTATATCGATCCCCCGGTCAGCATCCGGTTGGGCAATGCGATAGGCTCAAGGGAGATGATCGTATCGTTTGAGGAGAGAGAATCCTGACCATGGCCTGGCGAAACATCCTGAGGCGAAAACATCCGGATGAATCCGCCGAACAGGCGGAAACCTCCGACGAACAGATTGTCGGACGACGCCCCCGGATGAGCCTCACCGACCCTGCCACTCGTTACCGCCGCCGGAACCGTCTGGAGCGCCGGATCAAGGACCTCCGGTTTGATATTGCAAAGGCAGAAACGGCCCTCGAGGAGCAAAACCGCTGGTCGGAACGCGTTGCCGAGATCAACCATGCTATTGAGCAGGGGAAGGCTGACGCTGCGGAAATCCTCAAACCCTCCAACCCGCAACCACCGGTTTCCCTTGAACCGTTACCAATTACCATCGACCTGGTGGAACCCGGACGCAACGTGATGACGACCTTCATTGTGGGCGAAGAACAGGACCCCGGTGATCCGGCGGATATTCGCTTTACGATCGGCACTGTCAGTTTCCGATATACCGATGAGATCGACTGGTCGGAGCGTGGTCACAATCGTAGCGAGGCCGAGCTTCGCCGGGTTGCCGGCGATATCAACGAGTTGATCCCGGACGACCTTCCCGAATCCCGGCGAAACCTGCTGCATGACCATCTTGCCCACAGCCTCTCCACCTATGCTGAAACGCTGCAGACCAATGCGTTCGATGGATTGGCCCAACCGGAACTGACGCTTGCAGACATGGCTCAGCCCTGCCCGGTCTGTGGAGAGTGGCAGGACTGGAAGGGGCGCTGCCCCTCATGCCAGCGCCGGAAGTGGGAAGCAGCCCAGATTCAGGACGAGATCGACCGGCTCTATGATGAACGCAATCAGCAACTTGAAGAGGCCCAAAGCTGGCGTGATCGCCTGCCGATCCTGCGCCGGCAACTCGAAGAGGCACAAAAGGAGTTGCTGAAGTATCTTGACCCCGAATAACCGCAAATTTCCCGGACATTTCCGGTCCGTGCGTGCTACCGTAGCCGCCAGTGGACCCGGTGACGAAATGGAGACTGACAGCGTGACAGTGGCAACCGATCAACTGCAACAACTCGCAAACCAATTGCGGGTGGATAGCATCCGCACCTCAAGCAAGGCAGGTTCCGGCCACCCAACCTCGGCGCTTTCGGCAGCCGATGTAATGGCGGTGCTGATCTCGAAATACCTGCATTACGACTTCGACAACCCGGAGAACCCGGCAAACGACCACCTCATCTTCTCCAAGGGTCACGCCTCGTCGCTGCTCTATGCCATTTACAAGGCAGCCGGCGCAATCACCGACGCCGAGATGATGACCTATCGCGAGTTCGGCAGCCGCTTCCAGGGGCACCCAACCCCGGTACTCCCCTGGGTGGATGTTGCCACCGGGTCGCTGGGACAGGGTCTGCCAATTGCTGTTGGTGTCGCCCTGGCGACGAAGTACCTCGACAAGCTGGATAACCGCACCTGGGTGCTTTGCGGCGACAGCGAAATGGCCGAGGGCTCGATCTGGGAGGCCTTCAACCATGCCAGCTATTACAAGCTGGACAACCTGACTGCCATTATCGACATGAACCGTCTCGGCCAGCGCGGTGAGACCGCCCACGGCTGGAATGGCGATCTCTATGCTGACCGTGCCCGGGCCTTTGGCTGGTACCCGATTGTCATTGACGGGCACGACCTGGCCGCAATCGACGCAGCTTTCACCGAAGCCATTGGCGTCACCGGACAGCCGGTCGTCATCATTGCCCGCACAAAGAAGGGCGCCGGTGTTTCCTTCGTGGCCGACCAGGAAGGCATGCACGGCAAGGCGCTGGATGCGAACCAGGCACGCGAAGCCATTGAGGAACTGGGCGGCGAGTCGAACATTGTCATCCAGGTTCCCGAGCCACCGTCCGGCACGCCGGCCGCCGCTTCTGCATCTGCTCCGACGCTGCCAACCTACGATGCCGGCACGACCGTCGCCACCCGACAGGCCTACGGCGACGCGCTGAAGGCATTGGGAGCTTCAAACGAGCGGGTTGTGGTGCTGGATGGTGAAGTCAGCAACTCGACCATGGCCGAAGTCTTTGCCAAGGCGTATCCGGATCGCTTCTTCGAGATGTTCATTGCCGAGCAGCAGATGGTTGCGGCAGCCGTCGGCATGAGCGTTTGTGATTACATCCCGTTCGCCTCGACATTTGGCGCCTTCATGAGCCGAGCCTACGATTTCATCCGGATGGCCGCCATTTCCCAGGCAAACATCCGGCTCTGTGGCTCCCACGCCGGCGTTTCGATCGGCGAGGATGGCCCGTCGCAGATGGCGTTGGAAGATATCGCCATGATGCGCGCCGTTCTTGGCAGCACCGTGCTCTATCCGAGCGACCCGAACCAAACCGCCCAACTCGTGGCGGCGATGGCCGAGCAGCCAGGGATCAGCTATCTGCGCACCACCCGCGAGAAGACGCCGGTGCTCTACACCAACGGCGAAACCTTCACAATTGGTGGCAGCCACGTGCTGCGGTCATCCGACAACGATCAGGTTACGGTGGTTGCTGCCGGCATCACCCTGCACGAAGCCGTCAAGGCCGCCGATGAACTGGCCGGCGAGGGGATCAACGTCCGGTTGATCGACCTCTACTCGGTCAAGCCGGTGGATATCGACACCGTCAGCGCCGCGCTGGAAGCTACCGGTGGAAAGATCGTCGTTGCCGAAGACCACTGGCCGGAGGGCGGCCTCGCCTCGGCGATTCTCGAGGCGCTCTCGGCCAACGGCACGGTCGATGGCTTGCGCCTGACCCACCTTGCACCGTCATCCTTGCCCGGCTCCGGCAAGCCACAGGAAATGCTCGCCTTCGCCGGCATCGATGCAAAGAGCATCGCCGCCGCAGTCCGCGAACTGGCCGGATAGGCACCGGCTCCCGGCAAAATCTGTCACCTCGATCAGGGAGGAATCCAGGCTCTCTCGCAAGAGAGACCACTCGGATTCCTCCCTTGCCTTGCACGGGTCAATCCGCCGGAGTCTGAGGTTGTCAATCATGAGCATCTCCTGCCCGGGACTTCGGCACCGAAGAACGAAGTTCACCGTAGAGCAGTGTCATACCGATGGCAGCAAGCGGGTAGAGCAGGGCAAAGAACAGGCTGCTGACAAAGTTGATCAGGCCAAGCGGACGACTGGGGATCATCAGCAACAGGAAGATCGCCAGCAGCGGTCCGGTCAGCAGCACCACCACCGAAAGCACCAGTTGGGTGATAACTGTCCGTCGTACTGCCATACCGACCAATTCAGCACTCTCGCTGATCGCAGCATCGCGGGGTTTCTGCTGGTAGATGACCGCTTGCCCAATGAAGAACGTCCGGATCGCCCGGCGGATTGCGCGCGGAATCCTGATGATCGTCACCAGATCCCGGATAATCGCGCCGATGACCTTCAGCCGGGCAAGCAGCACCGGCACGACGTGTGGAAATCCCTCGCGGAACGATTCGGCCAGGTTCGGGCGACGGCCCTCGCGGAACTCCCGCATCGTCCAGATGACGACCGGAGCAATCAACAGGCTCGCAAGGGCAGCGTTCGTGCTGCCCAGCAGCAGGATCAGGAAGATACGGACGCCGGGGAAACGCTCCAGCATGTGAACCAGCGGTTCGATTGGCGGCACCATAAAGAGCAGCGTCTGCAGAGCGGCAATGATATAGCCACCGGGGATCAGGGCAGCACCGATCAAGCCGAATGTCTTCAGGTTACGGCGATAGTATCGAATTGCATCCCGGAGGATGCCCCTGGCACCGGAATAGAGCCAGCCAACCACAACAAAGACGCCGACAACCGTTCCCAGACCAATCATCGGTGCCGTAGTGAAGGCAACCAGAGCCCGTGATCCGGCGCTGACAATGCCGCAAAACAGGTCGACCGGCCCCTGTCCGAAACCTTCAAACTCGGGCACCTTGATACTGCTATCCCGTTGACGGGCGTCCCAACTGACCGGTTCGGTCCATGAGGTCTTGTCGTTGGGGCCGGTTGGGCCATTCCATTCCGAGCCGCGCAACTCCCCCCAACGGCCGTCAAAGGCAAGCCAGGCGAAAGGATCATCCTGCCCGGTTGGTTCGTGGGGGACAACTACTGCGGTCAGTTCGTGCCGGCGATGCGGGCCTTTGGTGGTTTCGCAGCCGAAACCTGTTCCCTGCTCGGCAAGACCGAAAAATGTTCCTTGCTCATAGAAACTGGCGTGCGCACCGCGTGCTGAATAGACCACCGGGTGGCCATCCTCAAGGCGGAGTTTGTCGTCTCCCCATTCGGCTCGCTCTCCGCCGCCGTGCTGGGCGTAGATCAACCGGGTGGGTTCCATGGTCAACGCTTCCTCGACACTGGTGGTATCGAAGAAGAACATGATCATTTCCCAGTCAGACTCGTGATCGTTGTTCCAGTCGTTGAAGTAGTAGTACATCCAGTACTGCAACGCGAGTTCATCGGTGTCCGGCTCAATGTAGATATGGGCGTAGGCGACGTATTCCACCTCACCGGCGGCAACCATTGCTGCGTAATCCCGCCGGTAATCGCAGCGCGGGCGGAGTGGAGTGCCAGGCATGTCCAGGAAATGGTTGGCGTCACGGCCATAGAGGTCGGCTGCTGTCGGTTCTTCGGCCACCGTTTCGAGTGGACCAGCCGGGCGTCCGGATTCGGACATTCGCAGCGGGATAGTAGGCCGTCCCAGCACGGCATCCACCGCTATCGGGTCAAACCCTTCATTGGTGGTATTGCAAATGTCGTTGTTGACCTGCCGCAGGTAGACAATCGGGGCATAGCGGTCGGCAAGTTGTTGCTCCGGATCACCATCGGACTGGCGGCGCTCAGACGAAAGCGCAGGCTCTTGCCCGGTGGCGGCAACAGCAGTACCCGGAAACGCCGGGACAACGATACTCACCAGGACCATTGCAACGAGTGCCAGCGCCAAACGTGGACGGCGTTGGCCCCTTACATCTTGCAACCCGCTGCCTCCTGCCGGTGGCACGTCGTAAACGGTGTTTGCCCGAGCTTGTCTTGTCACCAGAATCGCTGATCTACTGTACAGTAACGGGACATCACATTACGATAGGTTTCACAACCGTCGCGACGGTAAATCTCATTACCTTGCATTGGCGCATTATCAACATAACCCGGGATGAGGTTTTACTTGGGAGAGTTACAACTCCGGTTTTTCGGTGGCTCCCGCATCTTGTTTGACGGTAAACCCGTACCGTTTCGCCGGCGATATTCGGTTGCGCTGCTCGCCTATCTCGCGCTTGATCGTCAGCCGCACAGCCGGGGAGACCTCGCCTCGCTTCTCTCCAGTTCCCTTCCGGAACCATCTGCCCGGAAACTGCTCCGCAACGCCCTGGCAGACCTGAAGCAACACGGACTGGGCGACTATATCCTGATCGAACGTGACCAGATCTCGTTTGATACATCCCGTAAATACTCACTCGATGTCGACGATCTCGATGCGATCGACCTGCTGGGGGCGAAGGCTGAACCGGCAGCACTCGAGTGGGCAGCCGGGCAGGTAGGGGCAGAACTGCTGGCCGGTCTGGAGCAACGCGACGCCGAGGGGTTCAACAACTGGCTGGAAGGCGAGCGAGCGGCCCGTCGATGGCAAATCGTCAAACTGGCCATCTACCTGCTCACTCGATATGAGCGGGAAGAGCAACTGGATGAGGGTATCCGGCTTGCCCGGCGACTAATTGCCGTTGCGCCACTCAATGAGGAACTGCACCGCCGGTTGATGCGGATGCTGGCACGCCGGGGCAGGGTTGAAGAAGCCCTGCAACACTACCGGCAACTGGATGAAGCATTGGCAAGCGATGGACACCAGCCCGAAATGGAGACGGCTGATCTCTTCCGCCAACTCGCCAATCCGGGAACGCCAGACCACAACCTCACTCCGGCCGGGGATTCCGGGAGGCAGATTCCGGGAAGGGACGCGGATGTCCAGGCCATTTTGCACAACCTGCGCGACCCCTCCTGCCGTGTTGTGTCACTCACCGGGATGCAGGGCAGTGGCAGGAGCAGCTTGCTCCGTCTGGTGTTGGAGAAACTGATCGAACCCCGGCCGGTCCTGACCAACGATCCCGTTTATCACGGCATCTACCTGATACAACATGAACCACTGTTGGAAGCCTCCAGCCAGGATCAGGTGATCGATATGGTTCTTGGCCACTTGCAACTTCCTGAAACGGGTAACGAACTCGAGAAGGTCCCACCTGGAGATCAGTTGGCAAACCGCAAGGTGTTGCTGGCACTCGACGGTATGGAGCACATTCAAGAACCTGCCCTGGTGGTCGATACCCTGCTTCGCTGTGCTCCGGCGGCAACGATCATGCTGACGGCCAGAACACCGCTCGGAGTGCCAGGCGAGTGGATTCACCCGGTCGAAGGGTTACGGCTGCCGGAGACTGTGGCCGAGATTGAAGATGCACCCGCCAGTGCCCATTTCCTGCATGAAGCAAGGAGGGCAGGAGCCCATATCCGGGAGGCAGATGCCGACGACATTATCCAGATCTGCCGGCTCGCCGGAGGGCATCCCCTGGCGATCAGTATTGCCGCCGGGTGGTCTCGGATCGTCCCGAAGGCTGAAATCGCCCGGCAGCTTGATCAGGGAGGGCCAATCCTGTCCGAGCCGGCGATATCCGATTACCATCGCATTGGCATTCAGCAAATGGTTGAAGCGGAGTGGGAACTGCTCGACCCTGATCTGCAACGTGCCGTTTCCCGTTTGGCTGTCTTCCGGGACCGGTTCGACTATGACGCATCACTGGCAGTCGACGTTGGCCCCGGCATGCTGCAGACCCTCGGGTACTGGTCACTGCTGGAATATGATCCCGAAGCGGGGTACTTGCTGCATCCGCTAATGCGAACTTTTGGCGCAGCCCGGCTGGCTGATAACCCGCAGGAAGAGCAACGCATCCGGGCAGGGGCGGCAGCTTTCTATGCCTCGCTGCTGGATGAACTCACCAGATCACTCAAATCCACTGGAGAATCCCAAACAACGCTCGGCCGGCACGTTGCCAACCTGCTGGGCGTCTGGGACTGGGCGGTGAGTCAGTTGGATGCGCTCCTGCTTTCACGAATGTTGCCGGGCATGGCGGCCTGGAGTGAGATGGACGGCCAGCACCGGCGCTGGGCAGATATTCTCGCGCGCAGCTCGGCACGACTGCGAGCAGGAACAGGCACCAATACCTCGCCCGACCTGCACCAGACCATCTGCAATCTGCTGCTGGCCGAGACCGACGCGATCCAGTGGGAAGGCGAATTTGATCGCGCGGTGCAATGCCTTGAATTTGCGCTTGGCCATGCCAGAAGGCTTGAGGATCCGCGCCTACTCGCCAATATCCAGCTTCGCCAGGCACGCGTGCTGCACTATCAGTGCAAGGAAACACATGTGCTTGATCTGCTGCAGGAGGCCCACGTCAATGCCACCCGCACCGGGGACCAGCGACTGCTCTCCAACTGCCGGATGATGCTGGGCATGGTCAACATGGATTTCGGTCACTTTCCGGTAGCCGAAGAGTGGTTCGACAAGGCGGAACATACCTTCCAGACGCTGGGAGACGCCGAAGCAATCACCAGAATTCACCTCAACCTTGGCCGAATGTCCAACAGCAGGGGCAACTACCGCCGGGCACGCCACCATCTCGAACAATGCGTCCATTCCAGTCAGGAGCTGCACGACCGGCCGGTCGAAGCGTGGGCACACGCCTATCTTGCACACGTCCATGCAGCGGGATTTGGCCAGCACGATATCGCGCGGCTCTGCCTCGACCGGGCATTTGTGATCGAGCGCAGTATGACCGAGCAGATGTTCAGTTCGTTCCTGCATTGGGTGGCAGGACATGAGGCGATGCAATCGGGAGATATCGCCCGCGCGCAGAACAATCTCGAACACTCTCTGGAAATCGGACGGGATCTCGCCAGCCCGTTCAGCATTGCCCGTGCACTTCTGGGATTGGGGCAGCTTGCGCTGCTGATGGAAAGTCCCGGTATTGCCGAAAACCTGGCAGGGCAGGCAGTACAAATTGCCGGCGATGCCGGACGCCAGCCCACTGTTGCCGCGGGAATGATCACCATCGGGCGGGCACGGGAGGAACGCCGCCAACCCGACCAGGCAGCATCTGCATACCGGCAGTCCCATGCCATCGCGACAGCACTGGATATCCGGCACCTGCAATGCGAAGCGGCCACCGGACTGGTGAGTACAGCGCTGACATCCGGCGATACAGAACGCGTTCGCTGCATGCTCGAACCGGTAACCCGGTATATCGTCGAAGAGGCTCTGGCTGGATGCGAGGAGCCGGCATGGGTGGTCGGTGTTTGCCAGAAGGGCATGGAGCATATTGATGACCCGCGGGCAGATGATGTTCTTACCGCCGGTGTTGCTATTGCCGGGCAGCGCCTTGCATCACTTCCGGTGGGTGAACGGGTACGGTATCTTGAGGCATCAGTGGCGAGACAGAACCTGCATACCAACCTCACGGAAGCCGGATTCCTGTAGCTACCGGCGAATTATTCTGAGTCTTTTCTGAGCCGATATCCGCGGAAATCCGCAGGTTTACCCCCTTGTGTTCGGGCAGATCCGGGCGTACGATGTTTCCACCTTCGCAAAAGTAACGAATCACGAACCCGGAGCCCCATCGCAGACCCGTTTGTATTCTTCCGTCCTCGTCGTTCCATCAACATCAAGAGGAAGGAACCCGGCCCGGTGCTCATCCCGTGCGCACAATTCCTGTGGTTACCGATACCTGCGCCCGCCCGGGCCATCGGCTGGTTCGCATGACGGCGACAACCCTGCACCAGCGGTCCAGCTGGCTCCCGATGTTGGTCATCGCTCTGGTCCAGATCCAGATGGCGTTCAACGTCAGTGCTCTGGTTATTTCGATGGGCGCGATTGTCGATGATTTCCAGACGTCACCAACCACCATTGCAACGGCGTTGGTGGTCTATTCTCTTGGTGTTGCCGCATTCGTCATGCTTGGTGCGCGAATCGCCACGATTCTCGGTGCGCGTCTGGTATTCCAGGTTTCGGTCATCGTCCACGGAGTTTCGATGGCGATCATGGCGGTTGCCACCGGCCCGGTAATGATGCTGCTGGCGCAGTTACTTGCCGGACTGGCAGCAGCGGCAGCGGTGCCAACACTGGTGGTGATGATCGCCACCCACTATCGCGAACAGCAACAACAGCAGGCACTTGGCCTGCTCGGTGCCGCCCAGGCGATTGCCGGCGTCGGAGCCTTCCTGATTGTCGGATTCCTCGGCACGATCATTGGCTGGCGCTGGCCTTTCGGCTTACTGGCCATTCTTGCTGCGGCCAATCTGGCCCTCAGTTTCCGGTTGCAGAATGTCAGGGGCGACCGCAGCGTCCGAATTGACTGGATCGGCGCTGCACTTGCCGGCGTGGCGATTATCCTGATCAGCATTGGTGTCGACCGTCTGAACGACTGGGGACTGCTGGTCGCCAAGGACGCGGCCCCGTTCGAGATTCTCCGGCTTTCGCCGGCGTTCATGATGACGGTCGCCGGCATCATTTGCGCCCAGGCGTTCTTCTCCTGGCTGAACAAACGACGCGAACAGGGCAAACCGCGGCTCTTTGCCCAGGAGATTCTGGAAGCCCCCGGAGAACGGGCGGCGACTGTCTGCCTGCTCATCGTCGCAGCGCTTGGGCCAGCAGTGAACTTCCTGATTCCGCTCTATATCCAGATCATTCAGGGGCGGGACAGCATGGCGACAGCCATTGCGATCATCCCGTACACACTTGCCATCTTTGCAGCGGCCACATTCGTGGTCCGGCTTTACTCCCGGCTTTCACCACGGCACATCGCGCGGTTCGGGTTTATCACGATGGCCATTGGACTCTTCCTGTTTTCCATTTCGGTGGCCAACTCGTGGGGCAATCTTGCGGTCATCCTCAGCCTCGTTGTGATGGGGCTGGGCGAAGGCGCGTTGCTGACGCTGATGTTTAACGTGCTGGTGTCGGCCTCGCCGGCATCACTGGCCGGTCATGTCGGCGCCCTGCGCGGGACCGTCAACAACCTGGCGACTGGCCTTGGTACGGCATTTGCCAGCCTGTTGGCTGTCGGCCTGCTGGCATTCATGATCAGTTCCAGCCTGACGGACCACCCGACACTTCCGCCGGAACTGATTTCCCGCGTCAACCTGGACAACGTCGATTTCCTCACCAACGAGGAACTCTATGACCGGTTGAGCACGCTCACTACTGATCCCCAACATCTCGCAGAAGCAAAGCGCATCAATGAAGACGCACGTCTGACGGCCTTGAAAATGTCGGTTCTGGTTCTTGCTGCGCTGTCGCTCTTCGGCATCGTCCCTGCCGGCGGGTTGCCTGGCTACAAGCCCGGGGAACTGCCGGCCGAACTGGACGACAGTGACCTCGACGATCCCTTACCCGTCCGCGCTCCGCCTAACGCCGGTGCAGATAACGAACAACCTGAATCCGTAAGGGAAGGAGTACACGCATGACCGGATCGGCAGCCGATGAAGCTCGTCGATATTCACGCGAACAGGCAGAGCGGTTCCGCCAGGAGTTGCATGAACTGTTGCGTATCCCCAGCGTCAGTACCGAACCGCAGTTCCAGGCGGACATGCAACGTGCGGCCGAATGGCTGGCAGCGCACCTCAACGCCCTGGGACTCGACAAGGTGCAAATCGCACCAACGGCCGGCCACCCGGTGGTCTACGGAGAATGGATGGGTGCCGGGCCAGACAAGCCGACCGTGCTGGTCTACGGCCACTACGATGTCGTGCCGGCAGCAATCGAGGATGGCTGGAATACGAATCCGTTCGAACCGGTAGAACAGGACGGGATGATCTACGCCCGCGGCGCGGCCGACGACAAGGGCCAACTCTTCATCCACATCAAGGCACTGGAATCCTATCTCCGGACATCGGGAGCAGCACCGGTGAATGTCAAGATCTTCCTCGAAGGGGAAGAAGAGGTCGCCTCACCGAACCTGTTGCCATTCATCGAGGCCAATCTGGATTTGCTGAAGGCGGATGTCTGCGTTATCAGCGATTCCTCGATGCCGTCGATCGACCAGCCGATGATCCTGCACAGCCTGCGCGGCATGACCTACATCGAGGTCCACGTTGATGGCCCGACCGATGACCTGCACAGCGGCTTCTGGGGCAGCGCGGTCCACAATCCGGCGCTTGCACTGGCTGAAATCCTCTCGAAACTACACAACCCTGACCACAGCATCGCCGTGGAAGGGTTCTACGACGATGTCGTGCCCTTGACCGATGCCGAGCGGGCCGAGGTTGCCAAGACGGCCATCACCGAGGAGCAATTGCTGGCGGCTACCGGCGCGCCAGCACCATGGGGCGAGGCGGAGTACAGCATCAAGGAACGGGTTTCGGCCCGTCCAACGCTGGAAATCAACGGTTTGGCCAGTGGTTGGGCAGGCGCCGGCCCGAAGACAATCATCCCGGCCACGGCGATGGCCAAGATCAGTTGCCGTCTGGTCGGCAACCAGGATCCGCTGAAGATCTACGAACAACTCAAAGCGCACATCGAAAACATCACTCCGCCAACCGTGAAGGTGCGGGTGGAACTCATCACTACCGGCGCGCCCGCGCTGATTCCGTTCGACCTTCCGGAAATGCAGGCAGCAGCCCGCGCTTACGAAAAGGGTTGGGGCGCAACACCGGCGTTCACCCGGGGTGGCGGCAGCATTCCGGTAGTGGCCGACATCTACAACCTGATGAATATCCCGGTCGTGATGATGGGCTACGGGCTGGATGACGACGGCCTGCATGGGCCAAACGAGCGCTTCACCATCGAGATGTTCCATCGCGGTATCGAGACCGCAATCGTCTATCTGGATGAACTCGCCAACCTGTAGCACCAGGTCGCCGAACGGAGAGGGAAAGGCACCATGGACGCACCACTACTGGACCAGGAACTGGAAGAACGACTGCTGCGCTATGTCCGGATCGATACGACCAGCGATGAAACGTCGCCAACGACGCCGAGCACCGCAAAACAGTTTGACCTGCTGAATCTCCTGGTAGAGGAACTCAACGATATTGGCGCATCGGATGTGCAACTGACCAGGTATGGCGCAGTGCTGGCAACCATTCCGGCGACGGTATCCCATACGGTCCCGACCGTTGCATTCCTTGCCCACGTTGACACGGCGCCGGCCTTCAACGGCACGGACGTACAGCCGGTCGTCTACCGGAACTACGACGGCAGCGACATCACCTTCGAGTACGCCCCGGATCTGGTGCTGTCGCCGACGGATTCACCCTATCTGGCCAGCAAGGTCGGGGAGGACATTATCACTGCAAGCGGCAACTCCCTGCTCGGCGGAGATGACAAGGCCGGCATTGCAATCGTCATGGCGATGGCCAACCACCTGCTTCAGCATCCGGAGATTCCTCACGGCACGATCCGGATTTGCTTCACGCCCGATGAGGAGATTGGCCGGGGCGTCCACCCGAATCTGCCGGGTGACCTCAAGGCTGACTTCGCCTATACGCTCGATGGCGCAGAAGTTGGCGAAATCGTCTACGAAACCTTCTCGGCAGACAAGGCGACCGTGGGGATCGAGGGCGTTTCGATCCACCCGGGGCAGGCCAAGGACGTGATGGTCAACGCACTACACCTTGCAGCCAAGATCGTCATGACGTTGCCGCACGTCACCCTGACACCGGAAACGACCGATGGACGACAGCCATTCATCCATCTCTACGAAATGCACGGCGGGGCAGCAGCGGCCGAGATGAACTTCATCCTGCGGGCATTTGAACTGGATGAACTGGAATCGCTTGGCAAACTGGTGCGCTCGGTCTGCGATGCCGTCGCGGCCACTGAACCGCGGGCACGGATCTGGTGCGAGATCACCAACCAGTACCGCAACATGCGCTACTGGTTGATCGACGATATGCGCCCGGTGGAACTGGCAATGAATGTGTGCCGGGAGATGGGGATCGAACCATTCTCCCAGCCAATCCGTGGCGGCACCGACGGCTCGCGGCTGACCGAACTGGGCGTGCCAACCCCGAACCTCTTTACCGGGATGCAGAACATCCATGGACCTCTGGAGTGGATCAGTGTACAGGACATGATCCGTGCCACCGGCATGTGCATCCGGCTGGCCCAGGCGTGGAGTGGGGAGCAGTGAGATGAGCGCAACCAGCGAGCCTTTGGAACCCGACCAGAAACGATCATTCTCCCAGCGCATGCTCGACGGTATTGAACGAGTGGGCAACAAGGTTCCGCACCCGGTGATGATCTTTATCTATTTGATCGCCATCGTCATGGTGCTTTCGTTGGTACTAAGTCTCATCGGGGTAAGCGTCACCGAGGATGTCATCGTACCGGTTTCGGTTGAAGCCGAGACCGACTGGCTTGGTGGGAGTTCCGAGCCAATCACCATTGTTGACCGGATCGACGACGAATATGTGATCATCACCCAAACGGTCGAAATCGAAAACCTGATCTCGGTCGACGGTTTGCGGTTTATCTTCACGTCGTTCGTGAACAACTTCGCCAGCTTCAACGTGGTGGCGGTGATTTTCGTTGCGATGATCGGTGTTGGTGTTGCCGAGCAGGTTGGCCTGATGGCAGCCCTGATTCGCGGCCTGGTGAAAGCAGCACCGAGCCGGGCGCTGACCTTCATCATCGTCTTCATCGGCGGGCTTTCCAGTGTCGCGACCGACGCCGGCTACCTGATCCTGATCCCGCTTGGCGCGGCAGCGTTCCTCAGTGTCGGAAGACATCCGTTGGCCGGCATTGCGGCGGCCTATGCCGGAGTCAGTGCCGCCTTCTCGGTCAACATCCTGATCGCGCCGGTTGATGCGCTGATTACGGAAATGACCAACGAGGCGATTGCACTCTCCGACCCCGACGCAACGATCACGATCACGGCGAATCTCTATTTCAATATCGTCTCGACGATCATCATGGCGATCATCATCACCGCGGTTACCGAGCGGATCATCGAGCCGCGCCTCGGCAAGTATGAGCCGGAGATCACCGAGCCGGAACTTACCGGCAGCATGCCGATCCCCGAGGATGGTGACGAAACCGATGAGGCAGGGGAGAGCCGGGGGCTGAAATATGCGCTTTACGGCCTGCTGGCCGGCGTTGGTGTCATCGTGTTGCTGACGGCACCTCCGGGCGCACCGCTGCGTGACCCGATTGATGACTCGATCATCGGCAATACCCCGTTCATGGATAGCCTGATCTTCATTATCACGCTCCTCTTCCTGGTCGCCGGCATTGCCTATGGCATCGGCGCAAGAACGGTCAAGAACTCGAACGATGTCATCAACGGCATCACCAAGACCTTCGCCGGGCTGGCCGGCCTGATCTTCATGTTGCTGGTTATCAG
>CAYWXR010000043.1:18774-21243 GCA_964462545.1 uncultured Thermomicrobiales bacterium
CGCTATGTGAAAGATGCCGGACTGGGGACGATCATCTCGCTGATGATCCCCTACACGTTCGTTGTGCTGGTTGCCTGGCTGATCATGATCGTGCTCTGGTTCGTCCTCGGGATTCCGCTTGGGCCTGGCTATCCGGTTAGCGCGTCCTGATGGTGAGAGAAGAGGGTTCCATGAAACGGCTACGCTTGTTCACGCTCCTACTGTTCGGTTTATCACTGCTGCTGGTTGCCTGCTCGTTCAGCGATGACGAGGATCTGGAAGACACCGAATGGGAACTCCAGACGCTGGGAGGAATGTCGATTCTCCCGGATACCTCGGCCATTCTGAACTTTGAAGGGGAAGATCAACTCTTCGGCTCTGCCACCTGTAACCGGATCATCGGCACCTGGAAAACGGGCGATGACAACGCCCTGACCATCGTCGTCGGACCGATGACGAGAATGGCCTGTCCGGGAGATGCCGGAGATCAGGAAACCGCATTTCTGGAAGCACTGGATAACACCGCCAGCTTCGAGGTCAACGGCGACACGCTGACTCTGCTCGACGCCGGCGGGTTGGAACTGGCCACCCTGGTCGAGCTTGAAGAGGCGGATCTGGAAGACACCAACTGGCAGTTGGTCTACCTCAATGACGGTCAGCAGGGCGTTATGACGGTGCTTGACGGCACGACGATCACGGCGCTGTTCGACGATGACGAGGATACGCTCTCCGGTAACGCCGGCTGCAACACCTTCACAGCAGGGTTCGATGCAGACGATGGTGACATTAGCATCGACACCGTGGCATCCACCGCCATGGCCTGTGAAGAGCCGATCATGGATCAGGAACAGGCGTTCCTGGCGGCGCTCGAACGGGCGGAAACGTATGAGCTTGGTTCGAACTCACTGGCGCTGCGCACCGCCGATGGGGAACTTCTAGCCTATTTCCGTATCGCGGAATAGGTCCAAACCAAAGGGGGAAGCACAGCATGGATATTCTGCTAGGCATATTGCTCGCATTTGTCGGGTTCGGACTCTGCTTTATGGGTCTGCGGGTTTTCTTCTTCGCCCTGCCGATTATCGGCTTCATTGCCGGCTTCTACGTAGCGTTGGCCGGCGTCAGTGCCCTGTTCGGTGACGGGTTCTTCGCAACGACCACCGGCATTCTTGCCGGAATTATCGTCGGCATCATTTTCAGCGCGCTGTCCTATCTCTACTGGTATGTCGGCGCGCTGCTGGCGGCCGGTTCGACTGGTGCGCTGATCGGCTCGGCGCTGATGCACGCATTTGGGGTGACCAATGGCTGGATAGTCTTCATCGTCGCGGCGATCGGGGCGGTCATCCTGTTCCTGTTTGCCATGGCGATTGCACTGCCGGTCTGGGTGGTGATCGTGAACACCGCCTTTATCGGTGCCGGGGCGATTATCACCGGTATCCTGCTGCTGTTCGGCCAGATCGACCGCTACGAACTCAACTATGGCGCGGCCTGGGCGGTCATCAGCGAGTCCTGGTACTGGATGCTTGCCTGGATTCTGCTGGCTGCCTTCGGCATGGCGGCGCAAACACGGCTGATGGAGATGGTGACGCTGCCATCCAACCGCTACGGGCCGGCCCAACCGACAACCAACTAGACAAGTTTGCATTGCAGCGGCAGGCGGGAAAACTCCGCCTGCCGCACCGGAGAATCCATGCGCGACGCGCCGAAACGTTCATGGTTCGACTTCTCAACCTGGCTGCAACATGCGGAGATCGTCTCAGCGATCCTGTTGTCGATCGCATCGATCGTCACTGCCTGGAGCGCCTACCAATCGACACGCTGGAGCGGTGTTGAATCAACCCACAACATCGCCGCCGCATCAGCACGGGTTGAATCCACCCGCGCCTACACCATGGCCAGCCAGCGCTACACCATCGATTCGGTCCTCTTCTCCCAGTGGGTGAACGCCTACGCCAATGAAAATGGGCCTCTGGAGCGGTTCTACCGTGAACGGGTAATGCACGAGTTATTCATTCCCCGGCTGGAAGAGTGGATCGCGTCCGACCCGCTGAACAATCCGGACGCCCAACGCAGCCCGCTGATCAACGAGGAGTATCACCAGCAACTGCTCCAGCCAAGCCTCGACTGGCTGGATGAGGCGGAAGAACAGGCGATCCTGGCACAGGAAGCCAACGGCCACGCCGACAAGTACGTCCTCTCCACCGTGATCTGCGCCATGGTGCTCTTCTTCGCCGGCATCGCCAACAAGTTCCAGTCCCGCGACATCAAGGCCCTGATGCTCATCCTCGCCACCCTCAGCCTCCTCGGCGCCATCAGCTTCCTCATCAGCCTGCCGATGCACTAGCACCCCGCAGGGGTAGAGGCGCATTGCAATGCGTCCGCGTGTTACGCCCGCGATATTCGACCACGCACAGACCAACTCGATCTGTCATCCCGACGCAAGGAGGGATCCGTAGCCCCGGAGTGACGGATCCCTCCTTGCGTCGGGATGAC
>CAYWXR010000044.1:0-4106 GCA_964462545.1 uncultured Thermomicrobiales bacterium
CGCTGCGCTCCGGTCGAGATGACAAGTGAAGGATGATGCTCCCGTCCAGGGTGACGCCTTACCGGAGCGATGCAGCGCGGCGCCCCGGCAAGCAACGGGGGGGATGCCTAGCCGAATTTGCCGGTGACGTAGGCTTCGGTTTCCTCGTTCTTCGGGTTGGTGAAGAGTTGGCTGGTGGGGCCGTATTCGATCAGCTGGCCGTAGCGCTCCTCGCCGGAGAGGAAGAATGCGGTGTAATCCGACGCACGGGCGGCCTGCTGCATGTTGTGGGTCACCAGGACGATCGTATACCGCGCCTTCAGTTCGACAATCAACTCCTCGATCTTGAAGGTCGAGATCGGGTCGAGCGCCGAGCAGGGTTCGTCCATCAGCAGTACTTCCGGCTCGACCGCCAGCGAACGGGCGATGCAGAGACGCTGCTGCTGACCGCCGGAGAGCGACGCACCCGACTGGTCGAGCTTGTCCTTCACCTCGTCCCAGAGTGCGGCTTGGGTGAGGCTGTGTTCGACGATCTCATCGAGGTCGTGCTTGCTGCGCCGGGTTCCGTTGAGCTTGATGCCGGCGACGACGTTGTCATAAATCGACATCATCGGGAACGGGTTCGGCTTCTGAAAGACCATGCCGATCACCCGGCGCACCCGCACCGGATCGACCGCCGGGGAGTAGATATTCTCGCCGTCCAGTTGGACCGTGCCTTCGACTCGCCCGCCCTTGTTCAGCTCGTGCAGGCGGTTCAGGCAGCGGATGAAGGTCGATTTGCCGCAGCCGGACGGGCCGATCAGCGCCGTGACCTTGCCGGGTTCAATCGGCAGGGTGATGTCTTTCACTGCCAGAAAATCACCGTACCAGGCGCTGAGGTTGGTAATCGTCATCGTGGCTGGTTCGAGGCTGGCAGGTGGAATCGTTGCCGCAGCGGCGGAGATGATCGGGTCTTGTCGAGCGGTCCAGGGCCACATCTAGTTCACCTTCTTTCCACGCACTGCCCAGCGGGTGAGCAGGCTGAGCAGACCAATGAGTGCAATCAGAATCAGGGCGCTGCCCCACGCTTTGGTGTGCCAGTCGGCATAGGGGGCAACCGAGTAGTTGTAAATCTGGACCGGCAGGGCAGCCATCGGCTCCAGCATGTTCCAGCCAGGGTAGGTGCTGCCGAGTGTTGTCAGCAGTAGCGGCGCGGTTTCGCCACCGGCACGGGCCATTGAGAGGACAACGCCGGTGATGATGCCGCTCTTCGCTGCCGGCAGGACAACCTTGACGATCGTCCGCCAGGTCGGGACTCCGAGCGCCAGCGATGCCTCGCGCATGGTGTTTGGCACCAGACGGAGAATCGCTTCGACGGTCCGGGCGATGATCGGGATCATAATGACAGCCAACGCGGCCGCACCGGCAAGCCCGGAGTAGTTGCCGATCAGCCGTTGCACCAGCAGCGCCCAGATGAAGACGCCGACGACAATCGAGGGAAGTCCGGCCAGCAGGTCGATCACGAAGCGCACGGCATCAGCAAACCGGTTGTTGCCGAACTCCGACAGGTAGACCGCGGTCATGACGCCGATCGGGACGCCGGCGAGGCAGGCGATGGCCAGAATCAGCAGCGACCCCTGGATGGCAGGACGTACTCCGCCGCCAAACTCACCAAATGGCAAAGGCCCCTCGGTGAAGAAAGCGATGTTCAATGCCGGCAGGCCTCGCATGATGACATAGCCGAGGATGATCCAGAGCACTGCTACTGCCACGATGGTGCACAGTCCCACCAGGCCAGCCATGATATGGCTGAACGTCTTCCGGCGCCGTAGCCGGGCGTCGGGAACCAGCAATGACTCCCGGGCTCGTGTTGCCGCCTGTCTGCGTGCCCCGTCGCTCACAATCGTCGCTGTCAATGGTTCAGTGGTTTGCATGCGTTTCTCTCTTGTTTCGATGGTGCGTGTTCCAGGGTGACCCACCAACCAGGCAGCACATCCGCTTCCGGCCTGGAAGTTGGCTCCGCATCACAGTCGCGTATCCCCCGTTCCGCGGGAGAAGCTCCAGATCAGGATGCGGGCGAGGATGTTGACCAGGGCGGAGATCAGCAGGAGCACCAGGCCGATGTTCACCACGGCGCTGAAATACATCGCGGTGTCGGCCTCGCGGAACTGGAGGGCGATGGAACTGGCCATGGTGTAGCCGGGTGTGAAGAGCGAAGCGTTGATGCCGGAGTTGCTGTTGCCGATGACCATGGTAACGGCCATCGTTTCTCCCAGCGCCCGTGCCAGCCCGAGGATTGCGCCGCCGAAAATGCCGACCTTCGCGTAGGGGAGGACCGCGTTGCGGATCATTTCCCAGCGGGTGGCCCCGAGCGCCAGCATGCCCTCGCGCTGGGTATCCGGCACGGTCATCACCACCTCACGGGAGACCGCCATGATCGTCGGCAGAATCATGATGGCAAGAATGACGCCGGCGGTGAGAATGTCCTTGCCAAAAATCGGCCCGGCGAACAGTGCCCCGACCACCGGGACCGGTTCGAAGATGCTTTGGAGTTGCGGCGAAACATGGTTCCGCATCAGTGGCGCGAGGACGAAGAAGCCCCAGAGGCCATAGATAATGCTGGGGATGGCAGCAAGCATCTCGACCGTGAACGAAACCGGGTTGCGCAGCCAGGGCGGGGCATATTCCACGATAAAGATCGCTGCACCCGCGGCAACCGGGGTGGCGATCAACAGGGCAATGGATGAGGTTACCAGTGTGCCGAAGATGAACCCTGCCGCCCCGAAATTCTGAAAGACCGGATCCCAGGTGGTCGAGGTGAAGAAGGAGAACCCGAAGGTCTGGATCGCCAGCCTCGCATCGATGAACAGCAGGACCATCACAGCAAGCAGCAGCGCGATGACAATCAGCGTGGCAGATTGTGCTGCCAGGGCAAAGATGCGATCTCCACGCGCAGCGCTGCTGCCGTGGAGTTTTCCTGTTCTCGACGTGTTTCCGGGGTGTTGTGGAATCGCCGGCTGCATCAAACCTTGTCCCTTCCTGGAAGTGGTGGAGAGCCGTTGGTAGCGACTCTCCACGTTCCGCGGTGTTGTCGTTGTGTCAGGCTCCCGGGAAGGCGGGTTCGCCATCAACATGTATCCGGGCAACAAGCGCCAGCGCCTTTTCGGCGATAGAGGGTGGTACCTGGGCATAGCCGAGTTCGTCGTTGAACGATTGTCCATCGGTGAGACACCACCAGAGGAGACGGGTGAGGGCGACGGCGACGGCCTTGTCGCTCTGCTTCTCACGCGCAAGGATCCAGGTGAAGCCGGAGATCGGATAGGTTTCCGGTCCGGGGCCATCGACAATCCGGGCAGCGAGATCATCCTGAATCGTTTCGGCAACACCCGCGGCGGCGGCAGTGACCGCGGCAGTGGTTGGTTCGATCCAGTTGCCTTCCTGGTTGCGGATCAGAGCTACCCCCAGGTTGTTTTGCAGTGCGTAGATCAGTTCGACATAGCCGATGGAGTAGGGGTTTTGGCTGACTTCGCCGGCAACACCTTCGTTGCCGCTGGCCCCCAACCCGGTTGGCCAGTTGACCGATGTGCCCACGCCGACGCTATCTGACCACTCCTGGTTCACCGCCGAGAGATAGTCGGTGAAGATGAATGATGTGCCGGAACTGTCGGCCCGGTGGATGACCAGGATCGGGTTGCTGACATCGGCCAGTTGCGGGTTGACCTCGACCAGCGCCGGGTCGTTCCACACGGTGATCTTGCCCAGGAAGATGCCGGAGAGGAGGTCCCCGGTGAACCGCAACGGTTCATCGCCGAGGCCAGGGACGTTGTAGGTGGCCACCACGGCGCCCAGCGCCATTGGCAGGTGGAAGATCGTGCCACCACCGGCGGCGATCTGTTCGTCGTTCATCGGGCCGTCGGTTGCGCCGAAGTGGACGGAGTCCTCGCTGATCGAACGGATACCGCCACCTGAGCCGATGGATTGATAGTTGACCTCAACCCCGGTCAGTGCGTGATACTCGAAGAACCAGCGGCTGTAGAGTACTGCCGGGAAACTGGCACCTGCACCATCCAGCCGACCTGCTTCGCCATCGAACGGGCCGGTAATGCGAATGCTGGTATCAACGCCGGTTGATTCTTCATCCGGTTCCG
>CAYWXR010000044.1:4206-20920 GCA_964462545.1 uncultured Thermomicrobiales bacterium
GGTTGCCGTCGGTTCCTCGTCGTCATCGCCACACGCGGCGAGCAGTGTGGCGATAGCCGGAACGGAAAGACCGAGCACCATTGAGCGCTTCAGGAGTGATCGTCGGGTGATCCCGGTGTCCGGATTCATGCGGTGCCACATGGAGTCGTTCAACGCATCCATTGCAGGCGTTTCCCTTTCTACCTCGTCATACATGCAGGCTTCATTGCCCGGGTCAGACCGGAACGCACCGGTATGCCCTCGGTATGACGATAGATAGCGGGCGTTACCGCATTGTTAGGGATTGCCGAAGAGAGGGTTAGCGTCTGGACAGGAAATTGTGCAGTGGAGGTTAACTGGTGGGCGTGATTGTGCTGGCAGGCTACCCGGTGTTCCGGCGGTTTGATCTGCCGGATGAGGTGCAACCGGCAACCCCCGGATGACCGTTTCATCGTTGATACACTCGAAAGAGCGGATATTGCGATGATGATAATGGGTGGTCCTTATGTTTGGTCGATTACGTATATTTCTGCTGGTGTTTGTACTGGTGCTGGCTGCCTGCGGGGGCGATGATGATGCCGACCCGACAGCAACCACCGCCCCGGATTCACCGACAGCGACAGTCGAGATCGAACCGACGGCGACCGATGAGCCGGAACCAACAGCAACCACCGAGCCAACCGCCACTACTGAACCAACAGTCGAACCGACCTCTGAACCAACAGCAGCGGCAACCGAAGAACCAACTGCAGGGCCGGGCGCAGACCTGCCGGATACTCCTGCCGGCCAGATGGTTGCCTGGGTACTTGGTGTCCTCAACGGTACCGAGACGATGACCGAGGATGAATACAACCAGCGATTTGCCGAGTCATTCCGGCAGCAGTTTCCGTTTGCCGACCTGATGCCCGGCATTGAACAGCTTTCCAGCATTTATGCACCGCTGGAAGTTACCGGGTTCTATATGGAACCGACCGATACCGAACTGGCAGTGAATCTGGTTGGTGCCGGCGAGGAAGAGTTTGTGCTGGCCGTCGGCGTTGATCCCGCCGCTCCGGAACAGATCACCTTCTTCCAGTTGGTCTTAGCCTCGGCTCTGGATGACGAACCGGCGGAACTTGCGGCATGGACCGATCTGGATGCCGGGCTTGCAGCGCTTGCCACGCAATTTGCCGTGCAGGTTTCCGAAGTCACTCCGGATGGGCTGATGCCGATCCACAACACCAATGCTGATGAGCGTCTGGCTGTGGGGTCGGCCTTCAAACTCTACATTCTTGGTGAACTGGCCCGGCAGGTTGAGGCTGGCGAGGCTTCCTGGGATGATGAACTTGCCATTCGGGATGAGTGGAAGAGCCTGCCGACCGGCGTCATGCAGGATGAAGAGGCCGGGGCAGTCTTTACCCTGCGTGAGTATGCCGAACTGATGATCTCAATCAGCGATAACACCGCTACCGACCATCTGCTCCATCATCTGGGTCGTGAGAATGTCGAGGCATTCCAGGCGGAAATGGGGCATGGCGATCCGGCAGTGAATATGCCGATGCTGAGCACCCGCGAACTCTTCAGCCTGAAACTGATGTTTGATGATGCCGCTCGCGAGGCATTCATCGCGGCTGATGTTGACGAAAAGCGACGAATCCTGGCGGAAGAAGCACTGGTGTTGCCGGACTCGCCGGACGCAGGCAATGCCTGGACCGGTCCGGTGAACATCGACACCATCGAGTGGTTTGCCTCCACCAACGATCTTTCCAATGCGCTGGTCTATCTGAAGCAGATGTCCGAACGGCCGGGGCTGGAGCCGATTACCGAGATTCTTTCGATCAATCCTGGTATCGAGTTTGATCCGGCGACCTGGACCTGGGTCGGGTTCAAGGGGGGCTCCGAGCCGGGTGTGCTGAACTTCAACTGGATTCTCGAACGTGCCGATGGCCGGACGTTTATCCTGTCGATGACGGTTAACAACTCCGGGACGCTCGTGGATGAAATAGCAGTGATCCGCCTGGCAGGTGGTGCGGCCAACCTGCTGGCCGCCACCGAATAGGCGCTGGAAGGAAGCGGTGTTGACGGTTTCAACACCAACCGGAACGACAAAAGGGACGCTCCGGAGACGGGAGTTTTTCGACGAGATTGTCGATACCGTCCAGGAGCGTCTCCCTGCCGGCATGCAGAAGTTCAACCACCGGCAAACGATGAACCTGCTGAAAGTGCATTACGGTGCGAACTACCGGGTGCACTACGAGGTGTCGTTCATCACCGAAATCGGGCTGATCGAGGTTGGCTTGCACTTTGAGGATGGGCCGGAAAGCACCACCAGGTTGCTCCAGCATTTCGACCAGTACATTGTCGAGATCAAGCACCTGCTCGGGCAGCAGTGTGAACTGGAGCGGTGGACCAAATCGTGGGGCCATCTCTACGAGGTCTACCCGATCGGCCCGCTCACCCCTGCTTTCGCCCGCCAACTGGCCGGTCGCCTCGCCCTGATGATCGAAACGCTCCAGCCCATCCTCGACGACGCCTACGACCTCGGCCTCGTCTCTCACACCCCTCGCCCCAGCACCTTCCGTCCCCGTTTCCGTCGGTAGGGGGCACACCACAGGTCTTATTCCCCGCAGGATAGGGACGCATTACGATGCGTCCGCCGCTACCTCATGGATGTCCTGATGAACCATGCCTGTGCAAACCGTCATCCCGAGCGAAGTCGAGGGATCTCGTTCCACGATCCGTGCGAGTTCCCGGCGTGGTTGTGACACCACTCCGCTGGAAAGTCTCACGCCCGGCGGACAGAGATCCTTCGACTCCGCTGCGCTTCGCTCAGGATGACAATGCAAGGGGTCGCTCCCGATTGACCGCGCAAGGGTGTAACCGCATGAATGCTCAATCAGGAAACGCCAGTCTTGTTTGTCATCCCTCCTCCGTCGGGATGACAGGTACACGTTGTCGGCCCTGAGTGGGCGTTCGGATGTTGGCGGCGGACGCATTGCAATGCACCCCTATCCCTGCGGGGGGCAATTCCCGGTGGAAAGGCCGGGGGTGTGAGGGGTGGAGCGCCGCGCAGGGAGGGCGCATCGGGTTACAGTTAGCCGTGGATTTCCGGGCGGGTTTGCATGTGAGATGGAATCAGGGCGCTCATGGCGATTATTGGTGTGGATACCGGTGGAACGTTTACCGATTTTGTATTGCTGGATAACGGGACGGTGCGGGTTTACAAGGTCCCTTCGACGCCGGATGACCCGTCGGCGGCGATTCTGAAGGGGATTGCCGATCTGGTCAGCAATGGCGACCTCTCTGCAGTGGTGCATGGCTCGACGGTGGCGACCAACGCCGTGCTGGAACGCAAGGGGGCACGGACCGGTCTGGTGACGACGGCCGGGTTCCGGGATGTGCTGGAAATCGGCCGGCAAACACGCCCCAGCCTCTACAACCTCAATGTCCGGAAGGAACCGCCGCTGGTGCCGCGTGAACATCGTCTGGAAGTGACCGAACGTCTCTCCGAACTGGGCGAGGTCCTGACCCCGCTGGACCACGGCAGTATTGATGCCGTGATTACTGCCCTGCGGGAGGCGGAGATCGAATCGGTAGCCGTCTGCCTGCTCTTCAGTTTCGTCAATCCCGGGCACGAACAGGCGGTGTGCCAGGCGATCCGGGATGCCGGGTTTACTGTGTCGGCATCCTGTGATGTGCTGCCGGAGTTTCGCGAGTATGAGCGCACCAGCACGACTGTCCTCAACGCCTACGTCATGCCGCTGATGGATCGTTACCTGGGGCATCTGGAAGAGCAGTTGCCGGCCGGTGTGCCACTACGGATCATGCAATCCAACGGTGGGGCGATCTCCGCCGCGACTGCCCGGTCGGAAGCGGCCCGGACCCTGCTCTCCGGCCCGGCGGCCGGTGTGGTCGGGGCGATGTTTGCGGCCAGTGCGTCGGGGATTTCTGATTGCATCGCGCTGGATATGGGTGGCACCTCGACCGATGTTTCCCTGATTCACGGTGCGATTACCGAGACGACCGAGGGAATGGTCGGTGGTTATCCGTCGCGGGTACCGATGATCGATATTCACACGGTTGGCGCCGGCGGCGGCAGCATTGGCTGGTTTGATGCCGGGGGTGCGTTGCGGGTTGGCCCACGTTCGGCAGGGGCCGATCCCGGCCCGGCAGCCTACGGTCGAGGTGGCACCGAACCGACGGTGACCGATGCCAACCTGGTGCTCGGCCGCCTCGGGGCAGGTGCGCTGCTTGGCGGCGATGTGACCATGGATGTCGCCGGTGCTGTAGCCGCCATCGAGCCGATTGCCGAACGCCTTGAAAGTTCGGTCGAGGAAGCAGCGCTCGGCATCATCAGCATTGCCAATGCCAATATGGAAGCGGCGGTGCGGGTGATTTCGGTCGAGAAGGGGCACGATCCGCGTGCATTCACCCTGGTTCCGTTTGGCGGGGCCGGGCCACTCCATGCCTGCGAACTTGCCGAATCGTTGCGGATACCGCAGGTGCTTTTCCCGGCAACACCGGGTGTGCTCTCGGCGTTGGGGATGTTGGCCGCGGATATCGTCAAGGACTATGTGCGTACGATTCTGGCGACCGGCGGTGTGACCGAAGAGGAGGTCCGCTCTGCGCTGGCTGAACTGGCGGAGCAGGGCCGGCAGGAGATTCTCGATGAGGGCATCCCCGGGGATGCAGTCAGCATCGAGCGGTATGTGGACCTGCGCTATGCCGGGCAATCCTACGAACTGCGTGTGCCGTTCAACGACGATCTCGATGAAACGATCAACGCATTCCACGAGATGCACCGGACACGGTTTGGTTACAGCGATCCCGGTGAACCGGTGCAGATTGTCAATGTTCGCGTGAAAGCCCGTGGCATTGTCGATCCACCGGTCATGGAGGAGCACGACCTGGTGGATGCACCGCTGCCGGAGCCTGCCGAGCACCGGCCAGTGATCTTTGCTACTCCATCCGGAGCGGCCAGACTGGAAACACCGGTGTATCAGCGCGATACCCTGCATCACGGCGCAGCGGTTCCCGGCCCGGCGATCATTTCGCAATATGACACCACCATCGTGCTTCCACCCGGTTGGCAGGGGACCGTTGACCGGGTAGGCAATCTGATCGCAACGCAGGTGGAAGGGTAGGCTGAAACGATGACCGAACAAACCGTGGTGGACCCGGTCGGGTTGGAGATCTTCCGTAGTGCCCTTACTGCTGTTGCTGACGAGATGGGCGCGGTGCTGACCCGTTCGTCGTATTCACCGAACATCAAGGAGCGGCGCGATTTCTCCTGTGCGCTGTTCGACCCGGAAGGCCGGATGATCGCCCAGGCATCGCACATCCCGGTGCATCTCGGCGCGATGCCGGACTCGGTTGCCGCTGCGCTGGCCGAGTTTGACTCATTTCAACCGGGCGATGTCATTGTCCTGAACGACCCGTACAGCGGCGGAAGCCACCTGCCGGATATCACCCTGATCTCGCCGGCGTTTGCCGAGGTGGATGGCGAACTGCATCTGGTCGGTTTTTCGGCCAACCGGGCGCACCATGCTGATGTCGGTGGCATGTCGCCGGGTTCGATGCCGGTTGCCACCGAGATTTACCAGGAAGGGCTGATTATTCCGCCGATCCGGGTGTGGGATGCCGGTGTGGCCAATGAGGCCGCGCTGAAACTGATTCTGCGTAATGTCCGCACGCCCCACGAGCGCCGGGGTGACCTTGCCGCCCAGGTGGCGGCCAACCGCACCGCCGAACGGCGCCTGCAGGAATTGGTCGAACGCTACGGTCTCGAAACGGTGCATATCTACTGTGGTGCGTTGATTGACTATGCCGAGCGAATCACCCGCGCGGCGATCGGGGCCATTCCGGATGGAACCTACACCTTCACCGACTATCTGGATAACGACGGGGTGAGTGATGAACCGATCCGGATTACCGCCACGGTGACGGTACAGGGTGAGGAACTGGAGATCGACTTCACCGGCACGGCACCGGAAGCCGAGGGCAGCGTCAACGCGGTTGCGGCAGTCGCGAAATCTGCTTGCTACTACACCGTACAGTGCCTGATCGGTGAGGATGCCCTGCCGAATGCCGGAGCGTTCCGTCCGGTCCGTGTGATCACCC
This sequence comes from uncultured Thermomicrobiales bacterium, assembly GCA_964462545.1. Classification (GTDB taxonomy): domain Bacteria; phylum Chloroflexota; class Chloroflexia; order Thermomicrobiales; family CFX8; genus CAYWXR01. The sequence goes on from CAYWXR010000044.1 coordinate 10,285, forward strand.
CTCCCGGAACGGTGGTGAACGCCCGTCCGCCGCGCCCGGTCGCCGGCGGCAATGTCGAGACGTCGCAGCGGATTGTGGATGTGGTGTTCGGCGCATTGGCGCAGGCGTTGCCGGATGTCATTCCGGCTGCCAGCCAGGGGACGATGAACAACGTCACTGCCGGCGGGCACGATCCGCGAACCGGCGGGGCCTTCACCTACTACGAGACGATGGGTGGCGGCATGGGCGGCCGTCCGGAATCGGACGGGCTGTCCGGTGTTCATGTGCACATGAGCAATACCCTGAACACGCCGATCGAGGCGTTTGAATTCGCCTATCCGATGCGGATCACCGAGTACCGGCTGCGTGACGGTTCCGGCGGAACGGGTGCATCCCGTGGCGGCGATGGGCTGGTGCGCGAGATCGAGTTCAGTGTGCCGGCCCGGGTGACCCTGCTTACCGAACGTCGCACCGGTGCACCGTATGGTCTCAACGGAGGTGAACCCGGCGCATCCGGCGAGAATCTGCTGATTCGTGATGGCGAGGTTTCGCAGTTGTCCGGCAAGGTGGAGTTCATGGCCCGGCCGGGTGACCGGTTGTCTATCCGGACGCCCGGCGGAGGCGGTTGGGGACGCTCGGGGGAGTAGTATTTTCCCGTGCTGGTGCGGAGAATACGACGTTCCTCGGATTGCATGGGTTCCGGCGGTAGACTATTCTAAGAGGAGTGACGCGAAAGCAACCCGTCGCCATCGACCTTACGGGGCTGTGGTTTGTGCAGCGTCTGACGATACTTCATGTACAGGAAAGGGATTTACCACATGGCACACCAATTGCCTGATCTCCCATATGCGGCCAATGCTCTTGAGCCGCACATCGACGAGCGAACCATGCAGATCCACCACGGCAAGCACCACAACACCTATGTCACCAACCTGAACAACGCGCTGGCCGATCATGCCGATCTGCAGGACAAGAGCGCCGAGGAACTGATCAGCGATCTGGATTCGCTTCCGGAAGGCATCCGCACCGCTGTCCGCAACAATGGCGGTGGCCACGTTAACCACTCCATCTTCTGGTCCACCATGGGCCCGAATGCTGGCGGTGAGCCGACCGGCGAGATTGCAGATGCGATCAATGCTGCCTTCGGTAGCTTCGATGAGTTCAAGGCCAAGGTGAAGGCTGCCGCCACCGGCCAGTTCGGCAGTGGCTGGGCCTGGCTGAGCGTCGATGGCTCGGGCAACCTTGAGGTCAAGGGTTATCCGAACCAGGACAACCCGCTGATGGAAGGCAAGAAGCCGATCCTCGGCATCGACGTCTGGGAGCACGCCTACTATCTGAAGTACCAGAACCTGCGCCCGGATTACGTCGACGCCTGGTGGAACGTCGTTGACTGGAACGCTGTCAACGAGCGCTACAAGGCCGCCAAGGGCTAAACCCCCGGCGAACCAATTCAGACACCAACAACGGGAGGGCCACCTGGCCCTCCCGTTCTGTTGTCCCGAAAAGCGTCCGCGGTCAACCCCGCGACTGCCTGATCAGAACCGACAATGCTTGTTTGTCACCCCGGCGAAGGAAGGCTCCGTAACTCAAGGTCTCCGGATCCCTCACTCCGTTCGGGATGACAATCCACCATTGATCCTCCCCCGAAGGGAGTAGGGGCATATAGCAACGCGTCCGCCGCAAACGCCAGCGGTGTTCAGACAGAACCCGGCCCCGGCTATTTGTCATCCCGAGCGCAGTCGAGGGATCTCTTTTCAGGCATGTCATGCGTGGGGATCGAACGTTGAGTGACAGCAACGGTGGTAAACCCGGGTTTCGGAGGAATGCGATCCTTCGACTGCGCTCAGGATGGCAAATACTCATCGTTGGCATTGATCGCGGACGCTTTGCAATGCACCCCTGCCCCTTCGGAGGATTCGGCAGCAGGAAGGTTTCCCCGCGGCGGAATGGAAACGGGCGCAACTCGTTGCGCCCGTACGATGCGTGGGGTTGGTGTTGGCCTGTCAGTCGAGGCTGGCGATATAGGCGACGAGGTCTTCGACGTCCTGGTCTGAAAGGCTACCGATGACCGGCATGGCGAATGGGGTGCCGGCAACCTGGAGGGCCTTCGGGTCGACGATGGATTCGCGGATGTAGGCCTCATCGGCAACCAGCGAGGATCCATTGGTAAAGGTGCGGAATTTGCCGAGCAGACCGTTGACCGGCGGCCCGGACTTGGACGTATCCCCGTCCACCGAGTGGCAGTGGGCACAGGAGGCTTCGAACACCACCTGGCCGCGGGCCGGGTCACCGACGATCGGGTTCTCATCGCCGTTACCGGTCGGCGGTTCCTCACCGTAGCGCCAGACATAATAGTGACGGCCAACGTTGCCGGCTTCGACCTGCCAGCCCTCGGCATTTTCCGGAGTGTAGGTGAGGCAGCGACGCTCGAAGCACTGGATCAACACATCCATCGGAACCTCGGCTACCTCTACCGTCGCCCAGTAGGCCTCGGTGATGGGCCGGCCGGTGGCGAAGAACGGGTTCTCGAACAGCGAATCGGTGATGAACATGTCATCCTGCCAGACCGTGCCGGAAGAGGTCATGAAATCCCAGAATGGCTGGGCAATGGCGTGGTTGGTGACATCATCCACCGGGCCGGCAAGCACCTCGCGGCCGGCGAGTTCGGGATCGTCGCTGACGTTGCCCTCGCGGTCGATCCGCTGGATGAGCGTAGTGCCTTCTTCCGCCGGTGGTGCATCGAGCACGGTGCCGAATGTTGCGTAAGTCGGGCCGTGCGGATCGGTTGCATCGCCGGCGACGTTCACCTCGGCCGGTTCGCGGGTTTCAAACTCGGCATCACCAACCTGCATCTGGCCGGTAATCAGTTCGGTCGAAAGCAGGCCATTGGTGACGTACCAGACCGATGACTGGTCCTTCTCCGGGTCGGTGATCTCCATGCGTGACTTGTCGAAGTAGGCCACCTGGCGCTCTCCACCGGGTGCCTCAACGTAGGGTTCCGTCGTTTCGTAGGCCGGTTCAATTGGTCCCCACATCCAGGTGCGGTTGACCTGCCCGTCAACAATCGGCTTGTCGGTGCGCATCCAGGTGCGTTCGAAGAACGAATTCTGGACAGCCGCACCGGCAGTCAGAACCAGCAGCATGGCCGTCACCGACGCAGCAACCAGCGACGCCGCCCGAAACCGGCGGGGAGAGAGCAAATTCACGCAGGAGTTTCCTTTTCTAGTTCTAGTAGCGCCTGAGCGTGGTGATTGCAGGCACACGGTTGAACATCCAGATCGCAAGCGGTAGTCCGATGATTGTAACGCTCGCGAACCAGGCAATGCTCATCCAGATACCCGAAAACCAGATCCCGATCAGCAGGAAGTAGATTGCCCGGAGCAAGAATGGATACTGCCGGAGTTCACTCTGCTCAACCCGGACAATCGTTCCTTCAATGGTGGTGTGGAATTCCTGACCCGGTTCGCGCAGGGTGGCGATCTTCGGCACCATATTTACCATCATCAGCCCGAAGGGCATGGTAATGATGAGGGCAATCAGAAACCAGGCGATGGCGAGCCAGATGGCCGAGAGCCACCAGCCAACGAGGACAAACCAGAGTAGCGTCACCAGGCAGCCATGACCGCCATGCCGCACAGTGGGTTGGGTGCTTGTTGCCATCAGGTGTCTCCCAACAGTGATGTAGACCGGAACCTGGAAGTATTCGTATCAGGATACCCCTGCGGGGAAGGTTTGACAGGTCCGGAGAGGATGATCCCGGCGACGTCTTGCGAGGGCCGGCACCCGTTGTTTGTCATCCCGACGGAGGATGGATCGGTTCGTTCAGGGATACGGATCCCTTCTGCGCCGGGATGACAGATGTACACCGCTGGACCTGTCAGCGCGACCCTACGGAAGCGCTTCCAGTTTATCGAGCGCGAGGTCAACCATCGGTTCGGAGTCGGAAACGTTCAGTGAGCCGATGGCACCGTAGGCAACCAGGGTGATGACCGAATCGGTGCGGACAAAGACCGCGTGGACGTTGATCGATCCGATGAACCCGAAACTGGTCGTCAGGCGGACGGCGAAGCTTTCATCGCCCTTGTCCGGATAATCAATACCCGAAACCTTCCAGTCCAGGTCCAGGGCCGGATCATTCCAGCTATCGCAGGATGTCGCCTGCCGCAGGTAATCCATCACCTCCCGGGCAGCGCCACGGGTGGCATAGGCTGAGACATTCATCCCCAGGAAGGGACCGAAATCGGTCTGCTGGAACTGGGATTGTGCCCGGGCTTTCGGTGCGAACACGGTATCCGGCCCCGGCAGGTTGCAGATGGAGTTCTGGCTGGTCAGGTCGATCTCGATTGCCGAGGTCGGTGTCCAGTCTCCCGGCAGGTCGCTGGCACGGATCAATACCCGCTCCAGGTCTTCCACCGTGATGCCGGCAACCGGTGTCGGGGAAGGTGTTGGCGACGGGGTGGGGGGTGCTGTTGCTGTTGCAACCGGAGTCGGTGTGTACGGGACAGGCGTTGACGGAACCGGTGTGCCGTGCAGGTTGTCCGACCCGGGTGGCATCGGCGTTGGCGTTGCCCATCCGGTTGCGTATGGTGTTGGCACAATTGGTGGCTCGGTCCGGTAGACCTCGGCACGCGGTGTGGCCGTTGGATCCGGTTCCGATGGTGTGGTGCGATCCCAACTCCAGGATGGAATCTCGTTCCAGGAAAGACCACAGGCTGCGAGGACAAGGTTCAGGCTGAGGACAAGGCTGGCCAGCCCAAGCATCCCCCGGCGCGGACGTCGGTTTCCGGGAGATTCATGTGTGTTGTTCGATCGATGCATGCACGTTCCTTTCAACATAAGAATACCGGGCATGCCGATTGGTCACAGGATCCGTGCCACAATCAGGGATACAAAATCGTATGAAGGAGACCGGACGAAACGATGAACAGTGCAGCCCGTTGGTCGATGGCGGAATACCTGCGAGGCATCGCTCAGTGGCGCCGCCAGCGGGCCGAGGAGTATGACCGCGACGAGCGGAACCTGGTTGCCGCTGCCGGTCTGGAAGAGCTTGCAGCCTGGATTCTTGACCTGCCCGAGGATGATGAGCGTCTGGCAATCCTGCAGCAGGTCGCAACCACCCACGATGAGTTCACACCCGGTCAGCAAACCAGTTATGAAATTGGACGATTCCGGTTTCACTATGCCGAAACCACCCTGGATGGTTTCCTGACCCACATTACGCGCGTGGCGATTGCCGATTCAGAAGAACGGGGCCGGTTTGCTGGTCAGCTTCCGGAAGGGGATGATCCCTGGTCACCGGAATGGCGTGCTGCCAACCGGGGATAAGCCGGTTGTACGAGGGAACGGAGCGTTCAGGTGGCAGATCATGGTGTGTTTGTCCGGGTGACGAAATGGACTTCACGGGTGGCAGGTCACCCGATCGCTTCCGGTGCCGCGCTGGGCATTATTCTCCTCTGGGCCGTGAGTGGACCGATTTTCGGGTTCAACAGCACCTGGCAACTGGTCATCAACACCGGCACCACCATCGTTACGTTTCTGATGGTCTTCCTCATCCAGGCCACCCAGAACCGCGACAGCGCCGCCATCCAGATCAAACTCGACGAACTCCTCCGCGCCACCCCCGGCGCCGACAAAACCCTCCTCGACCTCGAGGAATTCAGCGAAGACGACCTCGAGGAACTCCGCGCCCACTACGAGAAAATCGCCGAGCGTGCGCGTGATCGGACAGAAAGCAATGGCTAATCACCAGAGCATACGAGTTCGGTGCGGATACACCCGTTAACCCCATCGACAGGGAGACGCACTGGATTCTGACTAATGGATTAGCGTCGCTGGACGTAGATTGTCAATTTCGTTGGTTACGTTTTCGAGATGACCTATTGCTTTCGCAAAGTGTTCAGCAATCACAGCATCGCTTGCTTGGCCCAGGAACGCGATAAAACCATCGATTGTTGCATCCATGGCTGCAGCGAGTTCTGATTGGGCATATTCTGCGCACGGTGGCCAATCTTCACGACTCAACCTTTGGCGAATGTTCTGCATGTTTGCAATCTGGTTGCTAAGTGCGATCCGTGGTGTGCTGAGAGCAAGATCAAATGCGTCTGACCATTCATCTACATAATCCTGGACTATCTCGAATATCCGTTCACCGGAACTCGTACTGCATGCGAGAGGTACGGGAGTTGGTGTCACGGTTGGTATCGGGGTGTGGGTAGGTGTTGGTTCTATGGTTGGAGTTGGTGGGACCGGAGTGCTTGTTGCTGTCGGGTTTGCGGCTAAAGTCGCGGCAACTCCTGCAGCAACCTCGGTTGCAACCGCATCAACTCTTGGAGTTGCGTTGTCCTCTCCACAGGCAGCAAGACCGAACACGACCATAAAGAGCAACAAAGTACGCAATCTGACCATTGTTCACCTCCTGTATGTAAAGCAGTTTGAGGTGAATTGTCCTCCCAAATATTGCTTTGAGGTATGGGATGTTAGTAGGTCATGTTGCCTTTTACGTTGGCCATATTGGCTACGCCAGTCATTGCAACGTCTTTGAACCAGGGAGTATAGGTCTGGCGTCGCATCCTTCTGTATCTTCCAGGCGACAATCCGCACTTGCATGTTGACCGGTTGGCATGTAGAGTGTACGTACACTTCGGACGCAGGTGTACGTACAGTGTCGATCCGGGGGATACATGCTCTCTGGATCCATGACAAAATGACACATCTTGCGAGGCCGGAAGTAGTACAATACACTAGATATTGGGCCTAGGTTGAGGTGGATAGCACTAGATATAGATGATTCGAACATCTATTCTGGTCGTTCGCCAGAGAGGTTGCTCCGGTCTCCGGGAGCAGCAGGACGGACCTTCACCTTCCGGTCGACGGGGCCGGTCACCCGAACCCACTGTGTATGTATCTGATTGCACCGCCGGGTACGTTCCGGCGCTGATTCGTTGGGTCGGCTGCTTTTTCGTCGATTGAACGTAGTTTCGAGGGGAAGATTATGGCTGTACATCCAGACCGCATCGGAATGTCCGAAGAGGAGATCGTCCGGCCGGGTGCCCATGAATATCGTGGCGAGGGGCTGAAAGTCTCGCGGGTATTTACCGAAGCCGGACAGGATCCGTATGGCCAGATTGTCTGGGCTCAGCGCACCTCGCGCATCACCAACCCGGATGGCACGGTCGTCTTCGAGATGACCGATGCCGAAATTCCGGCTGCCTGGTCGCAGGTCGCGACCGACATCATGGTCTCCAAGTATTTCCGCAAGGCCGGCGTGCCGCAGGTTGATGCAAATGGCAACCCGATTCTCGATGAAGCCGGCAACCCGGTACTTGGCCCGGAACGCTCGGCAAAGCAGGTCTTCAACCGTCTGGTCGGAACCTGGCGCTGGTGGGCAGAGCAGCACAACTACTTCGCTTCCGAAGAGGATGCCCAGGCGTTCGAGGATGAACTGAAGTACATGCTGGCCAACCAGATGGCCGCTCCGAATTCGCCGCAGTGGTTCAACACCGGCCTGAACTATGCCTATGGCATCACCGGCCCGAGCCAGGGGCACTACTACGTCGATCCCTACACCGGGGTGCTGTCGCGCTCGGCAGATGCCTATTCGCGGCCGACCCCGCACGCCTGCTTCATCCAGTCGGTCGATGACGACCTGGTCGGTGAGGGTGGCATCTTTGACTTGCTGACACGGGAAGCGCGTATTTTCAAGTACGGCTCCGGCACCGGTTCCAACTTCTCCCGGCTGCGCGCCGAGGGTGAACCGCTCTCCGGTGGTGGCACGTCGTCTGGTCTGATGAGCTTCCTGAAGGTCTTCGACCGGGCTGCCGGTGCGATCAAGAGCGGTGGCACGACCCGCCGCGCCGCCAAGATGGTGGTGCTGGATGCCGACCACCCGGACATCGAGACCTTCATTAACTGGAAGGTGATGGAAGAGCGCAAGGTGGCCGCGCTGATCGAGGCCGGCTACTCCAGCGACTTCAACGGCGAGGCCTACGAAACGGTATCCGGCCAGAACTCGAACAACTCGGTCCGCATGACCAAAGAGTTCATCGAGGCGGTCAAGAACGATGCCGACTGGAACCTGACCTGGCGCACCGATGGCTCGGTGGCTCGCACGGTGAAGGCCCGCGACATCTGGAACCAGATCGCCGAGGCCGCCTGGGCCTGTGCCGATCCGGGCGTGCAGTTCGACACGATCATCAATGACTGGCACACCAGTCCGGCCGGTGGCCGTATCAACGCCAGCAACCCGTGCTCGGAATACATGTTCCTGGACGATACGGCCTGCAACCTGGCATCGCTAAACCTGATGAAGTTCTTCGATTTCGATGCGAAGTACTTCATGATCGATGAATATCGCCATGCCATTCGTCTCTGGACGATGGTGCTGGAAATCAGCGTGCTGATGGCGCAGTTCCCGAGTGCGAAGATCGCGCTGGAGTCCTATCGCTATCGCACCCTGGGTCTGGGCTATGCCAACCTCGGCTCGCTGCTGATGAACCTGGGTCTGGCCTACGACTCGAACGAAGGCCGGGCAATCGCCGGCGCGGTGACGGCAATCCTGACCGGTGAGGCCTATGCTGCATCGGCCGAGATGGCGCGCGAACTTGGCCCGTTCCCGGGCTTCGAACCGAACCGCGATGCCATGCTGCGGGTAATGCGCAACCACCGGCGGGCTGCCTACAACGCACCGGCCCACGAATACGAATCGCTTAGCGTGACTCCGGTGGGGCTGAATCCGGAGTTCTGCCCGGATGACCTGCTGGCTGCTGCCCGCAGTGCCTGGGATCGTGCGGTCGAGATGGGCGAGGCGCATGGCTATCGCAATGCCCAGACGACACTGCTGGCTCCGACCGGCACCATTGGCCTGCTGATGGACTGTGACACGACCGGTGTCGAGCCGGACTTCGCCCTGGTGAAGTTCAAGAAGCTCGCCGGTGGTGGCTACTTCAAGATCGCCAACCAGTCGATCGAGCCGGCACTGCGCAACCTGGGGTACGACCAGGGCCAGATCGACGACATCCTGCGCTATGTGCTCGGCACGTTGACCCTGGATGGCGCACCGCACATCAACCGCGAGTCGCTGAAGGCCAAGGGGCTGAACGATGATGACCTGGCCAAGATCGAGGCCTCGCTACCGTCGGTGTTCGAACTACCGTTTGCCTTCAATGTCTGGACGCTCGGTGAAGATGCCCTGCGCCGGATGGGCCTGACCCCGGAACAGTGGAACCAGCCAGGCTTTGACCTGCTGCGGGCCATCGGGTTCAGCCGCACCCAGATCGAGGAAGCGAACGAGTTCATCTGCGGCACCCAGACGGTTGAGGGCGCTCCGCATCTGAAGGAAGAGCATCTGCCGGTCTTCGACTGCGCCAACCGGTGTGGCAAGAAGGGCCAGCGGTTCATCCACTACATGGGCCATGTCCGGATGATGGCTGCCGCCCAGCCGTTCCTCTCCGGTGCGATCTCGAAGACGATCAACATGCCGAACGAGGCAACGGTCGAGGATATCGAACACGCGTACATGGAATCCTACCGGCTCTGCCTGAAGGCCCTGGCGCTCTACCGTGATGGTTCGAAGCTCTCGCAGCCGCTCTCTTCCAAGTCTGACAAGAAGGAAGAGAAGGAAGTCGAAGCCGAGGCGAAGGTCGAGGAAGTGGTCGCGGAAGCTGCTCCGGCTCCGGTTGCTGTTGCAACCACCACACCGAAGCCGGCCGAAGTAGCCGAGTTCCGCCCGGTTCGACGCCCGCCGCCGGCCAAGCGCCGCGGATTCACCCAGGAAGCGCGGGTTGCAGGACACAAGATCTACCTGCGAACCGGTGAGTACGAGGATGGCCAGCTGGCCGAGATCTTCGTTGACCTTCACAAGGAAGGTGCAACGATGCGGTCGCTGATGAATGCCTTCGCCATCTCGGTTTCCAAGGGCCTGCAGTATGGTGTGCCGCTGGAAGAGTTCATCGATACCTTCACCTTCACGCGCTTTGAGCCGCAGGGTATGGTCGATGGCCACCCGAATATCAAGATGGCGACGTCGATCATCGACTACGTTTTCCGGGTGCTGGCACTTGAGTATCTGGGCCGAACCGACCTGGTGCAGGTGCCGCCAGCCGATGAGATCAACCTCGCACTCAGCCCGGTTGACCGTGTAGCTGAGGAGCACCGGATCAAATACGGCAATGGCAACGGGAACGGTTATACCAACGGCAACGGTAATGGCAATGGCCACGGTTCCCACAGCCACCGCGATCTCGAAGTGGTAGCGGTCGCTGCTCCGGTAAGTGCTCCGCCGGCAGAGGATGCTGTCCAGGCGATGACCTACAACGACGGTGGGGTCAGCGCACAGCTCTCGGGCATGATGGGCGATGCACCGCTCTGCGATGTCTGTGGTCACCTGACCATCCGGAACGGTGCCTGCTACAAGTGCCTCAACTGCGGTAACAGCCTCGGCTGTTCCTAGCGGCACAGCCTCCCTCCAGCATCAGGAATGCCCCGGTCTCTTTCGAGAGGCCGGGGCATTATCTTGTCCGGATTTGTGGTTTGTGTTGTACGCGTTGGGTGATGACGGGCCACTCCTGATGGAAGGGGCAGGAGGTGAGATCTCTCCATTCCGCTGCCGCTCCAGTCGAGATGACAGGTAGGGGGAGGCCGCTCCAGTCGAGATGACAGG
>CAYWXR010000045.1:0-18563 GCA_964462545.1 uncultured Thermomicrobiales bacterium
AGATCGAGGACCTCGATGACGCCCAACTGGACATCCGCATCGAACTGGCTGAGGCTACCCACATTGCCATTACCAAGCGAGTCATGCTGGCAAGTGACTGTGCGACGGTCGAAAGTGAACTCGTTTGCGACTCGGTAGTACCGTATGAGGGCGACGGCGCGGTCGTAACCGCGACGTATGAAGACCCGTTCTCCCAGGCAACGTTTCCGGTAGTCAACGGTGAAGTTACCTGGATGATGCTGGCCGATTCGGATCAGGCCTTTACCTTGTGTTCCACCATCGATGATCCGCTGGCAGGTGTACTCGGTTGGAACCAGGAACTCTGCGATGAGATTGACCTGAGCCTGATGGATGAAGAGGTCATCGAGATCGAGAACTGGCATCAGGTTGCATTCGGACAACTGGACGTCGGCTGGGAGAGCATGCCTACCGGGACGTACATTATCTGTCTGGTTGCAGAAAACGGCGACATCGTCATCGATTGTGTCTATATGGGAGACGGCAGTAGCGGGAATGCCAGATACTTTGAAGATGTGCCGGATGGAGACTATTACCTCTACATCCGGGTTGGAGTTCCCGACAATATGCCGGAGCGTGGCACTGTCATTAGTCCCCTGCCGGAAGAACGCACGAACGTACTCCCGTACAGTGTCCTGCTGGATGCCTATGACAACTGTCTGGAGGACGTGATTCTGGATGGCGGGGCCTTCGGGCTTGACACGAACTGCGGAGATCCCGCCTCGTATGACTTCTTCCTGGAAGATGAATCACTCGAATACGTCATCTCGCTCGGCGACGGTCAATCTCTCGGGCAGCTTGATATTGGCAAGAATGACACAATCTCCTCATGGGGAACCCTCTCAATGTGTCTGGTGTTCTCGAATGGACTGGTGATTCATAGTTGTGAAACGCTGAAAGACGTTCCAGGTGACCAGTTGGTGTTCTTCTCGCGTGTACCGGCCGGGACCTACCGGTATGTGTTCGTTACTGCGGGGGAAGAACTCGCACCTGGTACTGTCATTGATGCCGAAACACCGAATCTGAGTGAGCAGATACTCACCTACTATCCCTGGATGGATCAGGTTACGAGTGGTTGTTTGGCAGATATCGAACCTGCCGGGCCAAACTATGGCCTTCTTGACGGGGATTGTGGAGCGGGTGGACAGCTTGACTGGTTCTTCTTTGGAGCCAATCTCGTCATCCTCGGGCCCGGGCAGGAGCCGTAACCCTGGTACATCGCTGACCTGACGCAGGAGGCCCCCGCCGGATACCCGGCGGGGGTTTTCTGTTGCGGATCTTTTCGGGATGTTCAGCCTGCCGGAATGTGACGGAACATAAGGTATTGACGAATTTGTCAAGGCGGTGTAGGCTACCGTGTGGTCGTTTGAGACTGTGAGGAATGAACGTGGTTGCCAACTTCAGGATCAGGACGAGGAAACCTAGGCGCGGCTAGTCCTTTCTGGATTAGCCAGTCAGCAGCCGATCCTTGTCATGTACTGATTTCTGGAGGCCCCCTGGTGAACGTTTCTTCCACAACCGATCAATCTCATATATCGATAGCGACCTCATTTCTGCACATCGCAAACCCCTTCCCCTCGCCCAGGATCTGCGCCTGACGGCGATGTTTGTGCTGTCCCGTTGACAGCATCTACAGCCCCGTTCAGGCAGGAGTTTCCCGGAACCGGTTTCCGGGCCGGCGGGTCGTGTTGTTTACACAGGGATGAAGGGACCACCAGAAATGACGGCGCAGAACCAGACACAACGCAGCAATCAGATGGCAGCTTGCTGCCGCCTGCTGCCGGTGTGCGCCTTCATCTACCCCAAACCCGACCCTATCGGCGGGAGTCTTCCCGCGTCCGGAGGTGACGGTTCCAGACCCTGACCGGCGGTGGCCGGAACTGTTGGAGGAACTGCCGGACGGCGAGGGTCAGACTCCCCGCCGTTCGTCTGTGTGATGAGGGTGATGTCCACACCCTCGCAGGGCGCAAAACAACGCCCATACGTACGTGAAGATGGAACGTCCATCACAGGAGAGAGAAGGCAGAACGAATGTCAGCAGCAATTCAGACCGCGTGTATCGAGTGCGGTGCAGACCTTGAGCTTGAAGATGTGGTTGAAGGTGAAATCGTCCAGTGCCAGGAATGTGGCGTTGAACTGGAAGTTCTGAGCCTCGATCCCGTCGAGCTTGGCCTTGCACCCGCCGAGGAGGAAGACTGGGGCGAGTAGGCCGTTGACCATGAATGCGATGAACGGCACAGCCCCGCAGCAACAGCACGAGATTCTGCTGCTGGCAGAACGGATGCGGGTCGAGGAACGTCTGATGATGACAGCGTTCTCGGCCGCTGGCCATAGTGCCAGCATCCTGACCCCGGCATCAGTAGCGCTCGGTATCGGTACTGATTCCTACGCAGGGCGGACGGTGATCGTCCGCCTGCCGGCCGGGCGGGAAAGCACCACCCTGTCGCTGTTGCTGGATGACGCCGGCGCGACGGTGGTGAACTCGCCGGACCTCACGGCCCGGCTCGAAGACCGCGCGCGGTTGCTTCACTGGCTGAGTGCATCCGGGTTTACCACCTTGCCGGCCACTATCGGCTTCAGCGAGGAGTCGATTCTGGATGCTGCCAGCCGCATCGGCTTTCCGGTGGTGCTTTCGCCGCTGGATGCCGGCCAGCAGAGTGTGATCGTCCATGATCTCGAAACTGCCGAGGCAGTGGTTGAGCACCGGGCGGTCCTGGGTGGTGAGCGGGCACTGATTGTTCGCCAGTCGGTATCCGGTGTTGAACTACGCCGGATCATCGTGGCTGGTGAGGAAACGTTCGTCGCACGGGCTATCGGCGACTGGCCAATTCGTGACGAGACCGCCTGGCAGCCGGTTGATGCTACTGCCGGCGATATCGCAATAGCCGACCACCTGCGGGATGCTCTCGGTGTTGGCGTGTACCACGCCGATTGCATCGCCGGTGATCCGGCCACCATCCTCAAGGTGCGGCCGCTGAGCGATTTCCGCACGTTCCATGATGATGGCTACGACGTTGCCGGGGCGATTGTCCGGCATGTGCTGACCAGCGGGGCGGGGGTGACCGGTGTCGCTGCTGTCTCATAAGGAAGCATCTGCCGTGGCAGTGCCGTTCAACAATGCCGGCGAACTCCTGACCGGGCTGGTCTCGATTCCGAGTCTTTCCGGTCAGGAATCAACGGCGGTGGCCTGGCTGGTCGCGCAGATGGCCGCCTACGGCTACAACGCCTATATCGATGATGCCGGAAATGCTGTCGGCACCATCGGCAACGGCGACCAGGAGATCCTGCTCCTGGGGCATATCGACACCGTGCCGGGCGATATCCCGGTGAACGTGGTTGATGGTGTGCTCTACGGCCGCGGGGCCGTGGATGCCAAGGGCCCGCTGGCAACGTTTGTCGTTGCCGGGGCAAAGGCCGAACTGCCGGAAGGCGTCAAGCTGACGGTTATCGGCGCTGTTGGCGAGGAGACGTTCGGGTCGCCGGGTGCCAGCTGGTTGCGCGAGAATTACCCGAAGCCGGCGGCTGTCATCATTGGTGAGCCGAGCAGTTGGGATAGTGTGGTGCTGGGCTACAAGGGCTCGACCTCGCTGGTGGCCAGTGTCGAACGCTCGATGAGCCACTCTGCCGGGCCGGATGTAACCGCGCCGGAGATGATTGTGGCGTTCTGGAACCGGATCACCGCATGGCTGGCTGAGTTCAACGGTGACACCGAACCGGGATTCAACGCGCTGGATGCGACCCTTCGCTCGATCAACACGACGACAGACGGTTTGACCGAGCGGACCGAACTTGCCACCACCTTCCGTCTGCCGGTGGGCGTCACCGGGGCATGGGTGATGGAAAAGGTTGGCGAACTCGCCGGCGACATCGAGCTTGCCTGGACCTATAACGCCGATGCGCACCGCAGCGAGCGCAACTCGCCACTGGTCGCGCCGTTTCTCTCATCAATTCGTGCCCATGGTGGCACGCCGCGGATGAAGGTAAAGACCGGCACGTCTGACATGAATATTGTCGGGCCGGCCTGGGGTTGCCCGATTGTGGCCTATGGCCCGGGCGATGCCAGCTACGACCACACCCCGGAAGAACAGATTGAGCTGGCCGAAGTTGAGCGCGCTGTGGACGTGCTCAGTATGGCCATCGAACGCATTGCTACCAAGATAGGGAGCCGCACATGACCGCAACTGCATGGCCGACACCGGTTGAAACCACCGGCAGTGGCGCTCCCATCCGGCTCGGGGTGCTGGTTTCCCACCTGCGTGAGGAAGAGAAGCTCATCCTCGCAGCAGCGCGGGCTCGTGGTATTGAAACCACGGTGCTCCAGGACCGTTCGCTGATTCTCGATCTAACCTCGGGTGAACGCCCGGATGTCGATCTGGTGCTGGATCGCTGTGTGGCCCACACCCGTGGCTCCTGCGCATTGCGGGTGTTTGATCGCATGGGTGTCCCGACACTGAACTCGTCACAGGCTGTTGATACCTGCGATGACAAGGTGGTTATGACCGCGGCACTGGCAGCAGCCGGTGTGCCGACGTTGCGGACTGCGGTGGCCTTCTCGATCGAGAGTGCCTTGCAGGTCGGTGAAAAGTTCGGCTATCCGCTGATTGTCAAACCGGTGAGCGGCTCCTGGGGGCGCTTGCTGGCCAAGGCGAATTCGGCGGAATCCTTGCGGACCCTGCTGGAGCAGAAGCAGCAACTGGGCACCCATCATCATGGCGTGTTCTACCTGCAGGAATACATTCAGAAACCCGGGCGCGACATCCGCTCGTTCGTCGTTGGTGGTGAGGTGCTCGCGGCCTCCTATCGCAACGCCGAACACTGGATCACCAATGTCGCCCGTGGTGCGGTTTCAACCGTTTGTGAGGTGACGCCGGAGATCGAGCAGATGTCGCGCGATGCAGCCGCGGCCGTCGGTGCAGAGATTGCCGGCGTTGATCTGGTTGAGACCCCGGAAGGTCTGAAGGTAATCGAGGTCAATGGTGGCGCAGAGTTCAAGGGTCTGCGCGGAACCACGACCGTGCCGATTGCCGACGTCATTGTCGAACATGCCATCAAGAAGATTGCATCCCTGAAAGGAACCCGCTAAGTGGGCAGTATCCAGGTCGGTATTGTCGGAGGGTCCGGCTATTCCGGCGGTGAGCTTTTGCGAATTCTCCTCGGTCATCCGGGTGTTGAAGTCACCCAGGTGACCTCACGGGCGCAGGCGAAGAAATTCGTCCACAGTGTCCATCCGAACCTGCGCAAGCGCACGACGCTGAAGTTCATTCACCCGGATGACCTGAAGCCGGTCGATGTGCTCTTCCTCTGTGTGCCGCACGGTGCAGCCGCCGACAAGGCCGGCTATTTCAGCAGCCTGGCAGACGTGGTGATTGACCTCAGCGCCGATTTCCGGCTGAGCACCAATGAGGAATATAAGGAGTGGTACGGCTGGGAGCATCCTGATCTGGAGATGCTCGGCAAGGCTGTCTATGGCATGCCGGAGCTGCACCGCGAGGAGATCAAGACCGCCAGCTACATCGCCAGCCCGGGCTGCATGTCGACCACCAGCATCCTGGCGCTCTACCCGCTGATTGCTGCCGGCGTTGCCGATCCGTCGATGCCGGTTGTTGTCGAGGTGAAGACCGGCTCGTCCGGTGGTGGTGCTGATGTGAACGCTTCGACCCATCACCCGGAGCGCAGCGGTGTGATCCGCTCATTCAAGGCGACCGGGCACCGGCACACGGCCGAGATCATCCAGGAGCTTTCGGTTTGCGGCAAGCCTGCTCCGCATATTGCATTCTCCGCCACCGGCGTTGAGGCGGTACGCGGTATTCTGGCGACCGGTCATATCTTCACGAAGGAACGGCTGACCGATCGCGATATCTGGCCGATCTATCGCTCCACCTGGAAGGATGAGCCGTTCATCCGCATCGTCAAGGAAGCCAGTGGTATCCACCGCTCTCCGGAGCCGAAGATTCTCAGTGGCACCAACTACTGTGATGTCGGCTTCGAGGCCGATGCCCACGGTAACCGGGTGGTGGTGACGGCGGCGCTCGATAACCTGGTCAAGGGGGCATCCGGCCAGGCTGTGCAGTCGATGAACATCCGCATGGGTTTCGACGAAACCACTGGCCTGGAGTTCATGGGCCTGCACCCGCTGTAACAAAGAGTTTCAACCACGACAGGGGCGCAACACGTTGCGCCCTTTCCAATGGTCGGGGCAATGTGGCCCGTACGACCTCGAATAGCAAACACGGACGAGAACACAGGGAAAGGGACCATGTCGCGAACGATCGTCGTCAAGCTCGGTGGTAGCGCCGGGATCGATAACAACCTGACACTCGATGACCTGGCGACGCTCTCGCAGCAGGAACGGGTGATTTTTATCCACGGCGCGAACTCGCTACTGGATGACTTCATTCGCCGGCAGGGCAAGGAACCGGCGCATGTCACCTCTGCCAGTGGGCAGGTGAGCCGGTATACCGACTACGAAACGATGAATGACATGCTGGCGATCTACGCCGGCCAGGTCAACAAACGTTTGGTCGAGGGCTTGCAGGCGCGTGGAGTCAACGCGGTGGGTCTTTCCGGCATTGATGGCCGGATTGCCCAGGGCAGGCGCAAGCCGAACATCCGCATTGTGGAGAACGGCAAACCGCGGGTCTTGCGTGGCGACTATGCCGGCAGCCTGACAAACATTGACACCACCCTGCTCGACCTGCTGCTCGACAACGGTTTCCTGCCGGTGTTGACGCCGCCGGCACTGAGCGAAGAGGGCGAGGCCATCAACATTGATGGCGATAAACTGGCGCTGCAACTGGCGCTGGCAGTGAATGCCGACGCGCTGGTGTTGCTCTCGAACACCGCCGGATTGCTGGCTGACCTCAACGATCCGGATTCGCTGGTGACGATCGTTGATGTTGCCAGTGAGGAGAGTGTCGACGCGGCGATGACGGCGGCCGGTGGCCGGATGAAGAAGAAGGTTCAGGCCGGTATCGACGCGGTGAACGCCGGTATCCCGGATGTCATCTTCGGTGATGCCCGTATCGAAAACCCGATCACCAGTGCCTTGAATGGCAAGGGCACACGGGTAACCAGCGGCGCCCTCACCGGAGCGTCATAGCGCTGGAATTCTGGCAGTCCCAACAACGGTAAACCTGTCATCCCTCCCGACGTCAGGAGGGATGACAAAGCTAGATTGTCGCTCCGGTGTTTGCACCGATGAGTTCACATCGAAATATTTCGGGGAACAGGAAAAAGATGAACGCAAGCAGTTTGAACAGTGCCATTCTGGAAGTCGATCGCGACCTCCAGCCCCCCTTGTACAACAAGCGGGATATTGCCCTGGTACGTGGTGAAGGCGTGACCCTCTGGGACGCTGATGGCAACAGCTACCTCGATTCAATGAGCAACTACGGGGTGAACGTGCTGGGGCACGCCCACCCGGCAGTCACCGAGGCGATTACCAAACAGGCCGCCACTCTGATCAACTGCCACCAGTCGTTTGCCAACGATGTCCGGGCGAAGTTCCTTGAGGCACTGCTTGCGCTGGCACCGTCCAACCTGACTCGTGCCTTCCTCTGCAGTTCCGGTGCGGAATCCATTGAGGCCGGGCTGAAGTTTGCCCGGGTTGCCACCGGACGCTGGAATGTCGTCGCGGCCCGAGGTGGATACCACGGACGGACCGGTGCGGCTTCCGAAGTGACCGGCGGCAAGCACAGCCGCCAGGCCGGCGGCGCCGGGGTCGTGACCCACGTGCCCTACGACAACATCGACGCCCTTGCCGGCGCGGTTGATGACCAGACGGCCGCCATCATCCTCGAGCCAATCCAGGGTGAGGGTGGAATCAATGTCCCGAGCGATGATTACCTGTTGGCAGCCGCCGAGGTCGCACGGCATCACGGTGCGCTGCTGATCCTCGATGAGGTACAGACTACCCTGCGCACCGGTGCTCCGTTTGCCGCGGTTCATGCCGGTGTCCAGCCGGACATCCTTTGTACCGCCAAGGGGCTGGCCAATGGTGTGCCGATCGGCGCGACGCTGGTGACCGATGCTATTGCCGCCGAACTCGGTGGCGGGATCTACGGCTCAACGTTTGGCGGAAACCCGCTGGCCTGCGCTGCCGGCCTTGCGACGCTGATTACCATCCAGGAAGAGGGGCTGCTGGAGCGCAGCATCGAACTGGGTGAGCGTCTGCGTAATGGCATTGCCGCACTGGAGCAGCCGAAGATCAAGGCTGTTCGTGGCCGGGGGCTGATGAACGGTGTCGAGTTCCGGGTGCGCGTCACCCCGATTCTGCGTGGATTGCAGGAGCGCGGCGTACTGGCCCTGCCGGCCGGTAGCCTGGTCCTGCGCTTCCTCCCGCCGCTTACTATCTCCGAGTCCGACATCGATCGGATCGTCTCGACGCTGGACGAGACCCTGACGGCGTTGGGATAAACGCGCTTCTGACCATCATGAAGGGGAGAGGCACTACCTCTCCCCTTTTCGTTTGTGGCGTTCTTCATGGTTGGGCTCATACGCCATGTTGCCGGATTGATATGACCCCGGCAGCCCCGGAACGTGCTTGCTTCGTTCATTGTCGCCACGCGCCATCCTGCGCTGAACCTGCCCTGAAGCAGATGACGGTTTGAACAAGACTGGCTCTTGCGACGATTCCGTCGGGTTGACGGATTGAGCGCCATCGGCGTTGGCGGGGTGACCGGGTGGCACGGTGGGAAGGGGCAGGATTGGCGTGTAGATGGCACTATCTTCATCTGTGACAAGCCTCTATAATACGAAACAACACCGTTTTGGTGGATTCACCGGGCAGACGCGATACCATTGCAGGCTGGCGGTCGGGTCCTTCTGCCAGTCGGTGGAATTGCCCGCATGCCAGGCAGTCACGATGTGCAGTTCCGGGCTACCGAGGAGGCAGCACGGTGACGAGTTCACCATCCAGTCCCCAGCCGGAGCCGGTGAGAATTGATTCGCGGCTCTACCGGCAGATGATCGACCACCTCTCACGTGTCCAGCCGGACGAGGGGTGCGGTCTGATTGCGTTCAGCGGTAGCCGCCCGGTCAAGATCTATCCGGGAACCAACATTCACGCCCAGCCAGCCGACCATTACCGGATGGATGACAACGAAGTGGTGGATGCCATCAACGAGATGGACCGCCAGGGGTGGTGGCTCGGTGCGATCTATCATTCCCATCCACGCTCTGCCCCAACGCCATCCACTACCGATATCCGGGAAGCAAACTGGCCGGATGCGCTGATGATTATTGTCTCGCTGCGTGACAGCGAGCCGGAAACCCGTGCCTACCGGATTATTGACGGTGAGCCGGTCGAGGTACGTCTGGAAGTGTTGCCGGAGCGAGCAAGCTGGATTCACAACCTGCGCGACCGCGTGAATGAATCACTGATTCCCAAGGGACTCGAATCTGTCACCCCGGCAGCGACGAACGGCCATCTGGCAGCTACCGGTTCGGAAGGTGTTGAGCACGTGACACAGCCTGCTCCGTTTGACGGCGCGCCACGCCGGGCAATGATTGGCATTCTCGGTGGAATGGGGCCGCTGGCGACGGCTGATCTCTACACCAAGATTATTTACGCAACTCCGGCTGCCAATGACCAGCAGCATATTCCGGTGTCAATTTATGCTGATCCGCGTGTGCCGGATCGCACCCAGGCTCTGCTTGGCGAGGGGGAAGACCCCACTCCCTGGCTGGTCTATGGTGCACAGCAACTGGAACAATCCGGCGTGGATTTCATCGTCATCCCCTGCAATACCGCCCACGCATTTCTCGACCGCATCCAGCCCGAGGTGGAGACGCCGATTGTCAGCATGATTGACGCGGCTGCCACCGCCATTGCCGAGACCTATCCCGAGGCGAAGGTGGTCGGGCTTCTGGCGACCAGTGGCACAATCGGCAGCGAGATGTACCAGAAGGCGTTGCAGAACCGCGGTCTGGATACCATCGTGCCGGATACCGATTTGCAGCAGCGCTGTGTGATGGCTGCCATTGGCCGGGTCAAGGCAGGCCAGATGGATGGTGAGGCGACCAGCCTGCTGGCCCAGGCCGGAGAGTCGCTGGTTGCCCGCGGAGCGGATGTATTGCTGGCGGCCTGCACCGAGATTCCGGTGGTCCTGCAGCAGCAGCACGTTCAGGTGCCGCTGGTCGATGCAACCGAAACACTCGCCCGGATCGCCGTCTCCACGGCACTGCATCTGGAAGAGATGGATCGCGCAGGTTCACCGCAGTGGGAAACCGTCACCACCGGGTGGAGCGCACGCTGATGGCTATTGATACCGAATCCCGAGACCGTCTGGTAGATGTGCTGGGAGAATATCCCGCCCGTCTGCATGAACTGGTCTCCAGCGCCGATGATGACGCGCTCACCCGTGCGGGCCCGGAAGGTAGCTGGGGGGTCGTTGAGGTCCTCTGCCATCTGCGGGACTGGGAGTGGATTTTCGGCCGGCGAATTGCCCGGATGATCGAGGAAGATGATCCCTCGTTCGAGACCATCGACGATTCACTCTGGCCAATTGACCGGGATTATCTCTCCCAGGATCCATCGATCGTGCTGGAAGAATTCGCCGAACTCCGGGCAGACCTGGTGGGTATCCTCGCAGAACTGCGGATGAGCGAGTGGGAGCGGACCGGCCATTTGCCGCGACGCGGACGCGTGACCATCAGTTGGTATGCCGAGTTCATTGCCAATCATGACCGTGAGCACCTCCAGCAAATCCGGCGTGCACTCCGGGTCGAGGATGTTCCGGATGAAGATCGACAAGCCAATAACGGTGATCTGGGTTAGACTCTCCTGCGAGGGGGAGTGCCCGGATTCCGGGAACTGACAGTGTTGGAAGGGTCCGATGGAGCAAGAAGAACAGATCTATATCAAGCTGTTTCAGATGCTGAACTATCTGTCCAAGCGGTTGACACCGCAGCGGGATGAGACCCGTCTCAGCCGGTCACCGGCTCGTGGAGAGTGGTCGGTCAAGGAGATTGTCCAGCACCTGCGCGATCATGAAGCGGAGATCTATCCGAAGCTTCACCTGATGGCCAACAGTGTCCACCCTGACCTGAGCCGGATCGGGCCGCCGCGCAAGACTGACTACAAGGATGACGACTCCACCCTGACGGTGATGAGCCAGTTTCGCCGCCTGCGCGTCAGCACCCTGGCCATTCTGCGGGAACTCCCGCACGACGCCTGGTTGCGCACCGGCATTGATACTGATGGCACCGTGGTGACCATCAAACAGCTTGCGCTGGAACTGATCGAGCACGACGCCGAGCATCTCGCCCAGATCGATGCCACCCTGCAGGCCCGCCACGCCCTGCCCTTCAATGTCACCCCGGTGGTGGTCGGGTAAATCCCCGGCCTGCCGGACAACACAGGATCAACTACCTACGGGAGAGGCTTGAGCCTCTCCCGTATTGCGTTATTCTCCACGCTCCTCAGTGCCATTGTGATTCGCTCGGGATGACCATGAGACCGATCCACGCCGCGGAAGCCGGAACGGGGCCCCACCAGGAGCAGTGGAGAGGAGAATCCCGTACAAAAGGATCGCGTACGTTCGCGGTATGTGCGATACAATCTTTGCGTGTGCGGTAGCAGGAGGAAATCCGGGGGCATTATGGAACCGTTGCGCTTTGTCCATGCAGCCGATCTTCATCTGGACAGCCCGTTCCGGGGGATTGGCAAGGACACGCCACGCGAGATCGCCGACGCATTACATGACGCGACGTTCCGGGCGTATGAACGCATCATCGACCTCTGCCTTGCCGAGGAAGCCCAGGCTCTGCTGGTCGCCGGCGATGTCTATGACGCTGCCGACCGCAGCCTTGCGGCACAACTCCGGTTCGTCAAGGGCCTGGAACGTCTGGACGATGCCGGAATCCATGCCTTTATCTGTCACGGCAACCATGACCCGCTGGATGGCTGGACGGCCCGTCTGAACCTGCCGGAACGTGCCCACCAGTTCGGCGCAACGGTGGATTCGCGCACCTTCGGGCCGGATGGCCGGGCGACAGTCTACGGGGTGAGTTACCCGCGGGCCGAGGTCCGGGAAAACCTCTCGGTCAACTTCCGTCGCTGTCCGGAAGACCGGTTTGCGATTGGTTTGCTCCATGCCAACGTCGGTGAGGTTGGCGACCACGCCAACTACGCACCCTGTACGGTGGAAGGGCTTTGCCAGACCGGGATCGATTACTGGGCGTTGGGCCATGTCCATACCCGGGCGGTGCTGCGGGAGAAATCACCGGCAATTGTCTACCCCGGCAACACCCAGGGCCGGCACGCCAACGAGCAGGATGGCCGTGGTGTTTACCTGGTAACGGTCGATGACAGCAATATCCCCCTGTTGGAGTGGTCAACGGTTTCGGCTGTCCACTGGCGTAGCCGGAACATCAGCATCGCCGCGATGGAGACAGAAGGCGACCTGCTTGACGCACTGGAAGATCTTGCCCACCAACTGGTCGCCGAGGAGACCGGTGACGGCGTGGTGGTGCGGTTGCAATTGATCGGGAGCGGGCCGCTGCACAACAGTCTGGTGCGTGGGGGTGTTGGCAACGAACTGCGTGACCAGATCAACCAGCGCATGGAACGGCAGGTTCCGTTCTTCTGGTGCGAACGTGTCGTGGTGCGCACGGCTCCGCCCTTCGATCGCGAGGAGCGGATGGCCTCGGACGATTTCCTGGCCGATGTGCTGCGGATGGTCGAGGACTTGCGGTCCGACCCCGATGCCCTTGCCGACCTGGTGTACACCACAATTGCCCCGCTCTATGAGGGCAACCGGACCGGGACGTTTTTGCGTGACCGGAAGCCGGAGGCGGATGAGTTGACCGGTTTGCTCGAGGCTGCGGATGCCACGATTCTGACAGAACTGGTGGAGCGCCGGTGAAGATCGAACATCTGCACATCGATGGCTTTGGCCATTTCAACGAAAAGTCGTTCGGACCACTGGATAGCAACCTGGTGGTATTTCACGGCGCGAACGAGGCGGGCAAATCGACCCTGCACAATTTCCTGCGGACCATCCTCTTCGGATTTGGCCGGTCGAACTCCTGGCTGGCGCCGGTTCCGGTGCTGGCCGGCGGGCATCATGGTGGTCGGGTGGTTGTGGTTGGCACCGATGGCGGCCGTTACACCATCGAGCGGCACGCAGGCACCAGGGGCGGCACGGTGGTAGTGACCATGCCCGATGGCTCCACCGGCGGACAGGCGGAACTCGATCGTCTGCTCGGTATTCCCCTGGAGGTGTATTGCAACGTCTTCAGTTTCGACCTGCAGCAACTCTTTGAGGAGAGTTCGCTGGAGCGTGAGGACATCAAGACCCACCTCTACGGCGCCGGTATGGGCGTCGAGAACCTGACCGCAGCACTTGAGCGACTTGACCAGCGTATGGACGAGATCTATCTCGCATCCGGCCGGGGACGCTCGCGCCGGGTGACCGACCTGGTCAAACGGATCAGTGAAATCGACCGCCAACTGGTCGTTGCCCGCCGGGAAGCGGAAAGCTGGCACGAGCATCAGCGCCGCCTGGACGAGATTGCCGGCGAGATTGAGCAGTTGCAGCAGCAGCGCGAACAGGTCACGTCTGAACGGCGCAAACTCCAGGTAGTGCTGGAAGCGCTGGACGATTGGGACGTGCTCCAGGACGAACGCGCTCGCCTGGAACTCCTGCCGGAAATGACCGCATTCCCCGAGAACGGCCCCGCCCGTCTGGAAGCACTTGAGACAGCCCTTGCTTCCGCACAGCAGGAAGAACAGCGGGTACACCGGCGATTGGTGGAAATCCGGGAGGCGCTGGAAGAACCGGTGGCCGATGCTGCTCTCGCCGGGCAGCGTGAGGAGATCGAGCATCTCCGTGAGGAACTGGGCGGGTTTGCCGAACGGGTCGAGCGTGAGGCCCGGCTTGGTCAGGACATTGCAACCATTCAGCAGCAGATTGCAGCCAGCCTGAGCGAGATCGGGGCCGGTTGGACCGTCGATCAGGCACTTGCGCTGGATACATCGGTAGCCGAGCGGGAAGAAATCGCCACCCACCGGCAGTCGCTGGTAACGGCAACATCGACGCTCCAGCAGGCGCGGCACCGGTTGGAAAGTGCCGCCATTGAAAAGGAACGGGCGGAAACTGCGCTTTCCACGGCCGAGGGGCAATTGAAGGCCCGGCAGGCGATTGCAACCAGCATGCCGGAACTGCATAGCCTGCAGCAGCGGGTGCGCCAGGCACGGGAAGCGCAACAGGACCTCAGGACGGCCAGGGCACAGTATGACCAGCACCGCCAGATGCTGGCGGCTTCCTCACAGACTGCCGGCCGTCAGAACGGTGGCACCGGTGCGCTCATTGCCGGCGGAATCCTGACCCTGTTCGGGATGTTGATCGCGCTTGTCGGCCTGCTATCCAGCCAGATGGCGGGCCTGATAACAGGCTTGCTGGTCGCTGCTGTTGGTGTAGTGATTCTGGTCTTCGGGCAGCGGTCGTCTTCCCGGAGAAACGCCGGCGGAGTTGACGAACAGTCTCGCCGGATTACCGCACAACTTGAAGCTGCGACCGCCCGGGCCCATGAAACCCTCTCCCGGTTGCCGCTGGATGATCCTGCCCGCCCGGATTCGTCGCTGGATGCGCTGCAGGAGCGTATCGATAGTGCCATCCGTCTGGTGGAGCAGGTGGATCGCGCCCACGAAGAGGTGCGCATCCGGCAGGATTCGCTGGACCGGGCACAGGCCCGGGTGAACCAGGAGCAGCAGGCGTTGGATGACGCCTCCGCCCGGTGGCGGGGCTGGCTGACTGCCCGGAGTCTGCGTGAGAACATTTCGCCTGACATGGCCGATGCTGTCCTTGACCGGGCCGGCAGAATTCGCAGCGATCATTACCGCCTGGAGCAGATGCAGAGCGAACGGGCTGAACTGGCGGCCCGGATCGCTGCCTTTGCCGAACGTCATCGCAGGGTGACTGTTGCCATCGGAGAGCCGTCTACCGTCCCGCTTTCCGACCTCGCGGCCGCGACCCGTTTATTGGTCGAACGTTACGACACTGCCCGCGAAGCACTGGCCCAACGTGCCCACCAGGAAGCGGATCTGGCCAGCATCCAACGTGAACACCAGGAGCGACAGGCAGACCTCGCAGTTGCCGGGCAGCGTCTGCAAACCCTGCTGGAACTTGGTGGCGCCACTGATCCCGAAGCGTTTCGCATCCGGGCTCGTAAGGCTTTCGAACGACGCGAGGCAGAGCGACGGATCGCGGATGTCGAAGCACGTTTGCGTCGACGTATACCGGAAGGACAGGGCTGGCCGGAATTCCTCGCCGTGCTGGAACAGGCGGACGCCGGGTCCGTCGAGCGGGCGATTGGTGACTTCTCGGCCTCGATCGAACAGATTGAGCAGTCGATCGCTTCCCTGCAGGATGAACGCGGCAGTGTTCGCCAGAAAATGTCGAGTCTCGAGAATGACCAGACCGCCGGTGAGTTGCGGGTTGAGCGGGCACAACTGGAAGACCAACTGGCCGAGGATGCCCTGGAGTGGGCCAGCTACGCCATCGCCCGGGAGATTCTGCTACGGGCACGGACCCGGTATGAGGAAGAACGTCAGCCGGCCGTGTTGCAGACCGCAGAGCGTGTCTTCTGCCAGTTGACCGGTGGACGGTATACCGGCGTCATGAGCCGGGTTGGTTCCAACGAGATTGAGGTCGTCCGTGCCGATGCCCGGCGTCTGAAACTGCCGGAACTTAGCCGCGGAACCCGTGAGCAACTCCTGCTGGCGTTGCGGTTTGGCCTGATTGCCAGTTTCGGTCAGACCTCTGCCCACCTGCCGGTGATTGTCGATGATGTGCTGGTGAATTTCGATCCGCAGCGTGCCCGTGCCGCAGCCCACGCCTTTGCCGACCTCTCGGCCACCAATCAGGTGCTGGTGTTCACCTGCCACCAATCCACGGTTGACCACCTCCAGAACGCCATGCCCCAGGCCCGCATCGTGAACCTCGTCCCCCCACAGGCGTAGGGTGGCACTGCCGCACCACGGATTGCCGTCCCTGGATGCTCAACCGCTTCCTCTTCTTCGTAGAGATCGGGGCGCATAGCAATGCGTCCGCCGCAAACATCTGCGGTGTTCAGCTTTGCGGGCAGGGTAGCTATGCGCCTTTGCATCGGGGAGGGATGCCGAATAGCCCGATTCACCTTGACAGCAGTACCCCGTATCTCATACTATACGAACAGGTAGAACATTTGTTCTGTTTTTCGAACGGATGGTGGTGGTGTGGGTGAGCCAGGCAAGGTGTGGGTAATCCATGCCGACCTTGATGCCTTCTTTGCCGCGGCCGAAGTTCTGCGGAACCCCGAACTGGCCGGAAAGCCGGTTATTGTCGGGGGCCGTCCCGGAGGCCGTGGCGTTGTTTCATCGGCAAGCTACGAAGCACGCGCCTTCGGGGTGCGTTCGGCAATGCCGATCAACGAAGCCTACCGTCTCTGCCCGCACGGTGTCTTTGTTCAGCCGGAGGGGACACTCTATCGCGATCTCTCCCACCGGTTCCGGGAGATTTTGTCGGAGTTTTCGCCAATTGTCGAGGTGGTGAGTGTTGACGAGGCCTACCTCGATGCCAGTCACTCCGAACGGCTTTTTGGCGGGGCAATTTCCCTGGCGAAGAGCTTGAAGGCCCGGGTACGGGACGAACTTGGCCTGGTGGTGTCGCTTGGCGTTGCTCCCAACCGTCTGGTCGCCAAGATTGCTTCCGACCTGGACAAGCCTGACGGGTTGCGGATTGTGCCGCACGGCACCGAGGCCGAGATGCTGGCACCACTTTCGATCGACCGGATGCCCGGCATCGGCCCCAAGGCAAGTGCTCGCCTGCGGGCACATGGCATCGAGACGCTTGGTCAACTGGCCAATGCGTCGGATGCGCTGTTACAGGCGGTGGCCGGACGGCATGCCGAA
Organism: uncultured Thermomicrobiales bacterium; assembly: GCA_964462545.1. Classification (GTDB taxonomy): domain Bacteria; phylum Chloroflexota; class Chloroflexia; order Thermomicrobiales; family CFX8; genus CAYWXR01. The sequence continues at coordinate 16,913 of CAYWXR010000045.1, forward strand.
GGTCTGCGCCAGCGGGCGCTGGGGCAATACGCAAAGCCGGTTCGTAGCGACCGTGACCCTGCGAAGTCGATCGGTCGCGAGCGGACCTTTTCCCGCGATCTCCGGAGTCTGGACGAGATGCGGGCGGCACTGTTTGGCCTGGCCGAAAAGAGCGGGGCCGATTTGCGCCGGCAGGGGCTGGCTTGCGGGGTGGTGACGGTGAAACTGCGTTACAACGACTTCGAGACGGTCAACCGGCAGCGTTCTCTCGCCCGGCCGACCGACGCTCATCAGGAGATATTCGCGGTGGCCGAGGAGTTGCTGGCAGACCTGTTGCGCAAGCGGAATGATCCGGTGCGGCTGGTCGGCATCCGGCTTTCCCGGCTGAGTGAGCCGATCGTGCAGCTTGATCTGTTCAACGATCGTTCCGAACGGACCCGGCGTCTGAACCGGGCGCTGGACGGGCTGGCGGCCCGGCACGGGGCATCGGTGGTGACCTCGGCGGGATTTATGACCGCCACGCCAGGCACGGTCGTTCATGAAGGAAGGGAGGTGACACGATGATTCGGCAAAAGCGTGAGCCGTTCTACCGTTGGGAATGCCGGTGCGGTGAACCACCGATCCTGCTGGCCCGCTACAGCACCGATGGTCAGATCGAAATCAAGGTTCGCGACCGTTTCTACTTCATGGCATCCCGTTGCGTGCAGGCCACCTGCCCGCGGTGCGGTGCCCAGCATGTGCTGGATCTCCGCCCTGCGGTTGACGATGACGATGTACCGGTACCGGTGTTCCAGCCGGACCCCGGAGCCGGCTGGGAGTAAACCTTCCACCGGCCAGACCCTGCCCCACAGCAACCAATGCTGACTCACTCGCGAGCGCAACAGCGCCACAATACCCGGCCCATGCCGGGATTGTGGAGGGACCCATGTGTCAGCATTGGATTGACACCCTTATCCCCGATTCGCTCGGCGACGACTTTGAAGCAACCCCCGAACTGGACCTGCGACTTTCCCGGCTCGCGCTGGCAGGGCGTACTGACCCTGCCGCGCGTGATGAATTACTGACCCTGCTGGCAGCCAAGATCGAGCGGTTTACCCGCCGTTTCCGTCGCTGGTCGCTCGGTATCTGGGAATACGACGATGTGTTGCAGGAGGGCTGGCTGACCTTCCTGGATACCATCCACCGCTGGACGCCGCGTCTGGTGGATGGCGAACCTGCCGGCTACCTTTTCTATTTCCTGGCGGTTTACCGGCTCTGGTTGAGCCGCCGGATTACCCGGATGCTCCGGCGCGGTTATCCGCCGGTAGATCCCCTGCCGGATGACCGGGAGATCGCACCGGATAGCGACACCCATGAGTCTGATGCAATGGTGATTAACCTGCTCGACCGTGTCCGTGATGGCCTTGGCGAACAGGCCGGCGAGATGCTCCATCTCCGCCTGGTGGCCGACCGTTCCGTCCCGGAGATCGCCCTCGCCACCGGCATCCCCCGCCGCACCGCCTACCGCCGCTGGGCCACCATCGTCGACTTCACCCGCCGTGAATGGCTCGAAGAAAAGGCCGGGGCATAACCCCCCTGACCGCCCTCGACCGAAACGGAGCGTGAGCGGCCCTCCAACCGTCATCTCGACCGGAACGGAGCGTGAGTGTCGCCCAATTTGTCATCTCGACCG
>CAYWXR010000046.1:0-15399 GCA_964462545.1 uncultured Thermomicrobiales bacterium
ATCGAGACGGCGTAACGGTCGTCGATGCCGAGGGCTTCGCTGAGGGCGTCGAGGGCGATCTTCAGACCACCATCCAGATCACGTTTCAACGGTGTTTCAAAATAGAAGACCATGTCGCAGGCAAACGGCACCTGGGGCAGGCTATCCATGAATTCCTGGATGGCGGGATCCGCGCCAAGCTGCCCGCGGAGCATGTTGGCAGCACTGCGACGGAACTTCTTCGCCTCCGGGCTGAGACGGCGTCGCCGGTCGATCGTCACATACTGGTTGTTGACACTGGGTGGCAGCGGCATGGTCAGTCGTAGCGTTTTCATGCAGCGGCCCGTGTATCATCGGTCGGGTATGTGGCTGAGGAAGGGTGGGCAGCAGGTTGAACGGTGTCGGAAACAAGCGAGTGCGGGCGGCAGTGCTGCTGTCGGGTGGTGGCAGAACGCTTGAGAACCTGTTGCGTTCGATCCAGGCAGGCGAGACCGCTGCCGAAATCCCGGTGGTGATTTCCAGCCGGGCAAACGTCCGCGGCGTGGAGGTTGCCCGGGCCGCCGGCATCGAAACCCATGTCATTACCCGCCGGGATGCCCCGGACCCGTCCTCGCTGAGTGCGGCTGTTGCCCGCATCCTCGAACCGCACAACATCGAGCTTCTGGCATTGACCGGCTATCTGCGGCAACTGGAGATTCTGCCGCAGTGGAAGCACCGGATCATGAATATCCACCCCTCGTTGCTGCCGCTCTTCGGCGGACAGGGGATGTATGGCGAGCGGGTGCATCAGGCGGCGCTGGATGCCGGCGTGAAGGTTTCCGGTTGTACGGTGCATCTGGCGACCGAGGAATATGACTCCGGGCCGATCATCCTGCAGCGTTGCGTGCCGGTGCTGGAAGACGATACTGCCGAGACATTGGGAGCTCGGGTTTTCGAGGCGGAGTGCATCGCCTACCCCGAGGCGATCAATCTCTTCGCGGCGGGGCGTATTGAGGTGATAGGCAACCGGACGCGTATCCGGTAGCCGGTTAGTTCTTGTTGCCAAACGGTAGCCGTTCCTGCACCCAGGAGATGGCTGACTTGACATTATCGCTCACTTCGTCGACGGTTCCCCGGGCTGCGTCTCGCGGATGGGCCTCCAGCATATCCTCGGATGGCATGACGATGGTCAGGACGATATAGACCAGCGCGGTCGATCCGAGGGCAATTGCGCCAATTGCAAAAAGAACCCGGATCAGCACCGGATCAACATCGAAGTACTTTCCGAGGCCGCCGCAGACACCCATCAACATTTTGTCGTCGTTGCTGCGTGCGAGCCGTCGGGGTTCGGGGCCCTGATCCTGTCGGAGCGGGGTGATGTCGTTGGTCATGGTGGAACCTTTCGCTCGAACTGGGTGATAATTCAGGGACGTACCTTTTGATGATACATGGGTGGCAAGAGGGCAACCAGACAGGGGGCACAGCAGGTGGAATGGCCACCGCAACAGACTGCCAGGACACCGCTGGAGCGTGAGACCGTTCGGGTAGGTGTGATCGGCACGCAATTTGGCGCACGGGTACACGTGCCGGCACTGCGCAAGGTGCCCGGTGTACAGGTGGCAGCACTTTGCGGCGCTGATCCGGCACGCACCCGCCAGGTGGCCGGGTCGCTTGGTGTGCCACAGACCTTCGAAAACTACCGCGACATGCTGACTTCCGGCGAACTGGACGCGGTGACAATTGCCTCTCCGCCGCACCTGCATCATCCGATGGTGCTGACGGCCTGCGAGAACGGCCTGCATGTACTCTGCGAAAAACCGATCGCCCGCAGCGCCGCCGAGGCGCGCGACATGATGCGGATGACCCGCGAGGCGGGCATCACCCATGCGGTCGCCTATATGCGGCGGTATGAGCCGGTGCGCCAGCGGGTGAAGGCACTGATTGATGAAGGCTATATCGGCAGGCTGCATTCGGTGAGTATCCTCGCCTATCGTGCTACGCTCTCCGATCAGGTGCCGCGCCAGTTCAGCTGGATGATGGAACGTGAAAAGGGTGGCGGCGTGCTGGCGACGATCGGGTCGCATTTTGTCGACGCGATGCGCTGGTGGTTTGGCGATATCCATGCCGTTTGCGGGGTGGTGTCTACCGCCATTACCGAGCGCCCGAACGCAGTTGGCGAGATGCGTGCTGCCGATGCCGATGACAACACCGCCTTTGTTGTGCGGTTTGCCAATGGCGCAATCGGCAGTGTTTCGATCTCCTACACGGCCGCAACGGATATTGGTGAGGAAATCATCATCTCCGGCAGCGACGGGATGCTGGCTATCCAGGACCAGGGACGGTTGATTGGTGCCAAGCCGGGCGGCAAGGCCCAGGACCTGATGGGGCCGTTGCCACCCCTCCCGCCGGGCGAATCCCGGACGGTGCATCTCTACGGTCAGTTGCTGACCGACTGGGTGCAGGCGATCAGGACCGGCACAGGTGCGACACCGGCGTTCGAGGACGGCGCACGGGTGCATGAGGTCATTGACGCGGTGTCGCGCTCGATGCAGCTCAGCCGCTGGATTGACCTGAGCGGCAACAAGTGGCCGGTCTAGATATTGGGTGTTCAGGCAGGCGAACCTGACTCGCCTGCAGATACAGGGAATGAAAGGGACAACTGGATGGGATACCGGGAGGAACTGGATACGCCGGCGCTGGTGGTGCATGAGGATATCCTGAAGCGCAACATCGCCTCGATGGCCGAGTACGCGAAGGAAAAGGGCATCGCGATGCGGCCGCACTTCAAGACCCACAAGACCGCCGAGGTAGCCCGGATGCAGCAGGAAGCGGGCGCGGCCGGAATCACCTGTGCCAAGGTTGGTGAGGTCGAGGCGCTGGTTGAGGCCGGGATCGAAGCCGAATATTTCATCGCCAACGAGGTGGTCGGGCCGCTCAAGACAGCCCGTCTGGTGAAGTTGCTTGACCGTGTGCCGGTGCGGGTCGCGGTTGACTCGGTTGAGTGCGCCCAGGGGCTGCAGGATGCCGTTTCGGCGGCCGGCAAGAAACTGGACATCGTGCTGGAAGTCAACACCGGCCAGAACCGTGCCGGTCTGCTGCCGGATGAAATCCTGCCGCTGGCCGAGAAGATCCGCGAATCCATGCCCGACCTGCGGATTGTCGGCATCATGACCCACGAGGGCCACGCCGGAAAGACGGAGACGCAGGAAGAACTCACCGCGGTTTCGGTCGATGCCGGCACCAAGATGGTGAACACTGCCGAGCAGCTTCGCGAGCATGGTTTCGAGATCGAAACGGTGAGTGTTGGCTCGACTCCGGCGGCGTTCGAGACGACCCGGATTGATGGCATTACCGAGATGCGTCCCGGTACCTACGTGTTCCAGGACAACACCATCTTCCGGTTTGGCCAGATCGGCCCGGATGACTGTGCATTGCGGATACTGGCGACGGTCACCAGCCGGCCCGCTCCGGACCGGGCGATCCTCGATTCCGGTTCCAAGGTGCTGACCGTGGAGCCGTCGCAGTGGCGGCCGGGACATGGGTTCATCGTCGAGTATCCGGAGGCAACGATCGTCAGCCTCAGCGAGGAGCACGCAGTCGTCTCGCTGCCCGAGTCGATGCAGGGCATGAAGATCGGCGAGAAGGTGGAAGTGATTCCGAACCACGTCTGCCCGACCGTGAACCTGACCGACGAACTCTTCGTGATTCGCGACGATGCTGTCGTCGAGACCTGGCCGGTCATTGCCCGCGGCCGGGTGCGGTAGTCGAATCCGCTGGCGGATATCTATCCTGCGCCGGAGACGATCCAGCCGGGTCGTCTCCGTTTTGACCATTGGATGATGTACCTGGGAAATGGGGCCAGTTGTGACCGAACGCTATGACGCCATTGTGATCGGGCTTGGTGGAATGGGCAGTGCCGCTGCCTGGCATCTCGCCAAACGGGGCAAACGCGTGCTTGGTCTGGAAGCGTTCGGGATCAATCATGCCAATGGTTCATCCCACGGCGAACACCGGATCATCCGGCAAGCCTATTTCGAAGCGCCGGAATATGTGCCACTTATTCTCCGGGCCTACGAACTGTGGGACGAACTGGAGCAGGAGAGTGGTCGCGATCTTCTGCGGATTACCGGCGGGTTGCTCCTGGGTGACGAGCAAAGTGAAGTTGTCACCGGGTCGATCGCCAGCGCCCGGCAACACAGCCTTGCCTATGAAGTGCTGCAACCGGACGACGTGCGCAAGCGTTTCCCGGGTTTCCACCTGCCGGAAGGGTTGGTGGCTGTGTATGAGCCGCACGCCGGCTACCTGCGCCCGGAAGAGTGTGTTGCTGCCCATGTGGAACTGGCAAGCCGGCACGGGGCAGACATTCACACCGAAGAGCCGGTTACCGGCTGGGAAGCAGATGCTGACGGTGTGACAGTCACCACGGGCAAGGGGCAGTATCGCGCTGATTCTCTGGTGATTGCAGCCGGACCGTGGACAGATGAGTTGCTCGGGGACCTCAACCTGCCGCTGACGGTGATCCGGATCGTGAATGCCCACTTCCGTTCGACCGATCCTGCAACATTTGCCGAGGAGCAGTGCCCGGTGTACATCTGGGAAGTACCGGAAGGAACCTACTACGGCTTCCCCTCGATGCCGGAAAGCGGACTGAAACTCGGGCGCCATGACCGGCATGACCCGACAACTGCGCGCACTATCGACCGTGAGGTGCAGGAGCACGAGGTCGAGGAATTGCGGGCGATGCTCGACCGCTACATGCCTGGCGCATCCGGCGACGTGATCAAGACGCTCACCTGTATGTATACGATCACGCCTGATCTGCATTTCATCCTCGACCAGCATCCCGAGTATCCGCACGTTGCCTTTGGCTGCGGGTTTTCGGGCCATGGCTACAAGTTCGCCAGCGTGATCGGTGAGGTCCTGGCGGAACTGGCGGCAGACGGGACGACCGGGCATCCGATCGAGTTTTTCTCGGCCGCGCGGTTTGCCAGCCAGTCCGGATAACGCTTTCTCATCCAACCGAAACTCAATGCATTCACCCCGGCAGGCAGCATCTGCCGGGGTGATTCTGCGTGCGTCCTGGAAACCGGTACGAAACGGACCGGATCTTTTTCGGAAATGTAGATAGGATTGTGCAGACATAACATTGGGAAAGGGCGTCACGGTGTTGTATGGCATCTCCGTCCCAGGGTGAGCCTGCGAGGAATGTGACTCGTCCCGAACACTTGCTGGTTCTCACGCCAGATGTGTTTCTTGCCGAGGCCATCGCTTCGGCAGCCGGTGTGGCCGGTTTCTCCCGTGTCGAGATCATTTCAACTCCCCGGGATGTCTTTGATACTGAGCGCGACCATGCGCCCGACTTGCTGATGACGACCATCGAAATCGCCGCAGACCAGTCATTCACACTGCTCCGCGAGGCAGGTGAGCATCTCCCGGGGATGAAGACGGTCGTTATCATTGATGATGTCGGAGAGGCTGACCTCGCAGTGGCGGCGCTGATCAACGGAGCCGCCGGGCTTGCGCTACGACGACAGGGATTGCGCTCACTTGTGCGGGTGGCGGAACTGGTGCTGGCCGGTGAACTGGCTGTGCCGAGATGGCTAACCGAACAACTGGTGCGCTCGCTACGGGTGCAACGCACCAGGTCTCCCCAAAACGTTCAGTTATCCGCCCGGCAACTCGACGTACTCCGGTTGGTGGCGGATGGGGCAACTGACCGTACTATCTGCGAAACCCTGAATATCAGCCTGCCGACGGTGCGCTCCCATTTGGCTGCCATTTTCGAGAAGACCGGTACCGGCAACCGCACAGCGGCGGCGGTCTGGGCAAAGGCCTGGCTGAACGACGAACCCGGATAACAACCGTTCTTCGCCCCGCGTCTCCGATCTTGCATCTGTCGAGGCAAAACCGGCTACAATCCGCGCACGTCAAATCGAGACGGCGATGTTGCCAGGGAAGTGACGTGTGCAGCCAATAGCATTGGCCCGCAAGGTCGTAGGTTCCGAGATCACAGCGCTGTGTCTGGTTGTCTTCCTTGCGGATGTCACCGGTGGCATCGTTTCGCCAACGCTATCCCTCTTTGCTGCCAGCCTTGGCCTCTCGGTTGCGACTGTCGGATTGCTGGCAACCTCTGCCAGCGTAACCCAGCTTTTCACTGCGCTCCCGGTCGGTATTACATCCGACCGGATTGGCCGGCCCCGGTTGCTGCGGCTCGGGTTGTTTGGGGCTGCGGTTGCAACCCTGATGATGTCGATGGCAACCGGCGCAGGGTTACTGTTTGCTGGCCGGATTGTGCTGGCACTGGCTGCCATCATGACGTTCCAGATTGCGGCGGCGCACCTGGGGGACATCACCGAGCCGGGCCGTCGATCGTTTGCGTTTGGCTGCTACACCACGGCCATGGGTTTGGGGTTCGGTCTTGGCCCCCTGATCGGCGGTCTGGTTTCGGAAAACTACGGCACCGAAGTTGCCTACCGGGTAGCTGCCTGTATTGCTCTGGTTGGATTTGTGGTGGCATTGCGCCGGCTACACGACCACACCGGGGCTGTTCGAAAGGCTTCGGTGAGCGGCACGCGGTTGCTGTCCGGACTGGGAGAGGTGGTGCGCCGGCAACGGATTGTGCTGGCGTGTCTGGGAAATCTCCTGATGGCGATGGCGTTCATTGGCGCCATCTCGACCTTCTTTCCCTTATATGGAGACCACCTGCTGCTGGGTCAGGCAGTGATTGGTGTGATGTTCGCGGTGCGGGCATTCTCCTCGACTCTTGGGCGGGTGCCAAACGGCATCCTTGCCCGGAAGTTCGGCAGTCAGACCATCATGCTGGCAGCGCTCCTGCTTGACGGAGCGGTGATGTTCGCGATTTTCGGTACCAGCAATACGACGGTGTTGATGGTGTGCCTGGGACTCGACGGGCTGGCGTTTGGTGCCTATCTGGTTGCCGGACAGACGTTCATTGCTGAAAACACCGAGATAGAGTTGCGTGGATCGGCGGCCGGACTCTATTCGACAGCGTCAGGTGTTGGCGGGATTCTGGGTACGTTCGGTCTGGGGATGATCGCCAGTCGGTGGGATGTTCCGGTGGTCTATCCGGTCACCGGCATCGTTATGGTTTTCGGATTTGTTGTATGCCTGTCTATGGCACTACGGCTGCGTCCGCAGCCGTCTACCGGCGATGCAGTTGTCGCCGGTACTCCGGTTGATCCGGCTTGACAATTCTCCACTACTCGGTAAGAGTCAGATGTTTAGTACAGGGATGACTTCCCCGAGCTGTGGGGCAGACGAATAGCGAGTGGGGACACAATGAAAGACTACGGAAAGTACAGCTTCTGGCTGGAGAATGCCGGTGATTTGACACCACGGCCCCCGCTGGATGGATCGATTATTGTTGACGTTGCCATTATGGGCGCGGGCTTCACCGGCCTTTGGACCGCCTATCACCTGCTCCAGCGAGATCCGTCGCTGAAGGTTGTGGTGGTCGAGAAGGAGATTGCCGGGTTCGGTGCATCTGGCCGAAATGGTGGCTGGTGTTTCTCCGGTTTCCCCTATCCACCCAGCAAACTGGTGGAGCGCTACGGTGTTGATGCTGCCCGCGCGGTGAGCCTGGCAATGTACGACTCGGTTGATGACGTCGGCCGTGTGTGCGAACTGGAAAGCATCGACGCGCACTATTACAAGGGTGGCGAACTGGAGATTGCCCGGGCGGATTACGACCTGCCAAAGCTCCAGGAAATGTACGACGAGTTCAAGGCGATTGGCCTTGAAGACCACTATGAACTGCTGGATGCCGATCAGACGGCCGAGCGAATCCGGGTCACCCGGTCGGTCGGGTCGTTCTGGGACAAGGAAGGCGCCGTTATTCAACCGGCCCGCCTTGCTCGCGGTCTGGCAATGGCGGTAGAACGCCACGGCGGCACGATCTACGAACAGACGGAAGTTATCGACTGGGTTCCCGGGCCGATGCCGCGACTGGATACCAACCGGGGCAACATCGTGGCGAAGGTTATCGTGCTGGCCGGCGAAGCCTATCTCGCCAGCCTGCCACAGTCGTCGCGCTGGATTGTGCCGGCAACCTCGCACATGGTCGTGACCGAGCCGCTTTCGGACGAGATCTGGGAGCAGATCGGCTGGAAGGAACGTGAAGTCGTCGGTAGCTTTGGCACGACCGCCGGGTACCTGAACCATACTGCCGATGGCCGGATCGCCTTTGGCCCGTATCGTGGCCAGTATCCGTTTGGCTCGAAGATTTCGGACAGCCTCGACCGGCGTGAGGACATCTTCGAACATGCCCGCATGTCCACGCTCGAATGGTTCCCGATGCTGGAAGGCGTGAAGTTCACCCACTCATGGGGTGGTGTGTTCGGCATGCCGCGTGACCACATGCCGCAGATGACCTACGACCCGAAGACAGGCATCGCTGCCGGATATGGCTACTCCGGTGAGGGCGTCGCGACCGCCAATCTTTCCGGCCGGGTCCTGGCAGACCTTATCACCGAGGCAGATACCGACCTCACCCGCCTGCCGATGACCCGCCACCCGAAGCGGGAGTGGGAGCCGGAGCCGCTGCGGTGGCTGGGCTACACTGCTGTCCGGCGCGGACGCTACAAGATGCTTGAGGAAGTGGAACGAACCGGGAAGTACCCGGAGAAGAAGACGTTGGCACAGCGTCTGTGGGAATCGTAGAGCGAGAGGGCAGCACGATGGTGAGCTTGAAGATTGCTTCCGGCTCGGCCGAAACGGCCGAACTGGATGTGTGGGGCAAGATTGCTTCCGGGGTGCCGGAGCCGATGGAAACCCGTGGCAAGGAAGTCTGGCAGAGCCCGGACGAGAAGGTCGGCACCGGCATCTGGGAATGCGACGCCGGCACCTTCACTGCCCGGTTTGCCGATCGTGGTGAGTTCATCACCGTGGTGAGCGGCTCAATGACCTGCACTGCCGAGGATGGCACCGTCACCGAACTTGGCCCCGGCGATTCGATGACCTTCCCGCAGGGCTGGACCGGAACCTGGGAACTGCACAGCACCCTGCGCAAGATCTACTGCGAGTTCAAGGGCGAGTAATCGCTACCTGGCACCGCTACACATGAAAACGCCCTGCAAACTGCTTGCAGGGCGTTTTCATGTGTAGCGGACTCAATCGTCGGTGTAGGTATCGAAGTGTTCCCAGAGGTATTCGGCGCGTTCGAGCCGGTCAGATGCGTTGTCGTTCAGGATACGATGCGAAACCGCCGCAATGAGTGCGGTGCCGAGACTGGTGGCTGTCGCAAAGGCGGGCATCAGCATTACAGGATTGGTGCGGGCGATCAGGGTAATGGTTGCGTGGCGTGACACCGGGTTGGAGAGGTGGTCGCTGATGACGATTGTCTTTGCTCCAACCTCGGCAGCGTACCGGACAACGTTCACCATCACCCGATCCATCCGCCGGAAACTGACTGCCAGCAGGGCATCTTCCGGTCCGAGGTCGATCAACTGGTCTTCAAGGTCGCCGCCAGTCTGGTTCAAAATCCTGGTGCCGGGCAGGAGCAGACGCAGCCCGATACCAAGAATGTGAGCCAGCCCGTAGGAACCACGTGCACCGAACGTGTAGACATTGCGCGCCGACATCAGGATATCGGTCGCGGCTGTCAGGGTTTCCGGGGCGAGGTCCTCAGCGGTCATCCGGATGAATTCGGCATCCTCGAGCATGATGCGGATCGCCGCGGTTTCCGGCGTATCCGCCATACCGGAGATGTTGGATACTCGCTCATTGACCGGGCCAATAAACTGGTCACGCAACCGGGCCTGGAGGTCAGGATAGCCGGAGAAACCAAGCGCCTGGGCGGCGCGGGTGATTGTGGATTCGCTGACCCCGACCTCGGCAGCCAGCCCTGGTGCGGACGTGATGGCTGCATAGCGCGTATCCGCCAGCATCCTGTCGATCACCTTGCGTTGGCCGGCAGTGAGCCGGTCATAATTGGCGGCAATCGCGGACTGGAGATCCTGTACTCCATCGGTCGCGGCGGGTGGTCTTCCGGATGCCGGCATGGCTCCCTGCTCTCTGTTCGGCGCGGATGAGGTTCGGGTCGGCCGTTATTCCGGACGGTGCGGCGGGATTTGGCCCGGCCCCGGCACGGAGACGGTCCCGCAGTCGACGCGAACGTCCAGATCGTTGCAGACCGGGCGTACAGGCGCAAATTCAATTGCAACAGTCATAAGTTGAGTATAGAAATTGTCGGCATATTGTCAACCCTGCGCATGAAATAGAGGAAAGAGGCCGGAATGGCGAGGCGGCAGCGGCACAGCCCGAAGCGTTTCTGGTGGCTGACAGGGCTGGGTATGGCGGTGGTCCTCACTGCCGGTATTGCGCTGGCCGGCGTGCCGGTATATCCGGCCTGGCTGGGTGGCTCCGGGTTAGCGCTCTTCCTTCTTTATGGCTTCGACAAGCACCGGGCAACATCCGGTGGCCGGCGTGTTCCGGAACAGGTACTGCACGGCATGGCGCTCGCTGGTGGCGTAGTGGGTGGGTGGCTGGGCAGAATGATGTTCCGGCACAAGACCCGGCACTCGTCGTTTCTGGTGGTCCTGATCGTTGCGACGCTGGTCCATGCCGGTTTGCTGTTGCTGTTGCTCCAGGTTGACGGTCCGGTACCAACAGGGACGTTACCCACAGTGAAACGGGACTAACCGGTATCTTGGCATAACCTGTCTCCCCGGTAGACTAGGTTTCAAACTTGCGGAGGGATCCGATTCTCGATACGCCGGGACCGTGATGAATGGATGCAGATGCCTGGCCATTCATGAAATCGAAGTATGTGACGCTGTATGCCTGAAGGTAGACCAAATCCTGTCCTGCAGTCAGTGATAGATGCGCTGCCGGACGAGATTGCCATCGTTGACGAGCATGGACAAATTGTTCAGGTGAATCGCGCATGGGCGGCCAACAAGAGCGGCAGTCCGATGGTGCATGGTGGATTTGGCGATGATCTCCTCAGGTCGCTCCCGTTTGGGTCGGCGGCCGGTATTCAGGCGGTGTTGCATGGCGAATCGTCCGAGTATTCGTTCGCATTTCCGGTTGTCTCTGGCCAGCAAACCACCTGGTTTTCAATCTCGGCGAGGCCATTTGCTGAAGCTGGTCTGCAGGGGGCTCTGATCGCCCACAGCGCGCTTGCCAATTACCCCGACGATGGTCAACTTCTTGAATCCCTGATTGATTCCGCTCCGCTGGCGATTGTGACGGTTGATCTGGAGGGCCGGGTAACTCGCTGGAACCCGGCTGCCGAACGTCTGTTTGGCTGGGATGCGGAAGAGGTGATCGGGGCGTTCCTGCCCTCGGTGCCGGTGGAGTTTCAGGATGAGTTTCTGCGGAATTTTTCCGAGGTACTGAAGAAGGAAGAGGGGATTTCCGGTGTTCGCGTGCATCGTGCTCACCGCGACGGTACCCTGCTTTCGCTTGACATATCTCACGCGCCAGTGCACGACCGTTCCGGGGCGATTACCGGCGTAATCGGGATCATTGCCGATGTCACCGAGCGGGTTCGGGCGGAAACCCGGCACCGGTTCTTTACCGATGGTTCTGCTGCCCTGTCGCGCACCCTCGATGAACGTACCTCGTTGCATGAGGTTGCGGGATTGGCCGTGCCCGGGATGGCAGATTGCAGCGCCGCCTGGTTGCTGGAAAATGGCAAGCCCCCACTTCTGGTTGCTGCTGCACATGCGGATGCCGGACAGCAGGTAGCGTTGCTTGAAACCGGTGCCTGTGCGGATTTTCCGGAAGGGTTGCTTGCGTACGTCACGCCGGTTCTGGAAAACAAGGCATCATTGTTCACCCCGTCTGTACTCTCGGTTCCGCTGATGGCCGGTAACGACGTCGCCGGTATTCTCTGTCTTGCCTACAGCACATCCGGCAGGGTTTACAACGATGATGATCTGGCGGTGGTGGAGTCACTGGCGGGGAGAATTGCCGGCAGTATCGAAACCGCTCGCCTGTTCCGGGAATCCCGGGAGGCGGAACACCGCCTGCGGGCGGTAGTGGAGCACGTGCCTGCGGTGACCTATCGTGCCGCTGCTGATGACCTTTCACAGATTCTGTATATCAGCAGCCGCGGGACATTGCCGGATGGCTGGACCGGTGAACAGCCGCGAAGACATGGGCAGGCCTGGATCAACAATCTTGTGCCGGAAGACCGCGAGCGGACCCTGAAGGTCATGGAAGAGTGCAGCCGCACCGGTAATCCGCTCGTCGTTGAATACCGGGTGATTGATGAATCCGGCAACGTGTCATGGCGTCTCGACCAGGCAAGACTGGTGCGGGATGAACAGGGAAATCCGCTCTACTGGCAGGGTGTTGCGGTGGTTATCACCGAACAGAAACTTGCCGAAGAGGCCTTGCAGATCCGGGCGCGTCAGCAGGCTGCCATTGCCAGATTGAGCCAGCGTGCTGTTTCCGGCGTGCCGCTGTATGAGTTCATCTGGGAAGTTGTGGCCGCGGTCAACGAGACGATCCAGACCGAGTTTTCCAATCTGATGTTCTTCGACGAGGAGTCGCAACTCTTCCGGATCATGGCGACCGACGGGATGCAGGATACCCCGCGCTTCGGCGCGAGCGTCGGCAAGGTTGTGCCGCTGGATATGCCAACGTTGACCACCTTCACGTGGAAACAGATGGCTCCGATCATCTTCAATGACCTCACCACCGAGACCCGGTTCGTTCCGTGGGGAGGCATGATCGAAACCGGAATCCAGAGCGGAATCAGTGTCATTATTCCCGGTCGGGAACACCCCGAAGGGGTGATGTTCGCCATCACCAGAGAATCCCGCAACTTCACCGAAGATGATGTGAACTTTCTGCAATCCATCGCCAACCTTGTGGCGGCGATGATCGAACGCGAGCGCAACGAAGAACAGTTGCGTTTTCAGGCGCACTTGCTGGATGTCATCCGCCAGGCGGTGGTTGCACTGGATGAGCATGGTCGGATCACCTACTGGAACCGGCACGCCGAGGAAACCTATGGCTGGACTGCCGATGAGGTGATGGGCTGCACACTCTGTGAAGTGTTCGTGCATGATGCCGAGCAAAGCGGACTATCCGGGATGGTTGCTGATGGCCTTTCCGGTCAGTCGATTGCGGCGGACATCCAGTTGCATCGCAAGGACGGCTCATGGTTTACCGCATGGGCGAAGTTCTCGCCGCTTGAGAGCTGGAACGGTTCCCAACGCGGGGTTGTCTGGGTATCGACCGATATTACCGAACGGGTGCTTGCCAGCAAGCAGCTAATGAAGAGCGAGTCCCGCTATCGTGCTGCCACCGAAGGGACGATGAACGCGTTTGCAATCTTCGAACCGGTACGGGATGGCGACGGCGAGATCTACGACTACCGCTTTGCCGAGGCGAACAGTCGAGCCGAGGCGTTGCTGCGTCGCTCGCGGGAGCAGATGATTGGCAATACCATCACCAATCTGTTCGAACATGGTCAGTTCCGGAGTGTCATCGAGGCGTTCAATATCGTTGCTGAAACCGGAAAGCCGGTGGAGCGTGAGGTTGAGGTTCTGAACGGTCCGGATTCATTCTGGATGCAGTTTCACGCAGTACCGCTGGATGATGGCATCGCGGCATTTGCCAATGAAACGACCGAACAGCGCCGACTCGAGGCAAAGCTGCTCCATCAGGCGTATCACGATTCGCTGACCGGGTTGCCCAACCGCGCGTTTTTCCTCGACCGGGTGGAACGTGCCCGGATGAACAACCTGCCAGGTCGCCGGGGTGTGGCGATCATGTTCCTCGACCTGGACAACTTCAAGGTAATCAATGACAGCCTGGGGCACAGTACCGGTGACCAGTTGCTGATTGAGGTGGCCGCACGTCTGCGCTCCAGCATCGACCGCTCGTTTATTGCTGCCCGGTTTGGCGGCGATGAATTTGCCGTTCTGCTTGAAGATTTGCCGGATTGGGCCACTGCCGCAGTCACTGCGGAAGAGGTGCTGGGCGAATTTGATCGCCCGTTCCGGGTGCATGGCCGGGAACTGTTCGTTACTGCCAGCATCGGTGTGGCGTTTGCCTCGTCGCCGGCGGTATCGGCCGGTGACTTGCTACGGCACGCAGATACTGCCATGTATCGCGCCAAACGGAATGGCCGTGCACGGGTAGAACTGTTTGCGCCAAGTCTCTCGGCTGATGCGACCGAGCGGTTTGAACTGGAGAACGACCTGCGCCGGGCCATCGAGCGGAACGAATTCCTGCTGCATTATCAGCCGGTTGTTCGGCTTGCGACGGGCGAGATTACGGCAATGGAAGCCCTCGTCCGGTGGGAACATCCGGTGCATGGCCAGTTGTCGCCAGCCCAGTTCATCCCGGTTGCCGAGGAGACCGGCCTGATTGTGCCAATCGGCCAGCATGTGCTGGCAATGGCTTGCCGGGATGCCCACTCATGGAACCGTTCCGGCGCCGGGCGTATCAGGGTGAGTGTGAATATCTCGCCGCGTCAGTTCCGCCATCCGGAAATTATCGACCAGGTGGTTGATGTCCTGACCGTAACCGGGCTTGAGCCGGATCTGCTCTTCCTGGAGATCACCGAGTCGATGATGGTGGAAGACATTGACAGTGTCCGGGAGACGCTGCTGCGGTTGCGCGAGATTGGCGTCCACGTTGCTGTGGACGACTTCGGAACCGGGTATTCGTCGCTGGGGTCGTTGCGTCAGTTGCCGGTGGAGATCGTCAAGATCGACAGGACATTCGTTTCCGGAGTTGCGGCCGATGCCCAGGATGCGGTGATGCTCTCCGGCATGGTTGAACTGGCCCATCGTCTGGGGTTGGTGGTTATTGCCGAAGGTGTGGAGAGTGTCGCAGAGCGTGACCGCCTGCGGGCCATGGGCTGTGACCTGGCCCAGGGATATTTCTTCTCCGTGCCAGTTGCCTTCGAGGATGCCTTTAACATCGTAGGCAATGCCCTCACGTTCCCACGCACCCGTCAATCCATACCGGTTGAACAATCCTGAAGTAGTGCGCCGCCCACTGGCGGCAATTCGCTGGCAGGATTCGCAGTGTGATCTCTACTCTGACTCCCGGGGGTGTTGATGTGCAGATGGAGCTGACCAGTATGTATCTCTTACCCATGGAACGGCGGGGGACCATTACGAAAGGAGTGCAGTTACCAATGTCGTAATAGTTCGGCTTTGACATTCTTCTTCCCCCCAACCATAATCGAGATATTCTGTAGTGTGTTTGTACACATGAATGGAAACCACAGAACGCACTACGTGCCACGGAATGTGCTGGAGTGGGTGACCGGCACAGCATTTGTTTGGCCGCCGAGAGGCGGTATCGTTGGGAGAACGCACATGCGGAGACCTTCTCGCATGTTCCGTTTGCTGGGGACTGCGGCGCTGTTGATCAGTCTGCTTTCAGTCTTGATTACCCCGGCAGCGGCACAGCAGGATTCGCCGTCCGGCCCGACCATGGACTGGGACTTTG
>CAYWXR010000047.1:0-15368 GCA_964462545.1 uncultured Thermomicrobiales bacterium
ACCACATGACCGGCGACCGGATCGTTCAGGAAGGTGACTCCATCGTCTTTGACTTTGGTGCCCCCTGGAACCACTACACGTCGGACCTCACCCGCACCGTCCACATCGGCGAACCGAGCAACGAATATCGCCATGCCTATGAAACAGTGCTGAAAGCCAACGAAGCGGCCTTCCAGGCAGTTCGTCCGGGAGTAGCCTGCGAGGATATCGACCGTGCTGCCCGCGATGTCATCACCGAGGCCGGCTACGGCGAATATTTCATTCACCGCGTCGGACACGGTCTTGGACTCGATGGCCACGAAGAACCCTACCTGGTCGGCGGCAACAAGACCCCGCTCCGGCCGGGCATGGTGTTCTCCGATGAACCGGGCATCTACATTCCCGGCAAATTCGGCATCCGCATCGAGGACACCGTCGTCTGCCGTGAAGACGGCGGAGAACGCCTCAACCACTGCCGGCGGGAACTGACGATCATGGAATGATGACAAATTTCAATCAACACAAGACGAAATGATTGACCAAACAGGACGCATCTGTACAATTGGGCGACCTGCTCGGAATAATCATGGGAGAAGCGCACCGCGATGGATCCAGTCGTCTTGCTCGATGATCATGATCGGGAACTCGTAGGCCTTCTCCAGGAAGATGCACGGGCAAGTTACCAATCCCTTGCCAACAAGACAGGTCTGTCGCCTGCTACCGTCCGGCGCCGCGTCGAACGTCTCGTTTCGAGCGGCGCCGTCAAACTTGTAGCAATCCCCTACTGGTCAAGGCTCGGATACAACCTCGTAGCATTCGTCGGAATTACGGTTGAACTCACCCACCTCCATCGGGTGGCGACCGAACTCGCCCAGATGCACGAGTTCTACTGGGTAGCCATGACGACCGGTGATTACGACCTGCTTGGCGAAATCGTTCTGCCGGCCAACCGCAACCTGGCAGACTTCGTCACCGAACGCATCGCCCCGATCGAGGGTATCAGGAGTTTTCGGGTGCTGATTACCCCCAGGTTCTACAAACTCTGGGCCGATTACCGGCTGCCGCCACAGGAAGAACTCACCATCAACCCGAACGGCTCAACCGACAAATAACGGTCTGCTCCAATCCGGAGTTCAGGCAGATCCACCGAGCAGTCAGCTTCTGCGTGCTGCCCGGAAAGAGGTCGTGCATTCCTTCGCCATGCCGGAAAACCGAATAGATTTCGATCATGTTTCAGAAGGTTATTGACTTATTCGATCATCCTGTTAGACTCGCTGCAATATGCGTTCATGACACGTGCATGTGGCGAAGGATTCCGCAATCTCTTGTTCGCCAGATGAACAGGTGTATTCGGAATACACCAACACCACGTCGCACCCGTCGGGTTCGCGTGGTAGCTCTCGGGGCTTACCAGCATGGCCGCTGTCCCTGGCCTTGATTCAGGAGGAATGTCTTGGAATCTCAGGAGATTTTGGATCCACACGTCCCACAAGGCAGTACCGATGTCAGCCGCCTGCCATCCAGAAGGCAATTCCTGAAGGGCATCGGTCTTGCTGCGACCGCGACTGCGATGCTCCCCCTCCTCGCGGCATGCGGCGATGACGACGACGAACCTGCCCCGACCGCAACAAATGCGCCCGCCGGCGATGAGGATGAAGAAACCCCGGATGATGAGAGCGGGGATGATTCAGATCCAACCGAAGAAGAGGACAACGAGGACGAGGAAGACGGAGAGGCAATCTCCGACGAAAACTACGATCCGGAAGCCATCCTGATCTTCGGTTCCTCGGTTGATCTTCCCAATCTGGACCCCGCTGTCGGCCACGATGGCGCCGGTTCGGAGACCCAGAAGGCTGTTTACGACACCCTGTACCGGCACATGGGCAACCCGGCGGAACTCGTGCCGTGGCTTGCTACCGGACACGAAGCCAGCGCCGACGCAACCGAGTGGACCTTTACCCTTGATGAACGCGCCAGATTCCAGGATGGTTCACCAGTCACGGCCGAGGCGGTCGTGTATTCCCTTGAACGTGTTCTCACGATCAATCGCGGCGTGGCATGGATGTTTTCCGGCGTGCTGACAGACGGCAATGCCGAGGCAGTCGATGACCACACCGTCAAGTTCACCCTTTCCCAACCATTTGCACCATTCCTGCATGCCATTACCTGGCTGTTCATCGTCAACCCGGCGGTGGTTGAAGAACACGCCGAGGGCGACGATATGGGACAGGCATGGCTGCTTTCCAACTCGGCGGGGTCTGGCCCGTTCAAGATCAAGCGCTGGGAACCGGGCACGCTGTATGAGTTCGAGTCTGACCCCGATTACTGGCGCGGATGGGAAACTCCTCGCCTGAAGGGCTACATTCGCCAGGTAAGCCGCGAGTCTTCGACCAAGCGACTTGCACTCGAACAGGGCCAGATGCACGCCGCCGACTTTATCTCGGTCGAAGACATCCGTCTGCTCGAGCGCGCCTCGAATGTGGTCGTTCCGGCCGAACCTGCCATCGGTACCTACGTTGTCAAGATGAACAACAAGGTTGGGCCAACCTCCGACATCCACGTTCGACGAGCAATCTCCTATGCCTTTGATTACGACGGCATGCTCCAGATCATGGAAGGGCGTGCTGTCCGTCTGAAGGGCCCCCTTGCCCCGACATTGCTCGGCACCAGGGAAGACCTGAACTACTACGAGACCAACCTGGAGAAGGCCAGGGAAGAACTGGCAAAGTCCGAACAGTACAAGGATGGCTTCGACCTGGAGTTTGTCCATGTCACCGGGCTTGAAGAGCAGCGTCAGACCGGATTGATCCTCCTGGCACAACTTGCCGAACTGAACATCAACGTCACCATCACCCCGATGGAATGGTCAAACGCCGTGGCACTGTTTGCAGATGCCGAGCAATCGCCGCAGATGTTCCCGATTCTGTCCGGCACCGACTACCCGGACCCGGATAACTTCCTCTGGCAGTCGTACCACTCGTCAGCAAACGGCACGTGGATGGGCGCCAGCCACTACCAGAACGAGGACGTCGACAAGTGGCTGGAAGAAGCACGCTCAACAGCCGACTGGGATGAGCGGGTCGCGCTCTATGACCAGGTGCAGCAAACCGTCGTGGATGAAGCGGCGGAACTGTACATATACAGCCAGGTCGGTGGACTTATTCGCAGCACAAAGGTCCAGGGCTACCAGTTCTGCCCGGTGATGGGTTCCGGGTCGTTCTGGTACCAGGTCTGGATGACCAAGTAACGCGGGGAGCGGGAGGGGAGGTCGCAGCACATGGGTACATTCATTCTGCGTCGTCTCCTCCTGATGATTCCCACCCTGATCGGACTGTCGATCCTGACCTTCACGATTTCCAAGGTGGTGCCGGCAGACCCTGCAGCGCTGGCTGCCGGCCCACGCGCCACTCCGGATATGGTGGAGTCAATCCGTGAAGAATATGGATTGAATGACCCGGTATACGTCCAGTACTTTCGCTACGTCACCAACCTGGCGACCGGAGACTGGGGCAAATCGATCATCAGTCGCCGGGAAGTGCTGGAAGACATCCGGCACTACTTCCCGGCAACGCTCGAACTGGTGCTTGCATCAGAAGCGCTGGCCATTGCGATAGGCATCCCGATGGGTGTCATCGCGGCTATCTACCAGAACCGTTGGCCGGATCAGGTATCACGGATACTTTCCGTCTCCTTTGTCAGCCTGCCACGCTTCTGGTTCGCGATCATTCTCCAGTTGGTCGTTGTGGTCTGGCTGGGTCTGCTCCCGCTGAACGGCCGGCTACCGGCGCTGGTGATCCCGCCGGAACGCATCACCGGTCTCTACACCATCGACAGCCTGCTCCACCTCGATTTCGAAACCTTCTGGATCTCTCTGAAACATCTGGCACTACCGGCATTTGTCCAGTGCGTCGGCGCGATGGCGATCATCACCCGCACGGTACGTGGAGACATGCTGGAAGCCATGAACCGGGACTTCGTCCGCACGGCGAGAGCCAAGGGGCTTGCCGAGCGCAGGGTCATCACCCGGCACGCACTTCGCAATGCGCTCATCCCGACAACGACGATGATCGGGCTCTCATTCGGGTTTGCGCTTGGCGGCTCGATCCTGGTCGAGACGGTGTTCGACTGGCCGGGCATCGGGATGTATGCCGTCCAGTCCGTTGTCAATCTGGACTTTGAACCGATTATGGGTGTGACGCTGCTGGTCGGCATCATTTTCATCCTGCTCAACCTGGTAGTCGACCTGCTGTACGGATTCCTTGATCCACGGATCAGATTCAAATAGGCGTCATGTTCACAGGAACAGACCGACAGGGCGGGAAGCGTTTGTGACATCCTCTTCGACAACCAGAAATCTGGATACTGCAGGTGGATTGCTCGAAAAGCAAACCGGTTCGCGTGAGAATTTCCGCCGGCAGGTTCGAAAATTCCGCAGAAACCGTCTGGCTGTTCTGGGGCTGGTCATCGTCATCCTGCTCCTGGTAATCGCTGCTATTGGGCCGTACATTGCCCCATATCCGGAAGATGCCAAGGGCGCGCTGAACATTGCCGAACGGTTGCAATCGCCCAGCCGGAACCACCTGATGGGCACCGATGACGTCGGCGGTGACATCTTCTCCCGCGTTCTCATCGGCACCCGGCTATCGCTCGGTGTCGGTTTCATGGTGATCGCACTTGCCGTGCTGATCGGTGTGCCGCTTGGTGCACTTGCCGGCTACTTCGGCGGAGCGGTCAATGAACTGATCATGCGCATCACCGATATCTTCCTGACGATTCCGGCCCTGATCCTTGCACTGGCAATTGCCGCCGCACTGGGGCCAAACATTCGCAATGCCATGATTGCGCTGGCAGTTGTCTGGTGGCCCGGATATTGCCGGTTGACCCAGGCACAGTTCCTTACCCTGCGCGAAGAGGTGTACGTTGATGCAGCCCGGACAATCGGCGCCCACAACAAACGCATCATCTTCCGGCACATTCTCCCGAACACCCTTACCCCGACCCTGGTCAAGATCTCGATGGACCTCGGATTCGCCATCCTGACAGCCGCCGGGCTGAGTTTCATCGGCGTTGGGGCACAGCCTCCTACCCCGGAATGGGGAGCGATGGTCAGCCTGGGCCGGAAGTACATGCCCGAATGGTGGTGGTATTCCGCGTTTCCCGGCATGGCGATCTTCATTGCGGTCTTCGCCTTCAACATGCTCGGTGATGGACTTCGGGACATGCTTGATCCCCGGAGTGGGAACCACTAGGCGGAACAGGGGGTATCCGGACAAATCGAACCACGAATACGCAGCTACTTGTCTATCTACCCACTTCACGTTGGGTACGTACATTGAGCATTACCAGCTATTGCCACTCAGAAACGGAGCGTTGAACGCGTGACCAATATCCCATCGTATTCCGTCGGGGTAGACATCGGCGGAACCTTCACAGACGTTGTCTTCCTGGACAACGCGACCGGGGAGTTGCTTTTCGCAAAGGTCTCCACCACGGTCGACAACCGCGCCGAAGGGTTCTTTACCGGCATCCTGAAAGGGGTGTCCCAAAGCGGTCATGGCCCTGAAAGCGTCAAGAACATCTTTCACGGCAGCACCGTCGCAACCAACGCCGTGCTCGAAGGTACCGGCGCCCGGATGGGGTTGCTAACGACAGAAGGCTTCCGCGACATCCTGGAAATCGGGCGCGCCTACATCCCCGGCATTTTCACCAACTACATGCGCTGGCAAAAGCCGGAACGCCTGGTCCCTCTCGAACTTGTCCGTGAAATTCCGGAACGTCTGGCCGCAGATGGTTCGATCGTCCGCCCGCTGGATGAAGCGCGCACCCGTGAACTGATCGCCAACCTCCTTGATGAGGATCTGGAATCACTCGCCATTTCGCTGATCCACTCCTACGCCAACCCCGACCACGAGGAACGCCTCGTGCAGATCGTCCGCGAACTCCGCCCGGATCTGTTTGTGTCGCGATCATCGGAAGTGATTCCGGAGTATCGAGAATACGAGCGCACCATGACAACCGTCATGAATGCCTATGTGATGCCGGTTGTAGCCCGGTATCTCCAGCGTATCCAGGACCGACTGGAAGCAGGCGGCTTCGATGCCGGCATCCAGATCATGCGTTCCGATGCCGGTGTGATGAGCCTCGAAACAACGCTTGAGCGACCGGTGAACACAGTCCTCTCCGGCCCGGCTGGTGGAGTCAAGGGCGCCAGCTATCTGGCAGCGGTAGCTGGCTACTCAAACATTGTCACCATGGACATGGGCGGCACCTCGACCGATGTCTGCCTCAGTGTCGACGCAGCCCCGACCCTTTCAACTGATACCTGGGTTTCGCATTATCCAGTCCGTGTCCCGATTATCGACATCACGACCATCGGTGCCGGCGGTGGTTCGATTGCGTTTGTCTCATCGGCCGGCGCACTCCGGGTTGGACCGCGAAGTGCCGGGGCACAGCCCGGCCCGGTCTGTTACGGTCGAGGTGGCACGCAGCCAACCGTCACCGACGCCAACCTGATTCTGGGACGCCTCCCGGTTGAACTCGCCGGTGGAGAAATCACCCTGGATGTCGAGGCCTCACGCCAGGCGGTCAAGGAACACATCGCCGATCCGCTGGGATTGACGATTGAAGAGGCTGCAGCCGGCATCATCCGCATTGTGAACGAGAACATGCTCGGCGCCCTGCGAGTGGTGAGCGTGCAGCGTGGCATTGATCCGCGAGACCTGGCGCTGGTGCCATTCGGTGGAGCCGGCCCGGTCCACGGTTGTGAACTGGCCGACCTGCTCGGCGTGGAAACGGTGCTGGTGCCATCAGCACCTGGCGTGCTCTCGGCACTCGGGTTCCTGCTCTCGGATGCCCGCAACGTCTTCACCAGAACCCGTGTCGGCACGGTTGGTGAACTCGACACAGCCCTCTACAACGAAGACCTCACATCCCTCATCGAGCAGGCAACCGAGTGGCTCGCGGCAGAAGGAATCCCTGAGGAGCACCGGGAAATCGAGATTGCCCTCGACATGCGCTATGCGGGCCAGGCCTATGAACTACCGATCAAGGTGGAAGCACCGCTAACCGAGGAAACCTGGCAGGCCGCACCGCAACGGTTCCACGCCGAACACCAGCAACTCTATGGCTTTGACCAGCCGTTTGCCCGGATCGAAGTGGTCAACCTGCGCGTAACCGCCATTGGCAACCTGCCAAAGCTCCACCTCGAACCGCAGCCGGAACAAGGGACGGACTCCTCCGCAGCCCGAATCGACACCCGCCCGGTCTACTTCGAGGATTGGCAGGATACCGGTATCTACGACCGGGATCTGATGAAGCCAGGCAATGAAGTCGATGGCCCGGCCATTGTTACCCAGACTGACTGCACGATTGTTATCCCGCCCGGACGCAAGATCCGCGTGGATGGCTTCGGCAATCTCGTCATTCGCAAGTAGGCAGCGAGGAAGAATCCAGATGGAAACGAGACCAGATCCGATCACAACAGAAGTGATCGCCAATGCATTAAAAGCGCTCGTCTATGAGATGGATGCTGCGATTGAACGAACGGCCATGTCGGTCATCATCCGGGAGCAGCACGACTTCGGCATGTCCCTGGTCGACCACCGTGGCTGGGTAATCGCCGGAACGACCTTCGCCGGTCAGACATTGGCTGAATACGCTGCGAAGACACCGGTCTACCCGGGTGACGTGGTGATGTTCAACGACCCATACATCTCCCAGGGAGAGATCTCTCACCTCGGCGATACCATGATCGCCGTGCCGATCTTTGCCGAAGAGCGCATTATCGCCTGGGGTATTGCCTGGGGACACCACATGGATATCGGCGCCGACGCGCCTGCTGCCATGCCAACCCAGGCGACCGAAATCTTCCATGAAGGTATCCAGATCCCGCCGGTGAAACTCTACGAACGCGGCGTGCTGAACCAGGGGGTGCTGGACATTGTTGCCCGCAACTCCCGTACGCCGGAAATGATGATCGGCGACACGCTGGCACTTTCGGCAGCCGGGAAGATCGCGGAAAAGCGCCTGCTCGAACTGTGTGCCAAGCACGGCACCGACCTGGTGCTGGCCACCTTCCAGATTCTCTTTGAGCGGGCACGCGACACCATGCTGCAACTCATCCGGCAACTCCCGGAGGAGCCGCTTTCCTTTGAAGATGTGCTTGACTCTGATGGCATCAACAGCGAACTGCTGACTCTGAAACTGACGCTGCACCGACAGGGTGACAAGGTCATCCTCGATTACACCGGCACTTCCCCCCAGTGCGAAGGGCCAATGAACCTGCCCCTGAACCCGAGCCTGGCGAAGATGCGGCTCTACAACACCCTGCGCCTGGTTGCGGGCCACCGGATCAACATCGACACCGCCCTGGATGCGAATCAGGGTGTTGAGGATCTGGTGGAAGTCCGGATTCCGGATGACTGCTTCCTGAACCCGAAATACCCGGCGCCAGTCAGTTTGCGTCACCTGACCGGTGGTCGCTCCGGTGAGGTAATGAACGGCATCATGGCGCAGATCTTCCCCGAGACGGTGCCGGCAACTGCCAATGGCAGCCTCAACTGCTACTCCATGCTCGGTGTTGGCCGGGAACCGGAGGACCGCTGGCTCTGCTTCGAGGTAAGCGCTGCCGGCGGTGGTGGCCGCCCGGAGAGCGACGGTATCGATGCGTACTGCTTCAATAACCGTCTCAAGAATGCTCCGGTCGAGTTCGTTGAAACGGTCTACCCGGTTCGGGTTGAACAGTATTCGCTCCGGCCTGGTTCTTCCGGCCCCGGCAAGCATCGCGGTGGCTATGGCCTGATCCGGGCAATCCGCACCCTGCGGCCGGCCAAACTGACCTTCCTCGATGAGCGCCAGCGCACCCAGCCATGGGGATTGCGTGGCGGGCGTGCCGCCGAAGCCAACGATTGTTATGTCGAACGCGCCGATGGCGAACTGGTCTGGCTTCCCGGCAAGTTCGATCACCTGCCGATGGCCCCGGGCGACATGTTCGTCATGCGAACCGGTGGCGGCGGCGGATGGGGCAATCCGTTCGAACGCGATGCAGAACTCGTCTTCCGGGATGTCAAGGTGGGACTGCTCACCATCGAGCAGGCTCGCGAGCGCTTCGGCGTTGTTGTGACGACCTCCCCCCTTGCCATCGACGAGGAAGCAACTGCTGCCTTGCGATCCAGTGCCACACCGTTCGAGGAGTGGATTGATCGCGGCGAACCGGTGCCGGCACCGGTTCCGGGCGAGTTCCGCGTTATTTCCGAACCGCCAGTTCCTTGGTTGGTAACAGGCACTGCCCTGAAGGCCTCAACCCGGGAGGTGGCCGCCGACTAGCGTGCCGTACCCTGCCCGTGACCGCGAACGTGGCATCTTCACCGGTGCCACGTTCGCCAGGTCAGCGGTGTTGTAGCCATACCGTCCAGACATCGTGCATACGTGGAAGTGAATCGAGGAGAACTGATGTCCAGAATTCTCTACATCGCACCGACGAAACTCGCCCAACCACGAACCGGCCCACACCCTCTGGCGGAAACGCTGCAACCGGGGACTGAACTCACCACCATTGGCCTGAAGCGGGGACCCGCTCATCTGGAATATCACTATTACGAAACCATGGTGCTCCCTGACCTTGTGCGTTCGATCGCCGAGGCAGAACGCCGGGGATACGATGCCGCAGTGATTGGCTGTTTCTATGACTTCGGGCTGGAAGAAGGCCGTGAACTGACCGATCGACTGGTTGTTACGGCGCCCTGCGAATCATCACTGCTGTTGGCGGCATCACTCGGGCACACATTCTCGATCATTGTCGGGCGACGCAAATGGATTCCCCAGATGCACGCAAACGTTGTTCGCTACGGACTGGAATCACGCCTGGCATCGTTCCGGACAATCGACCTCTGGGTTCCGCAATACCATGAGGATGAGGAAGAGACAGCCCGCCGCTTCCGGGAACAGGCACACAAGGCCATTCACGAGGATGGCGCGGAAGTGATCATTCTTGGTTGCACCGCCTCGGCCGGCTTCTACCGCCAGTTGCAGGACGAACTGGGAGTTCCGGTGATCGACAGCGCCGTTGCAGCCGTGAAGCGAGCCGAGCACCTGGTGGATCTCCGCGACCGGTTCGGCTGGTCACACAGCAAGATCGGCGGGTACGAATCCCCACCACAATCAGAGCGGGATGACTGGGCATTCGACACCCAGTATGAACCGCAGGACATCACCGAACTCTGGGCGCCATCCAGCAATGTTCAGGCGGCTGACGACTAAGATGGAACCGGTTTGCCGGGCCGCCATTCGACAAGGGTCCGGGTTATACACCTGCTGGAGGAAATATGCGCATCAGTATCATGGGACTCCCGGAACGCGGTCACGCGGTCGGACCGGTCCTGCGGAGCATTGAGGAAGCCGAAGCATACGGGCTCTCGGGATACTGGCTGGCGCATACCACCGGGGTCGACGCACTCACCGTGCTGGCGCTGGCCGGTACTTGCACCAGCAGGATCGAACTGGGAACCTTCGTTGTCCCGACCTACCCGCGCCATCCCGCAGCAATGGCCCAACAGGCCCTCACAACACAGTCTGCCTGTGATGGGCGGCTGATACTCGGTATTGGCCTCAGCCATCGGGTTGTAATGGAGGGGCGCCTTGGATTCGACTGGGACCACCCGATCCGGCACATGCGCGAGTATCTCACCGTCCTCAACGCCCTGCTCAACGGTGAACCACTTGAGTTCGAAGGCACAGAGTTCACCGTCCGGGGTTACGCTATCGCCATTGATCAGGTGACACCGCCCGATGTCGTCGTGGCCGCACTCGGCCCGCAGATGCTCCGGCTTACCGGGAGTATGGCCAGCGGAACCGCACTCTGGATGGGTGGACCGGAATACATTCGCACCCAGGCAGCCCCAATCCTCACCGAATCTGCACAGAAGGCAGGACGACCGGCCCCGCGAATCATTGCCGGACTGCCGGTTTGTGTCACCGAAGCAGTTGAAGCGACCCGCGAACGGGCAGCACAACACTTTCAGGTCTATGGCCGCCTGCCATCGTACCGGGCCATCCTCGACAAGGAGGGCGCTTCAGGCCCGGAAGATGTTGCCCTGATCGGGGATGAGGAAACCGTGCGCGCCGGGATCAATGCCCTGAAAGCGGCAGGAGCAACCGATATTGCCGGTGCCATCTTCGCCAGCACGGACCAGGAGCGGGAAGCAACCCTGCGAGTACTGAGAGATATTCAGGAATCGGAAGCATAGAAAAAACCGGAACAGACAGGGAGAACGACGTTGGCAGAAAACACACGGGTAGTTATTGATACTGAACTGGGCGAGATTCACGCCGAGATCTTTGAGGACAAGGCGCCGATTACCGCCGCAAACTTCCTGCGGTATCTTGATGCCGGATTCTACAAGAACGGGCACTGGTATCGCACCGTCCTGCCGGATAACCAGCCCAACAACGATATCCGCATCGAGGTGATCCAGGGTGGCATCAACCCGGAACGGGAAGGTGAGCGGTTTGATCCGATTCCGCTGGAGCGGACAACGGTCACCGGTCTGTCACATACAAATGGCACGCTCTCGATGTCCCGGTTTGCGCCGGATAGCGCCCATTCGGAAATCTTCATCTGCATCGGCGATCAACTGGTGCTTGACTACGGCGGAATGCGAAACCCGGACGGGCAGGGCTTCGCTGCATTTGGCCGCGTAACCAGTGGCATGGACGTGGTACGCGCGATCCAGCAGTCAGCTCACGAGGGACAACGCCTGACTCCTACCATCACCATCCTTGATATCCGGAGGGTTGAATAGCCCGATACCTGTTACACTATGCGCCGACTGCGTCTAGGGTTCCGCTGCTTGCCCGGCCCCGAAGATGAACAATCAGGGCAGAAGCAGGTCTGGTCCAAGCGGCGCCACGGGTGGAATACTCCGCCCGCGCAACTAACGGTGGAAAAGACCTGAGGTCCTGAATTGGTGTTTCCTGCGATCAGACAGGAGACGTTTTGAACGGGACCAACCACAGATGCAGTTCCCCGAACGATTACGAACCATGACGGCTGGCCGAGGCACACTGATTTCTGCCTCGGCTATCCATCTGACCAACGATGCCTGCTTTGCAGTCCTCTATCCGCTGCTGCCATTCATTGCCGAAGACCTTGACCTCTCCTATTCTCAGGTTGGCCTGTTGAAGGCAACCTTCTCCGGCGCCTCCAGTGCCTTCCAGATTCCGGCCGGTGTGGTGGGAATGCGCTATGGCGAGGCACTGATCCTGATGCTGGGCAATATCTGGGTGGGGCTGGGGTTGGTCCTGATGGCGCTGACCGGCAGTTTTCTCCTGCTGCTCGGGGCATCACTGATTGGTGGTATCGGCGGAAATGCCCAGCACCCGCTGGCGGCATCACTGGTTTCGAAGAGTGTCCCCAAGAGCCAGATGGCCACGGCGCTAAGTACCCTGAACTTCACCGGCGACGTTGGCAAACTCATTGGCCCGGCAATTGCCGGCATTATTGCTGTCCAGTTTGGCTGGCGTGCAGCACTCGCGAGTCTGGGCCTCTTTACCGCGATCTTCACCCTCGGCATTTTGTTGAACAATCGCGCAAGCAAGGGAAAACAGGGCGAGGAAAAACCGGTCATCACCGAGGATGACGATGGCGAGGTCAAGGCTGGCTTCAACTACATCATGATCGCCGGTGGTCTGGATACAGCCACCCGGGGAGCCTCGTTGACCTTCATCCCCTTTGTCCTGGCAGACAAGGGCTTTAGTGCTGCAACCATCTCGGTACTCTTCAGTGTCATCTTCGCTGCCGGCGCCTTTGGCAAGTTCGCCTGCGGATGGCTCACCGACCGCAAGGGTATCCTGCCGGTGATTGCCGCAACCGAACTGGTGAGCGCCGCAATTCTGGTTGCGCTGGTCATTGCCCAACCGTGGATGGTGATCCCGATGCTGCTGCTGTTCGGGTTTGCCCTGAACGGCACATCCTCGGCACTGACTGTTGCCGTTACGTCGTTCGTCCCGGCCTCAAAACGCGCACGAGGATTCGGCAACTACTTCACCGTCTCCCTCGTCAGTTCCGCTCTCGCCCCGTTGCTCTTCGGTTTCGTCGGAGACCTCGCCGGCCTGGTCACGATCTTCGTCGGCATGGCAATCCTGACTGCCTCGGTGGTGGTCGTCGTGCTGCCGGTGCGGAAGATTCTGGCCTATGGCGCTTGAGCGGTATTGGCAAGACGGCTGCTAACGGAGGGTAAGGATTTCCCGGCCAACGCCCTGGGAGAGCGCAAGGTAGCCAAGGGCCAGCGCCAGCATCAGGGTGATGGCCAGCACCAGCCAGTCTGCCGGGCGCATCCGGAGATCGCGGAGGACGGTCCGTTGTCGTGGTGCGCCGAAACTGCGTGATTCCAGCGTCATCGCCAGTTGCTCACTGGAACGAAATGCCGTCACCAGTGATGCGACCAGGATCGGCAGCATCTGGCGCACCCGGCGGAAGATATTGCCCTCCATCAGCAACCCACGCGATTGCTGGGCCTCGGAGACGGTCACAAAGATGCCGGCAAAGGTCGGGATAAAGCGCAACCCGATCGTCAACGACATGCCCCACTTGAATGGCAGCCCAAGGCGGACAAACCCGCGCACCAGGGAACGGGTATCTGTCGTTCCGATCCAGAACAGGAAGATGAAACTGACGGCGACAATACGCATCGCCGTGGCAACGCCAACCAGCAATGCGCCAGTGGTGACCTTTAGCGGGCCAAGCCCGAACAGCGTGGTGCCTGATTGATAGAACAGTGGCCAGAGCACAATCACCAGGATCACCAGCGGGGTAATGACCCGCCAGACGGAAAGCAGTTTCGAAACGGGATAGCGTGCCCCGAGCAACACCAGGTGGATGCCGATAATGCTCAGCCCGAGCAGGATCAGGTTGACCCAGAGGAGCAACACCACGCTTCCGGCAACAACGATCGCCAGTTTCACCCGGGGATCGAGACGGTGGAGCCAGGAACGCCCGGCAACATAGAAATCGAAACTGGCATTGGCGACGCTCACGACGCACCTCCGCCAAGTTGCTTCCAGGCCTCGACAAACTGCTCAACCGTGCAGATCCCCTCAGGCATTCCCTGAGAGCGAAACATCCGGGCCAGTTCAGCGACTTGCGGCGGGTGGATACCGGAGCCTTCCAGCAGTTCGGTATGCCCGAACAATCTCGCAGGAGTCGTGTCTGCAGCAATCTGCCCCCGCTGGATCAGGACAACCCGACTGGCCGAGGTGGCAACCAGACGCATATCGTGGGTAATCAGCACAATCGCCACACCGGATGCGGTCAACTCCTGCATCAAGCCCATCAGCCTGCCAGTGAAACGTCGATCCAGACCGCCGGTTGGCTCATCCAGCACCAGCACCCGTGGGCGCATTGCGTCAATAGCAGCCAGTGCCGTCAACCGGCGCAGCCCCCGGCCAAGGACGGCGGGGTGGCGGCCGGCAACAGCCTCGAGATCGAACCTGCGCAGCGTTTCCTCAACCCGCTGCTCCAGCAAGTCACCATGCAACCCAAGCCGCGCCGGGCCATAGGAAATCTCCTCACGGACTGTCGGCAGAAAAAGCTGATGATCGGGATTCTGGAACACATAGCCGACCTGCCTGGCCAATTCACCAACCGGCACCGAAGCAGTATCCGTGCCGTTCACCAGCACCCGGCCGGCAGTGGGCTTCAGCAACCCGTTGAGATGTTTGGCGAGAGTCGTTTTTCCGGAGCCGTTCCGCCCGATCAGGGCCACCAGTTCGCCGGGAGCAATCGTCAACGAAACGTTTCGCAATGCTTCAACCGGCTGCCCCTCGGCAACGCCGTACGAGAACGAAACGTCTTCCACCCGAATCACAGGATCAGTCACCAGGCAACGTCTCCTGCAGGCGGCTGGCAGCCTCTTCTACTGTCAGGAATGGCCGGAGAAAGCCCAGCCGGGATGCGACCTCGCTCACCTGCGGAACCGGTATCCCCCGTTCAAGCAACCCGGGAGCGCTGGCATAGACATCATGAGGCTCGCCCAGGGCCACAATTTCGCCGGCATCCATCACCGCAACCCGGTCAGCAAATCGCACCACGGTTTCCGGCTCGTTTTCCACCATGATGATCGTCATCGACGGGTTGCGAGACCGCAGACCGGCGATGACCCCGGTTACCTCCTGTTTGCCGGCAGGGTCCAGCTCGGCCGTTGGTTCATCCAGCACCAGCACCTGCGGCAACATGACGATCACTGCGGCAATACCAATGCGCTGTTTCTGGCCGCCGGAAAGCATGGCCACCGATCGTTCCCGGTAGCCGCGCATCCCCACCAGGTCCAGCGCCCAGTCAACCCGTTCGTTGATTTCGGCAGGATCAATGCCCAGGTTTTCACAACCAAAGGCGA
>CAYWXR010000048.1:0-14547 GCA_964462545.1 uncultured Thermomicrobiales bacterium
C
The DNA here is from genome assembly GCA_964462545.1 of uncultured Thermomicrobiales bacterium. GTDB lineage: Bacteria > Chloroflexota > Chloroflexia > Thermomicrobiales > CFX8 > CAYWXR01. The sequence goes on from CAYWXR010000048.1 coordinate 2, forward strand.
CCCCGCAGGAAGTAGACGCGCATTGCAATGCACCCGCCCACACCACCTCGTTCGTGCAACCAGGCACGCCGGCGTCCATTTGCCATTCCGACAAGTGAGAGATCCGTTCTCTCGTGGAGTATGGATCTCTCACTGCGTTCGGGATGACTGATGAGCGTCGGCTATCCCTGGCGGGGGCCGGGGAGGGGCCACCAGTTCCAGCGGCCGAGGAGGGTGACGATGGAGGGGACGATCACCGTGCGGGTGATGAAGGTGTCCATCAGCACACCGATGGCGACTGCGAAGCCCAGCTGGAAGAGGTCCATCAGCGGCAGGGTCATCAGGGCCGAGAAGGTGCCGGCCAGGATGAGCCCGGCCGAGGTGATCACGCCACCGGTGCGCACCAGTGCCCGGCGAGTGGCTTCCTTGAGTTCGTGTTCCTTTGCTTCCTCACGCACACGGGCCATCAGATAGATGTTGTAGTCGACCCCCAGCGCGTTCAGGAAGACGAACAGGTAGAACGGCACGGTGTAGCCGATTACCTCCTGACCGAAGATGAACCTGAAACAGAACACCGCCAGCCCGAGCGTGGCGAAGTAGGTGATCACGATCGTCAGGCTCAGATAGAGCGGTGCGATGATTGACCGCAGGAGCAGGCCGAGGACGATGGCAATCGAGAGCAACACCAGCGGTAGCACCACCAGGATGTCGCGGGTATTGCCGGCGCGAGTATCGTAGCTTTCGGCAGTTGCGCCACCAACCAGCACCTGATCGGTTTCCAACCCGTGAGTTGCAGCAGCGTCGCGGGCCGTCTCACGCAGGTCCGGCACCATATCGAGTGCTGCCGATCCGTACGGGTTCTCATCGAGGATCAATTCGATGCGGGCAACCTGCTGATCGGCCGAGACGAACCGGGCGGCCGATGCGAGGATGCCGTAGGCCTGTCCTTCCGGCGACTCGGGATCAATCTCTTCGACTCCCGGTGGTGGGCCACCGGTGCCTTCTGACGGTTGCAACGCTTCCGGCGGCACGAGTTCGAGCGCACCGGTTACGACATCCAGGCCGACCGGCGCGTCGGAGCCAAATGGCTGGCTGGGGCTGGAAGCAGAACTGACACCATTCTTCGCGGCCAGTTCTGTGGAGACAGCATCAATGGCGGCCAGTGATTCCGGAGTGAAGACGGGCTGGCCATCCGGGAAGACAAGGAAGACATCGGTGGGGGCCAGTTCACCGGCCGGGAACCCGGCCCGGAGCAGTTCAAAGCCTTCAACCGATTCGGTGTCCGGCGGTAGCGAATCCAGCGAGTCGTAACTCGGGTCGTACCAGACCAGCCCGCCGGTCATAATGAGCAGGCCGGCAAGGGTCACAATCAATACGGCAACCGGTCGCTTGAGGACATGGTCGGCCATCCACGACCAGATCTTGCTCTCCTGTTCGTCCGGACTGGCGTTCTCCACATACTTCGGGCGAAATGGCCAGAACGAACCCCGGCCGAGGATTGTCAGAATTGCCGGCACCAGGGTGATGGCAGCAATCATCATCAGACCGACAGCGATAGCAAGTACCGGGGCGAGCGATCGATAGGCCGGGAGCACTGCCAGCAGCAGGATCAGGGTTGCCAGCAGGATGGTGCTGCCAGCTGAAAGGATCGCCTCGCCAACACCGCGCAGGGTCCGGCGCATCGCCTCATGTTTGTCTTCAACGCGGGTGAGTTCCTCACGATAGCGCGAAGAGATGAAGAGACAGTAGTCGGTGCCGGCACCGAACAGGAGCACAGTCATGATGCCGGTCGATTGGCCATCGACCGAGAATCCGACAACGGTTGCCATCCATGCGGCCAGACTATCGGCCATGGAGAAGACCCAGCCCACCGAGATAAGCGGCACGAGTGCCACCACCGGTGACCGGTAGATCAGCACCAGCAGCACCAGCACCAGTCCGGCGGTGACCGCCAGCAGGAACCCGTCGATGCCGGCGAAGACCTTCACCAGGTCGACGATCAACCCGGCGGGGCCACTGACCTTGACCTCGAGATCAGCCCCGTCGATTGCCGCTGTTTCCTTCCGGATGCGGTCGACGGTATCGGTGAATTCTTCCTCGTTGGGATTGCCTGTGATCGTGGCGACGATGGTCATTGTCGTGTTGTCGGGGGAGATGAGTTCCGCAGCGGCCTGGGGCACCGTATAGACGGAGACGACACTGGGGATGTTGTCTCCGGCCTCGCCGGAAGTCAGAAAGTCGCTGATCCGGCGGGCATCTTCCATATTGGCGTCGGTTAGGCCGGATTCGTTGCGGATCACGATGATTGCCGGCGTGCCACTACCGGGATAGCGTTCACTTTGCAGGTCGTTGGCAGCGACTGATTCGGCATCTCGCGGGATGAAAAGGCTGCCCTCGCTTGACCGGACACTGGCAAGGTTCGGTGTAAGCGGTGTGATGATGGCAGCCGCGATGATCCAGACGAGCAGGGTTATCCATTTGCCTCGTGGAGTGCAGACCAGGTCGGTGATCTTCCCCAGACTCACGGACGTCTCTTTCTATGGTTGCCGGGCCGGATCAGCATGTAATGGAACCGCACCTGCATTGTATGTAACGCAAATGCCGAACGTTTCCTGCGAATGTGCCGGGCGCCCAGGTACGGAACAGGGCCAGAGGAGATACCTCTGACCCTGTTGTGTTTATCACATTTTGTGAAGTGACTCTTATTCGTAGCGCAGGGCTTCCGCGATCGGCACCGACGAGGCGTTGCGGGCCGGAATAACGGTCAGCACGGCGGCTGCGACCAGCGACAGAGCGACAAAGAAACCGATCTCACTCCACGGGATGATGAACTGTTCGATCGACCCGCCACTTTCATCCGTAAGCGCATCCGACGTCATCAGCGACCACGAGAGCGCCAGCGCCAGCGCAACACCGGTCAGCACGCCCAGGGTTGCAACCACCATGGATTCGATCAGGAACGAGGCGGCAACCATGTTGCGCTTGAACCCGATGGCACGCAGCATACCGATCTGCTGCCGGCGTTCGACGACCGCCCGGAACGAGATCACACCCAGCGCGGCGATACCAACCAGCAGACCAAGCCCCATGAAGCCCTGGATCAGTTGCAGGAATCCGGTGCTGAGGCTGGCGAGTTCCTCGAGTTGCGCCTTGGTGGCATCTACCTGGACACCGCGATCGAAGAGTGACTGTTCGATGGTCATGGCGATGGATTCGGCGTTGTCTTCCTGTTCCGGAGTCAGCATCACCAGGAGGGTCTCGGTGTCCGGGCCGTCGACGATGGCGTTCAGCGTCTCCTGGCCGGTGTAAAGACCGAAGGACATGCTGACGCGGGTGTCGATCACACCGATCACCGTTACGGTGCGGGTCTCTTCGTGGCCAATGCTGCCGATCACGATTTCGATCGGTTGCATCGGTTCCTCGGAGGCTTCCGGCACGTTCAGGAAGAACTGGTTCGGATCGTTGCCAAATCCGCCCGGGCCGGCCGAGAAGGCGTCGATGACGGCGAGGTCCGGATTGTTGGCCAGTGCTTGCCAGACTTCCTCGGGCGAGTTGTAGCCCACCGCGATATTGCGCATCGGCATCTGGTTGAACTCGGCAAACTCCGGGTCCACTGCGGTGATCGGCGTTTGTTTCGCATCCTCTTCGGTTGCATCAGCCAACCAGACACGGGTGTTCTGGAAGGCGAGGGACTGCATCCGGCCGACTCCGAGGATGGCGCTCTGGTCGACATCGTCGGCGGTGGCTTCCCGGAAGTCCTCGATCGGGTTGTTCGGACTGGTACGGACAGCGATATCCCATCCACCAACCGCGTGCTCGGTGGTGAACAGGCCGGTGAAATTGGCACTGATCGTGCCCATGGTCACCAGCGAGAACATGATCAGGGCGAACATTGCCAGGGTCAGACCAGTCTTGGTTTTGGACGCCAGCGGGTAGGCAACAGCCGTCTTGACGGCCGGCAGCCACCGGGCGAACGCCTTGCCGAAGAGCGAGACAATCCAGACGATGATATCGGCATTCCACATGATGATGAGAGTTGCGAAGGTCACCATCATGATGCCCGAAAGGAAGAACATCTCGAAGTCGCCCTGGAAGTCATCCGGCAGCATCCACTCGATCCAGCTCTCCGGTACCAGCCAGTAGGCGAGCGCCAATAGACCGAGAACGGTGAACACCGGGCGACGTGGCAACCAGCGCTGCAGGAGCAGCATCAGGCCGAAAGCCAGCAGGGAGATACCCATCGAGAAGAAGAAGCCACTCCAGCGGCCACCCTGTGCACCCTGCAGCATCATCAGCAGACCGACAGGTGTCAGCAGCGGACCCCACAGGCGGAAGTAGGAGATCTGGCCGAAAACCCACTTCCAGAAAAGGATCGGCCGCAGATTTCGCCAGCGCCATCGCGGACGCTCGCGAATACCGGTTTCCTCTTCCGGCGTATCGCGGATTGCGGCGACGATGTTCAGACGTGCTGCGCGGACCGAGGCGAAGATGATCGTCACGAACGTGACCGTTACACCCAGCGCATAGGCAACAGCCAGCGAGCGGAAGGTGAAGTGGGGCACGATATCCAGGGTGTCGCCGATAATGTTTGACATCACGCCGGCCATGATGAAGGCAACTCCTACACCGGCAACGGCGCCGATCAGGGCCGCACCGAGGTCATAGGCCGTACCTTCTGCCAGGAACTGCTGGACCAGGTGGCGCTGCTTCATACCGACGGCACGGGCCATACCCATTTCCGACCGGCGTTCGGCTGCCAGCATCATGAAGATGAGGAAGATCAGCAGCACACCGGCGGCCACCGAGAAGAGGCCGAGCACGATGAAGAGGCTCATGAAGACACTGGCGATCAGTTCGGCATCCTGCACCGAGCGCTGCTTGATATCGGAGATGGCGTAGGGCGTGTCTTCCAGTGCCGAAGAGATGCGTTCGGTAACGGTATCCGAATGCTGGACGCCGCTGCGGACATCGCCGGCGTTGGAAACTGCGATAAACCGGGCCATGCCCTCCATACCGGTCAGTTCCTGGACCCACTCAATCGGCGCAGCAATACCGAAGTTGCCGGGGCCACCCTGTTCGGAGTTGAAGTTGACGCCGGTCAGGATACCGTCGGCACCGATCGCGCCGATCGTCAGTTCGTAGGGTTCGTTATGGTAGTAGATCGTGATGGTGCTGCCGGGAGATGCATTGATCCGCTCGGCAAGCGACTCCGAGATCACCACCGTGTCGTTGGCAAATACATCGGTAAGGGCGTTGTCGTCCGGATCCTTGATGCCGCCGAAGGCGTCGAGACGGCTGGCATCGACACCGGCCAGGATGATTGATGGCTGGCTCAGACGTTCGCCGAGATTCACCGCCGGTACGTCGATAGTCAGGATCGGCAGAAAGCCATCGATTTCGGCGTCGTTGCCGAACTGTGCTTCCAGTTCATCCACCAGGCTGACCGGAACCGGTTCATTGGTGACCGAGGTTGAGGCCCGGGCACTGGTTTCACCAACGAACGCGATCACCTCATCCACCTCGCCCAGTTGCTCGTAACTGATTTCGGTGATGGTGTGGTCCAGCGTATCGCCGGTGGTCAGGGCCGCCGCAATGATCAAGGTAGCCAGCATCAGGCCGACCATGATGAGGATGGACTGGGTCGGGCGACGCGGGATGTTGCGGATGGCCATCTTGAAGATGACCCTGTTGCGCAACGCAATGTATCCAACCGACAACAGACAGATCCCGAGAATGATCAGCAGGACCGTCAGGATGCCTGTCATCGGTATCCCGAAGATATTATCCATGGGTCAGGTTACCCCTTCGTAACCGGCTCGCCAGTTGCGGTGGCCTGCGGTTTGCCCGGGAGCAGGGCACATTACAGGTGAGGCATCGCATCGGCGAAGCGACGAGTGGACGTGTTCCAGGAAATGTCAGCGGTTAGTGGCCGGCTGGCCCGGCACCGTTTCCGTTGGTGTTTTCATCCGAAACAATGACGCCGTCCTTCATCCGGATGATCCGGCTGGTCATGGCGGCAATCCGCGGATCGTGGGTCACGATCACGAACGACTGCTGGTTCTTCCGGTTGAGTTCAACCATCAGATTCATGACATCATCGGCGGTTTCGGAGTCAAGGTCACCTGTCGGTTCGTCTGCCCAGACGATGGCCGGCTGATTCACCAGCGCACGGGCGATTGTCACACGTTGTCGTTGACCACCGGAAAGTTCGGCCGGCCGGTGGTGTGCCCAGTCGAGCAGCCCCACCTGTTCCAGTCCGTGCAGGGCTCGTTCCCGGGCCTGGCGCGGATTGGTGCCACTGACAACAAGGGGCAGTTCGACATTTTCCACTGCCGAAAGGACCGGCAGCAGGTTATAGAACTGGAAAATGAACCCCATGTTCTCGGCACGATATTCAGTGCGGTCGTTATCCGACAGTGTGGAGAGATCGGTCCCGCCGATCTTGATCGTTCCTCCATCGATGGTGTCCAGCCCGGAAAGGCAGTTCAGAAGTGTGGTCTTGCCACAACCTGACGGACCCATGATGGCGACCATTTCGCCGCGGCCAACATAGAGGTCAACGCCGCGAAGTGCCTGAACAGTGATCTTGCCGGTGTTATAGGTCTTGATAACACCCTTTGCTTCGATCGCTGCTGCGGTTTCGCCAGAGTTGTTCTGGCCGGTTGCTGGTGCTGTTGTGGAGACAGTCACTCGGTAGTCCACCCTTTCTCACACCTGATCTTCAGTGATCAGATGTCGTTCCCTCCGGCAGTCGTCTTCGACTGGTCGGTGGCGCAGAAACACAGGCCCAACGATGGCTCACCGGACCTGCTGTCACGAGCATGCGGCAATGAGTAAATCACAGTGCAACCATCATTTACAGGGTGAGTGGTGACCTGTTGGCACAGGAAATTCTCATATGAATGCGATATTTACCACAACACTAACCAAAATATTGCGCATAAGGCAGCATTGCCGGCGTCACCGGAAGTTGGCATGGTTTTCTGTCTTGTCGCAACGGCAGGTCAGTGGTCGCGTTCGTCCCGTGTCTGCCGTGAGCGGGGATTTGCGTGGGGTGTGTGCGGGTCTCCGGCGAACTGTTCCGGCCGCATGGAACGGAGTTCACCGGCCTGTTCCATAAACGGATCGCGAATTGCCGGCGGTTTGGTCCAGAATGATGGAAGATTCCAGTAGCCCGAGAGGGCCACTTCATACTCTTCGCTGAGCATCATCGATGGCTCGTAATCCGGCGCATCGCGGAGTTCTTCCTTCGACATCCCGACGACGATCGGATCGGCTTCGGCGTCTTCCAGTCGCAACGGTGCAAGCAGGAGTTTCTTGCCCATGCCGAGGAATCCATCAGTTTCGATTTCGAGGAAGCTGTGTTCATGGTGGAACTGGTCGATCAGGATATCGACCACCTCACCGAGGGATTCGCCTTCACTGTCGACGACTTCGCGCCCCTGGAGGCCTTCGACCGCTTCCGGTAGCTGGATCTGGGCACGGCTGGCCCGGATGTACTTCATGGCCCTCCCCTTCGTGTTCGATTGTCCGGATCGTATCCATACTATACAGCGATCCGGCATCTATCCGGGCAGGGTATCTTCCGTTTCCCGCAAGTCACGCCAGGAGAGACTCTCGCGCCACCAGAAGAAGAAGCCGACCAGGGTGATCGGGAAGTACAGGGCCGCATGGACCACGACTGCGTAGGAGAGTGCCGCCTCGCGCTGGATACCCAGCGCTCCGGCCAGCACCAGGAGCACTCCGGCCTCGAACGGCCCGACATAGCCCGGCGATGACGGGATCAGCGTCGCAAGGTTGGCAACCGCGGTAACCATCAGCACTGCCGCCGGCGAAATGTCCAGATTGAAGCCCTGGGCGATGAAGTAGTACATCGACGCCTCGCAGCCCCAGGCCACCAATGATGCCACCGTCACCAGCAACAGGTCCTGACGGCGACGAAGGATGCCCAGACCTTCAACAAAGGATGCAGCCATACGCTCCACCCGGCTGCCGAAACGGTCCGGGAGCAGCGAAACTGCTATCCGGACCAGCCGAACACGGATTCCCGGAGCGAACACGACCATGAACAGCATGACCGAGAGCGCCACGAACAGGCCGATGGCAATGATGAACAGGTTGCGCAGGTCGGCTGTCAGGGCAACCGAGAGCGAGGCGATGGTCATGAAGAGCACCATCGTCAGCCCGTCGAAGATGCGTTCAACGGCAATCGTGGCCAACGATCCGGTCTTGCGGACGCCGAAGCGCGCCGATAGTGCATAGGAGCGCACCACTTCGCCGGCACGCAGAGGCAGGACGTTATTACCCATGTAACCAATGGCAACGATCGGGAAGAGTCGTCGTGGGCCAATGTACTGGATCGGGCGTAGCAGCCAGGCCCAACGGAGAGACCGGACAACGACACCGGCAAAGTAGATCACCAGCGCCGGCACCAGCCAGACGTAGCTGGCGCCGCGCAGGGATTCCTTGATGAGGTTGAAATCCTGACCGCGCAGGGCAAAGTAAACAAAGATGATGCTGATGCCGAAGCCGATCCAGACTCGCCAGGAAGCCCGCATCGTCAGCAACCCCTGCCGGCTGTATCCGGATGTTCGGCCGTGTGTTGCTTCACCATGACCAACCCGATATTGCCACTTCGATCCCACTTGCGCACAAGCGCGAAGGATACCATCATGCTCGCCGGATTCGAGGTAGATGTTCCCAAAGATCGGGCTTCATGTTACGCTGCAGAGCGCAGAAGCTAACCCACTCCATAGTAAAGAACAGGCGGTGAGGCTCAGATGGTATATCGGGCAATGATGGGCGCCAAAGTGCGCCGCAAGGAAGACCCACGGCTCATTACCGGCTCATCCATGTATGTCGGGGACCTGAAGCTTCCGGGCATGCTCCATGCCGCGTTCCTTCGGTCGCCGTTTGCCCATGCTCGTATTCTGTCGATTGATACCAGTGCAGCCAAGGCAGCACCTGGTGTGGTGGCGGTCTATACCATTAAAGAGTTGCGCAGTTTCCTCGGACCGATGGGCGGTGCCACCGGAGAAGGTTCGGTTGCTTCCGAAGATGACTCATCGCCGGTTGAAGAGGCACTCGCTTCAGACAAGGCTCGGTGGGTGGGCCACTCCGTCGCCGTGGTGCTTGCCGAAACCGAGGCGCAGGCACGTGACGCGGCCGACCTGATCCAGGTGGAATGGGAAGAACTGCCGGTTGTCGTCGATCTTTTCGAGGCGATGGCCGACGATGCACCCCGTGTCTGGGAACAGGTTCCGAACAACATTGGCTATGAGGTTGCGACCGAGAATGGCGATGTTGATGAGGCCTTCAACAGTGCCGATGTCACCATCTCCCAGCGGATTATCTCCCAGCGTCTGGCACCGCTTCCAATGGAAGGGCGTGCCTGTGCTGCTGCTCCCGATCCATTCACCGGTGGCCTGACAGTCTGGGTCTCGAATCAGCACCCGCACGGATGGCGCGATGCTGCTGCACCGCAACTGGGACTGGCTCAGTCGCAGTTGCGAGTGATCGCTCCCGAAGTTGGTGGTGGTTTTGGCGCCAAGTTTGGTCCGTATCACGAGGAAGTCATCGTCGCGGCGGCGGCCAGGCAGTTGAAGCGGCCGGTACGCTGGGTGGAAACCCGCTCCGAGAACTTTGTCGCCATGAACCACGGGCGTGCCCAGATTGCGGACATCGAACTGGCTGCGACCAACGAAGGAAAAATCACGGGCCTGCGGTTGACCGTCCACCAGGATGGCGGGGCGTATCCGAAGGGGCTTGGCATTCCGTATTTCACCCTGACAATGGCGGTTGGTTGCTACGACATTCCGGCCGTGGATGTGAAGATCAAGTCGATCTACACCAATACCATGGCGATCGGTGCCTATCGTGGTGCTGGTCGGCCAGAGGCCGCCTATTACATCGAGCGGGGTATTGATATTCTCGCAAAGAAGATGGGCATGGATCCGGCCGAGATTCGCAAGGTGAACTTCATTCCGCCGGATGCATTCCCGCACACCACAGCAACCGGTGAGAAGTACGACACCGGCGAATACGCGAAGGCTCTGGACAAGGCGCTTGAGGTGTCTGGCTACGAGGGACTCCGCAAGTGGCAGGAAGAAGCCCGCGCCGAGGGCCGGGTCATTGGTATCGGCATGGCTTCCTACGTCGAAATTTGCGGGTTTGGTCCGTGGGAGAGCAGTACTGTCAAGGTTGAGCCGGGCGGTGCGGTGAGCGTCTATACCGGTATTTCCCCGCACGGTCAGGGGCAGGAGACGACCTTTGCCCAGATTGTGGCCGACAAGATCGGTGCGAACTTCGACGATGTGATCGTCCACCATGGAGATACCGACAACACCGCCCAGGGGCAGGGCACCGGCGGCAGCCGCGGTCTGGTTGTAGGAGGCGGCGCGTTGCTGATGTCTCTGGATGTAATCCGCGAAAAGGCAAACCAGATTGCCGCTCATTTGCTTGAGGTAGCTGTCGAGGACATCGAACTGGTTGATCAGAAGTACCGTGTGAAGGGCGCGCCTGAGCAGGCGGTTGGACTTGCTGACATTGCCAAGGCTGCCTACGGCGGGAAACTGCCGGAAGAGATCGAGGCTGGTCTGCACACAACCCAATACTTCAGCCCTGAAGATGAGACCTTCCCGTTCGGTGCGCATATCGCAGTGGTCGAGATCGAGAAGGACAGCGGCAAGGTCAACCTGATCAAGTATTTCTCGATTGACGACTGTGGCAACGTCGTGAGTCCGCAGTTGCTGGCCGGGCAGGTGCATGGCGGCCTTGCACAGGGAATCGGCCAGGCGCTCTGGGAAGAGGCCGTGTACGACGAATCCGGACAGCTCGTAACAGCGACGCTGATGGACTATGCCATTCCGAAGGCTGAGTGGTTCCCGGAATTCACGCTGGATCGCACCATCACCACTTCACCGCTGAATCCGCTCGGCGCAAAGGGTATCGGTGAGGCCGCGACAATCGGTTCAACGCCGGCCGTTGCCAACGCGGTGGTGGACGCTCTTTCACCGTTCGGGATCACGCACATCGATATCCCTGCATCAGCTCCGAAGGTTTGGGCAGCCATGATGCAGTCCCGAATGGAGAACTAGCCACCTCTGTTTCACGTGAAACACTGAAGGGCCGGTCTACAGCCGGCCCTTCTTCGTCTTCAGCGAACTGACAATGTTTCACGTGAAACATCGTTCAGGCCGTCTTCTGCTCCAGCAGTCGCGGCTGATAGGCGCAAGCGGGGTCTGATTCCAGATAATCGCCCGTATGTGCGTACGCCCGGGAGCGCGACCCTCCACACACTTTCCGGAATTCACAAACCCCGCATTTGCCCTTCAGGAGATCAGGATCGCGCAGCGCCCGGAACACCGGGTGATGCTGGTAGAGATCGACCAGCGACTGTTCCCGGACATTACCGGCATTCACCGGCAGGAAGCCGCTCGGAGCAACGTCGCCCAGGTGAGAAATGAAGCAGAAGCCATTGCCCGCATTGACCGGCAGCGGTGCTCTCCCGGCGCCTGCGCCACCATCGCGGGCCGGACGTCCACTGATCTGCGCCTGGACCCTCCGGTAGTGATAGCCCTCGGTCAGTTTCAATTGCCAACCGGCAGTCTTGCTCCGCTCGGTGAGCCAGGCAAAGACCTCTTCATACTCGGCCGCAGTGATTTCGTCTTCAATACCGGCGCGTCCGGTTGGTACCAGGCAGAAGACAGCCCAGACCTTTGCGCCGAGTTCATCTGCCAGATCAGCCATTTGCGGCATCATCCCGATCGTCCGCCGGGAAAGCGTCGTGTGCATCTGGAGCGGTAACCCGAGTTCATGCACCGTATCGACGATTCGGAGCGTCCAGCCGAACGATCCGCGTACCTTACGGAAGGCATCATGACGTTCGGCATCCGGACCATCCAGGCTGATGGCAATCAGCGACAGACCAGCGTCCCTTGCTGCTGCCAGCCGGGTATGGCTGGCTATCGGTGTGCCGGCAGGTGTCAGGGCGGAGCGGATGCCGCGTTCGGTGAGCCGGCGGATGATCGGGATCAGATCGCGCCGGCGCATCGGGTCGCCCCCGGTCAGAATCACCGTGGGTGGAATCTCGAACCTGGCAATATCGTCAATGACCCGGAACACCTCATCGGTGGTAAGTTCCCCCGGATGGGGTCGCAATTGCGCCGCTGCCCGGCAGTGGACACAGGCGAGGTTGCAGGCCCGGGTCAGTTCCCAGGCGAGAATGAACGGTTGTTGCCCGTAATCGGCAACCGGGAGGACGCGGGCCCGGGCGTGCTCCCTCGCCCGCAGGTGATGTGGCACAGCAAAACGCTCCTTTCCGGACACGTCAGGTGACGGTCTGAAAAGGAGCGTATTGCTGTATTACTTGTGGCGCGACAGCCTCAGGGGTAGTCTGACGGCCTACCCGAACAGGTAGCCCCGGCGATGCAGGGAAGGCGCTACCGGGCGACCTTGACGTCCAGCATGCGCTCGACCGCCAGCCGGGCACGGGCTGCCACATCGGGATCAACGGTGATCTCGTGGGTCATCGTCTGCAGCGAGTGCAGGATGTTATCCAGGTTGATCTTCTTCATATGCGGGCAGAGGTTGCAGGGCCGGATGAACTCGACATCCGGGTATTCCACCGCGACGTTGTCTGCCATGGAGCATTCGGTGACCATGATGACCTTCGGCGGGCGGTTGTCAGCAACGTGCTTGATCATACCGGCGGTGGAACCGACATAGTCCGCCTCGGCCAGCACATCCGGCGGGCACTCGGGATGGGCGATAATCTGCACGCCCTCGAAGCCAGCCCGGTATTCACGCAGCTCGGCGCCGGTGAATTGCTTGTGCACCATGCAGTGACCCTGCCAGAGAATAATCTCCTTGCTGGTCTGGCTGGCAACCCACTTGCCGAGATACTCGTCCGGCAGGAAGATCACCCGGTCGGAATCCAGTGACTCCACCACTTCCAGGGCATTGCCCGAGGTGCAGCAAATGTCCGACTCCGCCTTCACCTCGGCCGAGGTGTTGACGTAGGTCACCACCGGGACGCCTGGATAGCGCTGCCGCAGCAGGCGGATGTCTGCACCGGTGATCGACTCGGCGAGGGAGCACCCGGCGTCAAGATCAGGGATCAGCACCGTCTTCTCGGGATTGAGGATCTTGGCGGTCTCGGCCATGAAATGGACACCCGCCAGCACAATCACCTCGGCGTCGGTCTCAACCGCCATCCGGGCCAGGGCCAGTGAATCGCCGGTCAGGTCAGCCACACCGTGATAAATCTCCGGCGTCATATAGTTGTGCGCCATCACAATCGCGTTGCGTTCGCGCTTCAGTTGATTGATTGCCGTAATCGTGGGGGAGTAGATCTCCCACTCGACCTCGGTAATGACATGCTTCACCCGATCATAGAGCGCCGCAGTCTGTGCCATTGGCAGTGTTATCGTCATCCCGAACCTCTTTTGCTCATTCTGAGTATATCAACCTTCGCGGACAGGATACACCACCGGAGGAGTTTTAGTCAAGGAGAGTAAAAGACTCGCCGGGCCGGCTTACTGAATTGCCAGAATCAAACAATTGACTAGAATGTCTGCCAGAGACGCATATAACGCAGGGAGAGGCATGATTACTTCGGAGGGGTGCAGCATTCGGCTGTGTTTCAGGATGCTCGGAGAATTCCGGATCAGTATCGATGGTGTCAGCGTGCCGGATGAAGCGTGGTCTCGCAGGAACGCTGCTTCTGTTCTGAAACTCCTGGCACTGGCTTCTGGTCACCGCCTGCACCGCGAACAGGTTATGGAATTTCTCTGGCCGGAGATGGCTCCCGAACAGGCAGCGAACAACCTGTACCAGGCCCTTCACGCTGCGCGCCGTGCGCTGGATGTCGCCGTGCCGGGCAGCAGCCGGGCCCTCCTGTTGCAGGACCAGATCGTCCAGTTCGCGACCGGTGTTGATCTGCGGGTCGATGTGGTCGCGTTCGAGCGCGCGTTTGCCAATGCCGGCGAAGACAGCCTTGAACTCGAAACGGCGATCGCCCTCTATCAGGGGCCATTACTCCCGAACGATCGTTATGAGCCGTGGGCGTCGGAGCGCAGGGAGATGCTTGCCCGTCAATATCTCGACGCGCTGGAGCGCCTGGCAGCCGCGCAGGAAAGCTCGGCGGATTTCCAGGCGGCACTCGCAACCCTGCGCAGGATAGTCAACGCCGATCCGCTCCATGAGCCGGCATACCGGGCGTTGATGCGTATCCATGCTCGCACCGGCCGGCGCCAGCAGGCTGTGCGGGCCTACCAATCATTGCAGGATGCGTTGCAGCGCGATCTTGACGTCGAACCGGAGCCGGAGACTCAGGATCTCTATCGCAGGATTCTGGACGGTGAATTTGCCGGATCGATACCGCGAGCCATGCCTGCCACGCCCACCTGGCGATCCCGGGGACAACACAACCTGCCGCCGGCGCTCAACAGCTTCATTGGCCGTGAACGGGAGAAGGCCGAAGTTCACCGCCTGCTCCATGGAACCCGGCTGCTGACGCTCACCGGGCCGGGTGGATGTGGCAAATCGCGCCTCTCGATCGAGGTCGC
>CAYWXR010000049.1:0-14248 GCA_964462545.1 uncultured Thermomicrobiales bacterium
CCCTGCGGGTGTGTGTGGTGGCTGGGAGGATTATTCCCCGGTGCAGAGGACGCGGTGGATGCCGACGAGTTGGGTGCGGCCTTTGACGGGGCGTTGGCCGAGGTATTCGGTGGGGAACTGGCCGGCGACGCGTTGCCAGGTGGTGTCGCTGATGAGGACCTCGCCGAGCAGGGCTTCGGATTGGAGGCGGTTGGCGACGTTCACCGTGTCGCCGACGGCGGTGTAGTTCATGAGTTCCGGGGTGCCGATATTACCGACGACGGCTTCGCCGGTGTGGATGCCGATACCAAACCCGACCGCCGAGGATGACTGGTTGGTGGCGGAGGCCAATGCCCGTTGCATGGCGATTGCCGCACGAATCGCCGCCGCTTCGTGGTTGGTCACCTCGACCGGGGCGTTGAAGATTGCCATCAGACCGTCGCCCAGGTATTTGTCCAGCGTGCCGAGTTCGGTCAGGATCTCGCTGGTGGCGAGCGAGAGATACCGGTTCAGTAGCGATACGGTCTCTTCCGGGGTCTGGTGTTCGGCAACGGCGGTGAATCCGCGGATATCGGCAAAGAGGATTGTCACCTCCCGGCGAGTGCCACCCAGACGTACCGATTCCGGTGAACGTAGCAACTGGTCGACGACCGGCGGTGCAAGATAGCGGCCAAAGAGATCGCTGACCGCCTTGCGCCGGCGTGATTCCGCCTCGCGGGCTTCCTCGAGCAGCACCATCTGGGTGCGGTCGTTGATCGTGATAACAAATCCTTCGCCACCCGGATCTCCGGCGTCGGGACGAAGGATGGCTACCCGGGCGGTGAGATAGATCCTCTCGCGGCTGCCAATGGTGCCATTCCAGTCGTGGCCGACCGGCATGGTGGCGTTATCCTGGCTGACTTCCTGCATCAGTGCCCCGAGCCAGGCAGCGACGGTGCCGGGCAGCAGGTCCTTGAGTTTGGCCCCAAGCGCAACTTCCTCGGGGTGGCCGAAGATTTCAGCGGCGACCGGGTTCCAGGCCGTGACCGTGCCGTGACGGTTGACGGCGATCAGGGCTGCGGACATCGAGCGGATGATCGATCGCTGATGGGCCTGGGCCTGTCGTAATCGCTCCGCCTGTTCTGCGGTGGCCTTGTAAAGACGGGCGTTCTCGATGGCTGCGGCGGCATGGCCGGCAAAGGCGACCAGCAGGTCGAGGTCGTCACTCGTGAAGGTACCGGTCTGGATCGAGGAATCCAGATAGAGCGCACCGATCACTCGTTCACGGGCCGGTAGCGGCACACAGAGGATCGAACGGAGCGACAACCCGACGACAGACTGGGTGGCGTGCCGCGGATCACTGAGTGCGTCGCTGATGATCTCCGGTTTGCCGCTGGAAATCACCCGGCGGACGATCGTGCTGCTGATGACAGTCTTGCCGCCTTTCAGTTCCTGGATACGTCCATCGTGACGCATGTTGAATTGCCGGGCTTCGTCGATCAGTGGTTCGCCGGTGTCATCACAGAGGATGACGGCAGCATGCTCGCCACCCAGCAAGGCCAGCAATTCCTGCATCACCTCGCCGATGGTTTCATCCAGGTCTAGTGAGTGCCCCAGTGATCGTCCGGCACTCTGGAGCACCGAGAGCCGCTCGATGGTGAGTTCCGGTTCGGGTTGTCCCTCAACTGCCTGGAGCACGACCACGCTGATGTTGTCCGAGCCACCCTTACGGTTGGCGGCCTCGACCAGCGCGCCGGCGGGATCATCCAGCCCCGGCACCGAGAGAATGGCGACGATTTCGGTATCGGTGAGTTCGCGGGTCAATCCATCGGTACAGAGCAGGAGCGTTTCGCCCGGTTCGAGGCGATGCTCGATCATGTCAACGTTGATGACCGGTTCAACACCAATCGCCCGGTTGACGACGTTGCGTCGTGGGTGCACAGCAGCTTCTTCGGGCGTCATCCGGCCGGCTTCAACCTCGCTGGCAACCCAGGTGTGATCGACGGTGAGTTGGGTCATCCGGTTGCGACGGATGCTGTAGGCACGCGACTTGCCGGCATGGAGAACGAAGACCCGGTTACCGGTGATGGCAGCTGCCAGCACGGTGGCACCGGAAACCCGGTGTCCCTCGTCAAAGGCGTCGTTGAGGCTGTAGAGCAGGGAGTTTGCGCGTTCGGCTGCCTGGTAGAGTCGCTGGCGGTGGTCGGAGATGGCCGAGTTCCAGTAGCTATCCACCAGTTCGCGGGCGGCAAGACGGCTGGCGTGCATGGCGCGGTCGTTCGGGCCGAACCCGTCGGCCAGTGCCCAGATTGTCCCTTTCCAGGCACGTTCGAATGGAGTCGATGGCTCACGCGACTCGATCGAATCCTGGTTCGAGGAACGTACCAACCCCGCGTCGGTCGCGCAGGACGAACGCAGGGCAATCGCAGTTGACATGACGTTGCATTTCTTTGCCGGCCTTGCAACCGGGGATCAATTCCGGTGATCCGCCCCCGCCGTGGATCCCGTTGCAAGTATAGGCAGCCAGCCCTGTCCGATCTCAACCCCCGGCTCAGGTAGATCATCGATCCACTCGTAGCGGAAATACTCCCTGAACGTTGGGCGCAGATCGACGTCGCTATGCTGTTGCCAGAGCGCCAGCAGATCCCAGGCGGTCATGATGTCGAAGGCAAACCGCTGGTACATATCCTGCATCGCCGCCCAGAAGGTGTCCCAGCCCATCAGCCACATGATCTCGTAGTAGAACCGGGCACCCTGTTCGTAGATGGCGAAATAGGGGTCGTTGCGGGTATCGCCCTCAAACTCCAGGTAGTGGGCGTCCAG
Source organism: uncultured Thermomicrobiales bacterium (assembly GCA_964462545.1). GTDB lineage: Bacteria > Chloroflexota > Chloroflexia > Thermomicrobiales > CFX8 > CAYWXR01. The sequence continues at coordinate 2,782 of CAYWXR010000049.1, forward strand.
CCAGTAGACGAATCCGCCCGGCGGGATCGGAGGCACTTCCTCGAAGTTGCTCGGCAAACCCCGCTCGAAGAGTTCGGCCGCTCCCTCATCGATCCAGCCATCCACCAGCGTCCGCGTGCCGATGATTGCGTAGAACCACTGGTGTGCGACTTCGTGATAGATCAGGCGGTCGAGCTGGCTGTAGTTCGGGTTGATGTAGATCAGCATCGTCAGTTCAATGCCGGCTGGTTGGCGTGGACCAGCATCGACGATCCGCAAGGTGCTGTAGGGGTACGGCCCGATCAGCGCGGAAATCCGGTCAACCGCCTCGGCGGTCCATGCCAGAACATTCTGACGGCGCTGCTCCGCCTGGGCGGGTGAGAGTCCACTTTCTCCGGCGGTGCGCCAGTAATACTCGATGGCAACGCCCGTGGCCGAGACGGTGCTGCTGACCTGGTAGTTGCGCGAATAGACCAGCGCAAAGTCGCGGGCATCAATGCCGGTAAAGCGCTGGCGAACCAGGCCGTTCCCGAGCGGTTCATCATCCAGACGCCGACCGGTGTGCGCCACCGGAATGCCCGGCTCGGTGACCACCGTGACATCGAAATCGGCCACGCGGGTGTATGAGGGATCCAGCAAGGTACTCATGCCGTGGGCATCGGAGAGTGCCGGATACCAGTAGCCCAGCCGCAGTACGTCCGAATCGAGCATCGTGTAGCCCCAGCCAGTCGGGTCGATCCCGACGTTGAGGTGGTATTCGAGGTCGATCGTTGCCGGCGCCTGGAGTCCGGGCGGGACATCCAGCACCAGGGTAAAACCGCCGTTCAGGCTACCCGGGGACACCGGCGCGCCGTTCAGGGCAATGCTGTCCAGCGTGAAGAAGCCATAACCGGCCGGAACCACCTGCAGGAAGAGTTGATCCGGAAGCGGTGCGTAAAACTCGCGCAGGGTGATCGTCTGGCTCACTTGCAGGAAGCCGGTATCAACGTTCAACTCGGTGACATTGATCGCATAGTGCGCGTCGACATCCGGCAGGGTTACATGCTGGCCGGCCGGCCGTGGATCGGGAACATATGCCGGTGGTTCCACCTGCTGTGGCATGGACTGTGTAGTCGGCTCCGGTTCCGGCGATGGCGTCGGTTCCGGTGCGACAGTTGCGGTTGGTTCAGGTGGTGGCGGTGTGCTGGTGGCGGTTGGCTCAGGAGTTGCCGGTGTGGTTGCGGTGGCGACGGCGGTTGCAGTGGGGTTGATAGCTGGTGCAGCCGTTGTCTCCGGGCCCGGAGTAACGGTCACCACCACATTGTCCAGTTCGTCTGTACCGCAGGCGGCGATTACCGGCACGAGCAGGATTACCAGCAGAAGAAGCCCAACGAATCGCTTCATGACGAGTCTTTTCCAGTGCGCCGGAAACAAAGAACACCCGCACAGGCGGGTGGCATGACTGGTTGCAGAAAATTCGGAGGTGCTGGGCGGATTCGAACCGCCGATCAGAGTGTTGCAGACTCCTGCCTTACCACTTGGCTACAGCACCGGGTCTGATCCGGAGAACCGGACCATTCTGAGGATAACATGCCAGCACGCACTCTCACAATCCGGTTATTGCCTGAGGGTCAACGAGTAATCGGTAACCATCAAAAAGATCTTGACAGGTTACTATCTCGTCTGCATACTGTAACCAGTACACATTCCATCATGGTTACCGTAGCAAGGGAGCACAACGTGACCACCACCATGACCTCGACCCGTGCATTCATCGACCAGGTCAACGCAGACTGGGATGCCTGGACGAAACTCGTCGATTCCATTCCGGACGAACGCAAGCACGAACCGGGCGCTGTCGGGTTCTGGTCGGTCAAGGACACGATTGCCCACATCGCCGTCTATGAGGACTGGACGTTGAAGTGGCTCGAACCGGCACTGGATGGCCAGCCAGCCCGGTTTGAGAAGGAAGATGACATCAGCGAGTTTGACTTCGACGAGCAGAACGCCATCTTCTACGAGCAGCACAAGGACCGCTCGCTTGAGGACATCCAGGCCGAGGCAACACAGATCCATCAGCGGTTGATGGATGCCCTCAACCGCCTGCCGGAGAACGCCCATGAGACTCCGCTGATCGAGTTCTCCCCCGACGCCGGCGTGATGTTCAGAGAGGGAACCACCATCCCCGGCGCCATCGATGGCTGTGCCGCCGACCACTACCGCCACCACACCGCCGACGTGCAACGGTGGCTGGAGGGGTAACGTTCCACGCAGGGGTAGGGGCGCATTGCAATGCGCCCGCCAATAACGCCTGGAACCTCCCGTCAGGAACAGACCAACGTAACCTGTCATCCCGAACGCAGTGAGGGATCCGTAGCTCCTGAGAGAACGGATCCCTCCTTCGTCGGGATGACAGGTTGCGTCACGTTTCCCTGTCTCAGGGAGCGGGAACAGTTCCTCTTGCTTCGCCCTATTGCCCGGCAGCGGGGGCCGTTTGCGGGGTGAGGCCGGCAATGTCCGGGATGGGTTGGCTGCTGGTGACGCCACGGAGCAGGCGGAGGCCGTTGACCACGACGATAATTGTGCTGCCCTCGTGACCAACCACACCAAGCGGCAGGGAAGTCATCCCCAGCAGGGTACCGATGACCAGGACAACGATCACTCCGAGGGCAAAGGTCAGGTTCTGGCGGATCACCCGGCGGGCCTTCCGGCTCAGAGCAACGGCGTAGGGCAGTTTCATCAGGTCGTCGGCCATCAGGACAACATCCGAAGTCTCCAGCGCGACATCACTGCCGGCAGCGCCCATCGCCACCCCGATGTCGGCCGCAGCCAACGCCGGGGCGTCATTGACACCATCGCCAACCATCACCACCTTGCCGTACTCCTTGCGGAGTTGCCCGATAATCTCCAGTTTCTCTTCCGGCAACAGTCCCGCCCGGACGTCGGTAATGCCTACCTGCCGGGAAATGTGGTCTGCCGCGCGCTGGTTGTCACCTGAGAGCAACACGGTCTTTTGTACACCGATCTCATGCAGACGGCGGATGGCGTGGAGAGCCTGTGGGCGGAGCGTATCCGCCACTCCGAGCAACCCCAGCAACTTGCCGGATCCATCCTCGTGCTGGATGCCGACGATCATCGTTGTCCGGGCGTTATCCCGCAGACGATCGTCCAGTGCCATGGTCGCAGAATCGACGTCGATACCGTGTTCTGTGAAGAGTTTCCTGTTTCCGATGAGCACCGTCTCGTTGCCAACGGTTGCCCGGATACCGCGCCCGGTGATTGCCTGCAGGTCGCTCGACTCCGGCAGGGTTATTTCACGTTGCCGGGCAGCCACGACGACCGCCTGGGCGATCGGGTGTTCCGATGCCTGTTCGGCAGCGCCGGCGATGGTCAGCAGTTCCTCGACTGTTACTCCGGGTAGCGGTTCGATATCGGTCACAACCGGCTTGCCGGCGGTGAGGGTTCCGGTCTTGTCAAATGCGAAGACGGTCGCCTCTCCAATGTCTTCCAGATAGGAAGCGCCCTTTACCAGGATGCCGTTGCGGGCAGCGTTCGCCAACGCCGAGAGCGTCGATGCCGGAGTCGAGATCACCAACGCGCAGGGAGAAGCAACCACCAGCAGAATCATTGACCGGTAGAAGGCATCGTTGAAGGTGAAGCCTGCGAAGAGGGTGAGGATCGCCAGGTAGAGCAGGGAGCCACCGATCACGGCGATGGCGTACCGGCCTTCAAACCGGTCGGTGAAGCGCTGGGTGGCGGATTTCTCGGACTGGGCGTCCTGGACTACCTTGATGATCTTGGCCAGGGTGCTTTCATGGGCCAGACGGGAGACCTGCAGTTCGAGCGCGCCGGGGCCGTTGATCGTGCCGGCAAACACACCATCGCCGATGTCCTTGTTGACCGGCATGGATTCACCGGTAATCGGCGCCTGGTTGACTGCTGATGAGCCGGCAATGATGTTGCCATCGGCGGCGATCCGTTCGCCCGGTTTCACCAGAATAATGTCGCCAACCCGGAGTTGGCTGACCGGAATCCGCTTCTCCACACCGTCGCGGCGGACCAGTGCATCGTCCGGGCTGAGTTCCATCAGTGCGCGAACCGCCCGGGTAGTGCGGCCCATGGCGAAATGTTCGAGCGCATTTCCAAGAGAGAAGAGGAAGAGGAGAATGCCGCCTTCGGTCCAGTGACCGATAACCGCCGCACCAAGAGCAGCGACGACCATCAGCAGGTCGATTTCCACCGACCGGTTCCAGAGGGCGACCACCGACTCCTTCGCGGCCCGCGTGCCGCCGGCGATGTAGGCCAGAATGTAGAAGGCAACCTCGACATTCGGCCCGATGACATCGAGCCGTGCCAGCAGCCAGCCTGTCAGGAGCGCAATACCGGTGATAGCCGTTGCCAGCAGAAGCCCATAGCGGTCAATCAGCGATTCCTCATCCTGCCGGGGACGTGCCGGTATATCCGGTTCCCCTGAAGTGCGATCATCCAGAACCGGCCGTCCCTGTGTTGCTGCTTGCATCGGCATCCCTGCTGTACTTCACTGCGGCGAATCCGGGCTGATTCAGTAGGTTTGGGAATGGTTCCCATTTGAGAATCATTCTCAAGAAGTGTAGCAGAGCCCGCCCCTTTTGGCTATCCCTGTGAACGGGCCCGGGAGCACTGCATCAGGGTGAATGCAATTGCCCTGCCCCCGACATCGGGATGACAAGGAAACGTCGGTTTTCCTGGTTGAGCTTCCCTACGCCTGACCTGTCTTATCCCTCGAACTTCCGGAAAGTCTGGGGGGAGAGTTCGTCGACGCCGCGGCCGGCCCAGTCGCCGGGGCCCATTTCGGCCCACATGCGTTCGCCGGCGTACTGGAGTTTCTGGCTTGCTTCACGTTCGTTGATGCCCAACACCACGCCGTCACGCTGTACCCAGCGGCCATCGATCATCACATCACGCAGGTCTTCGGCCTGGGCGTTGAAGACGATATTCTTGATCGCATCACGCAGGGGAGACATGAAGAGCGACTTTGCGTCCCAGAAGAGCAGATCGGCCTTGGCGCCGGCGGCGATGCGTCCGAGGTCATCGCGGTGGAGCATCTTCGCAGCGTTGAGGGTGGCGGCGTTGAAGACATCGGCAGCGGTCGATTTTTCGGTCTCGCGGCACATCACCTTGCCCATGACCGATGTCCAGCGCAACGCCTCGATCATCGACTGCGGGCTGGTGTCGGTGCCGAGCGTGACGTTGATGCCGCGCTCCAGATAGCGCGGGAAGGATTCCAGGGCGATGCCCCGGCGAATGAAGACCCAGACCGAGTGGGCGACTGTTGCGCCATGCTCCGCCAGGATCTTCAGGTCGTCCCCGGCATACTGCGCCCAGGAACTGCCGGCGATGATGATGACGTGGCCGAGCACGTTCCATTCGGAAAGGAACCCGATGGATTCCAGCCATTCGACCGGTGTCATGCCGTGCCGGCGAACCATTTCGTCGAACTCGAAGACGGACTGGCTGACATGCAACGCCAGCGGCACCTGCATGCTGTCCGAAGCTTCGCGGCTCATCCGCAGCAATTCCTCGGTGCAGGTATCCACCTGCATCGGCGAAAGATAGCCCTTGATCAGTCCATTGGCCCGGCCGTCGATCCGTTCGATGAACTCGACTGCCTTATGGAAGCCCTCAATGCCGGCCGGTTCGTTCCATTCCCACTCGACTTTCTTGCCGTCGCGGGTGAGCCAGCGGCCGGAGCGGTAGCCATTGGCGATGTAGGCGCGCATCCCGGCGCGTTCGGCGGATTCAGCGACATAATCACCGATGCCACCCATTTCCATGATGGTGGTGGTGCCGGTACGGATCAGTTCGACCATCGAGTAATCAACGCAGGCTTCCTGGGCTTCCATATCCATTGCCTGGCTACGGGCCGGCAACATCTCGACCAGACCGGACATCGAGAACTGCCGGTTGCCGCGGTCTTCAATAAAGGATTTGTCCAGCGGGGAACCGGCAATGTGGGCGTGGGTGTTGATGAACCCCGGCGTGATCACCCGGTCGCCGGCGTCGATGGTCTGGTCCACCTGTCCGTCGAAGGTCTTGCCGACGTGGATGATCTCGTTGCCTTCAATAACAATGCAGCCATTCTCGAGAATGCGGTGTTCACCGTCCTGGAAAGCCACAATGGTGCGTGCGTCGATCCTGATCCTGTCCGCCATGAATAGTCATTCCTTTCATTTTTCAGTGTGTTGACCATCTACTTACCACGGATCAACCTGCCGATGCACCTTCTTCCGGGCGCCACTCGAGCATTTCACCCCGCAACCAGCAGCGACCGATGGCTTCTACATGCCTGGTTGTTCCCTTGAACAGGGTGAGTCCGACAATGCTGTGGCCGGAAGCCGGTCGATCGCCCAGGGTCGGAATACCCGGTGCAACACCGACCCCTTCGATAGAGAGCCACGCAACCTTGCGTTTCCGGGCCGTTGTCTGCAGGAGTTCAGGGAGCCTGTCCCGGCGCTCCGGTCGAACGCCGGAGAGCATCCAGGTCGTGAGGACAACTGGTAGAGCGTCTTCCGGAACGGCGGCAATGGCATCCGGCAACAGATCGATGGCATCGCCCTGCATCAATGCCGGGGGATTGGTGGCGGCCAGGTTGATTTCGGCAGCGAGACGTGCGGCCCGCTCCGGTTGGTCCGGTGGGATACTGGCGAGCATCCAGCGGATATCCTCGCTCCGGGTGACATCGAGCAGCGTTGTGCCGGTGACGATGCGGGAGACAACTTCGGCAATGGTCTGTTCGGGAACGGGATTGTTGCCTACCAGCGAGCATGCGACCTGCACTGGTGATTCCGGGTCTCCCGCTCGTTGTCCCGTGCTGTGGGTGATGCCTATCCGGTCGACATTGAGGTTCAGACCTGCCTCACTGCCGGCATCAATGAGGCCCACAGCTGTGGCGCCAGTCAGATTCACTGCCTCGGCAATGGCCGGGTAGAGCACGCCGAAGCAGCGGCTTTCTCCGGCAAACAGATGTCGTTGCGACACGATGTCGAGCAGCGCATTCGTTTTTCCTGTCAGCATGTCGATAGCCGCCCGGGCAGCCTCGTCCGGGTCAGACTCGGTAAAGGCCGAATACCCTTCTCCGGAAAGCACGAGATAATGAAGGGCCGCAAGCACCAGTTGCGGATTTCGCTTGCGGTAGGGCAGGGTGGCAATCGCCCGCAGCGCCTCGGGAGATGCGCTGATCCGGGTCGCAATATGCCGGTAGAGGTTGGATGTCCGCGGTGATTTGCGTTCTCCATAGCGGCCCCAGGTCCGGGCAAGGTTGTCGTGTCCGCTCACAGGCAAAGCTCCGGTTTCAGGTCGAAATCAGGAACGGGAATGATACGCCCAGGGCGATGGTTGCTACGATGTCCCGGAACAGTAGCAGCACATTGAGGGGAGCGGCCTGATGACCGACCTGTATGCAGAGAAGCAGTTTGCGCTGGACTGGATCGACCGGAACCGGCAGCGCCTCTCCGATTTTGACATGGAGATCTGGAACTACCACGAACCAGCCTGGCGGGAATACAAGTCCGCCCGGGCGTATGTCGAGATTCTCCGGGAGCACGGTTTCGAGGTTGAGGAAGGCTCCGGCGACATGCCGACGGCGTTCGTTGCCACCTGGGGCGACGGCAAGCCAGTCCTGGGAGCCTACGCCGAATATGACGCTGTTCCCGGCAACTCCCAGCAGGCCGTGCCCTATCGTGCGCCTCGCGAGGGTGTCCATCCCTCGGCTGCCGGTCATACCGACCCCCACTCGATGCTTGGCGTTGCCGGGTTGGCCGGGGTGCTGGGCGCCAAGGCAGCGATGGAGCAGTTCAACCTGCCGGGTACGCTGAAGTTCTTCGGTGAGCCGGCCGAAAAACTGTGCGGTTCCAAGCCGATCCACGCAGCAAAGGGCTACTACGACGGCTTTGATGCGTTCATCGCCTACCACCCCTGGCCGCAGAATACCGTCGAATGGGAGACACATTTCGGCGCCTACTGGTGCTGTGTCTTTACCTTTGAATGTCCGAACCCGGAAGAGTGGAACGATCTGACCCTGTTGCCGGAAGGTGCCGGTCCACGATTGGCCGGCCGGGTTCCCGGTGCGATCGACGCGCTGATGCTGATGTACATGATCACCCGGTCGTCCCGCGAGGCGATGTACGCCAACGCCGGTAACTGGACGCTGAACGAGGTCATCCTGAACGGTGGGGACGCAACAGCCGATAATCTGCCGCCGCGTTTCACCCAGATCCAGTACGCCTGGCGGACGCCCGACCTCAAGATGCAGGAGCGTATCTGGAACATCCTTGCCCATAATGCCCGTCATGCTGCCTCGACGACCGGTTGTGAGGTGTCGGTGCAGTGGGTCTCCAGGACCCGGGTTGCCCTGCCGAACCACGCGATGGCCGATCTGACCTGGCGTAACCTCCAATTGGTGGGGCCACCGGAATATGGCGAGGCGGCCAAGTCATTTGCCCGGGAGATGCAGAAGAACCTCGGGTTGACCCCGATGGATAACCCCTTCCCGGATGTTGTCACCCAACTGACGCCACCGCAGGAGTATGAACAGTCGCTGCGTGATGTCCTGCCGCCGTGGCAGAAGTTCATCGGGGCAGATGACTATGTTGAGTACATGTGGCATGCGCCGACCGTCCGGCTCCTGACGGCACGTCCACGGTTGCGGCCACCCTCTCCGGAATACCAGTACCCGGCCTGGACGCATCTGGCGATGGGTGGTGTGCCGGAAATCATGGATCCGGGGATGTTCGTCGCCGGCCAGACGATTGCCGCAACCCTGCTGGATCTGGTGACCAAACCGGAAGAACTTGCCAAAGCCCGGGAAGAGTTCGAGCGTCGTACCGGTGGTGGAGTCGGCGGCAGCAACTGGGTTGGCCCGTTGTTCGATGCGGACATCATCCCGCCGGTCGATCTGCGCTGGCCGGAATACGTCACCACCGAGCGCGGTGAGGAGTGGACCTCGCCAACCCCGATCCCCGGAGCAATGCAGAAGCTCTAGCACAAACAGGGCGGCGGGCTGTGCCGGACAGGTATAGCCCGTCGCCGGTCATTCCCCTGTTGCGCGTGCCGTATGCTGGATTTATGCCCCCGGGCACAGGCATGACGATCCAGATGCGCAAAGGAGACCAGATGGCCGTGACCACGCCACTCGCGGAGCGCCGCTCCCGCGAAGCAGATGATTCCGGTATGACCAGACTGCGGCCATATAACGCAATCGTCGGACTGATTCATTTGATCCAGTCGATCTTCATTTTCATTGTTGCCAACGATTTCACCCTGCCGATCACCGCACAATTCCTTGGGGGACCTCCGGGATCAGATCTGACTGAGCCGGAAGTGCTCTGGAACGTGCCGATCGGGCCGGCTGTTGGTGTGTTCCTGCTGCTGGCTGCTATTGATCACCTGTTGATGGCGGCTCCCGGTGTCTGGGAGTGGTATACCGGCAAACTCCGCAAGAACGTGAACTATGCTCGCTGGATAGAGTATTCGGTCAGTGCCTCGCTGATGATCGTGCTGATCGCCCTGGTTTGTGGCATCAGTGATGTCGGCGCGATTATTGCCATTTTCGGGGTGAACTCGGCGATGATCCTCTTTGGCCTGACCTCGGAAATGTTCAACCGTGACCGCGACAATGTGAACTGGTGGCCCTACATCTTTGGCTGTATTGCCGGGGCGGTGCCGTGGATCATCATTGCCTATCAGGTGATCGGTGCGAACAACCGTGCCCCGGAAGGGCAGGGTGTCCCGACCTTCGTCTACGGGATCATCATTTCGCTCTTTGTGCTGTTCAATACCTTCTCGATCAACATGGTGCTGCAATACAAGAAGGTCGGAAAGTGGCGCGATTATCTCTTTGGTGAGAGTGCCTACATTCTCCTGAGTCTGACCGCCAAGACTGCACTTGCCTGGCAGATCTTCGCCAACACACTGATTGATTGATCTGCCCAGGCAAATGTATTGCCAGCCTCGCTGACGTTGACGTTCGTTGCCCTCTTCCCATAGACTAATCCCGACTAACCAAGTCTGAATTAGTGCGATGTGAAACGGGAAGGTAAACGGACGATGAATGATACCGAGGGGCTGGAGCCTGGAATACGCAGGACGCTTTCCCGCCGGCGTTTGCTGATCGGTGCCGCCGGCGCCGGACTCTCGGCACTGCTGATTGCCTGCGGTGATGACGACGATCCCACGCCAACGGCAACGACTGCTCCGGCATCCGAACCAACCGCAACCACGTCCGCGGCCGCACCGGATCCGACTGCAACCGGTGCATCTGGCGGGTCGGCCTTCCCGGTGACGATCGAGCACAAGTACGGTAGCACCACCATCGAGTCGGCCCCGGAGCGGATTGTGCTGGTCGGGTTGGTGGAGCAGGATGCGCTGCTGGCTCTGGGTGTTGTTCCGGTTGCCACCCGCGAATGGTATGGCGGACGGCCGGGTGCGATCTTCCCCTGGGCTGAAGACCTGCTCGGTGATGCCGAGGTTCCGGTGGTCCTTGATGCTGTCGAACTCGATTTCGAAGTGATCAAGTCGCTGAATCCGGACCTCATCCTGGGACTCTACTCCGGTACGACCCAGGATGAATATGACACGCTATCCCAAATTGCCCCGACGGTTGCCCAGCCGGAGGCCTATGTTGACTGGGGTATTCCCTGGCAGGAACTGACAACCACGGTTGGCACGATCCTCGGCAAACGTGAAGAGTCCGAGGCTCTGGTCGCCGAGGTGGAAGCGGCATTTGCCGAGGCTGCCGAGGCACATCCCGAGTTTGCCGGGGCCAGGGCAGTGGTCGCTTCTCCCTTCGGATTGCCGGAGAACTACTGGGTTTACTCCTCACAGGATGTGCGGGGCCGGATTCTTTCCTTGCTTGGCTTCGAGGTTCCGGAAGTCTTCGACGAGATGGCCGGAGATGCGTTTGGCGCAACGGTCAGTGTCGAGCAGTTTGACCTCATTGGCGATCTGGATGCGCTGGTCTGGGTGTCGTTGCCCGATCCTCTGGAAGATGTTGACCTCTACCAGGCGTTGCCGGTTGCCCGGGAGGGCCGCGCGCTCTTCTATGGAGATGGCAACCCGGTATACGATGCGCTCAACTTCGGCACAATCCTCAGCCTGCCGTTTGCCATCGAGAACCTGGTGCCTGACCTGGTGAATGCCATTGATGGGGATCCTGCTACCTAGCTGTTGATCAAACTCACGCCACAACCCCTCCGGCATGTTTGCCCGTGAGGGATTGTTGTGTATGCACGCTCTGGTGTTGACATATATGAACGTACATAACTGTTCAGGCATCCAGATGCGGAAATTGCACCAGGTAAACGGTATTCCGGACTTGACTTATAGCCACCCCGGCAGCATCATGAATCGAGTCCTCGCAGGTCCGCATATGAAGCAGGAATTGTGTCTGTCGATGGGCAGATTACTCGTTGCCAGTACATGTCGGGAGAATACATGTCGGGAAATTCTCATAGATTCCGGGTGCTTGGCGTTG
>CAYWXR010000050.1:0-12513 GCA_964462545.1 uncultured Thermomicrobiales bacterium
AGGCCCGTCCAGGTGTGGACGGGCCTTTGCGTGGGTTTTGGATTGCGGGAGAACGTGCCTAGTCGATGCCGATTGCAGTGGCGGGGGTGTATTGGTGGACACCTGCGCGGAGTTCGTCGCCGTCGATGATGATGCCGCTGGGGCGGGCGAAGGAGGTGGCGGCGAGGGTGTCTTCGCGGCGGGCGATCTTGTGGCCCATGGCTTCGAGGCCTTCGATGGTGGCGGCCGGGAAGCGGGTGGAGATCTCGGTCAGCGGACCTTCAGTATGGGTGCGCGGGGCCGAAATCGACGGCTGGATGCTCTTGCCGAAATCGAGCAGGTTGACCAGGATCTGGTAGATCGCCGTGATCACCCGGCGTCCGCCCGGCGAGCCAATTGCGGCATACGGTGCGCCATCCTTCAGTACCAGCACCGGTGAAGCGGCAGACATGGTGCGCTTGCCCGGGCCAATCGAGGCAACGGCACCCGGCACCGGGTCGAACCAGGTAGTCGCGTTGTTCAGGGTTATGCCGGTGCCCTTGATGACCACACCGGAGCCGAAGAGCTGACCAAGGGTCGAGGTGACCGACACCATGTTGCGGTCCTTGTCGATGACGTTGATGTGGGTGGTGTGGCCGTCGTTGATATGGCCGTCCCGTGCGGCAGCAGCGCCGTTTGCGTTGTTGAACGGCCAGGGATCGCCGGCGTCAATATCCGGGGTGGCGCGGGTCGGGTCGATTGTCGCCCGGCGTTCTGCCGCGTAGGCAGCCGAGAGCAGTCCCTGCATCGGCACATCCATCAGTTCAACATCACCGAGGTGGCGCAGCCGGTCGCGGAAGGAGCGGCGCATGGCTTCAACAATGAGGTGCACGGCTTCCGGCGATTGATACTCCAGGCTGCCAATGTCGAACCCTTCGAGGATGTTCAGCGCCTCAAGCACGGTCGGGTTACCGGTGTTCTCCAGTTGGGCAAGGATCTGATGACCGCGATAGGTGATACTGCCAGGTTCACGAATGACTGTGCGGTGGGCATCCAGGTCCTCCATGGTGATCAAGCCGCCATTGGCCGCCATGTCGTCGGCGATCATTTTGGCAATCTCGCCGCGGTAGAACACTTCAGCGCCCTGATCGGCGATCAGCTTGAGGGTGCGGGCGAGATCAGGCTGACGCAGCAGATCATCGTCGCCGCCCCCTTCAGCACGTCCACCGGCCGACGGGGTGTAGGGCGCCCCGCTCGCCCGAATGAAGGTCTTGCGGCTTTCCGGAAAGAGCGACAGGCGGTCATAGTTGCCGGCCATCATCAGCGAAATGTAGTGGTTGACATCGAAGCCGTTCTCGGCGAGTTCGATTGCCGGCTCGAGCAACTGGCTCCAGGGCAGGCTGCCATAGCGCTGGTGCGCCTGCCAGAAGAGATCAGGCATACCGGGCACTGCCGGAGCCAACCAACCAGTGTTGTTGGCATCGTTCTTCGTGGCTCGCCAGCCGTACATGCCACCCTTCATGGATGGATCAAGCAATTCGAAGTGTTCCGGGGTGATCGCTCGCGGCAGGATGGCACTGCCATCCAGACAGATGGTCTGGCCGGTCTTTGCATCGCGATAGACCATAAAGGCGATACCGCCCAGGCCGCTCATGAACGGCTCGACAACACCAATGGCGAAGCCGATTGCCACGGCAGCGTCGATGGCGTTGCCGCCCTTCTTGAGGACAGCGGCGCCGGCTTCGGCTGCCAATGGCTGCATGGCAGTAACCATTCCGCCGGTTCCGACCGCTTCAGATTTATCAATCAACCATTCACTACGTGTTGCCATGTTCTGGTTTTCCCTTTCGACCTGCCGGTTTCACGTCGGGAGTAGCATAGAACGGTTTCGGCGTCGGGGCTATATGTGGAGCCGGCATTTCCGGTTTGCAGGCCGCATTGCGCCCGTTCGAGGGGCAGGGCGATACGGGAAAACCGGGCGGGACTAGAAGCCGTAGGTTTCGTGGTTTTCGTAGCGGCGGGCGAGGGCAATCTCACGGAGGCGCTCGAAGGCCGGCTGGCTTTCCTCGAGGTAGAGGTTGAATGCTCCACGGCTGAGGGCGAGCACCTGGCAACGCTCGGTCACCACCACACTGGCATTACGCGGGGCGTCGCTGAGCAGGGCCATCTCGCCGAAGAAGTCACCCGGGCCGAGTTCGGCAATCACGGTGTAGGTCGAGATCGGTTCGTAGTCGAAATCGTCCGGGGCATCGGGCATCTCATGCTCTTCATGCTCCACCTGGACACGCCCCTCGACCAGCACAAAGAAGTACTCCGCCGGGTCACCCTGCCGGATCACGACCGAACCGGCCTCATAGGTGCGCTCTTCCATATAGGGGCGCAGATCGCGGAAGATTTCGTCGTCCAGCGGGGTAAAGCCGTTGGGCTTCTCCTTGCGGCGGGCATCGCGAAGTTTGCGTCGTAATGAATAGAGCGCGGTGATCTTCCGGCCAGCGGCCAGCAAACCACCACCGCCACTGCGGGCACGTGCCGGGCCATCAACCAGCATCAGGCGGTCGATCTGCCGGTTGAAGAGCAGGTCACAGAGCAACCGGGTCATGAATACCCCGGCAAGTTTCGCGGCGCGATCGTCATCCATCTCGACCGGTTCAATCGATGCCGGCAGGTTGCCATGCGCACCCGGTTGATGCACCTGTTCAATCATCGCCCGCAACACGGCAGCGCAATCAACCGCCGTGCCCGGTGGTTCCTTCAGCACATCATCCAGCACCGGCAGGTTGCGTTCGCGATAGTCGTAAACAATCGCCAACCCGCTGGCACCGGCATCCAGTGCGGCCACCACCGGCCGGCCGTGCCGCTTGGCAATGGCATGCAGATGATAGCGCGCCTTCAGACTCTCACGGGAAGATGTATCGAGCGCATCAATCACCAGGTCGGTATTGGTAATCAGGTTGTCGAGATGCGTCGGGTCGAGCGTGGTGGTTTCCACCGTGGCAAATGGATTGACGTCAAAGAGGCGGTCGGCGAGACCGGCAGATTTGCGACGGGCTACCCGTTCGGGTTCGGCCAGGGTAAGCCATTCAGCGCCGGAGGAGACCAACTGGATTGCCAATTGGCTGCCAACCGGTCCGCAGCCTGCAATCAGCACATTGGTAGAGCGCAATACCTCGCGCTCGGCTTTACCGAGAGCGGTCGATTTCTGTACAGATCCCGGACGGCCAGACATGGCGGCCCAATCGTACGATTTGCGAAACTCCATGAACTCCAACACCAGAAAATGTCAGCAATGACGTCGTATATGTACCTTACCCGTACCGGGCTACTTCGTCATGTACAAAGGTCCGGTATGTAGTACTGGGTCTGGCCCGGCAGATCGTAACATGACTTGTGCAACTGCGCGATAGTTCAAGATGCTCAGATACGGGCAATCGTTCTGCGTGCCGCTAATCAGCGGGTTCCATCTATCTCTATCTATCTAACGAACGTCTTCCCCGCCGGTCGCGGTCGTTTTTGTCATGAAACTCACAGGATGTGACCAATATGCCAACCGGCAAGGCATCTGTTTCGACGTGTGACACAGACCTGCTCATCCAGGGCAATTTGCCCCCGTAAACGGTGAGAGACCCGCACCACCAGGGTGACGGGTCCCTCACTGCATTCGGGATATCAGGTTGTGCCGGCCGGATATCAGGAAGCCGGGATCGACTCGCCGGCGTCGTCGATCGGAATCTCGACATTGTCCGGTTGTTTGTCGACCAGTTCGATAACGTCGGCCGTAACCGCAACATCGTTGTTCGAGAGCAGGGTCAGTTCGATCACCTCGTCCATGCTCTCGACCCAGTGGAAGGTCATTTCCTTCTGGATCTTGTCCGGCATCTTCACCAGGTCGCGCTGGTTATCCACCGGAGCGATGATCTGGAGAATGCCGGCACGATGGGCGGCGAGTGCCTTGTCTTTCAACCCGCCAATCGGGAGCACCCGGCCACGCAGGGTGATTTCGCCGGTCATGGCGATGTCGTTGCGCACCGGTCGTCCGGTAATGGCCGAGATCAGCGCGGTGCCCATCGTGATGCCGGCCGAGGGGCCGTCCTTCGGCGTGGCACCTTCCGGCAGGTGAATGTGGATGTCGATGTTCTCCTGGAAGTTCGCCGGAATGGACAACTGGCTCGCCCGTGAACGGGTGTAGGAAAGCGCAGCCCGTGCCGATTCCTGCATGACATCGCCGGCACTGCCGGTGATCGTCAGCACACCCTTGCCGGGCATCGTGGCAACTTCCACCGGGATCAGTTCACCACCGACAGCGGTGGTGCCGAGGCCAATTGCGACCCCGACCTGGGCCTCGCCCAGACGATGCTCGAAGCCATACCGCTTCGGCCCCAGGAAGTCCTCAAGTCGTGACGGTGTCAGGCGAATCTTCGTCTGCTTGCCACGCAGAATCTCGCGGGCAACCTTCCGGCAGATGGCCGCCAACTGGCGTTCCAGCGAACGCACGCCGGCCTCGCGGGTGTAATCGCGGATGATCTGGGTCCAGATCTTCTGCGGAATCTCCAGGCTGTCGGCATCCAGACCATGGGCGGTCAATTGCTTCGGCAGCAGGTGTGCCTTGCCGATGCCGATCTTCTCATCCTCGGTGTAGCCGCCAATCTCGATGATCTCCATCCGGTCGCGCAGCGGCCCCGGAATCTGGCCGAGATTGTTGGCCGTGGTGATGAACATCACCTTCGACAGGTCGATCGACATGTCGAGGAAGTGGTCGGTAAATTGCCGGTTCTGCTCGGGGTCAAGCACCTCAAGCATCGCCGAGGCCGGGTCACCCCGGTAGTCGGATGACATCTTGTCGATCTCGTCCAGCAGAATCACCGGGTTCATCTTGCCGGCAGTCTTCAGCGCCTGCACCAGGCGTCCGGGATAGGCGCCAATGTAGGTGCGCCGGTGCCCGCGAATTTCCGCCTCGTCGCGCACACCACCCAGGCTGACCCGGACAAACTCCCGGCCCATCGCCCGGGCAACCGAACGGCCGAGGCTGGTCTTGCCCACCCCCGGAGGGCCTGCCAGGCAGAGAATCGCCGCGCCCATCGCACCGGGCGCCTCGGCGGTCAGCTTACGCACCGCCAGATACTCGATGATGCGCTCCTTCACCTGATCCAGTCCGAAGTGATCCTCATTGAGCACTGATTCAGCATTGTCGAGGTCGAGGTTGTCGGTGCTCTCATGGTTCCAGGGCAGGCTGAGAACGGTGTCGATGTAGTTGCGCACCACTGTCGCCTCGGCGGAAACCGATGGCATCCGCTCGAGCCGGGTGAGTTCCTTCATCAGCTTCTCGGTGACTTCTTCCGGAAGCTCCTCGTCACGGACGCGCTGGCGCAACATCTCGATTTCGTTGCC
This sequence comes from uncultured Thermomicrobiales bacterium, assembly GCA_964462545.1. Lineage (GTDB taxonomy): Bacteria > Chloroflexota > Chloroflexia > Thermomicrobiales > CFX8 > CAYWXR01. Next base: position 5,344 of record CAYWXR010000050.1, read on the forward strand.
GCCCTCGCCGGAGAGCTCGTCGTGGATCACCTTCAGCTGCTCGCGAAGGAAGTATTCGCGCTGGTTCTTGTCAATCTGTTCGCGCACCCGGTCCTTGATGCGCTGTTCCAGCGTCGCCAGGTCAATCTCGCCGGTCAGGTGCACGGCCAGCATCTCCAGACGGGTGGCCGGGCTAAACGTTTCGAGATAGGTCTGGCGGAGATTGGTGTCACTGATGAGCTGGGTCGTCACCAGGTCGGAGAGATGGCCAGGATCGGTCGTCTGGAGAATCATCCCCATCACATCCGGGTTGATCTTGTTCTTGGTTTCGCTGTAGGCCTTCATCATCTCGCAGACATGCCGACCCAGCACCTGTGCCTCGGTTGAATTGCCATCAACCTCGGGCACCGGCTCACAACGCACCCAGTAGAAGGAACGCGAGTTATCAAACTGGGAAATCATCACCCGCGAGATGCCCTCAAGCACTACCTGGATATTGCTGCCCTGCTGCCGTTCGACCGAGATAATCTCGACCAGTGTGCCGACATCGTGCAGGTCGTCTGGCCGCGGATCATCGGTTTCATTACTGCGATGAGCGGTCACAACAATCCGGCGGTCACGGGTCATTGCCTCTTCGACAGCCTGGATTGACCGGGTGCGGCCAACCAGCAGCGTGACGACATTGCGGGGAAAAATAACGACATTCTTGAGCGGAAGAAGCGGATGACGCGCGGAATACATCTCATACCGGCTCATGCGAAGAGTACCAACCTAACTGGAGCAGATCTGGAAGCGACACCCGGCCCTAAGCCGGGATGGTCCGGCGGTTTTATGTTGTGCGTGTACGTGTAATCGGTCTCGGGTAAACACTTTGCCATCCGGGTCCCACTATTCCGGACGGTGCAATGGGGAGTCTAGCACAACCCGGCCGCCATCCGTTGCGGATGACTGCCTCGCAATGCGCAAGCTTATGTTGCGTACGAATGCGTTCTCGTGAATTATCTGGCGCGCCCCGCCCGCAACCGGGCAACGTGTTGCTCGACTTTACGCAAATAGCGATCAAAGCGGGGGTAACTCCACCAGATGACTGCCACCCCTGCCAGACTCCCGGTCCAGAGCCGGGAAAACCAGGTACTCGGCAGCAACCCGATGGTGCTGATCGCCACATCCACCAGCATCGGGGCAAGCATCAGGCATGCCACCCAAGTCGGCAACGGACGTCTGAGCAACGGCCAGAACAGGTAGAGCAGTCCCGGCACAGCCAGACCGAAATGCACAGCAACATCACGCTGCTCAAACGCCATCGGATGGTCGTGGATGAAAAAGGTGTGCGAGGGCCGCTGCGGGCAAATGAACGAGTACACCGTGTAAATCGGGTCGGTTACCGACGGTCCAAACCAGACCGCCAGCCACGGCGTGATGATCGCCACCACCGCAATCAACAGATTGACCAGCGTCACTGTCAGCAGCACCCACGGCAGCATCTTCATGACCAAAGGCAACCAGGCCGGCAACGGTTTCGCCTCGAGTGAGCGCCGCCGCTCCTGCTCGGCCAGCAACAGATGTCGCAACTCTTCCAGTTGCTCGCCGGACATCTCGGTTGTGGGTCGTGCTTCGCTCATCGAGCCCTGTACCTGCCACGGACAAACCGAACCTGCCAGCCAGTCTACCGGCAGCAGGTACCAGGACCTATCCAACTGAAGTACCGGGTTGAAACGCGGAGCAGGTATCAACCGCTTTCGGCGGCCCACTCAGCACAGACGCGCATCGTCTTCGGGTCGCCCGGGATGAAATAGACCGAGCGGAAGCGGGCATCCCGGGTGAAATGCTCGACGGTCAGGCGGAACTCGAGGAGCCCCTCGTTGGGCACGTTCAGACGCACCGGTTCCAGCGAGCGTGCAGCGGTCGCCGGCAATCCGGCCTGCTCCACCTGCTGCCAGTAGTGGGTAAACAGCGGCAGGCTGAACATTTCATCGAGGATCGACTGCACCCACGGTTCATCGCCGATAAGTTCCAGTTCGTGCCGGAACGCCCGGATCATCGCCGGCAGAAACCGGTCTGGCTCGGCCACCAGCGGGGTGAATGCACCATCGGGATCAAACCACTGGGTCAGAAATACCCCTTCGGTCAATTGCAACAACAGTGGGTCATCCGCCCTGACACCGAGCAGGTGGGGAACAAACCGGTTCCAGACGAACAGGCGAATCGCGCAATCCATGGCATAGGCCGGGAAGTAGACGGCTTCCAGTTCCGGACGGCAGACCGTCTCGGCCCAGGCCACCTCTTCCACCGTGGGTATGTCAGTTGCCACGGTGTAGCCGAACAGTTCCAGCACATCCCGTCGCTCGGTATAGCGTGCCCCGAGTGCTGTCAGGATGCGCTCCAGCGTGGGGCGCACCGGCTGGGCTACCCGGCCGGATTCAAGCCGTTGAAGGTAGCCACTCCCCAGGTCCGCTTCCAGCTCAACCCACATCTGGGTTCGGCCAGCAGCCCGTCGCAACTGACGGAGACGCGCTCCCCCCGGTGTGCTCATCGGTTGCTGGTTCCGCTCAACTGAAATTCGACTTCGATCACGATGACAGCCCGTTCCAGCGTGCATAGCATGCCAACAGGGTAGCAATTTGAAGGAGTCAGGAACATGGTTGTTGCACCCGCCGTACACGGCGAATCAATGACACTCTTCCGGAAGGGTTTCCTGCTGATGCTGCCGCTCTGGGCCGGAGCACTGCCGGCCGGAGCCGCCTTCGGCATTGCAGCACTCCAGGCAGGTCTGGGACCGTTTGACATCCAGTTGATGAGCCTGGTCGTCTTCTCTGCCGCCGGGCAGATTACAGCGGCAGTGCTGATTGGTGAAGGCTCACCTGCCTGGCTGGTCGTACTGACCACCATCGCCCTCAACGCCCAGTTCCTGTTGATCAGCATCACCGCCGGACGCCAGCTACGCGCCACCAGGTTGCAGAAGCTGGTATCTGCCTGGGTACTGACCGATGCCTCCTATGGCGTCAGCGCCGCAGCCGGTCCGTTGCGGCTTCCGGTTCTCCTCGGTGCCGGCATTTGCATGTATCTCGGTTGGAACATTGGTACGGCGCTCGGCCTCATCGCCGGCACCGCGATACCCGATGCCGAACGACTGGGCCTCTCGCTGGTGATTCCGCTCTCGTTCCTGGCCGTGCTGGTGCCGCTCCTGAAGTCACGGCCTGCGCTCCTGGCAGCCGGTGTGAGTATCGTGCTGGCGCTGGCCCTCCGGGGGATGATGCCGATCGGCGTCGCGGTGCTGGTTGCCGGTCTGGGCGGCAGCATTGCCGGGGCTACCATGCAACAGGGAGGACAACGGTGAACACGACACTGGTCATCCTGGCAATGAGCGCCGGAGTCTACGCGCTCCGGATCGCCGGCTTCCTGACCGGCAATATCACCATCCCGGAACGCTGGGAGCAGTCATTCCAGTTCGTGCCGATCAGCCTGCTCTCGGCACTGGTCACACTCAACCTCACGGCAGGAGAAAGCATTGACCCGGTACGTCTGGTTGCTGCCGCAGCCGGCGGGCTGGCAGCCTGGCGCACCCGGAAGATGTGGGCCTGCATTGCCGCCGGCATGGCTGTCTACTGGACTCTCGGTCTGCTCACCTGACCGGTGCATTCCAGTCGCCGGATTTCCCGCCGGACTTGTGGGCGAGATGGATGTCATCGATCGTCATGCCACGGTCAATGGCCTTCACCATGTCGTAGATCGTCAGTGCTGCCACCGATACCGCCGTCAACGCTTCCATCTCGACGCCGGTCTTGCCCCGTGTCTCGACCCGAACGGCTATCTCTATGGAAGAGCGATCCTTGTCGGATTCGAAATCCACCTGCACTGCGGTCAGGGCGAGCGGGTGGCACATCGGCACAAGGTCGCTGGTTTTCTTTGCCGCCATGATCGCAGCAACCCGGGCAACGCCGAGGACATCGCCCTTGCTGGCAGTGCCTTCGTTGATCACCCGCAGCGTCTCCGGCTGCATGACCACCCGGCCGCGGGCGATGGCGATACGGTGAGTGATGTCCTTGTCGCCGACATCGACCATCCGGGCCTTGCCGGATTCATCAAAGTGCGTCAGATCAGAAATGGTGAGCCTCCCCCGTCTACCGGTCGCGGTTGCGGTCCTGTTCCATCAACTCCCGGATCTTCCGTTCTTCCCACTCCTGGGTCAACCTGCCCGACCCGGCGAATACACTCAGCGCGTGGGCGACGATACCGATTCCCCAACCGAGGAGTGGCCAGTAGAACCACCACCCGCCACCGGAGAAGAGATTCAGCAGGAACAGGAATGTGTTGACCAGCACAAAGACCGTGAGGTGTGTGTAGAACCCCTTCAACTGCTCAACACGGCTCCTCGCACGCTGATACCGTTGTTCGTCGTCTGCCATGTTGTCACCTCCGTTCAGTGTTGATTATGAATCATCACGGCCCAGGCTCAACCAGTCAGGACGAATAAACCCATTGCAGAGTAATCACCTGCCCTGCAGAATAGTCCAGTGCTTTCGCAGAAGAGGGAAGGAACAACATGACGACGGTATCGCTCTGGCAGGACAGTGCAAGCTGGCCGGGAGAACTTGACCATCGCAACGAGGTTGCAGACATCTGTATTATCGGCGGCGGCGTGGTCGGCTCGATGCTGGCCAAGTGGCTGACAGAGGCCGGCAAGTCGGTCATTGTCCTTGAAGCCAACGCCATCGCAAGTGGCGCCTCCGGTCGCAATGCCGGACACCTCCTCGCCGGGCTGCGCGATACCTATCATCAAGCCATCGAGCGCTGGGGCCACGAACGAGCCCGGAACTTCCGCAACTTCCTGGTCGAAAGCCGGGATATTGTCCACAGCTATGTCAAGGAGTTGAACGTTCCCCACGAACGTAACGGCTCCCGCTACCTCGCCTGGAATGAGGCCGAAGCCGAACGCCTGAAGAAGTCCGCCACCGCGCTGATGGCTGATGGTGCCGAGGTCGAGTATTTCGACACTGATCCCTGGGGACGTGGCTTTTTCGGCACGATCTACCAGCACAACGATGTCGGTCTGCAGCCGTTCATCTTCGTTACCCGGCTGATGGCGAGCACCAGCGCCATGGTGATCGAAAACTCACCGGTGCGCACCTTCGAGCAACAGGGCGACAAGGTGATTGTGAAGTCCAAGCTGGTCACCGTCGAGTGCAAGCAGGCTATCCTGGCAACCAACGGCTATTCGCGGGTGCTCCATCCCTACTTCCGGGACAAGGTCTTCCCGACCCGCGCCCAGATGTACGCCACCGAGCCTTCCCCGGAACGCATCTTCGACGGGCCGACCGGGTGCGACAGCGGCTCACACCAGTATTTCCGGCAACTGCCCGATGGCCGGTTCCTGATTGGTGGGTTCCGCCAGCACTATATTGAAGAAGAGGTCGGCTACGGCGACGAAACCACGCCCCAGATCCAGTCCGGACTGGAGAACTGGATCGGCGAGCGATTCCCGGAAATCGCCCGTCTGAAGATCACCCACCGCTGGGGCGGCACGATGGGCTATACCGCCGACAACTTCCCGCTCGTCGGTACGCTGCCGGATATGGATCGTGTCTTCTTCGCGGTCGGATTCAACGGCGCCGGCATGAGCATGGGACCGGCAACTGCCCGGCTGATGGTCGAATACGTATTGAACGGCACCAAACCGGACCTGCTGCACGTCGACCGGCTGGGGTAACAGCACCACACGACACACACCCTGCGAAACGGGGAGATCAACCTGACCATGGGACGGTTGATCTCCCCGTTTCTTGCCGGAAATGTAACCGGCAAACTCGGGAATAACAGTTCGCACGAGAACGCTGTAATCCTGTACGGAATCTGGTTCACCTCGGGAAATGGTGATGCATGCAAACAAGACTCGGGAATCGGCTGTATTACGGCTGGATTGTGGTGGCGATCACCTTTCTCACCCTGCTGGTGGCCGCCGGCGTTCGTTCGGCTCCGTCTATTCTGATTAACCCGCTGGAAGATGAATTCGGCTGGACCCGCTCCTCGATCTCTTTTGGCATTTCGATCGGCCTGCTGCTCTACGGCCTCACCTCACCGGCGGCCGGTGCATTGATGGACCGTATGGGTCCACGCAGAATGATGCTGGCGGGTGTCCTGATCGTTTCCATCAGCACCGCTGCCAGTGCTGCGATGAACGCCATCTGGCAATTCACGATGTTCTGGGGCGTGCTGAGCGGGGTTGGCACCGGCATTACTGCGCTGGTCATCGGCGCAACCGTCGCCAACCGCTGGTTTTACGCTCGCCGGGGTCTGGTGCTCGGTCTGATGGGAGCGGCATCGTCAGCCGGACAGTTGCTCTTCATCCCGCTGATGATGTGGACGGTCGTCCAGTTTGGCTGGCAGACGAGTGTCGTGATCCTCGCCTCGCTCACCCTGGCGCTCTTCGTGCCGATCTTCCTGTTGATGCGCGACGACCCGGCCGATCTCGGCCTCAAACCGTACGGGCTGGAGCATGCGCCTCCGCCACCGGAACCACGCCTGCAGGGAACCCACCGGGTAATGCACCGGGCCCTGCGCCGCAAGGAATTCTGGCTGCTGGGCGGCAGCTTCTTTATCTGCGGTGCGACCTCATCCGGCATCATTGGCACGCACCTGATCCCGCACTCGATTGATCTGGGTATTCCGGAAGTGACAGCCGCCGGCGTGCTGGCGATCATGGGAGCAATGAACTTCGTCGGTACCGTCGGTTCCGGCTGGCTTACCGACCGCTATGATCCCCGCAAACTCCTGGCCACCTACTACACGCTGCGTGGGCTTTCCCTCTTTATCCTGCCGCTGATGACCGACTTCATGGGACTGGCTGTGTTCGCGGTCATTTTCGGGCTGGATTACATCGCCACCGTGCCACCAACCGCAGCACTGACCGCAGACATTTTCGGCCGGCGCAACGTCGGGACGGTCTTTGGCTGGGTCTTCTTTGCCCATCAACTCGGCGCAGCAATGGCAGCCTGGGCAAGCGGTTTCAGCCGCGACCTGATGGGCGATTACCACCTCGCCTTCATCGCGGCCGGATTCCTGGCCGTGGCCGGCGGGCTGATGTCGCTCGGTATCGACCGCGGCGTCCGGGTCTCTCCGGAACCGACCCCGGCCCCGGCCTGACACTCATCGGCCGGGTTGCCTTCACATGAACGTGTAAGGGATCCGTATCGC
>CAYWXR010000051.1:0-12501 GCA_964462545.1 uncultured Thermomicrobiales bacterium
GATCTGGAAACTCATCGTGGTTGAGAGACCGTACTGATCGGTGGCTGTGCAGGTGACGGTGTGTGTCCCGATACTGAAGAACGATCCGGATGGCGGTGTGCAGACGATGATCGGGTTGTCATCGATCAGGCTGGAGACGTTCGGGACATAGGTCACCGTTGTCCCGCTTGGGTTACTCGTGGGAATGACCGAGGTTGGCGTGATGATGAAGGTCGGGGCCAGGCTGACTGCTGGCTGGACGTTGACGGTGAAGGTGCGTTGTGCCACCCGGTTGAACTCGTCCGGTTCGCTGACACAGGTGACTTCCGTCTCTCCGAGCGGGAAGAGTGATTCGGATGACGGCGTGCAGGTGACCGCCAGGGTGTTGTGCAGATAATCCTCGGCAAGTGGCAGCGCGTACTCGACGATCATGCCGGAGATTTCGTCGCTGGTGACCGTGATAGTTGAAACCGGGGACATGGTTGGAGGTGTTGCGTATTCAACGGTCACCGTGAAGGTGGTTTGAGCCGTTTTGTCATGGATATCCGGGTCACTGGTGCAGGTGACCACGGTTTCCCCAACCTGGAAGAAGGTTCCTGAGGGCGGATCACAGGTAACAGCCAGGGCTCCCCCGTCGAAGTCCTCGGCGGCTGGCAGGTTGAAGTTGACGTGCAATCCGGCGGGATCGCCACCGCCCACCGAGATATCGTCGATCTCCTCGATGGTCGGCCCGGGCGGATCCTGAACGGTCACGTTGAAAATGGCTTCGGATGTCTGGCCAAAGGTATCCTCGGCCGAACAATCAATCTGTGTTGTTCCGACCGGGAACTCGGCATCAGGAACTGCCCAGACCGGGTCACAGGTGACGTCCACCGGCCCAAACACGTTCTCGGCTGATGGTGCAGTGAACGGGACCGATGCCCCGGAGAGCGTTTCTGCCGGGACGGAGATGTCGTCCGGAACCGTAACCTCCGGCGGATCCGGGACGTTCAGGGTGATGGTGAAGAGGTTCTCCACGGTGATGTGGTAGTCGATTAATCCGGGCGTGATCGTACCGCTTGTCGAGCAGTCGACCTCATGGGTACCGGTTTCCAGTTCGGCGCCCGGCGCCGGATCGCAAGTGACGGTAACAGGGTTGCCCTGCCAGTCTGCGGCGGTGGGAAGCGTGTAGTTCACCTGGTTACCGGTGGGTGCTTCAGCGTATTCCTCAATGGGATCGGGGATATTGTCCAGGATCGGGGCCTGAAGCTCAACGGCGCCGGCATCGCAGGCATTGCCACTGGGCCGGGGAGCGCCTCGCTGATCGAGTTCCGGGCAGAGTTCCGGGTCGGTAATGTGGTCCACCGCCGGTGAGGTTACTCCTGGAAGGACGGTCCAGGTTGGTCCACCGTTGTCAGCCAGTGAGCCGGGTACCATCTGAACGTTGAACTGGTCATTTCCTGTGAGACCGCCCTGGTGACAGTGCGATATCTGCCCGAAGAGATTGAAACCGCCAGTCTTGATAGCGCCGTTGCAGTCAGGAACCAGCGAATCCGGTGGGCCAGGAGGATACGTAGCAGCATTGCCGGCGATGATGCTGCCGGTTACGGTCATCGTCCCTGCATAATTGTTGAAGATACCGCCGCCGTGTGCGTAGCTATTCGCCGAAACGATGTTACCCACGATAGTCGAGTTCAAGATTTCAGCGGGATAACTGCTACTGCTATGGTAGATACCTCCACCGACTGCCCGTGTCTCGCCCATTTCCGGGGCTGGCGAGGCGATTGCGTCATTGCCTTCGATCGTGCTGTTTTCCACGCGCAGCGTGCCGTATGAGGCAATCCCGCCGCCGTAGCCCGCGTTCCGGGCAGTGGATCCGGCGGTGTTCCCGGTGATTGTGCTGGCGAACACAGTCAGAGTGCCGGAACTGTAAATGCCACCACCTTCAATATCGGTGTTGTTTTCGACCACGGAACTGTAGCGTAGTGTCAGATCGCCCTGTGAGTAGATGCCACCCCCAACTCGCCCGACCTCCAGTCCTCCAGAGATCATGAGATAGGACATGACCACCTTGGTGCCGTAGGCGGTGGTGAAGACACGGAACGGTTCGATCCCCTCCGCCTGACTTCGACGGATATGAACAATGTGATTCTCACTGCCCTCGATGGTGACATCCCGATTGATGGACAGTGGTTGGGATGTCAGGGTAACGGTGTCTAGTGCCAGGTCAAACCGGATGACAGAACAGTTGGGATCGCCGATGGCCTGGCGCAGGCTCCATGCGCCACTATCCTCTCCGCTGGTCACAATGCATTCCCCGGCAGGTTGGGCAAGGATGGTCTGGATCGGTATGAGCGGGGCAAGGATCGAGAGGATCAGGGCAACGAGCATTGGCAGAGTGCGTGCAGGACGGCACGCAGAGGAGGCTTGAGGCACCGGCACAGTCCTTCGGTTCAAACGCGGTTCGTGCCCACAGGGCCCCTGCCTGGATCACCCCTCCAGAATTGAAGCAGGCCCGACTGTGGATTGAATGCCACATTTTCTAACACACGACTTGACCGTTGACAACCGGATTTCCGGCGTATTCGGACACACAGAAACGCAAGCTACAACAGCCGTAGCTTGCGTTTCTGATTCGCGGAACTGGCAGGTGATTGGTGCTAGTTTGCCCAGACCTCGTCGAAGATGCGCAGGTAGTTTTGCCCCAGCAATTTGTGGACATCCTCGTCGCTGTAGCCTCGGGCAAGGAACTTGTCGACCAGGTTGAGCACTTCGGTGAAGTTGGAAAAGCCGTTGAGTGCCCGGCGCGGGGAGCGGACATCACCGGTGATGTGACGGGTGTAGTCATCGGCAACCGAAGGCCACTTCGGTTCTCCCCACGGATCATGTTCGTGATCCGGGTAGGTTCCCAGCGACATGTCGGTGCCGATGCCAATGTGGTCGGTGCTGCCAGTGAGATTGATGACGTATTCGATGTGATCGATGAACTCGTCCACTGTTGGCCAGTGGGTGGTGCCCGGCTTCATGACCAGCGGCCCCCATGGCGCAAGTCCAATCAGCCCGCCCCTGGCAACGCAGGCCTTGATCTGGTCGTCGTCGATGTTGCGCGGGTTTGGTACAAGGCCGTTCGGGTTGGAATGGCTGAAGACGACCGGCTTGCTGCTGCGTTCGATGATCTGGAGGGTTGCGTTCTTGCCGGTGTGGGTGCAATCCAGCAGGATGCCGACGCGGTTGCACTCATCGACCACCAGTTCGCCAAAGCGGGTCAGTCCGCTGGTGGTGCGGTCGAGTGCACCATCGCAGATGAGGTTGGTGCGGTTGTAGGCGAGGAGCATCATGCGCAGGCCAAGGCGCTGGAATGCTTCGACCCGGTGGAGTTTGTCGCCGATAAAGTCGCCGCCCTGTGCCGTAATAATGAAGGCAGCCTTGTTCTCTGCCTTGGCGCGGCGAATGTCATCGGCGGTATCGACCACGATGCAGTTGTCGTATTTCCGGGCGACCAGGTGCCAGAACATCCCCTCTTCGAGTGCCTGTTCAACTGTTGCCCAGGGACGCCAGGCGGTAACAGCATAGGCGGTAACCCCGTGCCGGTGGGCGTTGGCGAAATCGGCATCCGGCCATGCCTGCATGCAGGAGTCTATGAAGATGTAGGGATGGTCTTCCTCAAGGATCGGATGGAACCCCTTGTTGTGTTCGTTGAACAACTCTTCGGCCATACTGCTTCTCCCGTTCACGATTGAATCAATGAGTGCGAGTCTCGCAGATCGACATTGCTGTTGCCAACCTTTCCGGTTCCGGTGTGTGCCGTTGAGGGAACCTGAACGGAAGGCACGGGACATGAGCGGGTTCGTGTTCTAGAATTGACCAGGATTGGCAACAAGTAATCCAGAGGAGGACGCGGAATGACACGAACGCGTACCCAGTTGGTCGCTCTGGCCGTCTATGCCGGGTTTGGCGTCTTTGCCATGCTCCTGCCTGGATTGCTGCTGGACATGCTTGGTGTCCGTCAGGCGGATCAGGCACCGGTTGCGTTGTTACTTGCCCGGATGTTTGGCGCAGTGTGTCTGGGGCTGGCGCTTGCTCTCTTTTTCACGCTTCGTGACCACCTCGGGGGCAAGCGGGTCATGCGTGCCTTTGCCGGGCTGGAAGCGGCGGTGATTGCCGCCGTGGTGATCTCGCTCGGGGCAGATGATATTGGTCTGCGGCAGGGGCTGCCGGCGATTGCCGGGTCGGCCGTGATCGGGCTGATCAACCTGTACGGAGCGTTCCTGGCGCCGGCGAAGGCACGGGAACAGACCGGTCCGGAGCCGGTCGAAGCATAGGAATCGACAACATTCTGGCCATTTCGATGTCGCACCAGACGGGGATGGAGGAGCCGGTCTGAAACTGGCGGATTATTCCGGAGATGCGGAACCGGGCGCGAGGCGCGAGGCAGATATTCGCATCTCGCTGATGGACGCTTTTCAGGTGATCGCCTTTGGTCACCCGGTACCGAACGATAGCTGGCGGTTGCGGCATGCCAGGTCGCTGGTCAAGTTGCTTGCCCTGCATCCGGAACGCAGGATGCACCGGGAGCAGGTGATGGAGCTACTCTGGCCGGGGGTGGATTCGCATTCGGCCATTGGCCGGCTCAACCAGGTGCTGCATGCCGCCCGGCGTGCCGTTCAGATGGCAACCGGTGACCGGATCGACCCGCAGCAGGTGATCAGCAATCAAAACCATTTGTTGGTGCTCTTCCCGGACCACCCTGTCTGGATTGATCTCCGGGCGTTTGAGGATGCTGCGAACCATGCCTTGCGTCAGGATGACCTGGGGCTGGTAGAGCAGGCGATGGCGGCTTATGGCGGGGAACTCCTGCCGGAAGACCGCTACGAGAAGTGGACACGCCAGGCCCGGCGTGAACTGGATCATCTCTATGTCAGCCTGCTCCAGCATTACGCGACGCTCCTGGAACATCGCGGTGATCGTAGCGGTGCCGTTGAAGCCCTCCGGCGGAGTCTGTCTGTTGATGCGGCAAATGAGGAGAGCCACGTCCGGTTGATGCGGCTGTTCATGGTAGCAGGGCGACGGCAGCGGGCATTACAGCAGTTTGCCCGTTTGCAGGAAGCCATTGCTCGTGAAGGTACCGCCGAGCTTTCTGCTTCAACGCTGGAGTTGCACCAGGCGATTCTGGACAACCGCCTCGATTCAGGTACATCGATTCCGGCGGCGTCTCCTCCACCAGTGCCGGCGCTGCAACTGTTCGGGCGTGATGCCGAGATTGGCGCATTGGCCGGGGCGATTCGGGAAGGGCTTACCGGACGCGGCCGGATGCTGCTGCTATCGGGCGATGCCGGCATTGGCAAGACCACACTGGCTGAACTGGTGGTTGCGCCCTGGAGGGCCAGCGGTGAGGCGTTGGTGTGCTGGGGGCGATGTCATCCCGATGAGGGGGTGCCGGTCTACTGGCCCTGGACGCAGGTGTTGCGCCGTTATCTTGCGGAACACGATCCTGAAACGATCAACCGGGATCTGGGGCGATCGGCTGCGCTGATAGCCCAGATTGCTCCGGAGATTGAAGATTTCATCGCCCTGCAACCGGGTGACCAGCGCCAGACTGCATCCCGGTTTGAACTGTTCGATGCGGTGAGCAGTGCCTTGCGCCGGATCGCCAGCAGGCGGCCACTCCTGCTGGTGCTGGATGACCTGCACTGGGCGGACAGGTCGTCGTTGCTGCTCCTGGAGTATCTGACCGGAGAGATCCGGTCGGCACGGATTGTTGTGCTGGGCACCTACCGTGAGAGCGACATTGACCGGTTTCATCCGTTGCGCCAGTCGATCAGCCAGCTAACCCGCCATCCCGATAACCGGGTGGTGGCACTGGGCGGCCTTTCGGTGGAGGATGCCGGCAAGATTATCGCCACTACGGCCGGCGTTGAACCGTCAGACCGCCTGGCCTCCCAGATTCATGGACTCACCGAGGGAAATCCATTCTTCGTTGGCGAGATTGCCCGGTTACTTGGGCAGAAAGGCGATCCTGACCCGGAGGAGCCGCTTTCGATTCCGGCCGGTGTGCGGGAGATCATGCGGCAGCGGCTTTCGGCAGTTTCGTCCGAGACCCGGACGGTGCTGGAAGTGGCGGCAGTGTTTGGCCGTGAGTTTGGCGTGCATCTGCTCAGCCTGGTGCTGGATCGCCAGCGTGACGAACTGGTCGACATTCTGGACAGCGCGGTCGAGGCAAACCTGCTGACCGAGCGGACATCCGAACCGGGAATGTACCGTTTTTCCCATGCGCTGATCAGGGAGACGCTCTACGACGAACTTGGCACTGCCCGGCGAACCGATATCCACTGGCAGATTGCCGAGACACTGGACCACCTCTACGACATGAACACCGAGCAGCATCTTTCCGAACTTGCCCACCATTTCTACCGGGCAACCCCGCGGAGTGATGTGGTGGACACGGCGAACTATCTGGCACGGGCTGGCCAGCAGGCGATGGACCAGGTGGGGTTCGATGAGGCGTCCGGCTATTTCGCCCGGGCATTACAGGTGCTGGATCTGGCTACTCCGGTGGATTACCCGTGGCGCTGCAACCTGCTGCTTGCGCTGGCTGATGCCCAGCGGAGCGCCGGGGAGAGTTTACGCTCGCGTGAGACAGCCTTGCAGGCAGCAACCCTGGCACGCCGTCTCGACCTTCCCGAACTACTGGCGCACGCCGCGACGACTGTTGCCTGGGCATCAATGGAACTCCGGCCCTATGACGAGCAGGTAATCCAGTTGCTGGAGGAGGCGCTGGAACGGATCGGCACGGCAGACAGTGTTCCGAGGGTCCAGTTGCTCAGTGCGCTGGTACGGGCGCTGGATTATTCCGGCGAAACGGATCGGCGAGCGTTGCTCGGGCAGGAAGCGGTTGCTGTTGCAAGGCGGATGGGTGATCCCGAGACGCTGGTTGACGCGCTGGAAAGCCGGTTGAAGTCGGTTGTCCGGCCGGATGTGCTGGAGCTTTCACTGGCGGATGCTGACGAGATTATTCAGATAGCAAACAGGACCGGCGACGGCTATATGGCTATTGTTGGTCATTGGTGGCGTATTGACGCGATGCTTGGGCTGGGGAACATTGCCGAGGTGGACCGTTCGCTTGACATCGCGGTGGCCATTGCCGAGGAGCGTAATGAGCCTCGTCGCCGCTGGGAAGCACGGTGCTATCAGGCGATGCGGGCCATGCTTGCCGGCCGATTTACTGAGGCCGAACGGCTGGCGGACATTGCGCTGGAGATTGGCCGCCGGCCCGCGCCGCGGCCCTCGAAGACGTCCTGGGCGGTGCAGATGCTGCAGATCCGTCTGGAACAGGGGCGAGCCGCCGAACTGGAATCCGACCTGCGGGAGCGGGTGGCGACCTATGGTGAGTATCCCTACTACCGGGCATTGCTGACGCTGCTTCTGCTGGATGCAGGCCGCCGGGACGAAGCCCGTGCATTGTATGACCGACTGGTCTCCGGCCGGTTTGCTGACGTGCCGCGAGACCTTGCCTGGCTTCCGACGATGGCGCTGCTTGCCCGTCTGGTCCATGAATTTGCGGATATCCGGGCTGCTCACGATCTTTACGCCCTGTTGAGGCCCTGGCCCGGGCGAGGGGTGGTGCCGGATGGCATTGAGTTCTGTCTTGGCTCGTCCTCGCATTACATCGGGTTGCTGGCAGCGACTGTTGGTGACCATCAGGTGGTCAGGCAAGCCTTCTCCGAGGCGATCGAAATGCATGAGCGAATGGATGCACTGCCCTGGCTCGCGCATTCGCTGTGTGCACTTGCCGGCTGGCTACAGGACAATGGCGCATCCCCGGATGAAGCCCTTTCGCTGGCGAACCGTGCCCGGCAAATCGCTGGCGATCTCGGGATGACACGGTTGCTGGAGCGTTCTACCTCGTTAATTGAAACAGTCCGGGCGTAAACCGCAGTCCGGTACTTTCAGCCTGGCCAGGCGGTGGACCGGTTTGCATCATGCCCGGAAACCCGGGGTGTTGACCGTTTGGCATAGGAGTTTGGTCCTGTAAATTGCGTGTTAAGAGATCTATAAACGATAGACACTTTATGCTTGCAAGCATCGCATTCCGCACCGAAGAGGATGAGGCCCCAGATGAAGCGGCTTTTGCTATTCAATAGCCTCGGCACGGTTCGTGATACCGGCCCGGAGAAGGCTGTTGGCAGATTCCCCGGAAAGTCTCGCAGGCAACAGGATCAGCCCCGGCAGGATATGAATGTTGTCGAGCAGGCAGAGTCGACACGCCCCCACTCCACACAACCGGAAGAGAATGGCAAAGCCTCAGGCGGGGTTGAATAACGCTGCCGCCAGGCAGCACCTGAACCACGAGTCAGTCTGCCATGTGTCCCCGCAACCAGTAACAGCCGCAGGGCTGAATATCCCTGTGAACGGGAAAGGGTCCCGTTCTCCCGCAGGAAGACGGAACCCTCTATACCGGCAGGCTTTCCGGTTGTTGATGATCAGGCGCGGCGGCCCGGGCCATCCACAATGCGGCCCGGCATGGCGCCGGTGTGGGTGCCATCAGCCAACACCCGGCCACCGTTCACCCAGACATCACGTATACCGACCGACAGGTGGTGCGGGTCGGTAAACGTGGAGACATCGGCAACGGTTTCCGGATCGAAGACAACCACATCTGCATACATGCCATCGCGCAGCATCCCGCGGTCGCGGATGCTCAGGCGGTCGGCCACTGCCGAGGTCATCTTGCGAATGGCATCTTCGAGTTCGAGTACGCCATCCTCACGGACGTACTTGCCGAGCACCCGGGTGAAGGTGCCGTAGGCTCGCGGGTGGGTGGCGTTGGTCTGGGTTTCCGGGTCGATGCCGCCGGCGTCGGAGCTGACCTTGATCCAGGGCAACTGCAACTGCTTGGCGACGTTCTCCTCGCTCATCATGAAGAAGATGGTGCTGATTCGCTGCTGCTCGGAGGTCAACAGGTAGCGGACGGTATCCGGCCACTCCTCATTGCGCATCCGGGCGATTTCATCGAGGTTCTTGCCGTTGTACTGAAGGTTCTCTTCCTTCATCATGCCAACCGGCAGCACACCGGCACGATTGCGCGAGCGGGATGCGCCGACCGTGTTGATCGGCGGGTTGAGCATTTCTGCCTTGATCTTCTCCCAGGTTTCCTCGTCGGCCAGGTTGTCGAAGAGTTTGCCGCCCTCGGCTGCCCAGTCCGGGACGAGGGTGGTCAGGCCGGTGCCACTGGCGACGTAGGGGTACATGTCAGACGTAACGTCGATGCCTTCGGCGCGGGCCTTGTTGATTGCTTCGATGGCCTTGTCCATCAGTGGCCAGGATGCCTCTCCGGAGGCCTTGAGGTGGTAAATCTCGATGGCGCAACCGGATCGGCGGCCAATCTCGATCGCTTCCTCGATGCCTTCAACCAGTTGCTCGGATTCGTTGCGGACGTGAGTGATGTAGACACCGCCATACTCCGCCACGACCTTGGCGACCTCGGTCAGTTCGTGGGTGTTGGAGTAGGAGCTGGGCGGGTAGATCAGTGCCGGAGCAACACCGAAGGCGCCATCCTTCATGGCCTCGTGCATGACCTGGCGCATCACCTCGAGCTCTTCCTCGGTGGCGTCGCCCATGTCCCAGCCCTTGGCATATTCACGAACGGTGCCACCGCCGATGAATGAGCCGATATTCAGCGAGGTGCCGCGCTGTTCGATTGCCTCGAGCCAGTCGCGGAAGCGGGTCCACTCGCGGGCCTGGGCGGCCCAATGGCCGAGCTCCGCCGAGATGACGCTGGAGCGCATCGGGTCTTCGATGCGGCCGCCGTAGGGGGCAGGAGTCCACATTTCGCCCATGATCTCGGTGGTGACACCCTGGTGGGCCTTCGAAAGCAGACGGCCATCATAGAAGAGGGGGATGATTGAGTGGCTCTGGATGTCGATGAAACCGGGGCAAACGACATGGCCTTCGGCATCCACCACTTCGGCAGCGTCGGCGGGGTCAATGGCGCCGGCGTGGGTGACCTTGGCAACGCGGTCTCCCTTGATGGCGACATCGCCGTAAAACCACGGATTGCCGGTGCCATCAATCACCCGGCCTCCGCGGATCAATACATCGTAGGTTGATTCTGACATTCCAAACGTCCTCCTGTCAGGGGGCTGTTTCCATTTCAACTGCCGGCTAGCCTAGCACGGAGCGGCGCTCCGGTCGCGTGATGCGTCAAGCGATAAACTTGGCGGCTGGAGGCGAGGGTGACGATGAGTGAACAATCGGTCCGGATGCCGGAACTACTTGCGAGATTGCCGGACCGGGAACGAACAGTCAGCAAGACATTGACCGACGTGTTTCATGCTGCCGGCCAGGAGATTTACCTGGTGGGTGGCGTGGTGCGCGATCTGGTGCTTGATCGCGGCCGGGCCGACCTTGACATGGCAACTTCGGCAGTGCCGGCAGAAACCCGGAAACTGGGCGAGCAGGCCGGGGCCGACGCGATTTTTGCGATTGGCGAGGCCTACGGCACGATCGGTCTGGTGTTCAAACAGGATGACCAGCCGGATCTGGTGGTCGAGATCACCACCTATCGTAGCGAGGTCTATCCAACACCGGATCGACATCCGCAGGTGACCCACGGAGTGAGCCTGGAAGAGGATCTTTCGCGCCGTGATTTCACGATCAACTCCATGGCGCTCGATGCCGCTTCCGGGGTGGTTATTGATCCGTTTGGCGGAATGGCTGATCTCGAGCGCGGCATCATCCGGGCGGTGGGCGATGCGGCCCAACGATTTAGCGAGGACCCGTTACGAACCTTGCGGGCAGCCCGGTTTGCGGCAGAGCTTGGTTTTGATCTCGATGCGTCAACCCTGCGGGCCATGCAGGAGACTGCCGGCCAGATCGAGCGGGTCAGCCGGGAGCGGATTACGGTTGAACTGAACCGTCTGCTGGTTGGCGAATTTGCGTCGCACGGATTGCGTGTACTTGAGGCTGCCGGACTGATTCCCTGGGTGCTGCCGGAAATCGTGCCAATGGTTGAGGATGACCGCGATGGCGGCGCGGCCAGGCACAAGGATATCTGGCTGCACACGTTGCAGGTGGTCGATCAGTCGCCCCGGCGGTTGGCGGTGCGTTGGGCTGCGTTGCTGCATGATGCCGCCAAGCCTGCAACACGATCGGTTGACGAGCATGGCGTGGTCCATTTCTTCGGTCATGAATTGGCCGGTGCGCGCCTTGCCCGGCAATTGATGCGGCGTCTGAAACAGGAGAAGGCGCTGGAGCAGCGGGTGAGCAATCTGGTGGCGATGCACCTGCGGCCCTCCGGATATGGCGATGACTGGACCGATTCGGCAGTGCGCCGTTTGGCGCTCGAGGCGGGCGATGTTTTCGACGATCTGCTCGACCTTGCCGCTGCCGATGTGACCAGCGCCCGTGCCCACCGTCAGGCAGCGGCTGCCCGCCGGGTTGCCGGATTGCGTGCGCACCATGAGCGCCTCGAAGCAGAGAGGGCGCTGGACCAGTTGCAGAGTCCGTTGGATGGCAATGAACTGATGGCGATGTTTGATCGGCCACCGGGGCGCTGGATTGCCGAGATCAAGGACCGTTTGCGGGAGATGGTCATTGATGGTGACCTCTCGCCGGACGACAAGGAAACGGCTGCAGAACTTGCCAACGCCTGGCTGGCGGAGGTGGATGCGGCGCTAAACCAGTAATCAGCGGCGTCAGGCGCCGGAAATGTGGAGACCAGGCGGGTGCAAATGGCAGCACCCGCTTTTTGTTTCCTCATTGTCAATATGCAGCCTTATTCGACGTGTTCGATTGCTCGATCCGGACATGGTTGTTCGCAAGGTAAACAAGTAATGGCTCGAGCATACGCTGTCAGTGTGCCGGGCAGGCACGGAGCATCGAAATCCGGGCCCTCTTTGCCGGAGTGTGTACCGCCTGGTTTCATTTTCGTGCACATCTTTTGTTTCCAGAGCACTGTGGTATCATAAGGGAGAGTTAGATGTGCGTACGTACAGTACTGCTAAAATGGCGTTTGCCAGCAGGCTGACCGGACTTCCGAATGAAATTCATGAGGCGTCCAGACTTGTGTCAAGTGAAAGGAGTGCTGCACGGGGAGCATGTTTGAATGCGTGATGGGTGTTACGTAGGGAGAACGACCTTGAAAGCCAAATCTCGCCTGTTCCGGGTGGTATTAGCTGCGGGCCTTGTGATCAGTCTGCTGGCGGCAGTGATCGCCCCGGTTGCAGCTCAGCCAAATCCACCATCCGGTGATCCACCGTTTGTATTCCAGGACCCTCCGAAAGCATTCGCGGGGGGCGGAGTGAACTCCATTTACTATCCGTGGGTTTCCGGTGGGGAAGACTTCGGATTGGGAGCATCCCTTACCAGTATTTCGGTTCAGAATCTTGAAAACCGCGATGGCCAGATCTGGATTTATCGCGGCAATGGCAACAACGGTTGGGACTATGCCGCGACAGCATCGCTGAGCGCATGGGCCTCCAAGACATTTACCGCCGCACAGTTGGGCATCACCGGTGATGGTGCTCCGGTGGCGGTTGTTGGCTA
>CAYWXR010000052.1:0-12228 GCA_964462545.1 uncultured Thermomicrobiales bacterium
ACCCGTTCGTTGATTTCGGCAGGATCAATGCCCAGGTTTTCACAACCAAAGGCGATCTCGTCCTCAACGGTCAGTCCAAGAAAATTCGCTTCCGGGTCCTGAAAAACCAGTCCGACCCGGGTGGAAAGCTCCGGCACGCTGACCCGTTTGGTATTCCAGTCATCGATCCAGACATCGCCACGGATCGTGCCGCTTGTCTGTTGCGGAACCAGCCCGTTCAGCGCAAGACAGAGGGTGGTCTTGCCGCATCCGGTGGTGCCACTGATACCGAGAAACTCGCCGTCAGCAATCTCCAGGTCAATACCGGCCAGCGCCCAACGCTCGTCGGCGGCATCCATCTTTGTCGGATCGAACGCCGGATACCGGTAATGCAGATTTTCGATTCGAACGGCCACCGACCGCATCACCTTTCCTGTGGTATTTCCGGCACAGCCACGTACCGCGTTCACTGTATACCAGGCGTGCCAGCGGTGTCTCCACAAGACCTCCCTCGACACACAACACAGGAGACGCCCCGGGCGGGGCGTCTCCGTTTCCTGGATTCGTGTTTCGGAACGCTGGGTTCTACTTTTCTTCCCAGGTCTGCCCCGCACCAAACCGGGTGATTGGCGGATATGCCCGCTGTACTGCCAGCACCAGCGGCAGGGCGATCACCGAGGCCAGCAGCACCTGGAAGGTGTTCGGCCAGACCGATGCCAGCGAGACGGCGAAGGCGGATTTGCCCTCTTCTCCATCCAGCACACCGGCCGGAATGAAGATCAGCATGTACAGGAAATAGCCGACCACCACAATCGCGCCACCGGCAACCAGTGCCATGATCATCCGGGGAAGACCACCGCGCCAGCCAATGTAGGCGGCGACAAACGCCTGGAGCCCGTGTACCACCAGCGTGCCCGGTGCCCACTGACCATAACCCAGCGACAGGTCGGCCAGGGCCGTGCCACCACCGCCGGCGATCAGTGCAACAATCGGACCAAACAGGAATGCAGCAACATAGATACCGACATCGCCCACGTGGACGTAGCCGGCCGGGCCGATACTGAACGTCACCGAGCGGGTCATCACAAACACAACCGCCAGCATCACACCGGCGATTGCCACCACCCGCGCATCAATTCCCCGATTGACCCGGGACGCTGCGGCGCCTGAACCGGTCGAACCAGCACTCATACTTCCCGCTCCTCTCGGATCCGGAACTCCTTCCGGACCGTTTGATGTTTCACCACCGAACCCGGTAGTTGGTCCCACCTCATAGTCCAATGCTCATGGATTGCCTCATCTGTGCCAACATCCAATACCGGGCATCCAATTGGTTGGTCAACAAGCAAACATCCAGACACCACAAAGCCTCGGACTACTTCCAGTGTTGGAAGTAGTCCGAGGCATCAAACGATCACCTCAAGTATCGAGAGTCAGTATTTTCTCGGCCGGGACAACAACGAACGCCAGCTTGCGCCGGGATACTACAAGCCTTCGGCCTCCACTATTCCAAGATCTTCCATATGCCAGTATGGTCGGAGCAGGTCCACATCCTGCATCTCTACCACAAGCATCCCCTGGTCCCGAGCCACGGCAGCTCCGACGGCTCGCATAACATCAACGAGAAAGACCGTGTCGCTGAGAGTCAACGTTTGATAAGCATCGCTATCAACAACCACCTCTGCCTCAAAGACGCCAGGCACGTCGGCGGTGCGGCCGCTCCGCTTCTGGTTCTCAACCAATGATGTCGCCGTATGGGGATTGAGGATCGTACCGTCGGGATCCGGGCTGCCGCCAATGGTCGCACGATATCCGTCCGACTGAATTACCCGGATCTGATACGACACCACCTCCGCCCCCGACGCTTCCATCAGTAGAACGAACTCATCAAATGGAACCGGGCGAGCGAATGTGACCAGTGCAGGTACCGCATCAACCTCGGAAAAGGCATCCATACCAATGTTGTTCACAACTTCAACATACGCCTGGATACCTTCAACAGATGTAACGTCAAATCCTACGCCGAGGGCAGTCTGTTCCCCAACGCGTACTGCTGTAAGCGTCCAGCTATCTTCGTCGACAATGGTTTCGAAGATCACTTCATCACCCAGCAACCCCGACTGTTCGTCGTGCGCTACCTGAGACGCATCGACCGGAGAGGTATCGGCCAACAGGCCTTGTCCAGCCAGCACCATGCCGGATACCACACCGATAACCACTATCAGTCCAATAGCAGCCATCGACCAACGCCGTTTAGAAATGTCCATACCGTCAACTCTCAGAAGTTTGCGCCGACCGCCGTTGAGAATCCGTCAGATCAACATGATTGCCACGTGCCGCTATTCTGAGCCGGGAGGCAGTACATCCAGAGCCATTCTGACCTGGACGCAATATTTCTGGTTACAGCCATAACATGGTAGCGCAGAAATGCAACACCAGGTATCCTGCCAGGTCTTTTTGGAATCTGTTGGGCCGTCGTGGGCTGATCCTGGAAAAGATAACGTCAGCCAGCGGCGAATATTTGCTGCAGCGAACACGCCTGCATTCGCATGTGCGCAACAACCTGCCGATCCGGCTGTTCCAATGCCAATGGATCACCCCAAGTGCCATTGACAATCCAATTGACTGGCAAGGAACATGCCTGGCAGGTAGGATGGGGTTATCCAAATACGAAGCGTCCCTGACGCCAGAGAAGGATTGACGGCTCCACAATGGCTACACGAGCCCGACTGCTCGTTGTCTTTCTTGTACTGATCGCAATGCTGATGCCGGCGATGAAGGCCACCGCGCAGGTGGAATGGGATCCTGATTTCGCCCGCACCTGGGAACGCACTGATTACCCGGTTGCCGCCGGCCAGATCAACCGAACCTGGATGTGGGGGCCGGAACCCTTCACCACGTTAGGCAATGAACCCTATGCCGAAGCACCGGGTGGCGAACGATTGGTCCAGTATTTCGACAAATCCCGCATGGAGATCACCAATCCGTTAGGCGATCCCAACTCGATCTGGTTCGTCACCAACGGTCTGCTGGTGACCGAAATGACGTCTGGCTGGATGCAGTTCGGCCACGATGATTTCGAATACTACGGCCCGGCGGATGTCAACGTTGCCGGTGATAGTGACGATCCATTTGCCCCGACCTACGAAACCATCGGATGGAACATCGAGGGGGGCCACACCTATTCCGATGGACAACCAATCGGCGCCGTCATCGACTGGTTGGGCTACGACCCGACGCTATCCGACGAATGGGCCGACTTCCTGATCGGCTATGGCGTTACCGCCGGCCCATACTCCCCGGAAACCGGGAAGCATACGGCATCGGTCTTCTGGGAATTCATGAACTCTGTTGGTCTGGTCTACGAGGGTGGCAACTACTACTACGACTACCTCTTTGAAAATCCTTACTACGCAACCGGACTGCCGATCGACCAGGCATGGTGGGCCGAGGTCAAGGTGGCAGGAACCTACAAGTGGGTGCTGATCCAGTGCTTCGAGCGGCGATGCCTGACCTACACGCCCGATAACCCGCCGGGCTGGCAGGTCGAGGCCGGCAACGTTGGTCAGCATTACTACACCTGGCGGTATGGAGATGGTGACTCCGGGCAACTGACCGAGGAAGCCTATATCGAACTGGTCTGGGATGTTGATGACCAGTTCTGGGAAACCGACATGATGCTGGATGATCTGCTGGAAGATCCCCGCATCGACGATCCATCATGGATCAGCGAGGTCGTGGTGTTACTGGATTATTGGCAGGTCATCGCCGAATACGTCTTTGACATCGTACCGCCGGCAACCTACGACCTGTTGCACGACGATCTTGTACTTGCCTACGAATACATCTGGGATGCCGCCGATATGGCCAGGACCGGCTTTCTGACCAAGGATATCGGCCTGATCCAGACGGCCTGGGAGTATTACCACATCGCACAGGACATTCTGGATGAGTTCTACGATGCCCTGCCATACTGACCGTCCGTCAGCAGAGACCGGCAAACCAGGCGTGGAACGCCGGGGATGATGTCAGTTCCGGATGGAATGCTGTAGCCACCAGATGCTGCTGGCGCACAGCGACCATCCGGCCATCCGGTAACCGGGCAAGCACATCAACTTCATCGCCTATCTCCGAAACCACCGGGGCGCGGATGAACACTGCCGGTAATGGATCTGCCTGCACAACCGGAATATCCAGACAGGTCTCAAAGCTGTCGATTTGCGAGCCAAACGCATTCCGACGGGTGCTGAGGTCCATCAAGCCGAGCAGCGGCTGGGATATTCCACGAGTGTCCGCGTCGACCGATTTCCCGAGCAGGATCATGCCGGCGCAGGTTCCCCAGATCGGAGTACCGGAAGCAGCCAGATCAAGAATCGGCTGGCGCAGGGTGAAACGGTCGATCAGTTTACCGATCGTCGTGCTTTCACCACCGGGGATAACCAAACCATCCAGACCATCCAAATCCTCAGGCAGCCGTACCTCGCGGGCGTCCACACCGACTTCCTCAAACTTGTGGATGTGTTCGATAAACGCGCCCTGCAGCGCCAGTACTCCAATGGTTGGCATTCAGCAATCTCCAATTGCAGGATGGTGCCGGGCGTTTCGGCATTGAAGACACCCGGCACACGAACCGGGATCAGTGCCCGCGGACGGCCAGCAACTCATTCTCCGGGATGGAACCGATTTCCAGGCCCTTCATCGCCTCACCAATACCACGGCTTACCTCCGCCAGGATGCCGGCATTCCGGAAATGAGTTGTTGCCTCAACAATCGCCTTGCCGCGTCGCTCCGGGTTATCCGACTTGAAGATTCCCGAGCCAACGAAGACGCCTTCCGCCCCGAGTTGCATAACCAGCGCAGCATCGGCCGGTGTTGCAATACCGCCGGCGCAGAACAGAACCACCGGCAGTTTGCCGGTTTCAGCCACCTGGACCACCAGATCGTATGGCGCTCCCATGTCGCGTGCTGCCGACATCAACTCCTCGCGCGGCATGGCCTGGAGATGCTTGATTCCGCCCAGAATCTCCCGCAAATGGCGCACAGCCTCGACGATATTTCCGGTGCCGGCCTCTCCCTTGCTACGGATCATGGCTGCGCCCTCGCCGATCCGGCGCAGGGCCTCACCGAGGTTGCGAGCGCCACAGACAAACGGCACCGAAAACTCGTGCTTGTTGATGTGGAAGTTGTCATCAGCCGGCGTCAGCACCTCGCTCTCGTCGATGTAGTCGACACCCAGCGATTCGAGAATCTGCGCCTCGACAAAGTGACCGATGCGCGCCTTGGCCATCACCGGGATCGTGACCGCATTCTTGATTCCCTCGATCAGATCGGGATCGCTCATCCGGGCAACTCCACCATCGCGGCGGATATCTGCCGGCACACGTTCGAGCGCCATCACCGCACAGGCTCCGGCAGCCTCGGCGATACGGGCGTGTTCGGGGGTGACCACATCCATAATGACCCCGCCCTTGAGCATCTGGGCCAATCCGGACTTGGCGGTAAAGGTTGCTGTTTCCACGGTGTGTCCTTTCTGTGGAAGTGCTGCATTCAGCGAGCGTTCCACCATGCTGAGGCACCAACCGGCCCCCGCCAACAGCCAATTGGCATCGTCCAATCAGGAAACAGTTATCACCATCGGTTTTGATAACTCCGTGCAAATCTTCACGCAACCGTCTAGGATAACGGGACCTGACAGAATACCGCCGGGACCCGGCGGACAATAGAAGACGAAGGAGTTCGCATGTCGACGAAGACCGACGCGAAGGTTGAGGCCATCAGGTCGCAATTGCCGGCTGTCCATGGCAAGGCATATCTCAACACCGGCACCAACGGACCAATCCCGAAAGTTGCGGCCGATGCCATGGCCGAAATGGCCCGCGCCGAATTCGAAGAGGGCCGCATCAACATGGCCGGGTGGATGGCCAAGTTTGAAGTGCGCGATGCCACCCGGGAAATCGTCGCCCAGGCATTCGATGTCCCCACCAGCGAGATTGCCCTCACCCAGCTCACCACCGAGGGCATGAACATCATGATCCACGGAATCGATTGGCAGCGCGGTGACGAGGTCATCATCACCAACCTCGAGCATCCGGGCGGTCAGTTGCCGCTTTACGTCGTTGCCCGGCGGTATGGAGTCCGTATCAAACTGGCAGACCTCGGCGTCGGTGACGGCGATGTGGCTGGCAAGATCGAGAAACTCATCGGCAAGCGTACCCGTGCGCTGATCATTTCCCACGTTGCCTGGAACACCGGCGCAGTGTTGCCGCTCAAGGAGATCGTGGAAACCTGTCGCAAGCACGATGTCCTGGTACTGGTTGATGGTGCCCAGTCGGCCGGGCACATTGACATGAAACTGCACGAGGTCGATGCCGATGGCTACGCCGTGCCGGGTCAGAAATGGATGTGTGGTCCGGAAGGCACCGGCACGCTCTGGGTGAGTGAATCCCGCCTGTCGCTGTTCGAGCAGACCTATGTTAACTACTTCAACGCCATGGGCGGTTTCGACTTCGCCGGAGGGCACTTCCTCCCGACACCGGGGGCGGCTCGCTATGATCGAATCGCCACCTACTTCCCGTTGATCGCCGGCCAGAAGGCTGCCACCGAGTGGCTGGTCAACGAGGTAGGACTCGACTGGGCACGCACCAGGATCAAGGCGCTTGGTGAACTGGCTCACGACACGCTCTCGAACATCGATGGTGTGAGCGTCATCACCCCGAAGACGAACATGGCCGGTCTGGTGTCGTTCAACCTGGACGGTGTCACGCCGGATGATCTGGTGAAGGGTCTTGATGAGCGCGGGTTCACCCTGCGCACCATCCACGGACCGGATTGTGTCCGCCTGGCCACCGGCTTCTACAACACCGAGGAGGAAATCCGGGATCTCGGTGCGGCAATCGAGGAGATCCGCAAGGAGAACTAGACCGGTACGGTACTGACGCACCGCTATACTCAAAAACAGGAACCTGTCAGGAGACACCAACAAGTCATCCCGGCGAAGATGGGTCCGTTCCCTGTGTCAAAACAGAGAAATACGGTTTCCCATTTGCCGGGATGACGTTTCTGTATTGAAAGGTCGGGAGCATGTCAGCAACCGGAGAGTCCTCATCGGACAAGGGAACAGTTCTGCTGATTGGTGGAACCGGCTATGTCGGTGATGTCATGCGCAACCGGATCCGCGATGCCGGTTATACCGTCCGGCTGATGACCCGCTCGGAAGATAGCCACGCCCGCCACCGGGCAGACGGATTTCAGCCGGTAACCGGCAACGTTGACCGGCCGGATTCACTGGTGCGGGCAATGGATGGCGTCGATGCCATTATCAACCTGGTCGCCATCATCAAGGAGAAGGGTGACGTCACCTTCGAGAAAGTGAACTATCAGGGATCAGTAAACGTCGCCAATGCTGCCCGCCAGTCCGGAGTCGGACGACTGATCCAGATGAGTGCTCTCGGCGCCGGAAACCTGCCCGATTTCCCCTATCACTTCACCAAGTGGCGTGCCGAAAACCATATCAAGGACCTTGACCTCGAATGGACCATCTTCCGCCCCTCGATCATCTTCGGGCCGGGCGAGAAGGAGCAGTTTGTTACCCAACTGGCAGATGTCGTGAAGATGGCTCCGCTCACGCCGGTGATCGGCGATGGCAAGACGATGTTCCAGCCAATCCATCTGAATGATGTTGCCGATTCCTTCATCCGGGCACTGGATGACCCAGCCACCACCCGCCATACCTACGAACTGGGCGGGCCGGAGCAACTCAGCTACGAGGAAATGCTCGACGAAATCAGCAGGACACTCGGCAAGAAGCGGCCCAAGGTGCATGTTCCGCCGGGGCTGATGAATATTGCCGTCAGCATCATGAATCCCATCCCGGTCATCGAGCCACCGGTCACCAGGGACCAACTCAAAATGCTCAAAATCGACAACACCACCGATGCCAACGCCACCCCGGATCTGATCGGCCACGCACCCACCCCGTTCCGGGGAAACATAGGCTATATCCGGAAATAGGTAGATGCTACGATGCACGCGTGAACCCGACTGAACACTACCTGTCGAAGGAGAAAACACCGTGATTCTTGAGCTTCGTGAATACCGCATCCTGCCGGGGCAGGAAGAGGCATGGGTGACATTCGTCGATGAAGAAATCATCCCGTTCCAGGTCAGCAAGGGCATGGAAGTCCTCGGGAGTTTCGTTGATGAGAACGACCCCAACCACTATGTCTGGCTACGCCGGTTCGAGAGTGAAGAAGAGCGCGAGCGACTCTACGCCCTCGTCTATGAGGATGACCACTGGAAGAACAACATCGCGCCGCGTATTCCTGACTTGCTCGAGCGCGACAAGTCCGTCGTTACCCGCCTGATCCCGACTCCGAAATCAGCCCTTCAGTAAGAGCTGATCATCGCAGGGGAGAGGCATTGCCTCTCCCCTGTTCCTGTATCGAGAGAGAGCCGGACCGTGCCGGCCTGAGGGCGAGGGTCTACGCTTCCACCCAGGGCGCGGGAGCATCCCAACGATTGAAGAACGTTGTTTCGGATGAGGGCAGACGTTGGGTTGGCCCGAAATTGCCGCGCGGGTAACCGAGCGGAATGCAGAGGTGAAACTCGGCCGTGTCCGGAATATCCAACAGTTCATACACACGGTCCATCACCTGGGGATGAAGCGTGGTCGGCACCGACCCGATACCCAATGCCCTGGCCGCCAGCATCAGGTTCTGGACACCCGGCAGGATCGAGTTTGCCTGGCCCTTGCCGGTCGTCAGCGCCAGGATAATACAGGGGGCATCAGCCATTTCTTCGGCCAGTTTTGACGCTGCACGCGGCACCTTCTCATGGGCAGGAATCTCTTCCCGTGTCGTCCATGGCGCACCTTCGTCGCGTCGTTTTGCCCACCAGGCTTCCTTGTAAAGCGCGCCAAACCGGCGGATCAGTTCGCGATCGGTCAATACAAGCCAGCGACCGCGCTGCATGTTGCCGCCATTTGGTGCCTTGATCGCCGCTTCGACGATTGTCCTGATATCTTCCACCGGAATCGGGTCAGGGCGGAATCGCCGGATCGAACGCTGGGTGAAGATCGCCTCACCCAATGGCATCGTCAGTCTGGATTCTGCGCTCATGCTGGCATGCTCCTGATTCTCTAGCGCCGGGTTTCGTATCTGTTCAGCACCACGCCACCGGGGAACGTCCGCGTCTCTACCAGGTTCAGGCGAATATGGCTGTCCAACGTGGCGAAGAACGGTATTCCGCCACCCACCAGAACCGGATGGGTGACGACGGTGTACTCATCGATCAACCCGGCCTGCATGGCTGCCTCAGCAAGCGTTGCGCCACCAACCCGCATCGGCCCGCCGTCTGCTGTCTTGAGCCGGGCGATCTCGGCAACCGCATCACCTGAATACAGGCGTGCATTCCAGTCGACCGTTTCCAGCGTCGAGGAGAAGACAACCTTTGGCGTGTCCCGCCAGTTCCGGGCAAACGCTATCTCCGCAGGGCTGGCGTTGGGCTGCTGGTCTCCGGTTGGCCAGTAGGAACTCATGGTCTGCCACAGCTTGCGACCATACAGGAACAGGCTGATCGCCTGCTCCTCCTCGAGCCACCACTGAAACAGTTCGTCGTCCGGATCGCTCCAGTTGATGTCACCATCGGGATCGGCAATATAGCCATCCAGCGACAGGTTCATACCGTAGACCAGTTTCCGCATGGCACGATCCTATTTCACGTAGAGTGCGTCCCAGTTTCGATGAGCTTCCCAGGCTTTGGCAACGAGTTCCGGGTCGGTCATCAGGTCCAGAGCTGTCAATGTCATCGCGGTCGATGCCTTGATGAACTGCTCATAGCCGAACTCCGAACCGGACGCATCCACCACCTGCTGGGAGTGATGCGGGATCGGGTCCGTGCTGATGGCAAAGTACGCAGAGATCGACGGGACCTCGTAAGAGACGTTGCCAAAATCGTTCGAGGCCATCGTCCGGCCCTCACGGGCAACCGGGATCTCCAGACCGACTTCCTTCATATTGTCCTGGAACACACGACCAATGACGTAACTTGGCCGGAAATCATAGATCTCGCGCCCCTGCTCGATCTTCACCTCACAGCCGGTTGCCAGCGCCGCCCCACGGCCGATGTTGGATACCTTTTCAACCAGTTCGTGCAGATAGTCACGGCTGGTGGACCGGATCGAAATCCTGGCGGCGGCATATTTCGGCACCACATTGGCCGCATCTCCGCCGTGGGTGATGATGCCGTGAATTCTCGATTCCATATGGATGTGCTGTCGCAACGCATCGATACCGGTGAAAAGTTGAATAACCGCGTTCAAGGCGTTGACCCCGTTGAACGGATCCAGCGCCGAATGAGCCGGCTTGCCGAAGAACTCAAAGTTCAGCCCGGTTACCGCCAGATTGGTCCCGACCGGCCACTCAGTCGGTGCTCCGGAGATGTTCGAGCCGTGGTGGATCATCATTACGGCATCCACGCCCTCGAACGCGCCGTATTCGAGTTCGATCACCTTGCCGGCGCCACCCTCTTCGGCCGGCGTGCCCAGCACTTCAAACGTGCCACCGATCTCCTCGATGACCGCCTTCATGCCAATGGCTGCCGCCAGACCGGAAGCACCGATCAGATTGTGACCACAACCGTGGCCAATGCCCCTGAGGGCGTCATACTCTGCCAGTACCATCACATTCGGGCCGGGCTTGCTGGATTTCAGGGTCGCCCGGAAGGCAGTTTCCAGGCCAGCATATGGCTTCTCCACCTCGTAGCCGACTTCCCGCAGGTGGTCAGCCAGCAGATTCGAGGCCATGAACTCCTCGAACTGATATTCCGGGTTCAACCGGATCGTCTCCGACACCTCAACGATATGGTCCCGCTCCCCGGCGATCGCCGCCTTGACCTTCTCCCGCAGTTCCTGGCTCGCTGCCATGGTGATGTTTCCTCCTCCGGTTCAGAAGCGATCGTTGTGCAACCAGATTCAACGATGTTGATTTGTCATCCCGGTGCAGGAGGGATCCGTAACCCCAAAGAGAACGGATCCCTCACTCCATTCAGGATGACAAAGTCAGTTACCGGTCATTACTTGACGTAGAGCGCATCCCAATTCTTGTGGGCATCCCACGCCTTGGCAACGAGGTCGGGGTCGGTCAACAGGTCGAGGGCGGTCAGGGTCATCGCGGTTGAAACCTTGATGAACTGGTCATAGCCGAACTCGGAACCGGACGCATCCACCACCTGCTGGGAGTGGCCGGGGATCGGATCGTGGCTGATCGCAAACGAACCAGTCACCGAGGGGACAACATAGGAGACATTGCCAAAGTCGGTCGAGGCAAAGCCGCGCCCGGTGCGAGTCTGGGAAGTGTCCAGCCCGACTTCTTCCATATTCTTGTGATAAACCTCGCCGATGACGTAGCTTGGGCGCATGTCATACATCTCGAGATCCTGGGAGATTTTGACTTCGCAACCGGTCATCAGGGCCGCGCCCTCGGCGATGTTGCGCACCTTGGCCATCAGTTCATGGAGATAATCCCGGCTGGCTGCCCGGATGAAGAACTTGGACGCAGCGTACTTCGGCACCACATTGGCCGCTTCCCCGCCGTGGGTGATGATGCCGTGAATCCGGGCATCCATCGTTACGTGCTGGCGCATCGCATCAATACCGGTGAAGAGTTTGATGACGGCGTTCAGCGCATTGACGCCATTGTAGGGGTCCATCGCCGAGTGGGCCGGTTTACCGAAGAACTCGAACTCCATGCCGCACACTGCCAGCGATGTGCCAACCGGCCATTCACGGGGTGCTCCGGTCAAATGGCCGGCGTGGTGGATCATTAGCGCTGCATCGACACCATCGAACGCGCCCTGATCAACCATGATCACCTTGCCACAGCCACCCTCTTCCGCCGGCGTGCCGATCACTTCAAAGGTACCGCCAACCTCGTCGATGACTTCCTTCATCCCGATCGCGCTGGCCAGCCCCGATCCGCCGATCAGGTTATGTCCACAGCCGTGACCGATCCCGCGCAGGGCATCGTATTCCGCCAGGACAACGACATGCGCCCCCGGCTTGCTCGATTTCAGCGTCGCCCGGAAGGCCGTCTCCATGCCGCAATAGGGCTTCTGGACCTCATAGCCAACCTCACGCAGATGATCGGCCAGCAGGTTCGAGGCCATGAACTCCTCGAACTGGTATTCCGGATTCACCCGGATCGTCTCGGCAACCTCGACAATATGATCCCGCTCCCGCGCAATCGCCGCCTT
>CAYWXR010000053.1:0-9821 GCA_964462545.1 uncultured Thermomicrobiales bacterium
GGGAGAGGCGTGGCCTCTCCCCTACGACCCGGGCATCAACCGCACACCGGGCGGTCGACTCACGATTGCAATGTGTCCGCCGGCACCACCCACGATGTCCAACCAGGCGCAACGTCGCTCATCTGTCAGCCCGAACGCAGTGAGGGATACATTCCCCCAAAGACAGCGGGTTCCTCTACCATTCCAGAACCATAAGCATTCCGGCCCGGACAGTCATCATCTATGATGGCTCCGCACGCATCATGGTCTGTCAGTTCCGGGCGAGGAGTTTGTTATGTCCACGGGTCACTATCCGCCTCATGAGGCGGTTGCCGGCGTTCGCGGGGTGGTTGCAAGTGCGCATCCCTATGCCACCGAAGCTGCGTTGCGGGTGCTGGATGCCGGCGGAACTGCGGTGGATGCAGCCATCGCTGCCGGCGCGGTGCTGACCGTTGTCATGCCCTGGGCAGGACAGATCGGCGGCGATTGTTTCTTTCTGGTTGCCGACCCGGATGGAACCGTGAGCGCGGTCAACGGCTCCGGCGCTGCCCCGCTGGCCACCTCCCTCGCAGCCTATCAGGAACGCGGTGAGGTGCCGGATTCCGGATGGTGGTCGACCACCGTACCGGGTATGGTCGATGGCTGGCGCACGGCTCACGCACGATGGGGACGTGCCGGCTGGGGCAGCCTGTTTGATGCCGCGGTCCGCTACGCCGGCGAAGGCATCGTCACCACCAGCGCCTGGGTTTCCCGGGTGAATGCAAACGCCAAACAGTGGTCGCAATTCGAGGAAACTGCACGGATTTTCCTGCCCAACGGCGAGCCGCCGGCAGTCGGCAGTATCTTCCGCCAGCCAGACCTTGCCGGTTCGCTACGGGCAATCGCGACCGAAGGGCCGGATGCCTTCTACCGGGGCGAACTAGCCCGGAAGATCGTGGCAGCATCCGAAGCGGCAGGTGGACTCTTCTCCGAAGCGGACCTGGACAACCACCACACGCCGACTCCCCCGCCGCTTACCATGACCTATCAGGGAGCGACGCTTTACGAACAGCCACCGGTCACCCAGGGCATTGTCCTGTTCATGGCACTGGGAACCCTCGAACACGCCGGATATTCGAATTACCCTGCCGCGGGTACCGATAGCGTCCATCTCCAGATTGAAGCCACCAAGCTCGGCTTCATCGACCGGTTGGCGAACCTCGGCGATCCGGACGTTGTGGATGTGCCTGTCGATCTGCTGCTTTCGGACGAGGCTCATGCTCGCCGGGCAGGCGCGATCAACATGCAGCAGCAACGGGATCAGTTTGCGAAACTGACGGCCCACGCAGACACAACGTCGCTGGTCGTTGCCGATGCCGATGGCCGCGTGGTCACCTACATTCATTCGCTCTATACCGGATCGGGGGTGGTGGTGCCGGGCACCGGCATCATGATGAACTCCCGTGCCCTCGGATTCTCGCTCGATCCGGACAGCCCGAATGTCATCGCCCCCGGCAAACGGCCCGTTCACACGCTCAATGCCGTGATGGCCAGGCGGGGCGACGAGATTTTCGGCATCTGCACGCCTGGTGCCAACCTGCAGGTGCAGCACAATCTCCAGGTGCTGAGCAACCTGATCGACCACGGAATGGAACTCCAGGAAGCGGTGGATGCACCGCGCTGGTCGATGGGCGATCAGTTATCAATCGGCGATCCTGCCCTGGAAATCGAGGATCGCTTCGGTGATGAGGTGCTGGCCGGGCTTGAGCAGCGCGGACACACCATCAACCGCAAACCGGGCTGGGCGGTTGGCGGAGGCATCCAGGCAGTCCGCCGTGACCAGACACATGGAACGCTCTGGGCAGCCCGTGATCCACGGCGTGGAGGAAATCTTGCTTCGGCAATCTGACCATTTTTGCCAATCTGCCAGAAAAAGGGCTATGATGCAGCGCGGCGGCATCCCGGTCGGTCCGGGAGTCGCGAGTCGTCGACAGGGATAAGGAGTATGAACCGGCATGCCAGACATCAATGAGATCAGGAAAATGGTCCCGGCGGTAGAACAGACCGCCTACCTGAACACCGGCACCTGCGGACCAATGCCGATTGTTGCCTTTGAGGCGATCAAGGAGGAGCTGGAGAAGGAACTCACGCCCACCCGGATCGACGCAAACCACTTTCCGGCAATTGGCGCAGCTCGCGAAGAAGTCCGCAAGGTTGTCGCTGCAGCCCTGAAGGTAAACCCGACCGATATTGCCGTCACCCACCGCACCACCGAAGGTATGTACATCGGAATCATGGGCTATCGCTGGCAGCCCGGTGACGAACTTATCCTTTCCAACATCGAGCACCCGGGCGGCATGATGCCGTCGTTCCTCGCCAAGCGGCGCTATGGTGTCCGCATCCGCGTGGCCGATATCGGCCTCGGTGGTGGCGACCCGGCCGACATTGTCAAGGCATTCGAGGAAAAGATCACCTCACGCACCCGGATGATCGTCATCTCACACGTCTCCTACACCACCGGTGCGAAGCTCCCGGTGAAGGAAATCACCGAAATGGCCCACGCACACGATGTGCTGGTGGTTGTCGACGCCGCCCAGACCTTCGGTGCCCTCAACCTTGATATGAACGACCTCGGTGTCGATGTGTACGCCTGCCCGGGCCAGAAGTGGGCCTGCGGGCCGGAAGGCACCGGATCGGTCTACATCAAGCCGTCCAGCATCGGTGACTTCGAGCAGACCTTCGCCGGTGGCGCAATTCGCGACAGCCTCGATTACTACAGCGGCACCTATGCCCCGGCCTACGGCGCACCGCGCTTCGACACGGCCGGCGCAAATGTCGGCCAGTCGATTGGGCAGGCAGTTGCCACCAGGTGGGTGACCGAGGATGTCGGCAGCGACTGGGTGGAAGAGCGCATCAGTCAGCTCGCCAACCTGACCTGGGACCGCCTGAGCGCCCTTTCCGGCGTTACCGTGGTCACTCCGAAGGAAGCGCTTTCCGGCCTGATCGCCTTCACCGTCGACGGCATTGAGCCGCCGGAACTGAGCCGGCGCCTGGCCGAAGAGCACAACGTCACCATCCGCTACGTCCAGAAGTACATCAACAACCCGGATGCCGCCCGCGTGTCGCTCGGCTTCTACAATAATGAAGACGACATCGACCGCTTCCTGACCGGCATCCAGGCGATCCAGAAGTC
Source organism: uncultured Thermomicrobiales bacterium (assembly GCA_964462545.1). GTDB lineage: Bacteria > Chloroflexota > Chloroflexia > Thermomicrobiales > CFX8 > CAYWXR01. The sequence goes on from CAYWXR010000053.1 coordinate 3,152, forward strand.
CCTCTAGACTTCGGATCGATTTCAACCAGACACAGCAAGAGACGGCCCGTTGGGCCGTCTCTTCGTCGTTGATCGCACGTTTCTGGCAACAGGGCTAGTTGGGCATGCGCTCCAGCGCCCGGACGAGGTGCAATCGCGCCTCGGATGCCAGGGAATCCAGACCGGCATTACCGGTGACCGACATTGCGATGGCCGGGTCCATCACGGCCACATGGGTGGTGCCGGCAGACTCGTAAACAATCACATTGCAGGGCAGCAGCAGGCCGATTTCCGGCTCGGTGTTAATCGCCTTGTTCGCCAGGTGCGGATTGCAGGCGCCAAGAATCAGGTAGCGGTCGCGCTCGACGCCGATCTTCTCCTTGAGCGTTGCCTGCACATCAATCGTCGACAGGATGCCAAACCCCTCGGATTTCAGTTCGGCGGTGATCCGTTCGACTGCCTCGTCAAACCCGAGGCTGGTTGGGGTCGAAAGTCCGTAGGCTGTCTGGTTCAACGTGGTGACCATCTGTGGTTTCTCCATTGATTACTAGCGAGTTTGTTTCATCAGCCTCTTCCAACGGAGGAGGCACCGGCATCATTCAGGTCGCAACCCCGAACCGGGGCAGGATGACTCGCTGGAGCAGCACCCAACCACCCAGCAGCGCACCCATCATCAACAACGCTTCCAAAACCATCTCCCTTTCATCGCCAGGCGGAACAGGAGGGGAACACCCCTTGCCTAGCGACCAGCCCTGACGAGTGTGCCCACCACCTGGGAGACCGTCTTTTCCGGCGCCTCAAGCGCTTCGGGATCGGTCAGGCAGTGCAGCAGGTAAACCTCCAGCAGACGGCCGGAAAGGCTGTGGGTGGCAGCTTTCATTGCCGAAACCTGCTGGATAACGGCATCGCAATCCCGCCCGTCTTCAATCATTTTCCGGATGCCGCGGGCCTGCCCCTCGATGCGCTTCAGGCGGTCGATGAGGTCTTGCCGGCGCTCCGGATCAACATTGTTCATGTCAGGCATCACGGTTCCGTTCCTGTGGTTGCAGTACCCTGGGGGAGTACCGTACTATCTGGATGAACTATAACCAGCGTGGTAGATAAATGCAAACAGCACACCTTACTGGAGGAAGAGAATGCAAAACCAGAACCCCGCAGGAGCCAACGAAATCAGCCCGAAGGAAGCCTGGCGCCGACTCCAGGATGAAGACGCCATCCTGGTTGATGTGCGCGAGGCCGATGAAGTTGCCCTCGCAGCAGTTCCCGGCAGCGTGCACATCCCGCTCGGACAGTTTGGCCAGCGAGCCGGAGCCCTGCCCAGGGACCGTGACCTGCTGCTCTTTTGCTACTCCGGTGGACGCTCGGCGTTTGCCACGGAAATCCTGAACGAAAATGGCTTCCCACGGGCCTTCAACGTCTCCGGCGGACTGCTGGCCTGGATGCAGGAACGACTCCCCCTTGAGTGACCAGCCAACCATCCGGACAGCCACCCCGGACGATGCCGGGGAACTCCTTGCCCTGCGCCTGCAACTGGACCGGGAAACCAGGTTCATGATGTATGAGCCGGGCGAACGCCCGGACGACATCGACCTTCAGCGCCGGGAGATTCAGGGTATCTCCGCCCGGGAGAATGCCACCCTGCTGCTGGTTCACGTGGGCAACCGTCTGGCCGGTCTGGTGGAAGTCGATGGAGGCATATTCCGGCGAAACCGGCATTCGGCCACCATTGTCATCGGCATTCTCCAGGAATTTTCCGGACGCGGTATTGGCAACCGCCTGCTGGAGGAAGCTGAAGCGTGGGCGGTGTCCCGGGGAATCCACCGTCTGGAACTCACTGTCATGACCCACAATCAGGCGGCGATCCGTCTCTACCGGCGGCGCGGGTTTGAAATTGAAGGCACGCGGCGTGATTCGCTGCGGGTGGATGGCATCCCCACCGACGAATATCTCATGGCCAAACTGATCTGAGTTCTCGTGTACACTGCCCCTCAGGACCACCGGAGACGGGCGAGGGGATTGGGATTCCGCATGTTCGTTGACATGAGTTTTCTCGAGGTAGAACCGGAACATATTGCGCGGTTCGAGAATGTCTATGGCGAAATCGTTCGCCGCGCCGCCGAGGCTGAGGGGTGTATCTCCTCCGATCTGGTGCGCCTTTCCGAAATCAACCGCTATTGCTGGATTGAACGCTGGGTAAGCCGCGACGCCCATCAGCAATTCAATGAGTTTCTCTTTGGGGATATCATCCCCGGCCTCCCGGAAGACCTGATGGCCTACGTCAGACGTCTGGAACACCGTGATGCCGAGGGAGTTGTTGTCGACAACCCGTGACAGGATGGCCAGATTTCGCCAGACACGGTAAGATGGTTGGCAGGGGTTGCACTCCGTCGAGCAACGATGGACGCAGGAGGGTGAAAGACCGGTGAAACTACCACTTCAGGTATTGTTGCCATTTGGCTCATTGATTGTCGGTGGCGGAATTGCCATTGCAATCGGGTTGACCAACCTGGCTATTGCCGACGCCTTTAGCCATACCGAACCGGTCATCTTTGCGACCTTCCTGATGATCGCCATCATGGCGGTTGCTGCCTTCCTGTCGAAGAAGTACCCGGATCCGCAAGACGGCGGGCATCATTGACAGCCAACCGGCTGACATGCTAGGTTTCAATGTCAACACCGGTGGGTTTTCCACCGGTGTTAGCTATCTGAATAGATGCACCGACGAGGACAAGTAGGCTGACCACGGCGGAAACCAGAGAGCCACGGGTGGTGAAACGTGGCCCACCAGTCAGACCGAAATGACCTCCGAGCTTCCCCGGTGAACGGCACCCTCAATGCCGCTAGCCAGGGACGGCCAACCGGCCCCGTTACCGGCCGAAACTGTCCGGGCTTGCTTGCCCCGTGCAGTTGCTGAGGCCACATTCGTGAGGATGTGGCGAAGCAGGGTGGTACCACGAGATGTGCCGGAACCGGCCTCTTGTCCCATGCGGACGAGAGGTTTTTTTGTGCGCGGAGATATACCAATGAACGAACAGGACCACCCAAACCGCCGGCCCACCGCCGGCGCATGCATGACATGGCAACCCGTTCCATTGTACAGGCGAGACCATGCCTCGCCCCGGGCCAGCAGGCCCGCTGCAATTTGAAAGGCAACTACCATGACTGACCGGAAGACCTATTTCATCTCGACCTCGATCCCCTATGTCAACGCCAAACCGCATGTCGGACACGCGCTCGAATATGTCCAGACCGATCTTTACGCCCGCTTCCACCGGCAGCAGGGCGAGGATGTCTACTTCCTGACCGGCTCAGACGAAAACAGCCTGAAGAATGTCCAGGCCGCCGAAGCCGAAGGCATCACCACCCAGGAACTGGTCGACCAGTACGTCAAGGCCTTCGCCGGCATGTGCGAGGAACTCAACATCTCCAACGACGATTTCATCCGCACCAGTGTCGACCGGCGCCATCTCGAAGGCTCGGCCCGCATCTGGAAGGCCATGGACGCTGCCGGCGATCTCTACCAGAAGCGCTATTCCGGCCTCTACTGTGTGGGCTGTGAAGCGTTCTACACCGAAGAGGAACTGGTGGATGGTCTCTGTCCGGAGCACGGCACCAAACCGGTTGTGGTTGAGGAAGAGAACTGGTTCTTCCGGCTCTCCAAATACCAGGATGAACTCTATCGCCGCATCTCGAACGACGAACTGAAAATCTCCCCGCAAACCCGCAAGAACGAGGTGCTGCGCTTCATCGAATCCGGCCTGGAGGACTTCTCTGTCTCACGTTCGCAGGAACGCGCCCGTGGATGGGGCATCGAGGTGCCCGGCGATCCCGGCCAGGTCATGTATGTCTGGGTCGATGCGCTAGCCAACTACATCACCGCGCTCGACTACGCCACCGATGGTGAAAACTTCAACCGCTACTGGACCAACGGCGATACCCGTGTCCACGAAATCGGCAAGGGCATCCTGCGTTTCCACGCCGTCTACTGGCCGGCGATGCTCCTCTCGGCCGGCATCGAACTGCCCACACACATCGTGGTGCATGGCTACCTGACCGTTGATGGCCAGAAGATGAGCAAGTCGATCGGTAATGTGGTTGATCCGGTGGAGGTTGCCCACAAATACGGCACCGATGCATTGCGCTACTACATGCTGCGCGATTTCTCGCCCGGTGGTGATGGCGATTTCAGCACCAGCCGTCTCATTGCCCGCTACAACAGCGACCTGGCCAACGACCTTGGCAACCTGCTGAACCGCACCATCAGCATGATCCACCGCTACCGCAAGGGCATCATCCCGGCAGCCGGCCCGGAAGGTGAACTCGAAACCAACCTGAACGCCCTGCGCGCTGACGTCACCACCCGCGCCACCGACCTGCTGGCCGCCTACGAACCCCAGCAAGCCCTCGCCGCCATCTGGGAACTCGTCACCGCCAGCAACGCCTACGTCGAGCAATCCGCCCCCTGGACCCTCGCCCGCGCGGTGAAGGACGGCGACGAGTCAGCGGCCGGCAAACTGGATACGGTACTGTTTACGTTAGCCTCAGTCATGGGCCAGCTAGCCTGGCTCCTGCAGCCCTACATCCCGACCACAGCCGAAGGCATCGTCTCCCAACTGGGACTGTCCGCCGTCGGTGATGAGGTCACCGCCAGCCAGTCCGTCGGCGAAGCCCGCCCGCTCTTCCCGCGGATTGAGGTGGAGTCAGAGGGATAAGCACAAAAAAGCCGGCACGTCGCTCGACGTGCCGGCTTCACCTCCATCTACATTCATTCGGATCCCCCAAGAACCATTCCGCTTCCTCAGTCGTTTGTTCGAGCCTCTTGCACTTCACTTGCTAACCTAGGAGCTAACATCAGACATCACGGTGCAAACGAGGGTGCCTGCCCAGAAAGGCAAGCACCTTAAGTTTCTTACCTTTATTGGCTTGCCGATTTGGTTAGTTCAATCTTCACGTTGTGACCATGCTCCTGGAACATATAGACCAGATTGGAGCCATCGATCAGCTCCAAGGGCTTGTCCTTGGCGAACTCTCTTGAATCGTGGCCGAAGTAACTGGTTGTCACCAGGATCCCTTTAGATGCCCCTTCGTTTAGAACGGTTCCATAGAGGTCGCGAACTGCTGATACCGGTACGACGTTGTTGTAGCGCTTGGCTTGAATGACGAACTTTCCGCCACGAACCGGGGTAGGATCAAAGGCAATGGCATCAACCCCACCGTCTCTGCTTGCCTGAGTTACCCGAACCTCACCGCCGTCTCTCGAGAACACCTGACCAATCAGTTCCCGTACCAGATGCTCGAAATCTTCCCAAGGCATGGTTGCCAGGTTCTGCGAGGAGTCGAGTGTGCTCAAGATGTCCCGGGATTCTACAAACCGGGTGTCTTCGGTGTTCATTTGCATGATAGGACGCACAGGAGCAAGTTGAGCCAGTGGGCCTGCGACAACTGCACGCAACATGCGAAGGCATTCTCGAGGGTCTACTCGTGACAGGTCAATGGGCTCAAATATCTCTCTGCTTGTCTGGCAGGACACGATACAGGCACGGAAATCAGCGCCAGTCGCCGGATTGACGCCCGACACCCAACCGTTGAACACAACCGACTTCAGAAAGCGTGGATAGTCACTTTCGAACATCTCATGAATGGTTCGTAGCGTGATTTGCTGAATCACAGAGTCGTAGAAAGCAGCAAAGTCCTTGGGCTTCATCTCTACTGTCTCGGTAACCTTCCTTGACTGGATGAAGCGATACTGGGTGATACGCGGCACTTGATCCGGGTTGGGGAGTTCAAGATCAACAACGGCTGTGCCGCTCGCCGGTTCGAACCGGACGGAAGACGACAGATCGAGACCCTCCGGATAGCGTGAGCGCTCAAGGACCATAGAGAAGTATCGTTCCACAGCTTCCGCTTTCCCGGCTTCAAATGCCGATTTCAGCGAACTGATCTGCTCATTGTGGATACGCTGACGCTGAACAAACTCGGCTTTCGCACGTTCGATTCGTGCCTCGTGCTCTTTCTTCCGCTGTTCCCAGACAGACATCTGCCTGGCCAATTCTTTCTGTGCTCGCTCTTCTGCCTCCAACCGCTTCTGCTTCGCAGGTGGCCAGAAAGTCTCCATAAACGACGGTTTTGGCGTCCGTAGCTGCGCCATCACTTCTCCGATATCCGGTGGCCGCTCGGTATAGGGTGTTGCCTGGAAGGGTCGGTGATTATACAGGTCTTCCCAGTCGATCTGGTCATTCACCAACAGTGTTGACTTCAGGATTGACTGATACTCTTCGATCAGTGCACGCGCTTCGTTCGTCAGGAGTTCAGCACGCTGTTTCTCGTCTGCAATTGCCTGTCTCTCGAGTAGCCGTTGTTCTCTTTGGCTCCACATTGCCTGAGTCTTCGCGACCTTTGCCCGTAGTTCCTCTTGTGTGCTTGCTTTGAGGGTTCTGGTTTCCTGAAGAATGTCACTGTGAATCGTGTATGAGTAGATAAGTTTGGACATGGTTTACCCCCTCCCAGGATAGGCAAAAGGAAACCTCTTTTGCAGACAAGCTTTACTCATTGTTATTATCGCCAACTTTTCAACGAGGACAAGAGACATTGGTCCAACACTTACCTACTCCAAGCAGGCTCGGGCCACACAAGAAAAGGCCCGTCCAGGTGTGGACGGGCCTTTGCGTGGGTTTTGGATTGCGGGAGAACG
>CAYWXR010000054.1:0-9519 GCA_964462545.1 uncultured Thermomicrobiales bacterium
TCGAAGAAAGAGAGCCAGTCCTGGTAGACCAGAATCAGGTTCTGCTCCTCAACCGGAACGGCGACGGTAAACCAGCCCTCGACCTCGCCACCGGGGAAGACCTGATAATCAAGAGCCGGGTCCGGTTCAACCACGAAGACGCTGTCATAGATACGGTTGGAGTTACCGGTTATTCCAAACGAGAAACTGGTGATCCAGGCAGGATCGACCGCGGTGCCGACGTTGCGGGTTCTCACCTTGATGGTGACATACTCCATGCCCGGGTCCGGCTGAGAGTTGAACTGGTTGGCTTCCATCACCATGTCCAACGCCTGCTGACCACGCACATATTCGAGAACGGTTATCTCCCAGGTCTCGGTAATCGCTTGCTCGCCGAACGGGACCGGATCCGAAACATTCGTTCCCAGATCGTTTTGCTCGGCCAAACGTCCGGACGGGGATTCGATGCGTGCTCCGGGCTCCAGCGCCAGGTAAATCGGCTCAGCCTCGAAGTCGGACCAGTCCTCCCAGATCGCTATCAGGTTGGATTCACCTTCTCTGGCCAGCAAGGTGGCCCAACCGGTCACCTCACCACCAGGCAGGAGGTTTGCCTGGAACACCGGCTGGGGGTTCACAAGCGCCACGTATTGATAGAGAACGTTCGCATCACCGGTCGATTGCAACCAGAAGGTATCCACAGCCTGCGGTGTTGAAGAGGTGCCGGTATACCGTGCGAAGAGGTTGGCCAGCACATACTCGTAGCCTTCAGGTGGCGGCTCATTGAACTGATTCTCGGCCATCACCATATCGAGGGCAGCCTGCCCACGTACAACCTCGATCACCTGCAAATCCCAGTCGCCCGTGGCGTGCAGCTCGCCAAACGGCAACGGGTTTGCACGCGACATCCCCGGCCCCGCCGGAGGCAGGGTGGCTTCAGGTTCCGGTGTCGGCGTCGGCTCGGGGGTATTGGTTGCAACAACTGCTTCGGTTGCCGTCGGGGCAATCGTTTGCACGACGGTCGATGCAGGCTCGGTGCCGGCAGGAGTTGCTTCATCTGCCTCATTTAACTCGGCAGTCGGAGTCAGCATGGCCGCTGTCGAGGGAGCCTGGGCCGCAACCGTCACCGAGGGCACCGGTGATGCTGCAACGGCGGGCGTGTCCTTGTTGTCATCACGGAACACGAAGATCAGGGCCAGCAGACAAACGGCCCCCAGGCCCACGAGGGCCAGGGCTCCAATGCAGCCCCACTTGAACAACGGGTTCTTCAGCGGATCGGCATTGTCGTTGGAAGGGGTGCTGACTGGAATCGATGACGACCGGGCAAGCATCGCCTCCAGTTGTTCGGCCTCCTGGCCGGTGCTGGTGGTGATGGTGATATTGGAGCCCCCCAAACGACCAATCGTGAGAACGTTATCCGCGCGGGAAACCGAGTTGAACGTGCGGGTGTCGAATGAGGCGATGACCTCACCGGTCGGGCCACGCATCTCCAGCATGGTCGGAGTGGCCCGGTAGCTACCTCCGCTTGCGAGTGTGCCAAAGATCTCCTGCGGGCTGTCCAAGACGCACCTCCCCATCCAGACCCGAAAAACGGGCCAGCGAAGGGAGAATACGGGCGCAACCGGGGAATGTCAACGCGACAAAGATTGCCAACCCTGACTACGCCCTGGATGTTTCGTTTCCGGCGCGAACAACAGTCACTTCAGGTGTCCCTCGCAACAGGGAAACAACCACCGGCAACAACCCGAGCGTCACAACACCGGCGACAAAGAAGACGGCCTGAATCCCGATTGAGTCGAGAATAATACCGGCTCCCAACGCACCGGAAATCATGCCGAACGAAGCCGCCGAATGGAATCCACCCATGAACCCGCCCATCGACCGGCGACGCCCTGCCTCGACCGCAGCCGCCGAAAGCCCGGCAGTGATGGACGATCCACCCAGTGCCATGACGCAAACAACCGCCATCGAAATACCAAACGAATCGATCCGGGTCAGCACCAGCAGGGAGAGACCGGAAACCAGACCTCCAGCCATGATCAGCAGCAATGGCGATACCTGATCCGACAGCCGTCCAAGCGGAATCTGGCTCATTGACGAGATCAGATAGATACCACTGATCAACAAACCACCCTGAAGAATCGAGAGTCCACGATCCTGGGCCAGCAGTGGCAGGAACGAAACAAAGAGCATCGTCTTGGCATTGACCACGGCGTTGTACACCAGCAATCCGGAGGTTACCCGGTCAGGCGGACGCCAGCGACGTCGCCGGCCGTCCTCAGTGGCAGCGGCCTTCGGTGCCGGACGGTCGAGCGCTGCCGGGAGTTTCGGCAGGCCGAAATAGAGCAGCGGCAGGTTGATCGCTGCCAGCACCAGCAGCAGGTAGAAGGGCGCCTTGAGCGCGATGTAGGTCACGATCAGGCCGCCGACCAGCGGGCCAATTGCCATACCGAAGAAGTTGGCGAAGTTGAAGTAGCTGGCATACCGTCCGGCAGCTCCGGCCTTCGCCAGGTTACCGACATAGGCCATCGCCATCGGCAGCATCATTGCCGAGGCAATACCGTGCAACAACCGTGTGCCGATCAGCGCCGGCACATTCGGCGACAGCGCGTAGAGAATCGCCAACAAGGGATACATGGCTGACGAAACCAGTAGCACGGTCCGTTGCCCCGCCCGGTCAGAGAACATCCCGATCGGCTTGCCCAGCACCAGACGCACACCATAGAACCCACCAAAGAGAAAACCGGTCCAGAAACCGGTTGCCCCAAGGTCGCGGGCATAAATGGAGAGCATCGGGGAGTAGGATGTGGTGCCGATCAGGTTGATCACCACTGTGGCCATCAGAACAACCAACGCCTGGCGCGACTGTTCAGGGGTGAGTGCCTCGGCAATTTCCGGCGCGACGCCGACTTTACTGCTCATTGATCACCATCCACGGAAGAAGGTCATGCCATTCCACATATTCTCTGGCAGGATACCGGGCGATCAACCGGAAACAGCCTCCACCCGGACACCTGGTGCCCGCCGCCTGCGGGCCTGTAATTGGTCCCTGAAATGGAAACATCGGCCATGAAACCCGTATATGTGCAATCTGCCCAAAATCCGGCCGATGATCTGTGTTGATTGCACAGACACATTTGGTCGCATTGCCTATAGGCTCTCCTGCAGTGAATAGATTGATCCTGTTCAAGGAGGCAAACAGGTGGCAAGTGATCCGGAGTTCAAGCCGAGCGTAGCCGAGGTAATGTCCTGGTTTGAAGAGGACAAGGTTGCGTTCGCCAGCATGCAGTTCACCGATATCATGGGCATGGTCAAGAACGTCACAATCCCGACCAAAGAGGTTGAGGAAGCGCTGACTGCCGGCATCTGGTTCGATGGTTCGTCCATTGACGGATTCGCCCGGATTGCCGAAAGCGACATGTTCCTGATGCCGGACCGCTCGACCTACGCTGTCATGCCCTGGAAGAGCGAGGAGCGACGCACGGCTCGCCTGATCTGCGATGTCTACAACCCTAACGGCGACCCATTCCCCGGCGATCCACGCCATGTCCTGCGCCGCCAGATCGACCGGCTCGCAAAGATGGGTTACGGCTACAACACCGGCCCCGAGCTGGAGTTCTTCCTGTTCAGTGCAGATAACCAGCAGATTTCTGTCGAACCGTACGACCGCGCCGGATACTTCGACCTCTCGACCGACATTGCCTCGGTTGTCCGTGAGGACATGGTAATCGCACTCGGCCAGATGGGGATTACCGTCGAGCAGGCCCACCATGAAGTGGCCATCGGCCAGCACGAAATCGACTTCCGCTACGGCGACGCACTCAAGACGGCCGACCACGCGGTGACCTTCAAGTACACCCTGAAGGCAATCGCCCAGCGATACGGTCTGCACGCTACCTTCATGCCAAAGCCGGTCGAGGGCATCAACGGCTCGGGCATGCATGTTCACCAGAGCTTTTTCAGCCTGGAAGATGGCAGCAACGCCTTTGTTGACCAGAGCGATCCATACGGCCTCTCGAAGATCGCCCGGCAATTCATTGCCGGTCAGCTCCACCACGCACGGGGCATGTGCGCCGTCTTCGCGCCGATCATCAACTCCTACCAGCGTCTGGTGCCGGGTTACGAAGCACCGGTGTATGTTGGCTGGGCACGCACCAACCGCTCGGCCCTGATCCGGGTGCCCTCGATCCGCCCGCAGCGGCCACAGTCGACTCGCGTCGAATTGCGCTGCCCGGACCCGTCCTGCAACCCGTATCTGGCGCTGGCAGTCATGCTGGCAGCCGGCATTGACGGCATCGAGAACGATATTCCGCTGGCAGACCCGGTCGAGGAAGATCTCTATCACATGTCCGCCGACGAACGGGCCAGCAAGGACATCGCCTCGCTGCCGGGCACACTTGGCGAAGCGATCGAAGCCATGCAGGCTGATGGCATCGTCGAGGAAGCCCTCGGCAGCCACATCTACAACCACCTGGTCGACGCCCAGACCCAGGAGTGGGCTGCCTACCGCATGCACGTCAGCCCATGGATCCGCGAACGCTACATGGCCACCTACTAGAACCACTCATCCCGGACGGGGCAAGAGCCCCGTCCGGGATACCTCACACCACTTTCGACGCTCTCCCGACCCAGACCGGATACACCGATCAGCCCAGGCGAAGTCGATGGATCTCGCCGTTTGCGACCGAAGGGAGTTCCCCCATGCCGGTCAACGGTCAGGGGACGATGGGCGTACCGGAGCGGCCCTGGTTGATGATGCGCTGGATCGGATACGGCCGGGGATAATCATGACCGGCGCGGAACTCGAGCAGGATCGGCTCGTTCGCGGCCAGCGCCGCATCCCATGCGGCGTCGATCTCGTCCGGCGTGTTGACCCGGATGTGGCGACAACCGAAGGCAGCAGCATAGGCCTGAAAATCCACCGGCGGGATGTCGGTCTTGTAGGTGCGGCCAAACGTGTTCTTCAACGAATAGTGGATCATTCCGATCTGCCCGTCAGCATGGACGGCAATCACCACCGGCAAGCCTAGCCCGCAGATCGTCCCGAAATCATTCGATCCCATCAGGAACGAGGCATCCCCGACCAGCCCGACCACCTTGCGGTCCGGACGGGCAAGCGCGGCACCCAGCACTCCGGGGACCACGTAGCCCATTGCACCCCAGCTACCGGATTGCAGGTGCGACAGCGAGTTCAGCGCCGGCAACTGCAACGGTGCCCAGATCTTGACGTTGCTGACATCACTGACCACCAGCGTTTCCGCGGTCATCTTGCGACCCAGACTCTCCAGTGCCAGACCAATCGGCCAACGCGGTTCGTTCCGGTACTGCTCGATCTCGACCAGCATGCCGGCAGCAAAGAGACGCTTCGCCTCGGCGCAACGCTCCTGGATGGCGGGGTCCGCCGGACGCTCCGGAACAGACCCGATGATCTGCTGGAGTGCTGATTCCAGCATCTGGACCGATGGCAACCCCAGGTGGCCGTCATCTTCCGGGTCATCAGTGGCATCAATCCGGACGAAACGGTCCCCGAGCCAGCGAGTCAATTCGTGGTCAGAGACCGTACCCTGACGAACTCCGACGCCAAGCACCAGGTCGGCAGCGTCGAACGTGGCGTCGATAAACTCGTTGCTGTTGCCCTCACGCCAGAACCCGAGCGAAAGCGGGTGGACCGTCGGCATGGCACCATGCGCGTCCCAGACATGCACCACCGGTGCCTGCAGATGTTCCGCCAGCCCGACCAGGGCGTCACTGACACCCGGCCAAAAGGCATTCTTGCCGGCAACCATCGCGATCGAACCAGCTTTGCGGATGCGTTCCACCAGCGCCGCCGGGTCATCAACCCGCGGGAGAGGCACCGTCGGGTTCAGGTCCGCGGCAACATCCACCAGGCCGCCGGAAAGCACACTGACAGTAATCTCGACATGCACCGGCCCCGGCCGTCCCTGGGTTGCCACCCGGAAGGCACGGTCCAGCGCTCCGGGGATATCCCCGGCACGCTTCACCCGGATTGATTCCTTGGTGAACGGTTCAAACGCCTTGAGCAGCACGTCGGGGTCATCGACACCGTGGAAGGATTCCTTCGGAGCGTCGTTGGCAACGCCGCCGGTGATATGGACAATCGGCACGCCGGCAGCAAAGGCGCCGCCGATGCCGGAAAGGCTGTTCGTCGCCCCCGGACCGGCTGTCACCAGCACCACACCCGGCTTGCCGCTGGCCCGTGCATACACTTCGGCCGCTATCGAGGCGTTGTTCTCGTGCATGACCGTGATCACTTTGATATCCGGCGCGTCGGAAAGCGCGTCATAGAGGTAGATAACGTGGTCACCATCGAGGCCGAAGATCGTATCGACATTGTGACGTCGCAAGGCGTCGATCACCACCTGTGCCGGAGTCTGGGCCATCTGCTGCCGATCCTTCCCGAGATGTCGCATGGCTGTTTGCTACTGCGTTGCGGCAGCATAGCCGTGCGGGTTGGCAGGTGTCCAGATCGAGACGAACCGGTCAGGATATCGAGAGCCGTTTGGGGCGATGGAGGGCAAACATGACCAGCGATGACGCCATCAGACCAAACATCACCAGGAGGGCAACGGTATAGCTATCCGATTGGTCACGGATGAAGGCCAGCAACAACGGGCCAAGCGCCGAGCCAATGATCGACACCATCACTGCCGCTCCCTGGACACTTCCCAGCCCGTGCCGGCCATAGTAATACGACCAGGCGATCCGGGATACCATCATCGCAATCCCGCTACCGGCACCCATGATCATCCCGTAGGCGAACGCTGCCGGCGTATTCGAGATGAACTGCAATACCAGCGGCGGAATGCAAAGCACAAGCAGACCAACGATGTAGAGCGGACGAGGGCCAAACCGGTCGGTCAGGAATCCCGCTCCGAACCCAAACGCTGCCGTTGTCAATGCCATCGGCGCAAAGGCTGTTGCTGCCACCGTCGGACTGAGCCCGCGTTCGGCGAAAATCGAGGCCTGGTGGAAGATCAGGGCTGTATCAACCAGACCCGGCATCGCCATTGGAATCGCCAGAAACCAGAACATGCGGGTATTCAGTACCTTGTGCCGCACCGGCTCTCCGGATGCGGTCACCGGTGCCTCACCGACCGGTGGCTCGTCAGCACCATCAGGGTGGAGCCCGACATCCTCGGGGCGATTACGCACCAGCAGAATAGCGACCGGCACCACAACAGCCCAGATCGCAATACCGAAGACAAGGTAGGACTCTCGCCAGCCGATGTTGTCAATCAGTAATCGGGCAAGCGGTGGCAACGTGGCGGTCGAAAGCGCCCCGCCCAGCCCGGCAATCGCCATCGCCCGGCCCCGGCGCCGGACAAACCACTGGGCCATCAGCAACGTGCCGTTGATCGGCAACGCCCCTTGCCCCAACCCGCGCAACGCCGCCAGCGCCACGGCAGTCATCAGCCACCCGGAGGCAAACGCCATCCCGAAACAGGCCAGACCAAAACAGAAGGCGATGACCGTCAGGGTCAACCGCGGCCCCCGGGCATCCGCCAGACGGCTGATGAAAAAGACCATCGCGGCACTGAGGAAGGTGCCGGCAGCGTAGAGTGTCGATATCCCGGTACGCGAAATGCCGGTGTCCTCGATAATCGGGTCGATGAAAACGGAGAACAGATAGGACTGCCCCGGCCCCGAGGCGAAGGTCGCCAGCATTGCGATGCCAACAATGACCCAACCGTAGAAGATGCCCCGCCCGCGAAATGATTGCGGGAGGTTCCACCCGAACCCGTCACTCATGCAGTTTGATCTGTTCCATCCATGCGCGCCCGGTGTGGCTCAACTCTCGGGGGCTCCTGGCCCGCGACAGTCTAGCACCGATCACGAAAAGAGGAAGAGATCAGACATACCGGGTGAACCAGGCCACCATTCGCTCCAGCACGTCGCGGACGTGCTCCCGCTCGCGTGGACCGTGCCCCTCACGCGGGTAGATCACCAGACTGGTATCAACGCCGAGATCTTTCAGCCCGCGCCACATCTCATGCGACTGCCCGACCGGGCAGATCGGATCGTTCTCGCCATGCAGGAACAGGGTTGGTGTCCGGGCAGAACGGATCGAGAACACCGGCGAGCGGAAGGTGTAAATCCCGTCGGCGTTGTAGGGGTCGAGGTTGGTGTAGAAAATTTCGTCGTAGGTCTGGATTGTGCTGGTGCCGTGGAACGAGGTCCAGTTGGTGATTGGTGCGCCGGCAACGGCCGCCTTGAACCGGTCAGACCGGGTGATTGCCCAGGCGGTGAGGTATCCACCATAGCTCCATCCACCCACGCCGAGACGGTCGGGATCGGCAATCCCTTCGGCGATCATCGCATCGATGCCAGCCAGCACATCAATCATGTCGCCGCCGCCCATGTCGCCGAGGTTGGCCTCAAGAAAGGCCGTGCCAAACCCCATACTGCCCCGGAAGTTCGGCAACAGCACGGCGTAGCCCTCGTTCGCCAGCAGATGTGCCCAGCCCACGGTGCGATGGGTCGGAAATTCGTAGCCGATCACTCCACTGGGGCCACCGTGGATCAAGGTAATCAACGGCAGTCTGGTGGCTCCATCGTATCCATGCGGCAAGACCAGAATGCCGTGAATGCTCATGCCATCCATCGACTGCCAGGTGCGTGATTCCACCGTGTGCAACTGCTTGCCCTCGATTTCGGGATTCATGCTGGTGCATTGCTCCCAGGTACGCTGGTCGAAGTGAAACAGCCAGACCTCGCCGGGACTGGCGCAATCTCCACGCACCATGGCAAGGGTATTGCCGGCACGGGTAAACACCGTGCTGTCGTAATAACTGATCGTGGCATCGCCATCCCAGAGGATGTTGCAGTTTCCGCCGGTATCAACCCGGCACATCACCGCCCGGGCATTCTCCACGGCATTGGCAAGCATCGACCGGCCATCGGGGTCCCATTCCAGGGCAGTGTACGACCGGGGATGGCCCTCGGTGATGGTCTGGACTGAACCTGTCGAGCAGTCCAGCAGGACAATATCCCCGCCGGTCATGCCCTGGTCACTCCAGGCGCAGGTGATAAAGGCGATCTGTTCGCCACCGGGCGACCATGCCGGCCGGGTGATGGTCTTCGGTGGCTGGTGGATGGTCGCAACATCATCGCCGCCGACGCCAACGCGTACCAGACGCGGGCGATACCACGACCAGTTGTGCGGTGAATCAGAGACAATCGCTGCCAGTGCCTGACCATCCGGCGACCAGACAAATTCCCAGACCTGCATGTCCGGGCCAGTCAACGGCTGCATCTCCCCGGTTGCCAGGGTGTACAGCCAGAGCCGCGACATCAGGGCATCCTGCTCGTACTCGATGTGGTCACGCCCGGCATCCTTGCGCTCCCGGAGCGCTTCCGGCTCGGGATCGCGAATCAGCAAGGCAATCCGGGATCCATCCGGCGACCAGGCGAACGAGCCGAGGCTGCCTTCATTTTCTGCAATCAGCGTTGCCTCGCCCCAGCCATGTTCCAGCAGAAAGAGCTGTATCCGCCCCTTTCCCCCTCGAATGCCAAGAAACGCCA
>CAYWXR010000055.1:0-9429 GCA_964462545.1 uncultured Thermomicrobiales bacterium
AAGTCAAAGACGATGGAGTCACCTTCCTGAACGATCCGGTCGCCGGTCATGTGGTGCGGCGATGCAGAGCCGGGGCCGCTGGCAACGATGATGAAGGTCATCCGGGCGAATCCACGCTTGCGCATGAGGCCGGTGAGTTCGGCGGCGATGTCGGTTTCGCTGCGGCCGGTCAGTTTGGCGGTGGAGATGAACTCTTCCCATGCCTGGTCGGTCAATTCCGATGCGATGCGTTGCTGCTCGATTTCCCATTCATCCTTGATGATCCGGAGTTCCCGCAGCACCGGGGTGGCTGACTGGAAGGTTGCCTCCGGCATACGCTCCAGAAACTCCAGCAGGACTGAAGCGCGTGCAAAATCACTGATACCGATCTTCTGGTTGGCAGCACCTTCGGAGAGTTTGGCGACCAGGTCGTACGGAGATTCCGTTTCTTCCCAGGCGTGGACGTCGATCTTGTCCCGCCAGTGTTCAAGACGGGGGGCTTCAAGCCGGGGAACGACGACAAATGGTTCGCCATCGGCCGGGATACCGAGCAGGGTCAAGCGTTCGGATGCGTGGGCCGGATACCCCAACAGGTAGAGGAGGTCCGACGACGGGGTGATGTACAGAAAGTCGATGCCTTGTTCCTGCATGGCTTGCCGTACTCGTTGATGTCGATTGAGAAAGATATCTGCCTGATGGCCATCCATCTGTATGCCTCCGTGGTCTTCCAGCGATCGCCGGACCATTGCCGGTAATGCGAACTGTAGAACCCCACGTTTCGCGGCGTCAATGAACCCGCTGCCCGGCAGCGCCCGGGAGTGCTATTGTTGGCGTGGACGGTGGCCGCATTCACCGGACACAGAGAGGTGTGGCAATTCAATGGATGACAGGCAGATTAACCGGTTGGCCGGGCAGATCCTGGTGATCCTGATTGGGCCAGTCTGTCTGCTGGCATCCCTCTACCTGATAGCCAGAAGTGCCGATGTGGTGACCGATTCCGAAACGATCTGGTCCTATGTGATCTTCATGTTCGGTCTGGCCTCCTTTGCCGGCGGCGCCTGGCTCTGGGTCAAACATCGCTAGACCGCTCCCGCCTTTCTTAGAACCCGCTTAAGAACGCCCGCCACACTGGTTCCTGACGACCCGTTTTGATCTGCCGGATCTCGATCCCCAGCCCGGCAGACAGGTACGAAGGAACCGGACGATGTCCCAGGCAACCTTGAGTAACTCCCGGCATCCGGCTGTTTCGCGAGACCGTCACCAGCATGTCAGACCCGCTCTCGACCGGGACCGGATCATCGGCTGGCTGCCGACGATCCTGACCGTGGGGATGGTGGCAGCGATAGCCGCACTGTTCTTCCTGTCAGACAGTTTCCGCTCGGAAACAGGACGGGCGATAGATGTCCTGACCAGTGGTGAGGGCGAAGCGATCCGTGCCTATCTGTTGTCGTTCGGCATCTGGGCGCCGGTCATCTCGCTGGCGCTGATGCTCCTGCAGGCGGTCATCACACCGATACCGTCGGTGTTGATCGTCTTTGCCAACGGGCTGACATTTGGCCCGCTCCTGGGTGGGGTGCTGAGTCTGGCCGGGCAGACATTGGCTGCGTGTGCCTGTTTCTGGTTTGCCCGGTCGGTTGGTCGCCGGCCGGTGGAGGCACTCGCCGGTAAGTTCGGGGTGAACTGGTTCGACCGCTGGTTTGAACGCTGGGGTGTTGCCGGAATCCTCGTTTCCCGGATGATCCCCGGTGTCTCGTTCGATGCCGTTTCCTATGCGTCCGGTCTCTCTCCGGTGAAGTTCTGGCGGTTTCTGGTGGCAACGATGGCCGGCATCGCACCGCAATCGTTCGCCTATGCCTGGTTGATCCATCACTCACCGCAGCATGCCTGGATGCTGCTGGCTGGCTCGGTGACGATTGCCGGCCTCGTCGGATTGGTGATGCTGATTCGCCGGCGACGAAACGGTGAGGTGGTGTCATGATCGGGCTGGTTTCCCTCGTGGTCGCGATCGTTGCCCTCGGCGCACTCTATGAACTCTATATCGGGTTGCAGCGGATGGGAGTGCGCCCGTCGGTCTGGACCGGAACACTCTTCCTGATTGCGCTCTTCGTGGTGGCCGCTTCCAGCGCACCGGTGCTGGCTGTGATGGGGGTGGTGAATATCTACGTGCTGGTGTCGCTGGCAC
The DNA here is from genome assembly GCA_964462545.1 of uncultured Thermomicrobiales bacterium. Lineage (GTDB taxonomy): Bacteria > Chloroflexota > Chloroflexia > Thermomicrobiales > CFX8 > CAYWXR01. The sequence continues at coordinate 2,162 of CAYWXR010000055.1, forward strand.
AGCACCTGTTCCGGCGAAGTGATCGCACCGGAGCGCTGGTCGACTGGGCATTCAGCCTGAGCGCATTGCTCTACGTGGGTCTTACGATGGTTCATGCGGTGTTGCTCTTGCGGGTGAACGGGACTGCCGGGTTTGGCTGGTTGGCGGTGGCACTTGCTGCAACATTGGCGACCGGTGGTGTCTCAGCGCTGGTGCCGCAGGAAGGCAGATGGCGTCGCCTGATTGCCCTGGCCGGCGGAACAGTCGCCGGAGCGCTGGCAGGTTATCTGCTTGGCGTGTCACTGCCGCTCGCAGGACTGGTGCTTTGCGCTGCATTGATCTCAGCGGGCGCGATGCTGGGCCGGCAATGTGAGGCGTTTGTGAAACGGCAGATTGGAGAGAGTCTGAAGGCGTCGTCGGTGCCGCGTGGTGTTGGGTTGCTTGCCCGGAGTGCCGCGCTGCGGACCACGATGCCGGTGACGTTCTATCTGGCGAGTCTGCCCCAGTGGCACACTTGGTTGTCGTAACCCACAGGATTGGAGGAGCAGAATGAGCGCTGGCACACGGGTGCTGGTGGTCGAGGATGATCGCTCGATTGCCCGTCTGCTCGAACTGGAACTCCAGCACCGGGGGATGCCCGTTCACTGCGTGTTTGATGGTTCCGAGGCGATCGGGGCAATTGAGGAGTTTGGGCCGGATGTCATTATCCTGGACATCATGCTGCCGGGAATGGATGGCGAGCGCCTGCTGAAGCGAATCCGCCTGGCAGGCAGGTCCATTCCGGTCATTATGCTGACCGCCCGGGACAAACCGGCTGACAAGATCCGCAACCTTGATGAAGGTGCCGACGACTATCTGACCAAGCCGTTCCACGTTGAGGAGTTGCTTGCCAGGTTGCGGGCAGTGCTGCGCCGCGTGGAAAGCGATGATCTGGTCCAGGTAGACGACCTGTCGATCAACCTGACCACCCGTGAGGTCCAACGCGCCGGCAGGCCGATCCAGTTGACCGCACGTGAGTTTGACCTGCTGGAGTTTCTCGCCCGCAATGCCCGGCGTGTCCTGTCGCGTGATCTCATCCTTGATCGTGTCTGGGGAGATTCGCTGGATGCCGGCACGAACGTGGTGGATGTGTACATCGGCTATCTGCGTCGCAAGATCGACCAACCTGGACTTGTCCCGCTTATCCAGACGGTGCGTGGCGTGGGATTCACGTTGCGCTCAAGCAGGCAGGTTGACCGGTGATCCCGATTCGCTGGCGATTGACGATCTTCCATGCCATCACCACTCTGGTGATTGCCGGTGGTCTGGTGCTGGGTGTGTTCCTGGTGATGATCTCTGCTGCCGAATCGGAGGTAGGGGACCGGGCCAGGGTGCGCGCAGAGGAAGCCGCCGAGATTATCGAATCCGGTGGCACATTTTCGGATGCCGACCTTGTCCGGATCAGTGGAACCGGGGTCGATATTGTCGTCAGGGATGCCTCGGGAACCCCGCTGCTACGTACGCCAAATGCGATCCCGGACCGGATTGACCAGGCTGAAGAGGTCTGGCAAATCGCGTTGCGGAGCGGACAGCCCGCCGGCGATACCATCTCGGTCGTCTCGACGATGTTCCCCGAACCCAATCCGGAATTGCGGACCTATGAGCGCGTCTTTGTCCATGCGGTTCCCGTGTCTCCGACCGAATCGGATGCGCGGGTTGTCGAGGCGAGGATCCCCTATGACTCGGTCGGCAGGAGTTTGCTGCCGGTTGCTCCGCTGGCCGGGTTGGCAGTGGTTGCCTCGTTGCTGGCAATTGCAGGTTCGTACAGTCTGGCACGGCGGGCTTTTGCCCCGGTGAATGCTATTGTCGAAACCACTCGCGAAATCAGTGAGAGCAATCTTTCCCGCCGTCTCCCGATCCGGACCCGCTGGCGTCGTGACGAGATCAGCCGGTTGGCGGCAACGTTCAACGATCTGCTCGACCGCCTGGAAGTCGGGTTCAAGGAACGCGAGGAACTGCTTGAACGTCAGCGGCAGTTTGTGGCTGATGCTAGCCATGAACTGCGTACACCGTTGACCTCCATCCTTGGCTACACCAGGTTGCTCAAGCATTGGGGTCTTGAGCATCCCGAAACAGCCCGGGAGAGTGTCGAGGCAATCGAACACCAGGCAGCGCAGATGCACCGTCTGGTGGAAGATCTGCTCCGGCTTGCCCGCGGCGATGATCTTCAAGCGCTGGACCTGGAGCGCTGTGACTTGCAGGAGATCCTCGAGCGCGCCGCCGAAACCGGCAGCACACTCGCTGAAGGCAAGGTAACCATCAACCTGGAGCCTGCTTCACGGCCGGTGATGGCGCTCATCGACGAAAACCTGATCTACCAGGCGGTGATGGTGCTGGTGGACAATGCCATCCGCTATACACCACAAGGCGGGACGGTCACCCTGTCGACACGGGTGGAGCAGGGGCGTCCGGAGATCAGCGTCTCGGATACCGGAATCGGCATTCCCGCGGAGCATTTGCCGCACCTGTTTGACCGCTTTTATCAGGTGGATCGTGCCCGATCGTCCGGCGGCAGCGGGCTGGGGTTGGCTATTGCCCGGCAGATCGTTGATGCACACAACGGAACCCTGACCGTCGACAGCGTCTCGGGCCAGGGTTCGACATTCCGGATCGTGTTGCCGTCCGGTTAGTAGCCCTCAACCTTGTCGACAACGTTGCGGAGTTCCTCGCCGCGCTTGAATCGGCCAATGTTGTCGATCAGGATTTCGAGTCCGCGTGGCCAGTTGAAGGGCGTCGAACCGGACGTGTGGTTGGTGATCTGGACATTTTCCATGTCCCAGAGCGGTGAATCTGCCGGAAGTGGTTCCGGGGTGGTGACATCCAGACCCGCGCCGGCGATTTCTCCTGCCTGGAGGGCGGCGATCAGGGCATCCTGATCAATCACCGGTCCACGCCCGATGTTGTAGATGAACGCGGTGGGCTTCATGGCGTTGAACGCTTCGGTGCTGAAGAGATGTCGTGTGCCCGGGGTCAATGGCAGGCAGACCGCGACATGGTCGCACTCGCCCAGGAATTCCGCCATCCGGTCCGGCGTATAGATCTGGCTGACCCCCTCGGGAAGGTCGGTACCGATCCGTCGCAGGCCAAGTACCCGCATCCCCAGCGCATTTGCACGCCAGGCGAGATTGCGGCCGATGTCGCCGAGGCCGGCGATGCCAAGCGTCTGGTTGCCCAGTTCAAAGATTGGTCGTTTGGGGCTGCTCCACTCGTGCCGGACTTGCATCCGGGCGAGTTCCGGGAATCCACGGGCAAAGCCCAGCATCATTGCCAGCAAGTGTTCGGCAATATTCGGCCCACGGACACCGGTGTTATTGGTGACGGTAATTTCGCTATCGATCAGCGCAGGTGTCAGCAATCCATCGACACCGACACCGAAGGAATGAATCCAGCGCAGGTTCGGGGCGCTGGCGAGGGTTGCCTCGTCATAGCTGCCCCAGCCAACTACCGCGTCGGCTGTGCTGATGTCGTTCGCAAGCTGGTCCGGTTCGATACAGACCTGAAGATCAATATCCGGATGGGCATCGCGAATCTTCTGGACATTCTCTTCGCCGATATTGAAGGACAGGACGATTCTCGTCATAGTGGCCAATGCTCCTTTCAAGCGTGTGGTTAGCATAGGGGCCACGGCGGCGAGCGGCAATTGGCAGGATGCACAAGACCCCCTGCCGGATTCCGGCAGGGGGTCTCGGGTTGTGCGCCCGGCAGGAGGGTTACCGGGGTTTGTCGTCGTCGCGATCGAAGACTTTCTTGACCGAGTCCTTGGCGTCGCCGGCAGCATCCTTGAGGTTGCCGAGCGCGCCCTGGGCCTTGCCCTTGACCTGGTCCATCTTGCCTTCCTGCTCCATGTCCTCGTTATCGGTCATGTCGCCAAAGCGTTCCTTGACGTTGCCCTTGACCTCGTTCGCCTTGCCTTTAACCTTGTCTTCTGTACCGCTCATGTGAAATATCCTTTCGACGTCCTGTCGATTACGTCTTGTGTTGTCAGGATACGAAGGTGACGGATCCCAAACGGGCAGAAGGGTATATGCACCGCTTCCGGCCATTGGGGATAATTGGCGCAACACTTCCTGACATCTGTACATGCGAGAGGACGATATCCCATGAGCGGAATTCCCAGGCGACCACGCGACCGGAACCCGGCCAGACCCCCGAAACGGGATGATGAACGCGACTTACAGGAGCATCGCGAACCACGTTCCTACGGTCAGTCGGCACCACCACCAACTGCCGACGAACTGGAAGAGATGCAGCAGATCGAGGACCTGACTGATGAACCGGTCCGGGAAGGCGATGACAATGCCGATACCGGTTCCGGGACGGTGGTTGCCTGGAAGAAGCGCAAGGAACGTGAGTTTGAGGACCTCGCTGGTGAACCGGTGGGTGAGGATCCGGTCTAGTTCTTCGCAGGTTCGTTGATCCGCCGGATTTTGATATGTTGACGTAAACGATCGATTTCGTCGCGGTGGCCGGTGCCAAGACCGGAGCGCGTGACATTCAGCGCACCGGCCGCCGCAGCCAGTTTCAGGACATCTTCCGGTACAAGTTTTCGGGCCAGCCCGGTCGCCAGGCCGGCGGTCATTGAGTCGCCGCTGCCACGGAACTCGTTCGGTTCCAGACGGGGAACGATGATTTCGGCAGCCGTTCCATCCAGCAGTGCGAGGGCAGGGTCGGCAGCTCTGGATACCAGCACGTTCACTGCACCGTTCTCGATAATGTTCCCGATGCCGGCCAGAATACCTTCAACACTGTTGTCAGCCGCAAAGCCATCCTCAATCAATTCCTCGTGACTGATTTTCAGCATATCTACACCGCCTTCCAGCGCAGCGGTCAGATGTTCACCGGAAAGATCGGCGACAATCTGTCCGCCATTGGTTCGGACGTCGGTGGCGAGACGGCGGTAGAAGTTGCTATCGAAGCTGTCTCCGGGATTGGGGCCAGTCAACACGGTGACCGTTGCCTCAAGGCCAGCCAGAAGGGCGGCGCCATAGAGGTCATCGACTTCATGCCGGGTGAGTTTCCCCATCGGCGTCCGCACGACTTCCTCGCGTTCGCCGCTACGTCGATCATGGATATAGGCGCCATTCGCCAGGTTGACGGCAACCGGTTGAACCGTTACTCCTTCAGATTCGATCAGAGAGCGCAGAACTCGCCCGGTGTCATCGCCGAACGGCCCGCATAGCGTGACCGGCAGCCCAAGCCGGGCGATCATCCGGGCAACCCAGAATCCCTGACTTCCGGCGTGCATGTGAATCTCCGGCTCTCCGGCAAGGTTGATTTCAATGGTGATGGTGAGCAGGGGAGACGGAGTAAACACCACCACGTCTGACGGTGCATGGTTCATTCGTGCCTCTTTCATGAAAAGGGAGCATGCCTCGTTATCGTACCGGGAAGCTTGAACCGAACCGGGTCAGAGAGATACAGACCTTGCGGGTTTTCGGGTAGTATCCGCTCGACAGGAGGAGGCGGAATGCGGGTTACCTTGCAGGATATTGAGGCTGCAGCCCAACGGCTGACCGGCGTGGCAGTGCGGACACCGTTGCTGGCGTTGCATGAGCAGGAAGGCGTCTGGATCAAGCCGGAGGTGCTGCAACCGGTCGGATCGTTCAAGCTCCGCGGGGCGTATAACGCCCTGAGGATGATGCAGGACGCCGGCGGGCTTACCGAGGCGTCGACGCTGAGTGCCGGCAACATGTCCCAGGCGGTTGCCTGGGCCGCCCGGAAGCTCGGCGTGCCGGTGACGGCGATCATGCCGGATGGCGCGCCACAGGCGAAGATCGACGCCACCCGTGCCTATGGCGCAACGGTCGAGTTCATCCCGCGTGACCAGATGTTTGCCGCGATGGAGGATGGCCGGTTCGACGACCGTCCGGGGTTCGTTCATCCGTTTGCTGATCCACGAGTTGCCGCCGGCAACGGGACGGTCGGACTGGAAATCCTCGACGATCTTCCGGACGTTGATACGGTGATTATCCCGGTTGGTGGCGGCGGATTGCTGCTGGGTATTGCGACAGCAATCAAGGCAAAACGGCCGGACGCCCGCGTGTTTGGGGTGCAACCGGAAGGCTGCGCGGCGTTGGCCGCGTCGCTGGATGCCGGCAAGCCGGTGGCGGTTACCTGCAACTCGTTCGTCGATGGGGCAGGTTCACCGGTCACGTTTCCTGCCATCTTCCCGGCGCTTCAGGCAGTGGTCGATGGCTGCTTGACCGTCAGCGACGATGCCACCCGCGATGCGATTCGCCATCTCGTAACCCGCAACAAGCTCGTCCCCGAGCCGGCCGGCGCGATGGCCGTCGCAGCGGCGCTCGCTCTGCCGGCATCCGAACGTGGCAAGACGGTCTGCATCATTAGCGGCGGCAGCATCAATCCCGATCTGTTGGCAGGAGTCCTTATCGCAAGATAGCGCAATTATTACTGAGGAGGCCCGTTATGCGAGAGAAGACCATCGCCGCCTACGAAGCCCGACGTCAGTTCGGCAAAATGATCCGGGATGTTGAAACCAAGGACGAGAGCTTCATCGTCGAACGCCACGGCGAGCCGGTTGCGGTTGTTGTGCCAATCCATGTGTACGAGCGTATCAAGCGGCGGCGCGACGAGTTCCTGGGGATTCTGCACAAAGCACAGCAGAACGCAAGTATGACCGAGGAAGAAGCCATGGAGTTGGCGCTAGAGGCTGTTGTCGAAGTTCGAGCCGAGATGAAGGCGGAACGTGAGGCTGATCGCCACCTGGCGTCTGCATAATGAAAGTCGTTATCGATACCAACGTGACAGTTAGCGGCATACTCACGCCGACGGGAACTCCTGGCAAGCTTCTGGAGCAATTGGTCTCAGCAGGATTCTACATCGTCATTTCTGACCTGCTCCTTGAAGAGTATCGTCGTGTACTTACCCGGCCGCATCTTCGCGCTGAACATAAACTCAACGATCGTGAGATTAACTCGCTAATCGAGACGTTTCGGGTTCTGAGAATCCATGTTGAACCCGATACGACCCTGCGAATTGTCGTTGCCGATCCGAAGGATGACATCTTCGTTCAGACAGCCTTGGCAGGTGAAGCTGATTACATCGTCAGTGGGGACAAACATCTCCTCGGCCTTCGCGAACATCGAGGTATTCCGGTTGTCACCCCGGTAGCGTTCCTTGCCATCCTGGAAGCGCACCTGTAACATCCCGGTTGGTCACTAAACGAGGAGCACCATGAGCACCGATATCCTGCCGGCTTGCAGGGAGTTTGCAAGCTGGTTCGCGGAAGT
>CAYWXR010000056.1:0-8771 GCA_964462545.1 uncultured Thermomicrobiales bacterium
GGCCGCGCTGCAGTTCGATCTCGAAGAAGCGGGTCCACCCCCCCGCGTGTGGGGACGATACTGGTCTGACTATGGTTCTTGCGGTGACGGTGGGTCCACCCCCACGCGTGTGGGGACGATACTTCCCTTTTTGGCTTGTTTATGGGATTGTGATCAACGAAAGACCCTCGAAGTCTCTGACGATTCGGCTTGTATCACCCCATGTGCGGAGGGCGTACCCCTGTTCGTTATCTGTTGCATGAATCAACAGACCGGCACCGCCTTTCACTCGCTTGCAAACCATCTCCCATAGCCGCTCCCGCACGATACCGGAAAGCCTCCCGACGAATACCCCGGACTTCGGTTCGAGCATCCAACGGGTAAGTTCACCCTTCAGACTCGCCGGAACCTTCTCCAGGATGATGATGTCCATCACGTTCCTCCTCAACCTCGCCATAGTTCACCCCGGACGCAACTACACCGGCATCCGGGTCCCACAGTCCTGTAGGGATTCCCGGCTCTGCATCAATATCGGGGCCGCCGGAGTCCACTTCAGACTCCGGCGTCACCTTGAGCACCCACGCAATGTCAGCAATGATGGCTGGAAGCACCCGGTGTTCCTTGAAGAAGTCACGCATCCGATACCGGATTCTGGTTTCCAGATTGCTTCCACCCTCGCCAACCACCTCGAACGCCACCGGTATCGAAACCCTTGTCTTGTAGAGATCAGCAATATCGAGGACAAATGAACGCATATCCCCGGTGTGGATAAACCCCAACCCCGGGGAATATCCTGCAGCAACAATGGCACTATGGCAGATGCCATACAGACAACTGTTTGCCGCTGAAAGCGCCCGGTTGATCGGATCAGCCGCGCCCCAATCCTGGCGCTGGTAACTCCGTCCCCGCCACGGCACGCCCGTCTCCCGGCTGAAGCGGGCATAGGTATCCCGAACCCGTACGCCTTCCAACCCGCGGATTTGCTGCAGCGTCAGGTTGGGATCAAGATGAACGTCAAAACGATGCAGATACATCCGGCGCACCACCTGAAGACGTAACGCCGGGTCAGATGCCAGCCTGGCCTGATGAATCAGATTGCGCGACGACCGGGTTTCACCCTGGCCAGATGCATAGAACCGGACGCCTTCTTCACCTGTCCAAAGCACCAGGCAGCCGTTATCGGCAAGCGTTTGAATCGCCGCATGGGTAATCGATGCTCCCGGCCCCAACATCAACGCGGAAAGCATTGCGCATGGAACCGGAGTCTTTCCTTGCTCATCGTGAAGTGCAATCGCCTTCTCATCCCGGTCGATTTTGCAGCGTTCGGCATAGAGGTAGGTCCAGCTATCGCGCACTCTGGGCAGGATATGCAGATCATGCAGTGCCATGATGGGAACCCTCCTGTTCTGCTAGCTCGCCGGCGCGATTGACAGCAGGCCAAAGCCGTACGCTTTGCCACTCCCGATTCCCTGGCGGAGGGTATCCCGAAACAGGTCAGCATCAGTCACCCGCAACCGCCCCTCGAAGAGGACCGAACCGAAGGTCATCCGCATCCGTTTGCCGGTTCGCCTGTCGGTCTTGGTGCCCTTGAACGTGATGTCGTCCGAGGTGCGAATATCCGGCACGCTATCAGTAGCGCTGGCATTCACCGTCAATACCTGAAACCCGCCGAGGTCGCCCTTGCGAGCAATCCACTGTTGCCACTCTTCCTCCCGCAGCAGATGAACCCGTTTGCCAGCCAGGTTGTCGTTGGATCCTTCGACCTTCCTGAGCCGTTTGGTGGGATTGGCACGCAGGCGAAAGACGAACTCCCGGCCGGACCGGATGGATGCGTAGGCCTGGTCTACCTGCTTGCACTCGGGAATGCTGCCGGCCAGATAGCCCGCCGGCAACCGCCCCCATTCCGGTCTGGCTGCTGATTGCACCAGCACCGGCAGCGCCCCGGCGCGATCAGCCGGTTCCACGCGGTACAGCACACCCAGTTCGGCACGAGCGTTTCCATTCAACTCCGGCCGGAACGGGAATGCTGTCATGATCCGGCTGTGCAGATCGTGGCAGTTCGCAAGGTCCAGACGCACCTCCCGGTTGGACGGGTTCAGCAACAGACGCGAAAGGTAGATCATGATGATTCCTCCGTCGCAGATGGCAGCGTGATGAATGATTCGCGGACGTATCGCGGGCGATAGATGCCATAGGCCAGTGAATCGATCTCATCCCGCTGCGGGGTGCCCTCGCCGAAACGGGCATCGACGACCATTCGGTAGCGCCCGGGCGATTGGTTATTCCCTGCTGGCTGACTTGCCAGCGCATCCTCGAGCGTCGCAAAGTTGCCTTCTCCTGCCCAGAGCGGCACGGAAGGCGGGCAGGATTTTCGCCCCAGGAAGGGCGGCCAGACAGGATTCCGGATCGCACCCGAAAGCATGGCAATCCAGGATTCCTCAGCCTGCAACGCCACCAGGAACGATGCATCCGCCAGATACCAGCGTGGGGAGACAACGGTCTCCGGTTCTTTGGTTGACGCGTTGATCTTGATCTTGCGTTCAGCAGACATTGCTCCGCCATGGACCGTATGGAAATCACGCACCAACGTGCCAGGGCGGTCGATGCGCACCCCAAATGCCAGATTCAGCCCCATCTCCCTGATGTCCTGGTCACGATCCCTGCCCCAACCCAGCGCACAGGCCAGCAGCCCGACAACGCCGGACTTGGTGGGCTCCAGCGCGGTCTCGCGCTCTGTCCATCGTGACCGCAGGCCCCACGACTGGAGTGGCCCCTCCAGTCTGAGAAAGAGCGTGTTCATGCTGGCTGTCCCGCTTCCAGCGGCAGCCAGTCGATCAGGGTGCCGAGCGTTTCATGTCGTTCACTACCGGGAAGTTGCCAGTCAGCGCCGGTCCCTACCCAGGCACGTTTGCCGGGAATCTCGTACACGCCGTTCAACCGGGCCATGTAGTCGGCCAGTGCCTTGACCGATTCATCCATCAATGCCAGATTCCCACCGGCCCAGACAGGCTTCAGGAAGGCATTGGCGTAACTCACCGGCAGGTTGCGTTCGCGGACTTCCACCAGAATCAGGTCCGGCAGATTATGGGCGGCAAACGTATTTTGCTTGCCTGTCGGGTTCACCGTTGCCGAGGCCCGGATGAGCGCATCGACCGCCTGGCGGGCTACGTCGATATCACCACCCAGGTTCGCCACCAGTCCTTCCCAGTGAATGCTGAAATATTTGTAGAAGGTGGCACTGTTGAAGGCGACATCACCGATAAACCCGGCGCCGGATTCCTGGGCGATGTCATCCACGGCTGTGTAGAAGTCAAACTCCTGATCCACCTTGTGCGTCGAAATGGCATGGGCAACCTGCACCGCTGCCTGGACATCCTCGAACGCCGAAGAGGTGGTCATCCGGCCAAACATGGCGATATCGACCGAACGGGGCACGCTGGTGCCCAGTTCCTTTGCCAGGTCCTCTGTCTTGAGTTTCCGGAAGCCAGCACTCCCCAGTTTGGTGTAGAGCGCAGTGAGCTTCTCCGCCAGTTCATTGACTTCCTGATCGGCCAGGAAGATCAACTGGGCCGTCAGCGGGTCGCCTTCCTTGTCAGATTCAGCGATCTCCCGGCCGGATTCCCGGCCTATCTCGCGCGACCGCATCACAATCAGGTTGATCGCATCCTCATCAAGCCCCGACTTCTCCAGCACCCCGCGCAACTTGCTCGGCAGCATCCGGGTGCGGTTGGCAAGCAGGGCTCGCCCGGCAAACGCCTCACGAAAGATCTCCGACCGCCGGATCGAGCGCTTGATCGCCTGGCTGGAAATGCGTGCCCGGATGGCATTGCCAAAGATCGCATCCTTTGGCGCACCGGTATCGTCGCGGTTGAGATTCGAGGGGGCGTAGTTCTGCAGCATGTGAATATCGATAAGCATTCTGGTTGGTCCCTTTCAGATGGAGTTCCATATCAACGGCGAAACAAACGTGGGGAATTTATTCGGATTCGGGAGGCGGTTGTTCTGGCGCCGGGGGTGAACCGTAGTAGTGCATCGCCCAGCGCTTCTGGACTGACCGGCCGGGCCGGTTCCAGGCGAGGAGATCTGTCAACAACACTTCCCAGTTCACTCCGCGCCGGTGCGACTCGATGAGCCGGATCATCTGGCGAAGACGGAACGGCAACTGGCGAGCATCAGACTCGAGCAAGACATTCATCCGCCGGTCAAGTGCAGCCTGATTCTCCTGATTGCGGATCGCCCGAAGAGTCGCCCCCAGGCTTCGGTCGTTACTGCTGCCGGCGAGTGGGTAGAGCGTGGCAACGAGGAAATACCATTCGTGCTGATTCTCAAAGTTGATCACCTCGCGTGGCAACAGACGGTAGAACAGGCCAGTGGCATTCCTTGCCTCGCCGATGGTCCGGCCGGCATTGCGTTTGAGACGTGCCTTCTCCCCCGGGTTCAGGCGTTCCAGGTTGGCAATGAACACCTGTTGCGGGGTCTGTGGTGTCGTTTCGGTAACCGTCATGACATCCCCCAATCCTTTCGTTTCTTCCCACGCGCCTTGCTGTAGCGCGTCAGCGCCTCGGCTCGCTTTACAAGCGCGGTACTACGTTCACCAGCGTTTTCGGTTGCTGCCGACAACTGTTCATACCCGACCCTGAAGAACGTTTCCCGCCATCCATTCAGCGCTCCGGCCAGCGCCTCCTGATCGGGAGCGTTGGCCAGATCATCAATCAGTGTCCTGAACGGGGCATTGAGGTGCACCCAGAACGACGTTCGCAAACGTTCACGCTGTGTTGCGAAGTTCTCCCTGCCGTCCCCATAGACTGTTCGATGGATACTCAGCAGCGTCTTTGCCCAGGCCTCAACGTCGGCAATAGCCAACTCAACGGCATGTTGCGCAAGAGGGTTGTTCAGCAGGCCCTGTGGCACATCCAGCGTGTCATCGACCCATTCGAAGACTTTGGTCTTCATGTCGGTCCGCATGCCGATGCAGCGGAACCGCCAGCGGTTGATCCCTTCGAACCCGAAATCCTCCAGAATGGCAATCTGATGAACGACCGCCGGAGCGATATTCGTCCCCTCAGCCGTGCTATTGCCACTCACCGAGGTCTGGAACAGATTCCCGTATTCACGCCAGAGGGTCTTTCCTTCCTGAGGACGAATTGGCACCGGCCCATCAGTTCGATTCCGGTAGGCGGCAAAGGGGTCAAACCAGGGTGGCAAGTCTTTCGAGCGTGAGATGCCCATATCGAAGACCATCTTGCGAATCAGGACATTGCTCCACTCCCCGGTCCTGGAGTCATAGCCTGACGCATGCTCCGGAAAGAGCCGCACCCGGCGGGCAGGAAAGGTGAGACTCTCCAGATAGCCAACCTCCAGAACCTCCTGCCCGCGAGCGATAACCGGATCACGATTCCAGGCGGGTCGATCAGACGATTTGTCGCGGACCACGGGCTGAAATTCCGGCACCACCAGCGACAAGACCAGCGTTTCATACAGATTTCTGCCCTGAGGCAAGACATAGAGCGGCGGTACACCATTGATCGAAGGTTTGATCCCCGAACCGCCAGACGTGGAAAAAGCCGGGATGGTCACCAGCCCCAAAGCGGCTGTTGCCGGCGAAAACTGGTAATCATCGTCATACCGGTGCTGGAAATGGTTGATGTTCGTCGCGGTTGGTTCTTCCGGAAACAGGTACCCGACGGTCTTCTGCCGATCCGTCTTCGCCGGCTTCAATCCAATATCCGCCGATTGCAGGAACGGATGCGTATCCGAGAAGAGATCAAACCGTGATCCCCAGGCGGAACCAAACGCTTCCACCCCGGCGGCATCAAACGCTGCCCGGGAAATCAGATCACCAATCTCTGGCACATGCCGGGGCTGGATGATCTCTTGCACGATCGCCGCCAGCAGGCGTTGTAGACCAGCCACCACCAGTGGCGACGGATCGACCAGGTTGGCAATCCGGTGCGCTTCCAGCAAGCAGTTGCGAATGCTCACCCGCTCCATGCCGCCATCGAGCAACTCCACGGTGATCCAGGGTTCGGACCACAGATTGAACGAAAACCCCAGGACAGATTCCGCATCTGTCTGTGGGGCAACTCCCGTGCTCAAGGTGTTTCTCCTCTCTTGTGCACGTATTCCAGACCAAGTTCAGGCGTCATCCGGATGGTGAGTGCATCGAGGTGCAACTCCCCGCCTTCGAGCACCAGTGGATGACTGCCGCGCAACAGCACCGCGTCTTCCCAGGCTGGCAACTCGGCATCGAACATCTTCGGAAGTTGACGAACGACTGAGCGGTTGGCCACTCTCATGCCGCGCTGAAGAAGTTGAAGTTGGGTCTCGCGTCTGGAGAGGTGATGGTGGACAGGATCACCATCCGGTTCCATGGCAATACCACCAGGAACGCGATAGAGCGGAATGACATTGATGCTTTCAGACCCAAACCGGGTGGATGCCTTTCCCCAGGCGTCACTGGCGGCGTTCTCATCCTCTACGAAGCACAAGGTGCGCTCCATGGTGAGCAGAACGCCCGGTTCCAGGTCCGGAATCAGCACTCCTTTCGCGAACTGCTGCATCTCCGTCTTGTTCGCGAGAGCATCCTGAAGTGCATTCCGGAGACGCCGGGCGCCGGGATGAGATTCATCGACCATGTCGTCGTACACCGCCTCGATCAACGACCGGTAGTCCTCGGGAAGGTTGACCGTGATTCGCCCATCGCCGTCGGTTCGCTTACCCAGTTCGAGCCAGGTCTTCAACAGGGTGAACGGTTCATAGATGTAGCGGCTATCGCCGAGGTGCGGTAACCCGGCATCGTCAATTTCTCCCACGGCAACAGCGAGCACCGGATTCCTGAACCTATCCGGGCGAATCGCATCGCGGAACGCGTGGCGGTGCAATCGACCTGCCCGCTGCAACAGCAGGTCGACCGGGGCCAGATCGGTGATCATGTAATCGACGTCGTAGTCGAGGCTCTGCTCCAGCACCTGGGTCCCGACGATAATGATCCTGTCGGTTGCACGACGATCGGCGTCGGGGCCAAGCAGTTGCGCGATATCCGACTCCCGATTCAACCGGTCGTTCAGCGGGATACGGGCATGGATCAGTCTGTGCTGGACGCCTTCAGGTGCCATGTTCAGGAGTTCCCGGTAGATCTCCTGCGCCCGGCGAACAGTGTTGGTCATCCGGCAGACAGCACCACCATTTGCCACACAGGCCAGCAGGTGTTCAGATTCCTCTTTGGCAGAACCTTCCTGAACCACCTGGATCGACAATTGGCGCTGCGGTTGACTTGCCTTTGGGGAGGAAAACGCATGAGCGCTGGCACCGTATCTGGCAATCACCGGATACGGCAGGGAGGATTCCGGCAACTTTATGGAAGGATCAGTGTTACCGCCCGAAAGACCGCGCAGATACGCTCGCGCCATCTCGCGGTGCCGGTTGGCCGGCAACGTGGCCGAAAGCAGAATGACCGGTGAACCAAGCGCCGCTAACCAGGTCAGGGCGTGGTCGATGATCGTGCTCATGTAGGCGTCGTAAGCATGCACCTCATCGATGATGATCACCTTCCCGGCCAGACCGAACAGGCGCAACATGTAGTGGCGGGTGCTGAGAACGGCCAACTCAGCCTGGTCCACAGTCCCGACACCGTATGGGGCAAGAAGGGCGCGTTTGCGGGGTGCAAACCATGATCCTGCGGACTTCGCCGGAGATTCGTCACCAGCCAGGTCGTCATTGATCTCCAGCAGAAGGTCGTCCTCGACCAGAAATGCCTGACCATGAATCAGTTTGGTTGCCGTATCTTCTCCTGCATTTTTCTTGAGAAAGGCGGCAACCCGCTTGAAGATCTGGTTGCTGGTTGCCATCGTAGGCAGGGCGACATAGAGATCGTCGTAACCTGTCGTCGCTGCCATCCACCAGGCAAGGGCCAGGGCTGCTTCGGTCTTACCCTCTCCGGTTGGAGCTTCAATGATCGTCAGCGATGGTCCTGGATCGACCTCCCCGGCCATCTCGTCAATGGCCTCCTGCAAAGGTCGCAGGGTGGTGATTCCGGGGAAGGCTCCCCTGAATCCACACCAGATGATTTCCCGCGAGGGACTCCTGAAACCTGCATGTTCAACCGCTTCCGCCGCCCGCTCACGACTTACCGGGAGGTACGCCTCAAGCGCCGCATCCGGTGTTGCAGTAAATACGCTCCCGTCGGAGGCCAGCCAATCGCAGAGAATCGTGAAGCCTGTCAGCGCCAGCGAAGCAGCGCGCACGTCCGGGGGCGACGGTGCAACAAATCCAGTTTCCAATGGAAAGATGGACAGCAGCATCGCAACTGCTTCCTCGCGATACCCCCTCCACTCTGATGACTCCACAGAAGTGACCAGCAACTTCGCAGAACGACCGGAATCGGCTCCCATTGGGACAAACTGCCCGTGGTGCCCACCAGTCACCTCGAACAGCACGGGTTCAACTGGTTTGAGTGCCGCCAGGAGGCCGTCGCGCATTTCGAACCGTAGCGATGCCGCACTTACATGCTGATGCCGAACCCCCTGAATCTGCCCGGCTGGCGGGAACGTGACCCCCAGCCCGATCAACCGCTCATGCTGTTCAGGCACCTGTCGTTGGAATATTGAGGAGACCTTGCCCAGGTCATGCAATGCAACAACCAGGGGCAACCAGGAAACCAGCGAATCAGGATTATCCACACCCAAAGCGTTCGCAAGAACTGTCCTGAAACGTAGTGGCCCCTTCCGCCCCAACAACTCCGCCGCTACATGACCGGCATCGATCATGTGAAACACAGCAGGGTGATATGCCCC
>CAYWXR010000057.1:0-4367 GCA_964462545.1 uncultured Thermomicrobiales bacterium
TGACGCTCACCGGGCCGGGTGGATGTGGCAAATCGCGCCTCTCGATCGAGGTCGCCGCCGAGGAAGTCGAGCGGCATCCCGATGGCGTCTGGCTGGTGGAACTGGCGGCGCTTTCCAATCCCGATCTCATCCCGCAAGCGATCGTCCAGGCGATCGGCATCCATGAAATGCCCGGCCGGCAGGTGCTCGAAACCCTTGGCAGCTGGCTTCGCCCGCGGACAGTCTTGCTGGTGATTGATAACTGCGAGCATATGATCGATGGCTGCGCCGCGATCGTCGAGACACTGCTGCGGGTCAGTCCGGGGCTGACTGTGCTGGCCACCAGCCGGGAGCCGTTGCGGATCGATGGCGAAACCACCTCGCTTATCCCCTCGCTTTCGCTGCCAGACCTGGCAGAACCGCAAAGCGTTGAGCAACTCCTGGAATACGAAGCAGTCCAGTTGTTTGTCGACCGGGCAACCCAGGTGTCACCGGGTTTTGAAATGACCGAAGCGAGCGGGATGACTGTTGCCGAACTCTGTTACCGGCTGGATGGCATCCCGCTGGCGATCGAGCTTGCCGCCTCAAGGGTGCGTGCCCTATCGGTCGAGCAGATTGTTGAACGCTTGAGCGACCGCTTCCAGCTGCTCACCAGTGGTAGCAGGACAGCGCTCTCCCGACAGCAGACACTCCGGGCTGCGCTGGACTGGAGCTACAACCTGCTTGGTGACCATGAACGCATCCTCTTCGCCCGGCTTTCGATTTTTTCGGGGGGATGCTCTCTCCAGGCAATTGAAGAGGTCTGCGCCGGTTCTCCACTTCAACGAATGGAAATTCTCGACCTGCTGATGCTGCTGGTCGATCGCTCGCTGGTCGTCGCATCGCTCGGCGATGGCACCGCCCGCTATACCTTGCTGGAAACGATGCGCGAATATGGCCGCGAACGACTGGCAGAATGTGGCGATCTGGAGTCGATGCGGTCGGCCCACGCCGGCTACTACGCACGGCTTGCCAGCGATGCCGCGAGGGAAATCCGCGGACCCGACCAACGCAGTTGGCTGCGATGGCTTGACCGCGAGCATGACAACTTCCGGCAGGCACTCGACTGGTTCGAGGCACGCGCCAATGGCGATGGGTTGGAACCGGCCCTGCAACTCGCCGGCGATCTCCACTGGTTCTGGCATCTGCGTGGGCACTACGCCGAAGGTATGCGACGCCTGGCACGGCTGCTCGAACACGATCGCGCCGGGCCATCGCAAGGACTGGGCAGCGCCCTCACCGGCGCGGGCACCATGTTTATGGTGGTTGGTGAATACGCCGAGGCAGCTGACTATCTGAACGAAGCCGTCGAGATCTGGCGCAAGCTGGACGATCCGGCAGGGCTTTCGGCCGCGCTTTCATGGAACGGCTGGATCGAATTGTTCATGGGGCGACTTCCTGCCGCCCGTGAACGCCACGCCGAGGCGCTCGATCTGGCAGTGGAGGCCGGCGACGACTGGGACACGGCGATGGCGCTGCTCAGCCTGGGGATTGATTCGGTCGAAGCCGACGAACATGAACCGGCGTTCGCCTGGTTCGAACGCTCGCTCGAACTCTACCGTTCGATCAATGACTACTGGGGAACAACCACCACACTCCAGCTCCTGGCCAATCTCACCTACCGCACCGGGGATTTCGCCGGTGCACGTGAACTGGCACACGAAGTCGCAACGCTGGAACGAGCGGAAGGTGGCCGCTGGCTGGAAGTGCAGGCCCAGAGCCTGCTTGGCGAGATCGCCCGCGCCGAAAGTGATTATGACACCGCCGAAACGCTGGTCGGGATTGCGTTGGAGATATCAAGCGAAATCGGGCATGTTGCATCCCGCGCCTGGACATTGCGCGATGCCGGATTCATTGCGCTGGCCCGGAGCGAGCCGGAAGAAGCAGCCCGGCATCTGATGGAAAGTCTGGCGATCTTCCAGGAGCGAAGCTTCCAACTCGGCATCGCGTGCTGCCTGGCGGGGTTGGCCGGCGTGCTGACGCAACAGGGCGACCACGAGCGGGCTGCCGAAATTCTGGGGACCATCGCTGCCGGACTGGACGCATTGCAGATGGCGTTCGCCCCGGCCGACCGGCTGGCGGTCGAAGACATCACCTCCCGGCTGCAACAAACCCTTGGCCCCGACCGCTTCGACTCCGCCCTCGAACGTGGCTCCATTCAGCCCCTCACCACCGTCGCCAGCCAGATGCAGGAGCTGTTTACGTCCTGAACCCAACTTCCGTAAGGGCGATTTGCATTCGCACGGCTTGCAAACCTCGAATGCCATCTCAGGAGCGACCATGTGTCGTTGTCATCCCTCCTTCGCCGGGATGAAAGTTGAGCTGCGTCGTTTCTGATCGAACGGTCGTGGCGTGGAAGGTGGAGGCTACCGCAAACCTTCTGTAAGGCCCGTGTAAGTCCACCTGAAAGATCCCGGTAAGGGCGGCCCGCTAGCCTGCTGTCACAGTGGTGATTTCACGACAACATGCAGGAGGAGGAGCCGCAATGACCATTGCCGAACGTGGACAACGCAAACCAGTGTTTGGTGCATCGACCATCCAGGATTTTCGCAACAGCATTACCGGCGAGGTGATTCTGCCGGAAGACGAAACCTACGACGACCTGCGAACGGTTTTCAACGGCATGATCGACCGTCGCCCGGCGATCATTGCCCGGACACTCAGCACCCAGGATGTCGTCGAGGCCGTGCATTTCGGTCGCGCCCACAACCTGCTGGTATCGGTGCGCGGGGGTGGCCACTCCGCACCGGGACATGGCGTCTGTGACAACGGCCTGATGATCGACCTCTCGCTCATGAAAGGGATCGAGATCGATCCTGAGCAGCGCATTGCCAAAGCACAGCCGGGGCTCCGGCTCGGCGAATTTATAGAGGCAACCGAAGCGTACGGCCTCGTCTCCCCGACCGGAACCGTCTCCGACACCGGGCTGGCCGGGCTGACGCTTGGCGGTGGCTATGGTTGGCTGGCCGGCAAATACGGGATGGCTGTCGATAACCTGGTCGGCGCAGAAGTTGTTACTGCCGATGGCCGTGTCTTGCAGGTGAATGACGACAACTACGCCGATCTCTTCTGGGCACTGCGTGGTGGCAGCGGGAACTTCGGCATTGTGACCTCGTTCGAACTCAAACTTCACCCGGTCACTCAGGTGCTTGGCGGGATGCTGATCTATCCCTTCCCGGCCGCCCGCGATGTCCTGCGATTTCACCGCGAAATGACCGCCACTGCGCCGGACGAACTAATGGCGTACGGAGCATTCATTACGACCCCGGATGGTGTACCAGCGGTTGCCATTGCTCTTTGCTACTGCGGCGCCGACCTGGACGAAGGCGAACGAGTGATCCAGCCGTATCGTGAGTTCGAAACACCGGTTGTCGACCTGGTCAGCCCACAGCCCTATTCACAGATGAACACGATGATCGACGCCGCCGTTCCTCCGGGAATGCGCAATTACTGGAAATGGAACGGACTGCACGATCTCAGCGATGAAGCGATCGACGCGATCATCGAGCATGTCAGCAACATTCCGTCGCCACGATCGGTTGTTCTCATCGAGCAGCTTCACGGCCTGGCAGCCAGGATCGCCCCGGACGCAACCGCGTTCCCGCATCGAGACATTCCGTTCGGTGTGACGATCCTTTCGCTCTGGGATGATGCCGGCGAGGACGAGGCGAACATCGGTTGGACCCGGACGTTCGCCGAGGCTATCCAGCCATTTTCCAGTGACGGGGTCTATGTCAACGGCGAATCCGGCGACCGGGCCGAAGCTGCCTACGGCAGTAACTACCAACGACTGGCCCGGATCAAGGCGAAATACGACCCGACCAACTTCTTCCGCCACAACCAGAACATCAAACCCCAATCATGAGACCTGCCGTCAGTTCCTGGCAGCAGGCCTGACCCCAGATCGCCCGCGGCCCGGTTGGGACATGGTGCACCGGTCCGCGGGTATGGGGTCGACCTGACGCTGACAATGAAAGGAGCGCAAGAACGCAACACCCATCTGGACGAACTGATTCATTCTGGGGAAAGGACTCTGTCATGCGACGAGGTCTGACACTGCTGATGGCGCTGGTGCTTGCACTGACAAGCATGGCAAGCGTCGCGGCACAAGACGGGCAGGCAACCGCACCTGCCGAACCGATGGAAAACTGTGACTGGCACGACCTGACCAGCCACAACCTCTGCGAACCGTTCCTTGGCTTCTGGAACGACAACGGTGGACTGCCGATCTTCGGCTATCCGCTAACCGAAGCATTTGATGAAGAGAACCTGGACACCGGCAACGTCTACCAGGTGCAGTATTTCGAACGTGAACGGCTGGAGCACCACACCGCCCTGGCCGGCACCGA
>CAYWXR010000057.1:4467-8736 GCA_964462545.1 uncultured Thermomicrobiales bacterium
GTCGCCAACGCCGGTATGGGTGGTGACAACTGCGTCGACGTTCCGCTCGCCGATGGCGAAACCGGCACCGCCTGCATGGGCAACTCGGGTTCCATCACCCGGATCGCCGACGGCCAGGCCGAGGTGTTCATCGACGGCATTCCGTCGCTGATGGTTGATGGCGAAGGCATCGGCCTCCACGACATCGTCATCACAGAAAGTGGCGCAGTCTACGGCGTGATGGGCTTTGGTCTCGAATTCACCCCGGAAGTCCGCGCAGACATGGGCGAAGCAGCGGCCCACTTCGGCCACCTGGTCGAGATTGCTGCCGATGGTTCGCTGACCTCGATCGCCGACATCCTCGCCTACGAAGCTGCTGAAGACCAGGACGGCAACGGCATCGACGCCAACCCCTACGCCCTGGTGCTTGACGGCGACGACTTCCTGGTCGCCGATGCCGGCATGAACACGCTGATGCGGGTGACCCTGGATGGCGAGATCTCGACGGTCATCGTCTTCCCGACCCAGGTCGTGCCGGCCCCGCCGTTCATCCCTGCACCGGAGATCCCGTCGGAATCGGTCCCGACCCACATCATCGCCGGCCCGGACGGCAACTTCTACGTCGGGGAGTTGACCGGGTTCCCGTTCCACCCCGGCAGCGCTCGCGTCTGGATGATCACGCCCGATGGCGAAGCGACGGTCCATGCAACCGGCTTCACCAACATCGGCGCTCTGGCGTTTGACAGCGACGGCAACCTGCTGGTGCTGGAAATCCTTGCCGGCGGTTTGCTGGCCGTTGATCCGGAGAACCCCCAGACAACAGCTGCTCGCCTGGTGCGAGTCACCGCCGACGGCAACCACCAACTGATAGTTGGCGGTGCCCAGGGCCTCGCCTTCGCCACCGGCATGGCCATCGATGGGAATGGCGACCTCTATGTCGTCAACCTCGCTGTCGTTCCCGGAGCCAGCCATGTCGTCCGCGTAGACGCAACCGAATAGGGTTGACCCGACTCCTGTCAATGGCAACGCCACCCCGTCCCACCTGGGATGGGGTGGCTTCTTCTTGTCCCCCGGTGGGGAGTGACTCACATCCTATGGCGTAAAACGCACAGCCGGCAAACCCAACCCGGGGGCGGGCCGTTCGCGGAGGACGTCGCGGCGGAAGCGGAAGAGTTCGGCGGGGCGGCCGCCGGTGCGGGTGTCGCGTTGGCCGGTTGGTTCGACCAGTCCGCCACGGTCGACGAGACGGCGGAAGTTCTGCTTGTGCAGGCGGACCCCGGCCAGCGCCTCGACGACGCTTTGCAACTGCGAAAGGGTAAACGTTTCCGGCAGGAGTTCAAAGACGACCGGGCGATATTTCAGCTTTCCACGTAATCGTCCGAGGGCAGTAGCGGCGATCCGCCGGTGGTCAAACACCATCGGGATACCGGGAACCAGTACATCCGGCTCCAGTCCACGATCACGGCAGGCTTCCGGCACCAGGCCCACTTCCCAGAGCTGTTCGTAGCGTTCAAGCGTCCGGTAGCCATCCCAGTCGGACCCGTAGAGGCCGAAGTTGATGGCTGTCCGTTCCCGCCGGAGTTGGCGGGTAGCATCGTCGCCGGCTGCGTCTTCCCAGCGATGCAGGGCGGCGAGCACCTCGGGTGAGAGGGCGGCAGACTGGCTGTCGCGCCGGTCTTCCCAGGGAAAGTAGGCGTAATAATCCATCCAGTGGGCGCCGGCATGGGTGGACGGGCTGTCCTCGTGGACCAATGCAAGGTAGGCCACCGAGAGGATGCGCGAATCACTGCCCGTTTCCCGGTGGAGATCTCCATAGGTGTAAAGCTGCTCGACGTAGCCAAGTTCGAGGCCGGTTTGTTCACGGACCCAGCGACGCAGGCCGCGTTCGAGGGTGCGATCGTTGACGGTATCGAGCGGGCCGTAGGGCAGGGCGTCCTGCCCGTCGTGGGAGACAGTCAGCAATCGCGGTGTTTCACCGGTGACCGCGATAATCGTTGCATTGAGCCGGACAACCACCGGAAGTGTGTTGGTCACTTGCTCCCCACCCAGGCGACATCAGATACCAGATTCATCTGATGATACCCCCTTGCCGGGCTTGCCGGTCTGCCAAATCTGCCAGTCAGAACGGGAAACGGGCAGTTTGCCGAACATCCTGAAATTGATGGAACCAAACGGTTCCCGTTTACGTATAGGTAAGTAGAGAGAGTCCCCACCACAAACTGCTCTCTCAAACACACCCGTGGAGTGGTTTCACTCCACCCCCTCCCCTTCCCAGCAGGCCGGGCCCACAAGGCCCGGCTTGTCTTTTGCCTGAAAGTCACAGATTGCACCGTTTTTGCTTGTCGCCTACCCTTGAGAGTGCTAGACTGCGATAAAGGTGTACGTACGCTTTGTGGATAACCTTATCCACATCAGTGGCACGAAGGACGGCGATCCGGACGCTCGCTATCGCAGGCATGAGCAACAATGCCGGTTTGTCATTTCATCCGTTCGTAGCGACGTAATGCAGTGCAAGACAGGCATGGGCGATGGCCATCGATGAGCAACAACCGGATGTTCGTTACCAGCAGGTCTGGAGGGCTGCCCTCAGTGACCTGGAGGGCAAGGTATCGCGTGCCAATTTCCAGACATGGCTGCGTTCCACCTCACTGGTAGCGGTCGATGGTGACCTGGCCGTCATCGCGGCGCCGAACAACTTCGCTGTCGAACAACTCCGCACCAAGTTTGACCGGGAAATTGTGAGCACCCTCTCGGACCTGATCAACCGGCCGGTCCAGATCGACTATGTCGTGCGCAATTCCGAACGCCCCTCAACCCGTGGACGTTCACGTACGCGCACCGAGCCACAATCCGGCACGGTACAAGCACCCCAGCCGCCAACCCAGCAGATGGAGTTGGGCAGCACACCGACCCATGGACTCAACCCGCGCTACACCTTTGATACGTTCATCGTCGGGTCGTCCAACCGTCTGGCGCATGCTGCAGCGATGGCGGTTGCCGAGAATCCCTCGAAATCGTTCAATCCGCTCTTCTTCTATGGCGGTGTTGGACTGGGCAAGACCCACCTGCTGCACGCCATCGGCCATGAGGCGCTCCAGTTGCACGATGGTTTCGAAGTGCTGTACGTCTCGTCGGAGAAGTTCACCAACGAACTGATTCGCTCGATCCGCCAGCAATCGACCGAGGAATTCCGCAACCGGTATCGCTCGATCGACATCCTGATGATCGACGATATCCAGTTCATTGCCGGCAAGGAAAGTACCCAGGAGGAGTTCTTCCACACGTTCAATGAGCTATACCAGTCGGGCAAGCAGATCATTGTGTCGTCCGACCGGCATCCCAAGAACATCCCGACCCTGCACGACCGCCTGCGCTCGCGGTTTGAAGGCGGGTTGATTGCCGATGTCCAGGCACCGGATTTCGAGATGCGGGCTGCCATTCTCAATGCCAAGGGGCAGGCGCTCGGCATCCATGTGCCGACCGACGTGCTGGAGTACGTTGCCCGCAAGGTACAGAGCAATATCCGGGAACTCGAAGGTGCCCTGAACAAGATCATCGCCCTTGCCCAGTTGTTCAACACGCCGATCCGTATGGAGATCGCTGCCCAGGCGCTGAATGACGCCGATCTGGAAGCACGCCGGGCGAAGATCACGCCAGAGGGGATCATCAATCAGGTCACCAGTCACTTCAAGGTGTCGCTGGCCGAGATTCGTGGTCGGGGCCGGAGCAAGGATATTGTCGTGCCGCGGCAGGTCGCGATGTACCTGCTGCGTGAGGAGACCGGTGCATCGCTGGTGGAAATTGGCCAACTGCTCGGTGGCCGTGACCACTCCACCGTCATGCACGGTATTGCCCGGATGGAGAAGGGCCTCGAAACCGACTCCAGCCTCCGCTCCCACGTCAACGCCATCCGCGAACAACTCTACGAAGGGGCCTGAACTACCGGGGGCATGGTTCCCGTGTCCATGGCAACGACCTGAACGTTCCTTCCGGAGCGGTAATCTCTCACTGTCATCCCTCACTGCGTTCGGGATGACAAACAGGCGTCGGTGTATCTGGTTGAGCGTCCCGGAAGTTGTCGGTGGATGCTTTGCAATCGTGAATCGTCCGCCCGGTGTTCAATTGTGCGGCAATCTCCATTGCCTATCGCGTCGCCTTTTGCCTGCAGGTGTGGTTGATGCCCGGGTCGTACGGGAGAGGCCACGCCTCTCCCTTGTCGCGTTGACGCCAATGCAGGTTGGGGTGGATGCTGCTGGCCTGATGGCCAGCGGGAGAGGCATGGCCTCTCCC
>CAYWXR010000058.1:0-8234 GCA_964462545.1 uncultured Thermomicrobiales bacterium
TGTCGGCCAGGTCCAGGAGGAGCGGGTCATCGACGAGGATGTCCGTGTCATCCGGGGACAGGATACAGGTCGTCGACGTGTAGATGTTGTAGCTTCCGGTTGTACTCGCTATCGAGGATCCAAAGAAGTTGCAACTGCCATCGAGAATGGAAGCTGTATACCGGGCAGGTTCCTGTAGTGTTCCAAAAATGAGGGAGCCCCCACTGTCTCCAGATTCGACAATGGTGGATCCGGTGATAGTCAGGGCAATACCCAACAAGTGTAGCCCGGTGCCCCGGTGGCTGTGTGGTGCCGACGTTGTGGAAATACTGTTGCCGGAAACAGTGGTGTTCTCCAGGATCAGGTACCAGGGTTCGAGGTTCAGGTTGGTGGTGTATATGCTCGTTCCGATGCCACCACCATCGCCGCTGGCAATGGCCGCGACGTGGTTGTTGGCGATGGTGCTGTTGGTAATCCGGACAATGTTGCCCCAACGGGCCTTGATGTTGATGCCACCACCTGTGTCGCGTGCCAGGTTGTTGATGATGGAGCTGCCGAGAATGGTCAGGCTCCCGCCTTGTTCATTGTTGATGCCACCGCCATGTTTATATGCGGAGTTGCCGGAAATTACGGCGTTCTTCAGCACCAGGGAGGCACCCTCGTTAATAAAGATGCCGCCACCGTCGCCCTTGGTGAGGGGATCGTCGTCCAGAAGGGGGGCTCGACCGCGACTGATGGTCAGTCCGTCAATCACAACACTGGCGTTGCCGGTAATGACAAACACCCGGAACGTGCCATCACCATTGGCCAGCCCGGTGTCCGGATTGACGGTGCCGTCGCCCCATACCTCGATCGTTTTGCCATCGCCACTATTCGGTCCCTGAATGGTCAGGTCCTTGGAGACGGTGAGGTGCTCGTTTTGTAACTGAATGACATGGGTTGATGCCGGGGAACCATCGATGGCAAAGGTGATGGTTTCGCCGATCGGTGCTGCTGCGATGGCCTGTCGCAGGGTAACGAGCGACGGATTGGTATCAACCGGGTCTGCGGTCGAGGTTACAACATAGCCACCGGGAGTGTCGTCGAAAACCGATCGTTCGACCGCTCCGGCATCGCAGTTGGCTCCCTGCGGCCGGTAGATACCTCGCTGGTCGGTCTCCGGGCAGAGGGAACTTTGCGTAACATGGTCTATGGCCAGTGAGGTTGCCTCGGGAAGCATGGTCCAGGTCGGACCGCCATTGTCAGCCAATGCGCCGAGTTGGGGAGAGGAGAGGGACAAATCACCTGCAGCGTCGCCCTCAGGGTCGTGACAGCCATCGTCCTCTGCGAAGACATTATAGCCGCCCGATTGAAAACCTACGGATACGCCAGTGGGGTAATAACAGTCCGGTCCGGATATTGTATTACCGGTTAGCGTGTTGCCGGCGATGATACTGGCAGTGATCGTCAACGGTTGGGTGTCATTCGTAGTTGTCCAGATGCCGCCTGCCCTTGCCGTTGTTCCTGATACGTTATTGCCGGAGATTGTGCTGTTGGTGATGGTGCGAGTGGAGTCAGTGATGGCATAAATGCCACCTCCACTGGCGTTGGAATTGGCGATAGCGCTGTTTCCGGCAATGGTACTGTTCCGAATGGTCATCGCCCCTCTTGAGTAGATGCCTCCGCCAGATGCAGTATTGATGCTTGGGTCACCAGCCTGATTGTGGTGAATCGTGCTGGAGATGACCGTCAGGCTACCGTTCGCCATGATTCCGGCACCATATCGACTCTTGTTTCCCGAGATCGTGCTGTTTTCAATGGTGAGGGTACCCCCGGCGACAAGATGGATACCGCCTCCCTCATCCTGTGCTGCATTGTCCCGGATAACACTGTCCCGGATAGTGAGGTTTGCGTTTGAAAAAATCCCTCCCCCTTGATCGGAGATACCGGTTAGCAGTCCTCCCGTGATCGTTAATCCGCTGAGGACAACGTTCCCGGTAGCGATGGAGAATATCCGGAACTCGTCGGTTCCCGGAGCCTGGCTACGCTGGATGGTGACTCCACCATATCCCCTGCCTTCGATCGTCAGGTCTCGTCCAAAGGTCAGATGGGTAGTCGTCAGGGTGATCGTATTCACTGTGGATGCAAACCGGATAGTGGTGCAGTCGGGATTCGCAATAGCTTCCCGGATGGTGCCCTCTCCGGAATCCTGCTCGCTGGTGACAGTACATACCCCCGAGGAGTCTGGTCCCACGGGTTGTGCCACTGTCTGGCTGAGAGGAATCAATGGTGCGATGAGCGAGATCAGGAGAGCGAAGAGCATGAGGAAAAAGCGGGCACGGCGATAGACTGTTCGAGACACTGGCACAAACAGATCCTTTGCTTGTATCAACGAATCGCTCCCACGATCCACCGGCTTGGCCCTCTGCTGAGGCGACGCAAAGGTATTAACGTGGACTGATTTTCACGTTTTTTAACACAGGGTTTTTTGTGAATCAAAGGGTATTTACGAATCGACCCGGTAGATCACCGTTTGCTGGGTATTCCAGCGGTTGAGCAACTCGGAAATGAGGTTGCGATACTGGGCTTCGGTCCAGCTTTCGTCGATATCGTAGCGTTCCTGGAGTGGCCGTCCGGAGAACTTCTCACGGTTGGCCGAGGAGAGGGTATCGGTTCGCAGCGACACCCGGTGGATCTCGGCAAAGAGACCCTTGTCATCGATCATGAAGTAGATACCGAAACCGGGATCCAGGTTCAGGCCGAAGACACCGCCACGCTCGACGTTATCGGTGATGGTGGGATACCCGTTCCGCACGCGACCGGTGTAGGTCTTCCGTGTTGCCTCAAGAATTGGCATCACCCGTGAACGGATGGCTTGCAGCCGGGCCACAAGATCGGCCGGGCTGATCGCGGTGGTCTCGGTTGCTCCTGAAGCGGTATCCATAGTTCGGCTGTTCCTTCTGGTGTCTGTCCGGAAACGGAGACGTCCGGGAGTATATTGTCATCGGCTAGTATCGCAACTCCGGCCGCAGGATGCCAGCCTGTCAATCCGAAGCGACCGCAACCTGGGCCGGTTGGGGCCGCCGGGTGCGAATCTTGAAGACGTTAAACCAGAACTCGACCACCGGGCCGATCAGGATGGCGAAGATGATCGTGCCCACTCCGAAATCACCACCCAGCAAGATGCCAACAATAACAACGGTGATTTCGATCGCCCAGCGAATGATGCTGACCCGGAAGTTGGTCAGGCGTACCAGTGCCAGCATGAAGGAATCGCGCGGGCCGGCTCCAAAGCCGGGTTTGATATAGAGTGCCGAGCCAAACCCCAGCAGGACAATGCCGGTCAGCAGCATCAGTACCCGTACAACATAGTTTTGCGCTTCCGGGATGATATCGGCCCAGAGGATGACATCGATCCAGATACCCACCATGGCCATGTTGGCAAAGGTGCCGAGACCAGGCCGCACGCCGAACGCCCAGGATACGAAGATCATGAACACGCCAACAAGGATGGTGCCCTGACCGAAGGAAAGCGGGGTCTGTTTGGCGATGCCATCGTGAAAGACCGCCCAGGAACTTGCCCCGAGGTTACATTTCAGGGAAAACGCCATTGCCAGGGCGAAGAACACCAGCCCCACCATCAGCAGGGCGAAGTTCTTTCCAAAGCGTGCCGGGTCTTCCCGGAGTAATTGCAGGTTCGAACGAGGACGGGGCGCGGGGGATGTGGACATCTTGTTCCTTTGAATCACTCCAGTCAACCGGGCCATGTTGCGCGATAGCGTAGCACCATCCGGGTTCTCCTGGAGCATTTCCTACTGTGCGGCGACGGGCTCCGGTTCGGCGAGCGCTTCTTCAGGTTCGTGGCCGTAGAGCTTGCGGGTCTTCCATGACCCCTTGCGGTAGCGCCAGAAGTTCATCGCCGAGAGAATCGCGTTGTCCACCAGCATGGCCAGGAAGATACCGACCAGGCCGAGTCCGAAGGTAATGGCGAACAGGTAGGCCAGCGGCAACCGGAAC
Organism: uncultured Thermomicrobiales bacterium; assembly: GCA_964462545.1. Taxonomy (GTDB): domain Bacteria; phylum Chloroflexota; class Chloroflexia; order Thermomicrobiales; family CFX8; genus CAYWXR01. The sequence continues at coordinate 3,976 of CAYWXR010000058.1, forward strand.
ACCCACATCGAGACACTGGTGGAAACCATCGGCCAGCGGGTATCGCCGGCACCACGCAGGCTACCGGCCAGTACGAACCCGATCGCCTGAATCGGCTGGGCAAAGGCGATGACCCGCAACGCGTTCACGCCGGCATCGATAATTTCCTGTTTGTCCGGGCCACTTGCACCCACCTGCATGATCGGTGTGGCAAAGACGAAGAAGGCAGTGCCCATCACGGCCATCCAGACCAGACAGGCGCGGGTTGCCGTAGCAGATGCTGCCTCGGCACGGGCAACGTTGCCGGCGCCGAGCGATTGACCGACCAGGGCGGTGGCGGCCATCGAGAACCCGAATCCGGGGAACATCGAGAGGAACATGACGTTCTGGGCGATCTGGAAACTGGCAGCAACGGCAGTGCCGAGCATGAAGACGATAATCACAAAGAGCAATTGACCGCCGGAGCGGAGCATTGACTCGGCCATCGAGGGCAGGCCAATATCGGCCAGTTGACGCAGTTGCCGGATATCCGGCTTCCAGCCTTCCCGGCTGGCAATGGAAACGCCACGCCATCCGCGCCAGAGCAACATCACCATGATCAGACACCCCGCCAAACGCGAGATCACCATGCCGATCGCGGCGCCCTCAATCTCAAGCCGCGGCATCGGGCCCGTACCGAAAATGAGCGGGTAGGACACGATGACGTTCAGGACGTTGATGCCGGCCGTTACCAGCATTGGGGTACGGGTATCGCCAACTCCACGCAATACACCGCCCAGGATGAACATCACCGCCATAAAGACGAAGCCGATTGAACTGATCTGGAGGAAGCGGGCACCATCGCTGATCACATCGTCATCGGCGCCCATCAGACGCATCATCGGCTCGGCAAATCCGCCAACGATGATCGAGAACACCAGTGACAGCGAGATTCCGGCAATGACCGCCTGCTTGGCGATCTTCGAGGCCGAGCCCAGACGCCCTGCACCGAAAGCATGGGCCGTGATGACCGTAGCACCCATCGAGAGTGCAAAGAACGCGGAGATGAAGAGCACCTGCAACTGGGTTGAAGCCCCGACACCGGCCACAGCCGAGGACCCCAACTGGGCGACCATCAACAGGGTAACCAGCCCCATACCGCTTTGCAGCAGGTTTTCCAGAATGGATGGCCAGGCGAGCGAAAGGACTGACCGGCGAATTTCTCGCTGATCAATGGCACCGGCAACAGCCGTACCGGAAGGGTGTGTAGTAACCAAGTTGTTCAACTCCGTTTTGGATGGTCGTTCCCGGGAAACGCGGCCCCCGGAGAACGGTAGCGTTGAACTGTAACAACAGGGTTGCCAGGCGGTCAATACACGCTGCCAACCCCACCATCAGTCTGCGCCATCTCGCCCTCCCCGCCATGAGCAGAACGTCGCATATTGCCACGGTATTCCCCCGGTTCGTGGCCCTCCACGAACGACCATTCAGGAGAGCCGGCGTTTGCTCGCCCATCCCCCAAGGGGTTGGGGGCGCATGGCGATGCGTCCGCCACAAACGCCATGACGAACGCAGGTCATCCACGCAGGGAACCAACCACGATCCGCCGGCGTCTATGACAATAGAGAATGGAAGATGGTTTGCACCTGAAAGCAGGAGAAGATGTTTCGACGACTTGGAGCAGTAACCGGGATGATGCTCGTCCTGGCGTTGCTGTTGACCGCCTGTGGCGAGGAAGACGCCACCGCCACCCCTGGTGGCAACTCGGGCGGACAGCCTGACCCGACCGCCACCACTCCCGCGGTTGAATATCCGGAACTTGCCGGCACCTCATGGATGGTCGACGACATTGCGGGTGAGACGATTCCGGAGGGTGTCGAGGTTCGCCTTTCCTTTGATACCGACGGCGTAAACGGAACTGTCTGCAACACCTACGGTGGCGGCTATGAATCCGACACCACTGGCTCCCTGAGTTTTACGGACCTGTTCCAGACCGAGATGTATTGTGGCGAGCCTGAAGGCATCATGGACCTCGAATCGGCGTATCTCACCATGCTCCAGGAAGAGGTTGCGGGCTACAGCATCGAGGACGACCGGTTGTTCCTGCTCAACGCAGATGGCGATACGCTGGTCACCCTCAGCCCGCAGGAGACCGGAGCGACCCAGCCGCTTGATGGCACTTCCTGGGCAGTGAGTGAACTGAATGGCGACGCACTGATTGAGGGCACGATCATCACGGTGAACTTCAACAAGGGCGGCGTTGGTGGCAATGCCTGCAACGTTTTCGGTGGTGATTACACGGCCACCGAAGATGGCGAGATCAGCGTTGGCAACGTCATTTCCACGATGATGGCCTGCCTCGATCCCGAAGGCGTGATGGACCAGGAATCGGCGCTGTTCACCGCGCTGCAGGAAGTAGTCCGCTACGAACGCTCCGACGACAGCCTGACCCTCTTTGATGAGGCCGGCGATGCCCGCATCGTTCTGACCGAGCCGGATCCGGACACCCCGGTTTCCTCGGACGACAACAAGACCTGGGTGCTGACGGCGCTCAACGGCGCAGCGCTGGAATCGGCCGAGCCGTTCACCATGCAATTCACCGTCAACGGCCCGGCCGGCCGCGCCGGCTGCATGGGCTTCTACACCACCCCGACCGCGGCAACGCCCGGCAACTGGACGGTCTATTCGCACGATGCATTCTGTGAGGAAGAGAGCGACACCACCGAAGCCGAGGCCTACATCGCCGCGCTGGAATCGGCGGCCGACTACAGCGAATCCGGCAACACGCTAACGATCACCGATGCAGAAGACAATGTCATTCTGGAATTCACCCGCGGATTCGGCAGCGGTGACCTTGAGGCCACCTCCTGGGTGCTTACTGATCTGAACGGTGAAGCACCGGTTGCCGGTACCGAAATTACCCTGAAGTTTGAAGGAGAGAATGCCGTCGGTGAAGGTGGTTGCAACGGTTATGGCGGCCCGTTCATGGTGGTAACCCCGGGCATTGTCTCCTTCATTGATGTCAGCCACACCGATATGGGTTGCATTGAACCCGAAGGCGTCATGGAACAGGAAACCGCCTACTTCAGCACGCTGCCGCAGGCCGTCAGCTACACCTTTATTGAAGACGCATCAGGCGAAATCACCGGCCTGGAATTCGCCAACCTGAATGGCGAAACCATCCTCACCTTCGAAGTCGTCCCGTAACCTGAGCTTCGTACGGGAGAGGCCATGCCTCTCCCTCGGGCCCGCAAGGCCCGACTCGTTGATGCCAGCCCGCTGGATCAAACAAGGTGGCACTGACGCGCCACGGGAGAGGCCATGCCTCTCCCGTACGATGGTTTGGCAGGCCGTGAACATGAAACCAAACCGGCATGGGGCACGTTCATTAGAATAAGACAGCAAGCGTTCCCAACAGGAAAGTGATGTCATCATGCGGCACCTGCGCGGTATTGTGTTTCTGCTGGCTGCGCTGCTGCTGTTGACTGCCTGCGGCGAGGAAAACCTGCCCACACCGGCCGGCGCGGGGGAAGCTCCGACATCGACCGCTGAAGTAACGATCCCGACTCCCCAGGTTCCCACAGATGAACCGTTGCAGGGCACCCGCTGGGTGCTGACGAACCTGCACGGCGAACCGCTGCCACCGGACCTGCTGGCATTCATGATGGTTGGTGTGAATGGGAACTACGGTATGGCCGGTTGTATCGAAGGGTTCCCGCAGGCCGAGTTTCTGGATGATGGAACCGTGAAGCCGTTCGACCGTCCGTATCTCATTGAAGACCGCTGCGGCCCGGATGGTCCGGACGACGTCTCGAAGGCGATCATAAAGGCCGCGGCAAGCAGCAAACGCTACGTCCATTTTCCGGAGCGGCTGGAGATGCGCGATGGCGACGGCGAACCGGTCCTCATCTTCCGGCAGGTGCCGACCGAAACCGAACTCAGCGAAACGCAGTGGATTCCGGTCACCATCGGTGGCATGCCGGTCATTGGCGAAACCGACTTCTCGCTGGGCTTCCCCGGCGTCTGGATGAGTTTCCATGACGGATGCAACTCAGGTGGCGGGGAATACATGGTTCCGGCTCCGGGACGTATCTACGTGTCCGAGGGCGAGATGACTGAGCAGGATTGCCCCGAGATCGTCTTCGGCGAGCGAGACCAGCGCGACCGCTATCTCTCGATCTTCCGGGCGAGCAGCTACCAATTGACGGCAACGAAGCTCGAACTCTTCGACAACCAGGGCAACTCGCTAGCCGAATTCGAGGCAAAAGTCGTGCGCTACGGCCTCGAGGACACCCGCTGGA
>CAYWXR010000059.1:0-7842 GCA_964462545.1 uncultured Thermomicrobiales bacterium
TGATACACTGGCAGGCGCTCCGGGGCGTCGTTTTCCGGGTGCAGCGACTCAGAACAGCAAGGACAACTGACCGTTCATGGCGATGACAACTGCGCCGGCGAAGCCCGGCACCTGGGAGCTGCTCAAGCGGTTCTTCGGGTATTACCGCCCGCATAAGGGGCTGTTTGCGGCCGATTTCTCCTGTGCCGTGCTTTCCGGTGTGCTCGAACTGGGCTTCCCGCTGGCGGCAGGCCTCTTTGTTGACGAACTACTGCCAAGTGGCGACTGGGGACTGATCATCCTGGCGTCGATCGCCCTGCTGGCGGTTTACCTGCTCAACACCGGGTTGATGGTGGTGGTCAGCTACTGGGGTCACAAGCTCGGGATCAATATCGAAACCGAGATGCGCCGCAAGAGCTTCGACCATCTCCAGAAGCTCTCGTTCAGCTTCTATGACAATGAAAAGACCGGGCATCTGGTCGGGCGCGTCACCAAGGATCTCGAGGAGATCGGTGAGGTTTCCCACCACGGTCCGGAAGACATGTTCGTCGCCGTCATGACCTTTGCCGGGGCGTTCGCGCTGATGTTCTGGATCAACCCGCAACTGGCGCTGATCGCCGGCATCATGGTGCCGATCACTGCGTTTGTCACCGGGCACTTCGGCCGGAAGATGACCCGCACCTGGAAGATGCTCTTCAAACGGGTGGGAGAATTCAACGCCCGGATCGAGGAGAACGTCGGCGGCATCCGGGTGGTGCAGGCATTCGCCAACGAGGACTACGAACGCGATCTCTTCGCCAGGAACAACGCCAACTATCGCAACACCAAGCTCGAAGCCTACAAACTGATGACCCAGAGCATGTCGCTCAGCTACATCAGCATGCGACTGACCCAGATCGTGGTGATGCTCTCCGGTGCCTATTTCGTGCTGAATGACCGACTCACCGAAGGGCAGTTCGTTACCTTCCTGCTGCTGGTGACGGTGTTCTTCCGGCCGATGGAGAAGATCATCTCGGTGCTGGAGATCTACCCCAAGGGCATCGCCGGGTTCCGCAACTATGTCGACCTGCTCGACACCGAACCGGATATCGCCGATTCGCCAAATGCAATTGCCGTCGAGCGACTGCGGGGTGAAATCCGCTACAACAACGTCAGTTTCAGCTATGGCCCGGAGACGCCGGTGCTTTCCAATATCAGCCTGGAAATTCACCCCGGCGAGACTGTCGCCTTCGTTGGCCCATCCGGCGCCGGAAAGACGACCCTGGCATCACTGTTACCTCGCTTCTACGACGTCGATTCCGGGTCGATCACCATTGATGGCATCGACATTCGCGATATGAAACTGGCATCGCTCCGCCGGGAGATCGGCATCGTCCAGCAGGATGTCTTCCTGTTTGGTGGCACGGTGCGCGAGAACATCGCCTACGGTCAACTCAATGCCAGCGAAGCGGAAATTTACGCCGCCATGCGCCGGGCACGGCTGGACAAGGTGGTTGCTAACCTGCCGGACGGGCTGGATACCGTCATCGGTGAACGCGGGGTGAAGCTCTCCGGCGGACAGAAGCAGCGGCTTTCCATCGCCCGGATGTTCGTCAAGAATCCGCCGATCCTGATCCTTGATGAGGCCACCTCGGCGCTCGACTCCGAAACGGAACGGGCAATTCAGGAAGCGCTGAATGACCTGGCACAGGGACGCACGACGCTGGTTATCGCCCACCGACTGGCAACCATCCAGAATGCTGACCGGATCGTCGTGATGGACGAAGCGGGCATCGCCGCCGTCGGCCCGCACCATGAACTGCTCCTGACCAGTCCGCTCTACCAGCGTCTCCACCACGCCCAGTTCGGCCTTGCCGCCGCCGGGTAGGCCCGGTCGACCGTTTCGTCCCGTCTGTCGAGGGATCTCGGCGGACGGGAGGTATAACTCACGCTGTTCAATGAGATGAGCCCGTCGCAGAGGATAACAAGGCACCGCTACAATGGGCACGCTGTAACCGGGGCGGGGAACGAGCGGGGGCCGGCGACGGGTACGATACTGGCGGTTGCTGTGGGCGGGGCCATCGGGGCGGTTTGCCGCCTGCTGGTTGCATCGTGGATTGGCTGGCGAACCGGACAGGCGCTGGCCGGAACGTTTGCAGTGAATGTCTCCGGAGCGCTGGTGATGGGCATCGTCGCCGGCATTGCAGGCTTGCAACTTGACGCCTCCCCGCTGATCCACCGGTTGATTGTTACCGGTGTCCTTGCCAGCTACACCACCTTCTCCTCGGTCTTCCTCGAAGCCTGGGGCCTGTTCGAGGCGAAACGCCACTGGGCCGGTGCACTCTACGCGGGCGGAACCCAGATTGCCGGCATCATTGCCGTGTTTGCCGGCATGCAGCTTGCAGGGCTGCCATGAACGGAATCAGTTGGCGAACGCTTCTCTACGTCGCGGTTGGCGGTATCGCCGGCGCCCTGGCACGCTATGCCGTTGTTTCGCTTACCAGTGGTCTATCCGGCAACGACGAACTCGGTACGCTGATTGCCAATATCAGTGGGGCGTTTTTGCTTGGTGTCTTTGCTGTCTGGTCCAGCGACCGGGCCAGTATCGGGCCAGACGTACGGCGTGGGGTGATGGTCGGACTCTTTGGTAGCTACACCACGCTATCGGCCCTCTCCTACCAGACCGTGGTGCTACTGGAAGACGGAAAGATCCTGCTGGCGATCCTGTATAGTGCGGTTTCGTTCGTGTTGGGTATTCTGGCTGTGGCCGGCGGGATTCGACTGGCAAAACGCTAAGGATTTACAGCATCCGGTTCGTTCCGTATACTCTCGATATGGACACAGAACCTCCACTAGAACGATCAGCTTCGCCACCTGCCAATCGTGCCATGTACAAGCCTCTGCGGAGGTGATTGATTGAGACTCCGGTGCGTTTGCACGGAGTTTTTGTTGTATGTGGCACCTGATTCGTACCAAAGGGTGATGCTGGTTGTTCGGTGAAAGCACAACCGTTGTTCTTGGACTCATTCTCGTTGCAGTCCTGCTTGGGCTAAACGCGCTGTTTGTTGCTGCCGAGTTTGCCTTCATCAGCGTCCGCCGCAGCCAGGTCCAGCGGCTCGCTGCCGAGGGTGACCGTGCTGCACGACGCACCCTGGCTGCCGTTTCCAACCTGGATTTCTATGTTGCGGCTGCCCAGCTTGGTATCACGATGGCCATGCTGGTGCTCGGTATCCTTGGCGAACCGGTCATTGCGAGCCTGATTGAGCCGCCGGTGGAAGCACTGGTCGGAGAGTTTGCGCCGGCCTTCTCGCACACCATTGCCATTGCCACGGCCTTCATCTTCATTAATATCCTGCACATCGTCCTCGGGGAGTTTGTGCCAAAGACGATCGCCCTCCAGGAGCCGGGCAAGACGGCAATGGCCATCTCCCTGCCGATGGATATTTTTGTCCGCATCTTCCGTCCGGGCATCTGGCTGATCAATACCACCGGTAACCGGTTACTGCGCCTGGTTGGCTTCGATATGAGTCCGATCAGCGATGAACCGCTGCGTCCGGAAGATCTCGCATTGACCATTGAATCGAGCGCATCGGCCGGTCTCATCAGCCGCCGCGAACTCGATCTTTCGCGCAATACGCTGCGGCTGACCACGCTGCATGTCGGTGACCTGATGATCCCTCGTACCGAGGTTGTGGGTATCCCGATCGAAGCCACCCGTGAAGACATCGTGCGGGTCTTTGCCACCCACCGGTTTACCCGTTACCCGGTTTACGACGGCCAACTGGATAACATGATTGGTGTGCTGGATGTCAAACGTGCTGTCTATGCCATGCCCGATGCCGAGCACGACTGGCGAGATGACATTCAGGAGCCGTTGATTGTTCCCGAAACATTGACCATCGAACAGGCACTGGCCGAAGCCCGTCTGCAAAAGCAATCCTTGCTGATTGTTGCCGACGAGTTTGGCGGCATTGCCGGCATCATGAGCCTCTCCGATGTTATCGAGTTCCTTGCCGGCCACATGCCGGACGAACATGAGACCTCTTCCAACCAGGTCATCCGTCTTGCTGACGGCTCGATTGATGCTCCGGGATTGCTGCACCTTGTCGACCTCGAAGATGAACTGACTGTCTCCCTGCCCGAGGTGGAATCACACACTATCGGCGGCATGATCATGGAACTCACTGGACGCATTCCCGATGAGGGCGACGAAATCCGCATCGATCAGTATGTAATCCGGGTAACGAGGATGGATAACAACCGGGTTGACCGGGTGCTCTTCATCCCGGTCGAACAGCATCAGGAGTCTGCCGATGAGTCCTGATACGCTGAATACCCTGATGCTGCTGGGTGTCACGATTCTGCTGACTGCGATGACCGCGATCTTTGTTTTCCACGAGTTCGCGTTTGTGATGCTGAAGCAGCCACAGGTCAAACGACTGGAAAGCAGTCCATCAGCGATCGACCGTCTGGTGGCCAAGAATGCCCGGATGCTGGACCACTATATTGCCGTCGACCAGTTAGGCATCACCATCACCACCATCGCCACCGGTTGGGTGGGGCAACCGGTCATTACCAAACTGTTTCGTGGGCCACTGGAGGCTATCGGGGCATTTCCCGGTGCCGTTCCGGTCGTCTCGTTTGTCACCGCGTTTGCATTCATCACCGGTGCCCAGATGCTGGCCGGCGAACTCATGCCGAAGTCCATTGCCCTGCGCAATGCCGAGAAGATTGCCAGGCTGGTGGTTGTGCCGGTGGAGATTGTTGCCCGTATCTTCCATCCGATTGTGGTGGCACTGAACGGGTTCGGGATGTTCACGGTGCGGCTCTTTGGATTCTCGACCGAAGGAGGCGGACACCACGCCCAGGCACTCCCGGCCGAGGAATTGGTGCTCCTGATTCAATCCAGCGCCCGTGCCGGCACGCTGAACGCCGACCCGATGCTCCTGCGCCGGGCGCTTCACTTTTCCGACATTACGGCCCAGGACCTGATCGTTCCGCGGCAGGACATCATTGCCCTTGATCTGGCCATGACAATTGATGAGGTGTTGCAGACTGCCCGCGAGCACGGCTTCACCCGCTATCCGGTCTACGAGAACACGATTGATACCGTTGTCGGCGTATTGAACGTCAAGGACCTCGTGCAACTGCACTCCAACGGCAAGGTCGGCTATGTGCCGAACTGGCGCCGCTGGATCAGGCCGCTACCGACCCTCCCGGAAGATGCCACCATCGAGCAGGTGCTGGCGCGGCTCTCCCAGGACAAGCAACCCATGATTCTCCTGATTGATGAGTTTGGCGGCACAGCCGGGCTCCTGACGGTGGCAGATATAGCCGACGAACTGACCGGTGGTGCCGAAGACATCCAGCCACTCGGCAACCGCCGCTACCTGATCAAGGGCGAAACCGCGGTCTCCACCATCGAATCCACCCTGGATATCACTCTGGGCGAAGAAGATCGTCCATTTGAATCAGTGGGCGGACTGGTGATGAATGTGCTCGGCCGCATTCCTGCGGTCGGTGACGAAGTGACGGTCGATGGATCCACCATCCGGGTTGCTGCGATGCGTGGGCGTCGCGTCACCGAGGTACGACTGGTCCTGCCGGAGCCATTCTCTCTGGAGGGCTAATTATTCTGTCAACTCAAAATCCTGCAATACCAGGATTGGATTGACCGTGCCGGGATTCACGTGTTAGAAACCAGATGTATTGTGGAATGTTAGCTATGTCATGCCTCATCATTCTTCTGCTTGCATGGGTGGGCAGCTGGTGACCGCGTGTGACATTGAGATGTCTCACCGAAGGAGAACCGATGCGTGCTCGCTCGTCTCGCCCGTTCACGCTGTTTGCCATGTTCGCGCTCGCCCTGGGATTAATCGCTCCGGTCGTGCAGACACCGGCAGTGCTGGCCCAGCCGGTCAACATCTGTATCGTCCTGAACACCAACGACTCCGGCATCGATTCGTTCCGGGAAGCCCTTTCAGATCCAGCCTGCACCGAAATCATCTTTGATCTTCCGGCCGGCCCAAACACGATTCAGCTCGAAACACCGCTGCCACCTGTTACGGGAACAGTGAGCATCATCGGACCGGGCGCATCAAACCTCACCCTTACCCGGAACACCAGCTTCTCAACCATGCGTATCCTGACCATCGCTGCGGGAGCAGACGTCTCGGTCAGCGGGCTCACCATAAGCGGTGGGGTGGCAGACGGTATTGACGCCCTTGGCTCCGGCGGCGGTATCTACAACGAGGGCACGCTGTCACTCACCGAAAGCGCCATTATCAGCAATGCAGCAGCAACCAGTGGCGGTGGTGTCTACAACGCCGGCGCGGAGAGCTCGTTGACCATCACCGATAGTGTGATTGATCTCAACGACTCTCCAAATGGTGGCGGCATCTATAACGCCGGTGGCGGACAAATCATCATGATCAATAGCGCAGCCCATCTGAACACAGGAGCACGGGGTGGAGCTATCTACAACACCGGTCCGGGTTCCAGGGTGGAAATGACGGGCGGTACGATTGTCCAGAACCAGGTAACTGAACAAGGGGGCGCCATCCACAACGTCGATGGGGGCGAGGTGCTCCTGACTGGCGTTGAGGTCAGCGGTAACACGGCAACCGCTCAGGGTGGCGCAATCTACATCGCTGGCGCGGATAGTGTCGTCACCATCACCAACAGCACCATTACCGGAAACACTTCATCAAGTTTTGCCGGCGGCGGCATGTTCATTAGTAGCGGTGCGCACGCAACCATTACCGGTAGTGAGATTAGCCAGAACTCATCACTGGGCAGTGGCGGTGGTATCTACATTACCGGCAACAGTTCGCTGGACCTCATCGACAGCACCATTGCCGGGAACGAGAGCCACAACTCCGACGGAGGTGCAATGAGAGCCTTCGACAGCACCGTCGTCATCACTGGCAGCACCATTACCGGTAATACTGCCGCTACCAGCGGCGGAATTATCGGCGTTGTAGGTTCCAATATCACCATCACCAGCAGCACCATCTACAACAACCCCGCCAGTTATGAGGTCACTGCCGGCGATACTGCCGTTGTGACGCTTACGGCATCGATCGTGGCAAGTTCAACCGGAGTTGCCTGCAACGGTGTCTTTGCTTCCGGCGGCTACAACCTGACCAGCGATAGCGTTGGCAGTTGTTTCCCGGATGACGGCACCAACCTGTTTGATGCCGATCCGCTGCTCCACAATCTCGCTGACAACAGCGGACCGACCGAAACATTCCTGCCCCAGCCATCCTCACCGGCAATCAACGCCATCCCCGCAGATATCTGCGCAACATTGCCGGAGACCGACCAGCGCGGAGCAACACGCCCGGCCGCTGACAGCGACCTCTGCGACATCGGCGCGGTAGAGGGTCAGTTCGCAACCCTTGCCACCCAAGGTGACATTGAACTCCCGGCAACCGGAGCCGATGGTCGAACCGTCACCATCACTGCGACAGCATCCGACTGGCTGGAAACCCCGGACATCAGCATCTCCTGTACCACCGATACCCCGGATGTCGGGCCATTCACCCCACCGGACGACATCCTCTTCCCGGTCGGCACCACCATCGTCAGTTGCGAAACCGACGGTGCCAGCGATTACGAAACCAGCGACTCCTTCAGCGTGACCATTGTGCTGCCGAATGCGCCAACCATGGAGCAACCGGCCAACATCAACGAGACCTCCGGATCACCAGCCGGTCTGGAAGTTGACTATGCCCAGCCCGCTGCAACCGACTTCAACGGTGATCCGCTTGCCGTCACCTGCACGCCACCATCCGGGTCGCTCTTCCCGCTCGGCGAGACAACCGTGACCTGTGTTAGCGAACCGGACATGTTCGACCGGGTGGCAGAACGCACCTTCACCGT
>CAYWXR010000060.1:0-7028 GCA_964462545.1 uncultured Thermomicrobiales bacterium
GGCGAGAGTATGGCGGTCAGCAACCGCCGCTGTTCCGCCGGGGTGCAATGTTGTACGTCAATTCACGCCGGCTCAACCGGTAACCGCCGCCGCCCACTCATCAAGCCCGCCAGTTCTCCAGAGGCAAAAGTAGCTCCGGCCGGCGAAACTGTGACATGTGGGGAACGGCGGCGGCTGGCTGATCGGCAATCAGCCACGAGAACATGAAGCGACCTGCATCACAGCGTCGTCGTACACCCGGTTGATGATGACTTGATCTATTGCTCGCTGGCGGCCCCGCCTGGTTTATAGAACTGGTGCCCCTTGACTCCCAGCCCGACATTCAGCCGTGCCCGGTAGTTTTCCCACGAGATGATGGCTGCCATCTGGACGATGGTCGGGTCATCGAATGCTGCGGTCAGCATCTTGTGGAACGCATCATCTATGTCCGGTGGAGTAGTAGTCATTCGTTCGGCGAATTCAAGGCCGAGACGCTCAGACTCATCCAGTTCGGCGTGGTCTCGCCATGTGCCGTTGATGACAGCCTGAATGAGATCATCGGAGATTCCGTCATCGCTGCTCCCGGCAGCGTGCAGATCCTGTCAAAACGGACAACCGACGATTGCCGATACCCGCAGATTCAGCAGATGATCCAGCTTTTTGGATACTCGTCCGGTGCGACCGATAGCACGGGCCATACCGCCCTGCGCCAGTGCTATGTGCGGCGTGTGGGCCACCTTGCGGGTGGGATTCAACACATGCCCGAAGGTCTTGATCTGCGCCTTGATCGTATCCGCCAGAATCTCCGGCATCTGGTCATCAGATACATCGGATATCCGGGACATCACAATTCTCCCTTCCAATAGAACGGTTCCTGCTCGCATACTGACCGGTTCATCGATAAATTGCCAGATCCATTACCGCCATGGAGTGAAGACCACTCCGTGATACAATCCCCCTCTTTGTGCGTGAAACCGGTTACTCACCCCCGGGAGTCAAGCTGATGCGACGTCCGCGATTTACCGGACTCTGGCAAAACCAGGAATTCCGGCGCTTCTGGCTGGCTCAGGCGATTACCCAGTTCAGTGGGCAGATCACCTTTCTGGCTCTCCCGCTGACGGCCATCCTGCTGCTGGATGCTTCCGCGAGCCAGATGGGCTTGATCACGGCGTTGATGGGATTGCCGGCGCTGGTGTTCGGGCTGTTCGTCGGGGTGTGGGTTGACCGGCTGCGGAGACGTCCGCTTCTGATCGCCTCAACCATCGGCCGGGCGGCGATGCTGATATTTGTCCCGATCCTGGCCTTTCTGGACATACTGCAGATCGAACATCTCTATGTGATCGCATTCCTGCACAGTTCGATGTTCCTGCTCTTCAATGTCTCCTACCGTTCGTATCTGCCGGTACTGATCAGCAGGGATCAACTGGTGGATGGCAACAGCAAGCTGGAACTGAGCCGATCGGCATCGGACATTGCCGGTCCAAGCCTGGCAGGATTCCTGATTCAGCTTGTTACCGCACCATTTGCGATTCTGGTGCAGGTTGTCGGGTTGCTGATTTCTGCCTTTGTGCTGACAACCATCCAGGCAACCGAACCTGAACCTACCGGCGCTGGTGATCGGAGAATCTGGCGGGAAGTTGCCGACGGATTGCGATTCGTGTTCGGCAGCGAGATTCTTCGTCCATTGGCTGGTTGCGCTGCCACGTTCGGATTCTTCAATGCCATCGTGGATGTGGTGATTCTCCTCTTCATCGTCGATGAACTTGGTCTTGGTGCCGGCATGGTGGGGCTGGTGTTTTCAGCCGGGAATTTCGGCTTCCTGGCCGGAGCCGTGTTGCCTCAACGGACGGTTCACTGGTTCGGACTGGGGAAATCCCTGATCTTCACCATTCTGCTTACCAGTCTGGGCGATACGCTGATTCCCCTTGCATCAGGTCCATATGTGATGGTGCTGGTCATGGTTGCCATGGGTCAGTTGGTGTTCGGCCTTGCGCTTACCATCTACCGGGTTAATGAGATCAGCCTGCGCCAGATCGTCACCCCGGACCGGATTCAGGGTCGGATGAACGCAACGATGAACCTGATGCACCGGGGAGTCGCTCCTGCAGGAGCATTGATCGGTGGAGTACTCGCGACGAGTGTCGGGTTGCAGCAGGCGTACCTGCTTGCCATTGCCGGCGAATTGCTCGCCTGCCTGTGGCTGGTCTTCTCGCCGGTCCGGAGCCTCAGGCGTTTTCCGGAACCGGTCGAAAACGGCTAACATGACGTCTGTCGAACAATGTCTGCAACCAGGTGTATGAAAGATGCATATGATCCAGCATTTGCGATGTATCCGCTGCGACGCAACCTATCCGGTTCAGGAAATGCCCGAGGGATGCCCTGCCTGCCAGGACGAGGGCGCACCGTCGTCGGTTGAACCGGTCATGGACCTTTCCGCGATTGATGGCAAGGCACTGCTGGCGGAGTGGCAGACCCGGCCGGCCGGTGTCTGGCGCTATCACGAACTGTTGCCCGTGCCCCTGGAACACCGGGTGAGCCTCGTTGAGGGTGGAACGCCACTCCTGCCGCTGGACCGTCTGCGTGAAGAGATCGGCGTTGGCGATCTCCTGGCCAAGGATGAACGCCGGAACCCGAGTGGCTCATTCAAGGACCGGGCGTTTACCGTCGCTATCAGCCGGGCGAAACAGATTGGCGCCGAAGTGGTGACCCTGGCATCGAGCGGTAACGGTGCGTCCGGAGCAGCAGCCTATGCCGCCGCAGCGGGGCTGCAATGTGCCGTCATCGTTGCGTCCAGGATCACGCCCTCATGGCGGGCAGCAATCGAGGCCACCGGCGCGAAACTGGTCGTGACATCTTCAACCGAAGAACGCTGGCCACTGCTGAAACTCGCCGCCACAGAACTGGGATGGTATCCCCTGACGAACTACATCGATCCGCCAACCGGTAGCAACTGGTATGGCACCGAAGGGTACAAGTCAGTGGCATACGAGATTGTCGCGGCCCTCGACTGGGAGGTCCCGGACTGGGTGCTCTTCCCGGTCAGCCGGGGCGACGGCATCTGGGGGGCGTGGCGTGGTTTTCAGGAACTGCACCAGTTGGGACTGATCGACCGCCTGCCAAAGATGGGGGCAGTTGAACTCTTTCCCTCAACAACCACGGCACTGGAACAAGGGCTGGATTACCTGCCGCGGGTGGAAACCACCCCCTCGGCCGCATCTTCAATTGGCGGAAACACTGCCACCTACCAGCTACTCAAGGCTGTTCGCGATTCCGGAGGCACCGCACTCCTCTGCAACGATGAGGAACTCCGGGCAGCCCAGGCAGCCATCGGGGCAAAGCAAGGGCTGTTTGTCGAACTCTCGTCTGCAGCCGGCATTGTTGGCGCCCGGAAACTGGTGGAACAGGGACTGGCAGACAGCAATTCCCGGGTGGTCAGCGTCATCACTGCCAGCGGTCTGACATCTCCACAGGACATCATCGACCATCTGCCGGCGTTGAAACCGGTCGAACCAACAGTGGAATCGCTGCGAAACGCCATTCAGCCTGAATAGGAACGACCAACCGGCCATCCGGAACTGCATTCGGGTGGCCGGTTGAACAGTGTCGGTGCTGCGAAGAAACCCGGGGCAAGAACCTAATGCACGGTCCGGGTGCAGGTCTTGACTTCCCAGCGATCGTCATCTTCATCGATTTCAAATGTGACCGGTTCGCCACTGCCACGGAAGACAATCTCGATCTCGTGGTGATCCTGCTCGCGGATGTCGTAGGTCCAGCCATCGTTGGGGCGCACCGCGATCAATTCGACCTCATCATGGCCAATGAACCGGAACTCCACCTCACCGGCACCGGCAACGGTGTGGACACCATCCTGTGGATCGATCCGGGTATCGCAGACCTCGACCCGAACACCGGTCGAGGTCAATTCGGCATTAAAATCAATCTCGCGCCCTTGCTGGCGGAAGTCGATTTCGATCTCGTCGTCATCGGAATCAACGTCTCGATAGTCCCAGCCGTCGTTGGGGCGAATTTCGACCAGTCTGACCTGCCGGCCCTCAACGGACAGTTCCACCTCTCCGGCATCACCGGCCGGATAGACCATGGCGCCAGCATCAGTGGAGGGAACGGTTACGGCCGATCCGATTGTCGGGGTTGGCTCAACCGGGGCGGTAGTTGCCGTTGCTGCCGGCTGGGACGGAACAGCAGTTTCGTCGTCATCGATGTCGTCAGGAGGCGAAGTTGCCGTTGCCTGGGCTACCGGCGGCGATGTGGCATCGTCCACAACCACCTCGCCACTATCGTCATCCCCGCAAGCGGCGAGCAACAGCATCAAGACCAGTGGAATCATGACCAGGCGTACGTTCAACATGTGTTTGTCCTCCCGGTCTACGTCCAGCGTGCGGCAATCCGACCACAAGTAGCCGGCCGCACGTCAACGATACGGCAGCCGGGTTACCCATTCCGGCAACGGTCGAATATCCGGTTCAGAATTGCCAGGGTTGACGCGTAAGTTGAGTCCATCCCGTAGTAGGACATCCCGCGTGCGCCGAGTGTCTGTGCCCTGGTGTAAGGCGTATCCGATGCGTAATGGATGATGCCTACGTCGACTGGAATATCCGTGAGCGTGACATGCTGCCCTTGCGGATGATGAGTGAGGAACGTGTCTTCATACAGTGCCGAGAGATATGGCCCGGCCTCCATCTCGACGACCGTGAAATTCTCCCGGTAGTAGAAATCGAGATACCCGCGGTTCTGGAGATAGGTTCCCTTGACGGTCACTGCCCGTTGATGATCGAGCGCCGAACCATAGGTGAGATAGGGAGCCAGATCGGCACTGGAGAAGCGATTGTAGAACCAGTAGGTGTTGCCGGAGTGTTCGTCGTAGACGGAATCGGAAATCATGACGTCGCCGATCCGTGCGTTCAGGGTCGCCGCCTTGCCAAGAATATAGACACCTCGCAGCTCACCGGTCGAAATCGCGAGTTGGGAGAGGATGTGATAGGCAGCATGGCCGAGGGGATAGTTGATGTTGATGATGATCGCCCCTGTCTCCGGAAGGTTTCGTACCGAGCCGGCCAGGCGTGGATCAAGATCGTCCCGGTTCAAACGATCAAGTTCGATAATCTGGACCCCGACATCCAGCACACTCTCCGGTTCGATATTGATAATGCCCCGCTCCACCTCCTCCCGGTCGCGGGCAGACCGCTCCTCCTTGTGCAGGCGAAAATAGCTCCGGGCTGCGTAATACAGGAAGTTTTCCCAGGAAGCCCGCGTTTCGCCGCGTTGCAGCAGGCGAAGTTCCGGCAACAGTTCGGGATGCTCGGTCTGCTCGATGAACCGGATCAGTTCATCCTTCCGCCGGGTAGCTGTACCGGTCAGGATGTTGGCGATTGAGTGAGTATTGGAAGAGACAAAATAGACTGGCCGGTTCAGCAAACCACGCTCGGCCAGCAGGGCATCGACCGGTGCCCACCAGTGACGGGTGGAACGTGCAAACCCGAGGTAGGTTCCTCCCAGCATTTGCAGGTGAATGTTCCGCTTGCTGGATGCCATGTGATGCAAGTTTGGCCAGAATTGCTCTCCCCAGGCAGCCTTCAGACGTTCCCAGTCGGGCTCTTCAATAGATAATTGCTCCCGAACACCCGCTTCCAGATCCGGCTCCACGGCGGCGCGGGCAATGCGATCCTTCAGATCCTCATCGTCGCGGACGTTGCGGTGCAGTTTGTTCCACTCAATTTGCCAGGCGACGATCGTCGGGATCAGGTCATCCAGATCAGAGGTGGAGCCAACATAGACGGCCAGCGTCTTGTCACCATCGTAGAACCAACGCCGGCGACGGCCGGGCGCACTGACAGATGCCCAGGATTCAAGATCGCCGTAGCCATTGCGGGCAAAGTTCGACCGAGACTGACCGAGCAAGATCCGCTCAACCAGAACGATCTCGGGCGGTAGGCGCAGGGTGCTGTACATAAAGGCGTTCATGTCCGGGGTGGGTTGGCTGGCGTGGTCGTGCAGACTGGAACCGATATTAAGGTGCGCCTGCTCCAGGGTATCAACAGCGACCGGTCCGGAGGACCGTAGCAGCGTCATATAGGTCTGGATGTAGAGATCAACCTCGCGTTTGCCGGCCTGCAGGGGACCTCCCGATTGCCGGTGTGTCATCGGATCCGGATACTGAAAATCCTGCGACTCGTTCATCCCGCCCCCTTCCGCCCCGGCTGCCTACCTTTATCTGTGCTGAGTGTATGCGATTTTGCGGGGAGGGCAGTGCACTGGGAGCTATCAGCCGGAAATGACCGATGCTGGAACCCGTGCCACTACCTATCAACAAGATTGCCTTGTCAGTTTGCACTAATGTCAGATTCATCTGCATTAGTGCCAGACACAGTACAACTCACCTGCACACCTCACACCTTGTGCTATTCCCAATACTTGCGTCATAACACAACGTCTTCCACAATTCATAACTCTCACGCTAATGTTCTCCCTTCTTCATACTGTTTGAATTTTCTTTTGCAATATGGCCCGATATATGCCTTGTTTCTATGCTATTGTGTTGAAAATGACAGTACCCGGTAGCACGCAAATGGGTTGATGCCGCCTCGACAGTTGCGCAATGCGACCTTATTTCAGCCCGGTATATGTGAACGTACAGTCACTGGTTACCAACCGGATGCGTGTTACCTGCGATCTAGCAGAAGCAAATACATGCTGTTTCAAGATGCCAACATCCTGGCATCAGTTGATGCTATGTCCGAGAGGAGGGACGTATTGTGATTTGGTCACACGCATAATGCGGCGCGTCGCATTCTTGCGAGTGGTCTCACCATAAACCGTGTTCAGGCATACAGGGGTATGCCAAGACAATCGACGGAGGGAGAACGATTGAAAAAGCCAGCACGGTTTCTACGGGTACTCGGTGTTGTTGCCATTCTGGTGAGCCTGATTGCCACCACGGTAACACCGGCAGCAGCACAACAATATGATGGACCTGATGTCGGCGTACCGGGATTCGACATGCTGTTCCAGAATGTCGATCCGGCCACGCTCGC
>CAYWXR010000061.1:0-7006 GCA_964462545.1 uncultured Thermomicrobiales bacterium
AAATGAACACCCCCGGCTTGATGGCCGGGGGTGGGGGGAGTTGGGTGGGGTTGTTGGGGGATGTTAGTTGGTAGACCCGGTGAGTTCCGGGGTGTTGGTGGTAGTAGTGGTGGTCGACAAGGTGTGACCCGCGGTGACCGGAATGCGGCGAGGGCGGGCTTCGGCGGCCTTGGGGAAGACGAGCCTCAGTACACCGTCCTCGACATGTGCCGTCACCTGTTCGTGGTCAACCTTGTATGGCAATGACAGGCTGCGCTGGAAGTTGCCGCTGCGCAACTCACGGACCTGCCAGGTCCAGTTGCTGGCTTCTTCCTGATCGTAGAGCCGGGGGAAGCTACCACTGATCGTCAGCACATCGTCATCAAGCTGAATTTCCAGATGCTCGGCACGTACGCCCGGCACATAGGCCTGGACAATGACATCATCACCACGGTCGTACACGTCTACCGGCAGGGTCGTGACTGTCGTCGCACTGGTACGGCTCAGCATTTCCTGGGCGATCCGGTCCATCTGGTCATGGAGATAAGCAAAATCAGCAAATGGGCTGGACCAGACAACTCGTTTGCTCATAGGGCTCACTCCTTTCCGTAACCGATCGATGCCAGCCAGGAACGAACGCTGGCATCACTGTTTCTCTGTATTAGAGATAATAGTACATGCTACGGGACGTGTCAAGTATGTAGCTTACAGACGAGCATATTGTTGATGGCAGTTGTGTCTAACCCACTTGCCTCACTCCGTCACACGTTGCCCCTCTATCAGGAACGACGGTGGCGGGGTCCGGTGAGAAAGACGTCTCGCCCAGGTGGTACCGAGGTCGAGCAGGTGTTCCGGCGGGAGTGGTTCAGCAACACTAATCTCGATGCCAGCCTTGCGGTATGCAGGTGCCAGCACCTGTTCGGCATAATCCACCGTCACTTCCGGAAGGTCCTGAGCTTCCAGCGGGATGGGTTCCGCATAGATCCGGGTGTTCAGGATGATGCGGATAGTCGCCCCCGGCTTCATCATGCCGGCGAGGTTTCCTGCCACCGAGGCATCCCCCAGGATGAGTCCACGCATCAAACTGCCCCAGGGAAGGTTGACGTGGATCTCGTCGGCCACTCCGGTCAGTTCCCCGGGCGGTTGCTCGATGCCGGCAACGACATAGATCAGGTTCTCCAGACCACCTCTGGCCGGTTTACGCGCAGCGCGAGAGGAGAACTCCCGCATTGCCTCACGCACCGGATCCATTCCGATAACAAGTGTCTCCGGTTGCTCCCGGGCAAGCCGGTAGGCAAAGCGGCCATCGCCGGTGCCAACATCAATCGCCAGGCGATCGAATCTGCCGCGGAGGTTGGCAAACGCCCCGGCGGAGAGCGGCGACGTAGTTTTTCCTTCAACCCTGATCATCTCACCTGCCCGGTGGCGAATGCGGTACCACTGCTCTACGATACGACAGTTGAACCGAGGAGCACTACCTGAAAGGGATAGCAGGTAATGAGTCGCAAACGTGTCGCAATCGGCATGATTTCGCACGAAACGAATACCTTCTCACCAATTCCCTCAACGCTGGAGTCTTTTGCTGAGGAGCGTTTCGGTATTCTGGAGCAGGAGCAGATCCTTACACTGGCCGGTTCGAAGACAGGAATCGGGGCATTCCTGGAGATCGGCGCCGAGCAGGACTGGGAGATCATCCCGACAATCGTTGCCAGCGCCACCCCGTCCGGCAATATCCCGGCCGATGTGCACGATGAGTTGCTGGGCCGGATGATCAAGCACCTCAAGGCGGCCGGGCCGGTCGATGGTGTGTTGCTGCACCTGCACGGCGCGATGCTCTCCGAGAATGCCAACGACGCCGAGGGCGCAATCTGTGCTGCCGTGCGTGAGGTGATCGGGCCGGATGTACCACTCTTTGTCGAACTGGACCTGCACGGCAACATCACCGCCGAGCATTGCAACGTCATCAACGGCATCTTCTGTTACGAAACCAACCCGCATATCGATGCCTACGAGCAAGGCATCAACGCCGCAAAGGCAATGGTCGATTACTTCGCCGGCAAGATCAGCATGCCGAAGGTCTACATCTCCAAGCCACCGATGCTGCCGGCAACGATCAACATGCGCACCGCCGAAGGCCCGATGCAAAAACTGATGGAGCGCGCCAGCGAGTGGGAAGCCGGCGAGGGCATCATCAAGGTTGGTGTCTTTGGTGGATTCCCGTTCGCCGATTTCCCGCTGGCCGGCACCGCGATGACGGTCACAGCAACCGACCCGGAAATTGGCCGGCGCTGTGCCGACGATATGGGCCGCTTCGCCTGGGAAATCCGCCACGAGTTCCTGAAAGATATCCCGCCGGTTGAGGAAGCAGTCGACCAGGCAGTGGAACTGCTGAAAACACCCGGCGAAGGCCCGGTAATCCTGGCAGACCCGGCAGATAACCCCGGTGGCGGTGGCTCCGGCGATACACCGGAACTGATCCGCGAACTGGTGAAGCGAGGCGTCAAGGGCGCGGTTGCGGCTGTCTGGGATCCGGAAACGGTCGAGCAAGCCTTCGAAGTCGGTGTGGGTGGCACTGCCACCTTCCAGATCGGCGGCAAGGCCGACCCGGCCTATGGTGGACCGGTCGAGGCAACCGGCACCGTTCGGGTGCTGAGTGATGGCAACTTCATTGGCCACGACCCGGTGGTCCGCGGACGTCCTGTTGCCTGTGGACGCACCGCATTGATCGATGTCAACGGCTTGCAGATTGTCGTGACCACCATCCGCCACGCTGCCAACGATACCGGCTACTTCCGTCAGGTCGGCATCCAGCCGGAGCACGAGCCGCTGCTGGTCATCAAGTCCCGCGGTCACTTCCGGGCGGCCTTCCAGCCACTGGCCCGCACGATCATCGAGGTCGACGCCCCCGGTGCGGCCAACCCGAACCTCGACCGCTTCACCTTCAACCACGTCCGCCGGCCAATCTGGCCGCTCGATCTCGACACCGAATGGGACGGCAAGACCGAACAGTAGGCTGCCTTCCGCGCGTTTGTACAATGCTGCGGAATCCCCGAAGGGGTAGGGGCGCATCGCATGCGTCCGCGTTAGACACCATGGGTGTTTCGGCGGACCCGACCAACCTGATCTGTCATCCCGAACGCAGTGAGGGATCCGTGCTCCTGGGGCTACGGATCCCTCCTGCGTCGGGATGACAAACGAACCTTGTCGCTCCTGATTATGCGTTCGTGGGGTTGAAGGCGGACGCATGCAATGCGCCCCTACCCCCTTCGGGGGCGGCTCATCACGAACACACCCGGTTCCCTAAATCGGCAGCCCCGAAAGCGCGGCGATCAGCCGGGTAACCTTGTAGGCGGTCAGGTAATCCGGCGCAGCATAGGCCACCGACCGGCCGGCGGTGCGCTCGATGCCGGGGATGAGCAGGCAGTAATCCACCTGATACGGATTCAGCAAATCCACTTCCAGCGCCACCGGGCCATCCACCACAAACGGTGTGAAGCTCCCCGCATTGCGGGTTGCTTCGGCAGCCGCTGTCGCAATCAGACCGCAGGCAACGCTCGGGTGCAGGTTATCAGCGGCATAGCGGCCGATGCCTTCTTTCACCACCACCGTCGGGCAATCCGGCATGAGGTCTGCCACCTCCTCGCGCACCGAACCGTCACCGGTCACCAACACAACCGGCACACCGAGCGCGCCGGCAGCAGCCGCGTTCAGGCCAATCTCGCCCATCGACCGGCCATTCACGCGGACATCAGCCAGCGTGCCGGTCATCGTGTGGCTCATCACCGAATCGCCAGCTCCCGACCGCCCGTGATAGCCGACAAACATAGCGATGTCGAACCCGTGCTGGATGCCCTCGATCATTCCCAGCGGCCGCGGTCGTCCACGCACCAGCCGCGCACGCGGGTCCAGCAACTCCGGGATGATGTTGCGATGGCTGCCATGTGCGTCTGCAATCGTCACTTCCGCGTCGGGATCCGCGGCCAACACACCACGCACCGAGGCCGATGCCTCTTCGGTCATCAGCCGCCTGGCCCGTTCAAATTCCGGATTCCCGGCGCGTTGCTCTTCCAACGCAACCAGCCCGGCGACACCTTCAATATCAACTGAGATGAATACACGCACGAAAACTTGCTCCTCTACTCGGGGCCACAACCTCAACAACTTCTTCGCATTGTAGCGACATAGGATGATATTCAGGATGTCAGCACATACAGATTCCACCAGAATGGTTCGTCTATCCATGCAACAGCCCATCATGGTTTCTAATTGGCTATTGGCTGCTACCCGGGCATCTTTCAATCGGCCATACTGCCTCTTCACCTTTTCTGTACTCAACGCGAATAGTTTCGTAACACACGTCAGACGCTTTGCACATCAATTGCTTCTACCGCAGGGTTATGCTAACATCCTTCTGACGTCAAAATGTTATGCGGAGAGCAATCCGACCTCCTTTTGGGGCCACTGCGGTCGGCAAGGAGGAGTTCATGTCTCGTACCAGCTACTCGATTCGTTCCATCTTGGTACTCTTCCTGTTGGCTGTCATGTCTGTTCCTGCAACGGCAGGAACACCGCAGGTTCCAGGGCAAGACACTGTCGTTCCGGAAACAACCGTCGAGGATGCATTTGAAATACATGCCGAAATGTATGCGGCTGATGTTGGTGTTACCCTGGAAGAAGCAAAACGTCGATTGCAACTCCAAGAACAAGCTGCTTCCCTTAGTGAGCAACTGAAAGCCCGGGAACGCGACGTGGTGGTAGAGCTTCGGCTACGGCATTCCCCGGAATTCGGACTCACGATTTTCGTAACAGAGGACGGTGAAGACCGCGTACGGCCGTACTTGGTCGATGGCCCGTTCGAGGATCTCGTTGTCTTCGAGGTCGTCGAGAACTCGTTCGACGTGTTACTCGCTGATTACATGCATACCCAAGAGGCCCTGATTGCCTTGTCTATCCTGCATGGGGGTGTCATTACAGAATCTGAAGCAAAGTTCTTCGTGACGGATGCCGAATGGACTTATCAGCAATTACGCGAATTTGGCCACGTACTACCACCAACTGTGGTGATAGTCGAGGTGGAATATCTTGATGACGAAGAAGCTACGGTAATCGGTGGTTTCAAAGTCCTCACTCCAGGCAATTGCACGAGCGGTTATGCGGGCTACAGAGTCGTTCCCTACGCAAGAGGTGTTTTCACGGCGGGCCATTGTGGTAGCGTAAACACAACCCCAACGAACCCACTAACGTTTACGCATATCGGAAGTGACGAATTTGCGCTGCTGAATGAGCACTATGGTGTCAGCAGCGACTATCAATTGCACGCCCACAATACCAGTCATACTCTTCGGAATATGATTAATATCGGCACAACTTGGGTGCCAATTACTGATGCTATCGGTAGAACTAGCATGATTCAAAGTATGCATCTATGTGTCTTTGGACAGGCTACCGCCCAACATCGTTGCGGATTCATCTTCAGCACAAGTCGTGCGAAGGGCTCTCAAACACACAACGGTGTTACGTATCATTTTACCCCGACGTTCATCTGGATGAAGAATGTCGAGCATTGGGCAGCCCAGAATACCAGTGGCCCAGAACCCACAGGACTCAACCTCTCAAACAGCGGAGACAGCGGTGGTCCATGGCACGGAGCCTACTCTCCGATTAACAACTATGCATTCGGAATACACTCGAGTGGATGGGGATTAGACGCCATTTTCACCCCCTCGAACGTCTTTAATAGTGGCAACTATCGAATCTTCGTGAACTGCCCGACTGTTTCAGGCTTGATTCACAACTGCACCAATTACACTCCATAGGGTAGTGACAGTGCGGGTCTGTGTGTTCTGAAGATTGATCTTGGACTCCCTAGGGCCACTACTCTGGCCCAAATGCCGGCGCGACCTCGTTGATGAACCGGTCCAGCTGGCCCATCTGATCCCAACCGGAGATCCGGAGCGTCACCTCGTCGATGCCCATCTCCTCGTACTCCTTGAGATGGCAGATACACTCGTCGACCGAGCCGGCGGCGGTCCAGGTATCAACCCGTTCGGCCGGCGTATCCCAGGAGTAGTAGAGATCGAGGAAGCGTTTCGACTCGTCCAGCGCGGCCGTGCGGTCTTCGTTGATGTTGATGTTGTGGTAGAGATGCGTCTCGATCGACGCCGGGTCGCGACCCATCTCGGCCGCCTGGGTGCGGATATCCTCCAGCCGCCAGCGAACATCATCCGGATCAGAGATTGATGTTTCCCAGCCGTCGGCATGACGGATCACCCGGCGGTGGGTGCGTTTGACGACCTCCGGCAGGCTCGCCGGCGCATTGTTTGCGATCCAGATCGGCGGACGTGGTTTGGCCGCCGGCTTCGGTTCAATCGTGATACCTTCGCACCGATAGTGCTGCCCCTCGAAACTGACATTATCCTCGGTCCAGAGCAGTTTCAGCAGCTTGATCCACTCAATCAGCCGCCCCACCCGGTCCTTCGATTCGAGCCCATAGAGTTCGCCCTCGATCCTCCCGCCATCCTGCGGAACAATCCCGGTGCAGGCCACCATTACCGTCCGCCCCTCGGCCAGCAGATCGAGACTGGCCCACTGATAGGCCAGCAGCACCGGATCACGCAGTGGGAAACTCGCCATACAGGCCGGGCCGATACGTACCCGGCTTGTGCGAGCAGCCACCCCGGCCAGCAGGGCAATCGATTCCATTCTCGGTTTACCGAGCAGGCTATCCCCCACCCAGACCGACTGGATAACACCGGACCGGTCGGCAATCTCCGCCATCTCCAGCATCTCCGCTGCCGTCGTCACATCCAGCAACACCCCCCGGTTCGCCAACGTCAACCCCAACCTCACCGGCCCGCCCCTCTCACTGCTGCATCGTCGTGTCATCTGATGCTCCAGATCATAGACGCTCGCCGCCCACGCTCGCTCCCCCGGCACACGGGCAACCCGCCCCCCTGCGAGCGGGGCCGGCGGCCGCGCGGGGGGGGGGGGGGGGGGGGGGGGGGGGGGGGGGGGGGGGGGGGGGGGG
>CAYWXR010000062.1:0-6617 GCA_964462545.1 uncultured Thermomicrobiales bacterium
TAGCCAAACGAAAGACGTGTTTACTTTCGCTCATCGTGACACCGTTTCAGTGCGTTTACGCAGACTCCTGAATTAACTTGATGCACATGATGCCTGAAAAAAGGGATGCAAACGCAATACCTATTGGGTGGAAATCGTGTATACCAAGGGTATAGATAGCCTAAACCTTGGGCTTATTCAACGTTTCACTATGCATGTCCGGATGGGAGATCCGGTCTAGGAGGTTTGAACCCGAGCTTGGTGGCTTCTGCGATCACCGCCTGCCGACCTCTGGCGTTGAGTTTTTCTCCGATGTTTCGTACATGGGTTTTCACAGTCCCTGAACTGATGTTGAGGTGGTGACCGATTGCTTCGTAGGTGAGGTCGGTATGTAGCAGAAAAGCAAGGATGTCCCATTCACGGGGGGATAGCCCAAGTCGAAAGCGCAGTAACGAATCCATGATGATATCCCGATTATTTGATTCATGTGTCATCCATTGTTGAAAGGCTCGCATCAAGCCACCAAGCACAAGTGCGACAACACCGATCACGACTGCCCAACTACTTGCAAACACAGTGGCATCCTGGGTACTGAGAGACTGGTAGACGGTAGATTGGATAGTTGCAAGCCCGCCTACGATGGCTAATGCAACGGCGGAGCCAATCGCGAGCCCAGTAAGCTGGAACCTGAGAGCGGCTGTAGCTAAAAGCAAGAGGAGAATGGCAGGCGTTGCTGCCATTGGCTCCGTGCTGAATGCATAAATGCTTGCCGCGGTGCTTGACCAGTCAACGGTGATGGAAATGACCCGGATTGTTTGCAGGCGAGCTGGAGTTGGTTGTTGCCGTAGCAGTATAGCCACGGGGATATTGCCCAATCCGAAACCGATCGCGGGGAGGAAGAGTGTAAACGGTGAAAGACCGGGAAAGATGAGTATCGTTAGCAGGCAGGTTGGTACTGCAAGCCATCGAACTCTTGCCAATGCCTCTTCCAGCCACCATCCAAGAGAAAGCGATGATCCGGTGTGCCAGTGGAGTTGATCGACTGGCTGCTTGTTCATTCTCTCTGTCATCTGGATGCTCCGATGGGAAATGGTGCAATGGAAGCCTGCGTGTTGCCATCATAGGCTTGAGGGCGTAAATTGCCAAATGACATACTGCGACGTGGTTGAGGATCAGAACATCTTGGCGAAAGGCTATTCTCCAAGACATAGCGAAAGAGCGGCCAGGCATGGAATCACACGGTAAGGTACAGAGCGCGAACAAGTCCTCGAACTGAAGAATGTCTGGTTCTGTCTGTCTGAATCGTTACCAAGATCCTATCGTCGGGAAACCGCGATTCATCCATCATTTGAATTGGCGCAGCGTGCGCGGTTTCAGGGTTGGGTGCGGGGTTTACACATGGGGCAGCGAATCACGAGAGCCGGACTGATGTTGCTGGTGCTGGCGGTGGTTATCCTGCCGGCGGCCGGGACTGCCAGTGCGCAGGGATTGACCTCCGCACCGAGCCGGCAACTCTTCTTCACCGAAACCAGCCAGACCGTTACCGGGCCGTTCCTGGCCTACTGGCTCAGCCGGGCCAGCGCCGACAATACCGGCGTGCCGGTGACTCCGATGGTCAAGCACGAAGACCGCTGGACCCAGTGGTTCGAATACTCACGGCTCGAAATCAACCATTTCAGCGGCGAAAATACCGGCAACAATGTCCAGGTGGCGCCACTCGGACGGATGTATGCCGACAGGGTGGGCTACACCCAATGGCATCCTGCCTTCAAACCGGTACCGGCAACCACGCCTGCCGAACAGTTCTTTGAAGAGACCGGGCACACCCTTTCTGGCGGCTTCCGCGGTACCTGGCTCATTCCCGGCAATTCGAGTCAGCTCGGCATGCCAATCTCCGAAGAATTCAGCCTGAATGGCAGTATCTACCAGTTCTTTGAATATGGAGCGCTTTCCTGGTCGGAGGCCACCGGCACCCGGTTTGTGCCCCTTGGCACGATGGATGCAGCGCTCAACGATCAACTTGGCAACCCGATGCCGCGTCCGGCAGATGCAGTGGAATATCCGTTTACCGATGGTCTGATGACGACCGATGCCTTTTCCACCGAACGCTGGATCGAGATCAGCCTGAGCGAGTTCCGGCTGACGGCCTACGTTGGCGATATCCCGTTCCTCTCGACCACGGTAACGATCGGGCACGTCATGGCGCCGACCGTGGTTGGTCATTTCGAGATCTGGCACAAGAACCGGGTGCAGCATATGAGTGGTATTGGCTGGAATGGCCCGTACTTCGTGCCGAATGTGCCCTACGCGATGTACTTCTTCGAGGACTACGCCATCCACGGCTCCACCCACCGCCAGGTGTTCGGCACCCAGGAGACCGAAGGTTGTGTCGTCCCGCCCAACCACATCGCCGAGATCCTCTTCGACTGGGCCGATATCGGCACCAAGGTGGTCGTCAAGCCGTAGTTCTTTCGTCTCTCACCACATGAGGTCGTCCCCCGAAGGGGTAGGGCGCATTGCAATGAGCGCTTGCCCTTATTCTTCCGCAGGCGGACCCCGGTGGACGCTGGAGGCGAAGAAGGGGATGAGGATGGTCAGGATGAGAGTGAGGGAGAGTCCGATCTGGAGTGTGGTCCACTCGGCGATGAATCCGATCAGTGATGGGCCGAGGAGAAATCCGGCATAACCGGCCGAGGCGACGCTGGCCAGCGCGGGGCCGGACGGCAGGCCGGGTGTGCGTCCGGCGGCACTGAAGGTGACGGGAATAACGTTGGATAACCCGGCGCCGGCGAGACCAAACCCGATAATCGAAATCAACGGCGTGCCCGGCACGAGCACCATAACGATTCCCAGTGCAGCAATCGCCCCGCCATAGCGGGCAACTATCACCTCGCTGGTCAGGAAGACCAGACGGTCACCGATTATCCGGCCAATTGACATGGTTAGTGAAAACGCTGCGTAGCCGATGGCTGCCAGTCCGGGACCGGTTCCCAGCGAATCGGTGAGATAGACCGCGCTCCAGTCGGCCATTGCCCCTTCCACCAGCAAGCCGCAGAAGGCAAGCAAGCCCAGTGCCGCCAGTGCCCACGACGGGCGCACGAACGAGGGGCCACTTTCGCGCACCATCCGGGAATCATCCAGTTGACCGCGGGTGATGATGAGGCTGACGACCAGCATGGGCACTGCAATACCGGTTAAATGGATGACCGGTGATGCTCCTGCCGATGCGATGGCTCCGCCCATCATGGCACCAACGAACGATCCGAAACTGAACGCGGCGTGCATGGATGACAGGACTGGCCGTCCCACCCGTTTCTGGACGAGTACCCCCTGCGAGTTCATGCCAATGTCGAGGATTCCGTAGCCCGCTCCTGATATGAAGAGTGAGAGACAGAGCAGGCTCCATGAGGGGACGATCGCCGGGAAGGGGAAGGCGAAGCAGATCAGGATCAGGATGATGGTGTTCAGGCGTTTGGTGCCGAACTTCGCAACCATGGCACCGGCGGCCGGCATGAAGACCAGACCGCCGAAGCCAAGCGCCAGCAGTGCCAGCCCCAACTGCCCCTCGCCGATCTGCAGGTCATCCCGGATTCGGGGGATACGCGTCACCCAGTTGCCGAACAGGATGCCATTCACCAGAAAAATCAGGGTTGTACAGATTCGTGCTCGACGAACTTCGGCAGATACAACCGCTTCCGGGTAGAGGCTCAAATGTGGGGCCCTTTATCTACGTCTTATCCGACAGCCGAAGAAAGGGTGATATCCAGTCCATCCGGGTCGCGGAGTTGCACTACCCGGAGATTGATGTCTTCCATGAGCATGGGCTCGTTGACGTCCAACCCGTGGGCCAGCAGTCGTTCGCGGGTGGCATCCAGGTCTGCGACGGTCACCTGCAGATCAGCCCGTCCGGCAGACATGAAGTCATGTTCCTCGCCGGAGTTGCCGGTGCTGTGCAGTGCCAGGGTGATTCCGCCGGCATTCAGTTCGCTCCATGACGGCGATTCGCTCCGGAGAGGAAAGCCCAGACCGTCGCGGTAGAACGCCACCGAGCGCTCCATATCGGTGACGTAGATGACAACCATGCCGATTGCCGGGGCTGGATCAGTCATCCAGGCTCACCTGAATCTCGCCATCGACGACGCGGCACTGGTAAACCGGAAGATCTTCCTCGGCCGGGAAGACTTCTGCCTCGCCGGTGCGGATGTTGAACACGCCCCGGTGCATCGGGCATTCGATCTCGCCGTTCTCGATGACGCCGCCGGAGAGGTAGAACTCCTCGTGAGTGCAGATATCGCTGATGGCGTGAAACTCACCATCCACATTGCAGACGGCAACAGGTGTATCGCCAATCCATACCTGCTTTGCGCAGTTGGGGAGGACATCTTCTACCCGGGCGACCGTCACAAACTTACTCATTTCCAAGCATCTCCTCAGCATGCTCTCAGACGTTACGTCTTCCAACAACGTATTATCCCAGTCAATCCGGAGCATGACCAATGTCGTGCCCGGCTGGGTCCTCATTGGTACCAAGGGGTGCTACCGGTGAGGCACTTCCTTCCGTAGGGTTCTTGCAGAGTTTCTCGCTCGGTGTTAATCTCCGGCGAAGGAAGTGTACGTACAGGGCAATTGGTCTGGGGGAGATCAATTGTTGAGGATTACAACATTCCAGACGAAACGGTTCCGGCACATCTGGCGAACATCGCCGGACCAGGCTTCGCAGGAATGGGGAGGACGACCTTCTTGACCGCAAACAGAACACTGTTGCGAGCGATGCCAGTTCTTGGCCTCGTACTCGCAATGCTGCTGGTGGCAGCCTGGCCGGTTCTGGCCGAGGAAACCACCCTCCAGCAGACATCACCTGCACCAGGATCATCCATTGATCCCGCCGTGCAATCCATCTGGAACCGCACCGATGGCCCGGTGGCGAACCACGAAATCGCCCGCACCTGGATCTGGGGGCCATCACCAATCGTTTCGACGACCGAATACTACGAGAACAGCCCGACCGGCTTCCGGACGAATATCTATTTCGACAAGGGCCGTCTGGACATTCTCGACCCGACGATGTCGCGGGATAACCTCTGGTACGTCTCCGGCGCACTGCTTTCAAGCGAACTGCTCTCCGGGCGCGTTCAGCTAGGCGAGAACACGTTCGTCCAGCGTGAGCCGGCCGAGATTGCTATCGTCGGCGACTACCGGCAGTCAAACCCGGTAACCTACGCTTCGCTTTCGAAGCTCTCTTCTGTCTGGACCGATCCGCCGGTGACTGATGGCAGCTACTCCCCGCCTCGCTATACATCGCGGGTGGGTCAGGCGGTGACTGATCTGCTGCTGCCGGATGGCACTGTCATCGCCGATGGAGCAGCGGCACGCGGCGTGACGATCTCCAGCTACGAGGAGATCACCGGCCACAACATTGCCGGTCCGTTCCTGGAATGGGCCGCCAACTACCCGCTGCCGTGGGCCTATCTGCTGGGACTGCCGATCACCGAGCCATACTGGGTGAAGGCCCAGGTAGGTGGCGAAGACCGGATGGCTCTGGTGCAGGTCTTCGAGCGCCGGGTGCTGACCTATACACCGGGCAACAGCCCGGGTTGGGAAGTCGAATCCGGCAACATGGGACTGCACTACCGCATCTGGCGCGGCCTGCCGGTGGATGAGCCGATTGATCCGCAGTTTGCCCCGCTGGCGTACGACGTGCCGTTCGGTGAGGAACTGGTGACGGCGGCCCTGGAACGCTACATCGACCCCTACATGCTGGTTTCGGTGATGCAGGTTTCCTCGGGCGGTAACCCGTTTGCCTCGGAATCGAACGGTGGCATCGGACTGATGGCCGTTCGTGAAAGCGAACTCCAGGGAGTCTCCGGTAGCCTGTTCGATCCATCCCTGAACGCCGAGTATGGCGCGAAGTCGCTCGCCTACTGGATGGTCCAGTTCCTCGACTGGCGGTCGATCCTTGGTGCCTATTACTCCGGCGGTGCCGCGGATTGGTCGAATTGGGAACTGAACGAGTGGGTCGATGAGGTGCTGAGCACCTACGACCGACTGGTTGATGAGTACGACGCCGATGTCAGTGAGTTCAAACTCAAGCCACCGGCAGCCGCGACACCGGTCAGTGGTGACATGATCGGCGAAGGTCCGGCAGCCTACTACCGTGCGAGCTACGATGCTGCCTTCTGGCGCGAAGCCATGCGCAAGCACGCCGGTTGGGGCAACGCCATCGAAAACTGGAAGCCCGACCCGAACGACTTCTACTGCGTCCACCCGGACTTCCTCGTTGGCGAGCGCCTGCGACTGGTGGCCAACGGTGTAACCCTCGAGTGCACCATCGGTGACCGTGTTGCCACACCACATCAGGCACAGTGGCGCGCCAAGTGGGCCGTCGAGATGAACTGGCCGCTCTTCGTCGCCCTTGGTCTCGACAAGAACAACAAGGTTCAGGTCTATTACCTCGCCCCCACCGCCGGCGCCGGCCCGGTGGGCTAGGGGCTCTGCGAAGTTTCTGCAAGCAAACGGGCGGCCGTTGTCATGACAACGGCCGCCCGTTACTGTGTGGACTGTAGTTGCGATCGGTCACCCCGACCGCAACGCTGGTCCCCGAGGTTGTCGTCTCATCCGGATCACCGCCCCCTCTTGTC
>CAYWXR010000063.1:0-6348 GCA_964462545.1 uncultured Thermomicrobiales bacterium
TGAGCACCAGCAACATCGACCGCCAGCTGGATCTCGCCATCGACGCACTCAACCGCGAACAATCGCCCGGCCACCACGACGGAGAACTGGCCGGCCTGGTCAACACCGCCCGACTGCTGAAGCGTCTCCGCCCGCCGGCCGACCCCGACGCCGGATTCCCGGCGCTGGCCCTCGACCGGATCATGGACAGCCTCGGCCAGCCAACGCTATCAGCAGTCGAAACCCCGCTCGACGACGACCAGCCCCGCGGCATCGCCGGCTGGCTCCGCAAATACAGCGAACTCGCCGCCATCCTCATCGTCGGCATGCTCGTCATCGGTGGCGTCTTCATCTACCAGACCGTCTGGACCGACGATGGCGGCGTGCCGGCCGTTGAACCGCCGGTCCTGGTTGAGGATTTTGAGATCTACCGGATCACCGGCACAACGGAATCCGCCGCCCATCTCCAGCAGATCAACCCCGAATCGCTGGACGACATCGAAGCCGGACACCGGTTCGACATCACCTACCCGTATGTGCTCTCGCAGGACGGCTCTACCGTCGTCTGGATTGAACCGGGGCAAAATCAGGAGCGGATCATTGTCGTCGGCGATGGTCTGGGCGGCAGCGAGAGGCTATCGTTCTCAGCTCCATCATCTATAGCCGGACTGATCCTGAGTCACGATGGCTCCCGGTTGGCAATTCCCGAAGCGGGCGGGCAGCAGTTCGTGTACGTATACGATACGGTCAGTGGTGAGGTTGTTACCACCATCCCACCAGATGGCCAATTGGTGCCATCCGAAGTCTTCTTCAGCCCAGACGGAGCAACGCTCTACGGGCTATGGGCAGCAGACTCGACCAGTTTAATTGCCTTTGATCTTGCCTCGGGAGAAGAAGTCGCCAGACACGACTTCGGCAATCGTGGCGACTTGTTTGACCAAAATTCGACACTTGCCCCGTTGGCCTCACCACCAGCTGCCGCAATCTCCCCCGATGGCACCTTCATTGCCGCCATCCATGGTGATGACAGCGCGATAACCATTGTCAATGCCAGAACGCTTGAAACCGAAAAGACCTTCGATCTGGGCATTCTGACCACATCTGAAGACGGAAAGGACCAATCACCGTTTGCCCGGCGCGAAATCACATTTGCAGCTGATAACCGTCATTTGTACCTGTACGGAATCCCATCAGGACCGCTTCCTAATCCGGACGTAGCCGGGCTGATGCTTGTTGATACCGAACAGGAGATGGTTGTCTCCACGGCGGTCGAAGGTGCGCCGGTTGACTGGATGATTCCGTCGCCTGACGGAAACGCCATTTACGTGATAACGATTGATCAGGTTGTTGCAGCGATTGAACCGGCATCGATCATCCGCCGGCTGGATGCATTGACCCTGGAAATCCAGGCCGAACGACAACTGGAAACCTTCAGCATGCTCATCATCGACCCGATGCCGCGGGAACGGCCCGACCCACCACCAGTACCAACCGTCGACCCGGATGCCAGCCCAACACCGGATGAAATGGGGACGTACCGGAACCTGACGTTCGAGCAGGCACAGGAACTTGTGCCGTTCGAGTTGGTCCAACCTCCGTACGTGCCTGAACCTTTGGAATTCTCCGGAATCAATATTCCCAACGCCACTGCTGACTCGAAACCAACATCAGTCGTCATTGTCTATAAAGAGAACTCCGAAGCACTACTGTCAGCGTCTCTCGTCGAATTTCGACAAGCAGTAACGTCAGAATCGGGAACATTTCCGGTGAGCAAAGTACTACTGGAACAGGACGATAGCGGAGTCATCACTCAATGGAGTTGGGCATCAACTGGTATGCACTTCACGATCACTGGACATAACATTTCCCAAGAACTCGATATAGCCATTGAGGAACTTATAGATACGCTGGTTACATACCAGTGAACCTTCGCTCGATGGCAATGTAACACTTCAAGCCTCTCAAGCGAATAACCAGCGAGAGGGGGACCGGGTGGCGGAGGAGGCGCGGACGCAGGTGGCGGATCGCCGGGAGGCGGGGCCTTCTGATGCCGCGCTGGTTGCCTCGGCACTCCGTGACCGCCAGCAGTTCGCCCCGCTCTATGAACGCTATGCCGACCGGCTCTACCGCTTCGCCCGCGACCGGACGGGATCGCCAGCCGTTGCCGATGACATCGTTGGCGAAACGATGCTGGCGGCGCTGGAAGGGCTCTCCGGTTTCGATCCGGCCCGCGGCAGCTTCGCCGGCTGGCTCTTCACCATTGCCCGCAGGAGGCTGGCCGACCGGCAACGACGTCGCGAACGCTTCCGGAGGCTCGTCCAGCGCGCCGGCCGGAGCAACACCGCAACTGCAGACGACCTGCTCGACGACACCATCCGCCGGGAGGATGCCCGGCTCGTCCGCCAGTTGCTGGAGACACTGCCCGAAACCGACCGTGAGCTCGTGCTGCTGCGCTACAGCGCCGGGCTGAACAGCACCGAAATTGGCGACGCCCTCGGCATCTCGGCCGGCGCGGTCCGCACCCGGCTCAGCCGCGCCCGGCAACGCCTTTCCGACCAGCTTTCGTCCATCGAACGTGGTGAGGACATCCCATGACCCAGCCCGACCAGCAACTGGACCGGATCCTGCACACCACCCTCGGCCGGGGCAGCCTGCCTGTCGACCGCAAACGCCGCCACCGAGAACGTCTCGGCCTGCCCGCCAGCCCGATCCCCTCAACCATGCCGGCCAACGTCCGCTTCCCGTCCGGCAGCGCCGGCAACGAGTTCCGCACCATCACCAGCACCACCGGCGGCGGGCTCCGCGACCGCCTCGAACTGATCACGATCATCGCCGTCATCACCCTGGTCATCGGCGGAGTCATTGCCTCGCGGATGTTCCTCGCCGGCGATGAACCGGAAGAGCCGGCTATCGCCGGAGTGGAGTTGACCGAAGATTTTGATGTCTATGTGAGAATCGGCGGAGATGTTTCGCCGGCCGGCCAGGCGCTTCCGGGCACATTTGTACAGGTTGATCCAGATACGCTCGAAGATCGCACCGATTCACCGGAGATCAGCGGAGCCAGGCTCATCGCATCAAGAGGCATGCCGGTGTTGGTCAGCATCGAATATCCCGACAGGATGCCAAATCCACTGGACGGTGATCCATCCGACGGCGTCAGAATTGTCATCCTGGATACACAAACCGGCAAAGAGCGAAGCAGCTTCCACGCGCCAGCATTCGTTCAAACTCCCTACCTCAGTCCGGATGGCAGCAAATTGGTAGTTCAGACGGTGCATGCAACGCAGAATGAAGAACTACCATCCTGGTGGATTCTCGACACCAACGATGGAAGTGTCATCAGCACCATCAATGATGACCCGGTGAACGGGCAGGAGGAACTGTTCTTCAGCGCTGACAGCAGCACCTTGTACCGTGTGTTGCTCGTCTTTCCAACCAGCAGCAATCCCATGTCACTGCAAATCATTGCCTACGACGTCGCAACTGGTAGTGAGACCAACCGGAGAGCATTCGATTCCATTCAGATCGAGTTTGGCCAACTACCGGGAGTGGCTACATCTCCGGATGGCCGGCAGCTTGCCATTGCCCACGCCGACGCCAAAAAGATCACCATTATCAGCCTTGAACAACTGACAATCGAGCAATCATTTGCGTTCTCCGCGACTGGTAACGAACCGGAGAAATGGATCAACGATCCGAATCCGCGTTCGCTCCACCTGCAGGCAGAGTTTTCGCTTGATGGTCGCTATCTCTACATCTCGGGGTCATCAATAGAAAAGCACCTTGGACTCACTGCCGTCAATCTGGAAAGACGGGAACTCATGGCCCATGCATTCGACGGCGTCAGCGTCGTTGCCATCATCCCTGCACCAGATGGTCAAAGCATCTACGCATCCCGCTACGACGATCCGGTCCAGCCACCGGCGATTATCTACCGGCTACATCCCGAAACCCTGGAAATCCTCGCCGAGCGTGAATCTCCCGTCTACGGCGGCGTCATCATCAATCCGGTGGTGTTGCCGGCAGACGAAACGGTCGTCCCGGACGCAACCTCAGAGGACCCGCTGGAGTTCATCTTCGCGTACCGGCAGGCGGTCGACGCCGGGGATCTGGATGCTGCGCGGGAGGTGTTCGTTGAACCGTTCCGGGAGTTCAGCGACGAGGTGCTGTTCCTTGGTGAGTCCGGCCGGCATTTCAGTTGGGATCCGGATGACTGGTCCATCGAGCAGCACGAACGATTCACGGTGCTGCGACTAACGTCTCATGCGAGCTTCGAATATGTGCTCCGCCAAACGGATCAGGGCTGGCGCATCGACGGAGGGCTCGAAGCTCTTTGGCTGATGCAGCGCCGGGAGAATGACGATTTCGACCGGTTCCCGGGAGCCTATCAGGATATCCGGATCGACCAGATGTCCGACCATGATGCGCAGGAAACCGGATTGCACCTGGGCATCAGCGTCGCCGCTATCGAACTCCACGACGACAACACGATGGACGTTGCCGTCGAGTGGCGGGTCACCGGAGCCGCAACAGCCGGTTTCCCGCTGGAAGGACTCAACTGGGTTGCCGGCGAGCAAAGCGGCGACGTCGAAATCACCTGGGGCACGATGCGCCTCACCGAAGACCAGGTCGACTTCCCAATCCCGGCAGACCCGCGCCAGTCTACCGTCATGTATTCCGCAAACCTCACCCTGCACGATATCCCCGACAGCGGCGATCTACGGCTCCACATGCCCTGGATCACCCTGACCAACGCCGCCGGCGAGGAGCGCACCATCTCGGCGATTCTCCACTTGCCGGTCGCCGACTATCCGCCGGCGGAGTAGTTCGATCTTCGTAGGGGCGTCTTGCATACGCCCGGCTTGAACCACTCCGGTGTTCAGGAAGGAACATCCCTCTCCATTTGTCATCCCGACGCAGGAGGGATCCGTCACTTGGGGGGCTACGGATCCCTCCTGCGTCGGGATGACAAACAAACCTTGTCGCTCCTGATAAAACATACGAGATATTTACGGCAGACGTATGCAATGCGCCCCTGCCAGTCGGATACACTCTGTCTTGCAGGTTGGTGCAAGGCACGGGAGATGCGGTGGGGCACCGGGGGGCGATTAACCGAGGGGTGGTGCGAGTCTCTCTGGAGGTGATGCTCTGGGGGGTGCTTGGCGTGCTGGCGGTTGTTACCAGGTTCTGGGATTTGGGGAACCGGGCGCTGAACCATGATGAGAGTTTGCATACGCTCTATTCGTGGTATCTGGTGTCGGATTTCCGCTATATCCACGATCCGATGATGCACGGGCCGGGGCTGTTTCACAGCAACGCGCTGATCTATTTCCTGTTCGGGGCGAACGACTACACGTCGCGAGTCGTGCCGGCGATTCTCGGGGTCTGCATTGTCTTCCTGCCGCTGCTGATCCGGCAGCCGCAGTTGCTGGGACGCTGGGGAGCGTTGATTAGCGGAACGCTGCTGCTCTTCTCTCCGACGATTCTGTTCTATACGCGGTTCATCCGTCACGATCCGTATGTGCTGTTCTGTACGCTAGTGATCATCTTCTCGATGCTGCGCTACATGCTGGACCGGCAGACGAAATGGATCATCTTCGTCTGGCTCACGACCGGGTTTCTCTTCACAACGCTGGAAGTGTCATTCATCATCGCCTTCATTCTGGTGACGTTCGTCGGCATCATCATCGCCTGGCAGCTGGACAA
Source organism: uncultured Thermomicrobiales bacterium (assembly GCA_964462545.1). GTDB lineage: Bacteria > Chloroflexota > Chloroflexia > Thermomicrobiales > CFX8 > CAYWXR01. Next base: position 5,686 of record CAYWXR010000063.1, read on the forward strand.
GCGATTGCTGCTGGTCGCCGGGTTGGCCGGACTGGCTGGTGCTGTGGTCTGGAAGGGGATGCCACGGTTCGGCATCGATTCGTTGCCGACGATCCCCTGGGAAGATCCATCGCAGGAGAACATCCAGCAATTCACGGTCAATGTGCTGTTCCATCCAATCACGCTGGCGCTGCTGGGTATTCTGGTGGTGGCGGTGCTGGCGACGCTGCATTTACTACGAAGGATGCGTCCGCCGGAGACCGGCTGGATCGACGGTACGCTGGGACAGCTGCCGGAAGCGACGACGACCGGCGCGATCTACGACGGACTGCGTGACAAACGGGGGATGATCTACGGCATCCTCGGCGGGCTGGCCATCTATTCGGTGCTCTACACAACGTTCTTTACGAACTTCGCCGGACTGGCCAGCGGTACGGTCGGATCGCTTGGCTACTGGCTGGGGCAACAGGAAGTGCAACGTGGCGGGCAGCCCTGGTTCTACTATCTGATGCTGCTGCCGCAATACGATTTTGTCATCGTCACGCTGATTCCGATCTGTGCCGGCATCACGATCTGGCGTATTGCTGGACGGATGCGCGCCGGCGTCGAGGTTGGGCCACGGCTCTATTTGCGCGGACTCTGCCTCTACTGGGGCACGATGATGCTGATTATCCTTTCATGGGC
>CAYWXR010000064.1:0-6209 GCA_964462545.1 uncultured Thermomicrobiales bacterium
TGCGCGGACTCTGCCTCTACTGGGGCACGATGATGCTGATTATCCTTTCATGGGCGGGCGAGAAGATGCCCTGGCTTTCGGTGCATATCGCGCTGCCGTTCATCATTCTGGCGGGATCGTATCTTGGTGGAGCCGTTGAGTGGCTGGAATCGCGGGTAGCCAATGGATTGCTGCCTCGGTCGGTCCCGGCAGCCGGCACTGCCGGGATTCTGGCGATCTCGGCAACCGGCTTCCTGCTCTGGGCCTGGGGGACCGCCGGCCCGGAAGGGGTGAGTGGTCGCCAACGGATTGTCGTTGGAGTTCGCCCGGTCATCGAGGAGCAACCGTGGTTGTTGTACCTGCCGTTGCTGGCCCTGGCTGTGGTGACCGTAGTGCTGGTAGCCCGCTACGGCTGGAAGACGTCGCTGGCTACAACGGCAGTGGCCATAGCCGCGGCACTGGTGCTGGCCCAGGGAAATACCGGTATCCGTTTTGCGATGCACGAAGGCGACTGGCCCCGCGACATGCTGAACTTCAGCCAGGCTTCACCTGATGTGCCGATGGTAATGCACGATATCCAGCAATTGTCGTTTGAACTGACCGGCCGAAACGATATCTACGTCGCCTGGGACCAGGGTGTTTCCTGGCCGATGCAGTGGTATCTGAAGGATTTCCCCAACCGGCGCTTCTATGGCAACAACGTCGCCAGTGTGCTTGATGCTGATGTCATCATGATTGCGAACGCCAACCTGAATACCACCGGTAGGGATGGCGTAGCGATCAACAACGAGGCATTGCTGACCAACTACACACCCCAGCAATACACCTTGCGCTGGTTCTTCCCGGAGCGGGAAACCTACCGGGCGTTTGCTATCGCACCGGAACTGAGTGACCCCAACATCCAGAATTACCAAACCGATCAGGAGGGGCCCTATTCATTGACGGATGTCCTCCGCAGTGTCGGCAACTCCTTTGCCTCACTCCGCAACATCGAGCAACAGGCCAAACTGTTCCGCCTGACCGCCTATCGCGAACTACCAACGACCACGCTCGGCCCGTACCACTTCCGGGTCTACGTCCGGAATGATCTCGTCCCGGTCTGGGATGACCTCCGGTTCCAGTAGTAGCCGGCTACGTTTCATCAACGACCTTTTCCGATCAAAGAGAGCGACGCACCGCGTCGCCCCGATAAGGACAAGAGGACGGGTTCCGCCCCAGGTGTCACATTTTCCCCATCCCTGCGTATATCTTGCGAGAGGACAGCAAGAATGGTCGGCAGGAGGCAGGCGCTGGAGCGGCTGGACACGCATCCGGTGATCTCCGATGAGGATCTGGTGCGGGCCGCGCTGGAGGATACCCGCCATTTTCGCCTGCTCTACGAACGCTATGCCGACCGGATCTACTGGTTCGCCCTGCCGCACACCCGCTCGGCGGCCGTTGCCGATGATGTGGTGAGCGAAACGTTTCTGGCCGCAATCGAACGACTGGAGTATTTCAACCCGGAGCGGGGAAGCTTTGCCGGGTGGCTCTTCACCATTGCCCGCAACAAACTGATCGACCACCAGCGCTACCACCGCCGGCTCTGGCGATTTGTCTCCCGTCACAGCCAGCGCCACGGCCTGGAGGCCGAACAGGACGCAATGGACCTGATCCTCCGGGAGGAGCGCATCGCCCGCGTCCAGGCGGCCTTCCGCCAACTTCCGGCAGCCGACCAGGAGGTGCTGGGGTTGCGCTACAGCGCCGGGCTGTCATCCCGGGAAATCAGTGAGGTAGTCGGTATCAGTGATGCAGCCGTCCGCAAACGTCTCAGCCGGGCGACCGACCGGATAGCACGATTGCTGGAATCTGAATGAGCAATGGCATGAAAACACCAGATCCAGGGCTTGACAACGATCTGCGCCGGGGGTTGCGTCCGGGCAGCCTCTCGCGGAAGCAACGGCAACGCCACCTTGACCGGATCTACGCAAAGGGAGCATGGGAGATGGATTTTGTCCGACGGCGGAGCGGAATCGAACTCGGCGTCGTAGCCGCCGTACTGCTCCTGGCGGTTGCAATCGGGGCATGGCAGTCCGGTCTGTTTGCGGGCAACGAAGAGGAAGAAGCGCCAGTCATCGCCGGTGCCCCGACACCAACCAGCGTTGCGGTGGGGCAGATGCCCACCGCAACGATTCCGCCAACAACGGCTGCATCCTCCTGCAATGTCTCGCACATCGGCGACCTGAAATCGCCGGCCGGTGCCAACATTCCCGGCTTCGAGGACTGGTATGAGGGCGACGGGATGGCCATCAGCGCACCAACATTTGCAGCAGTTAACCCCATGTTCCCGGCGTCGTCCCATCGATGGTTCACCGGCAACATGCTGGTGCTCCTGTTCCTGGAGGGGCATTCTCCACCGGTCTACGAGGCGCGGCATCTTTCCAATCCGGATGCCACTTTCTCGTATGTCCTGCCGCCTGACCTGTATTTCCCGGTGTTCCATTCAATCCTGAACTTCTCCGATCCAGGTTGCTGGGAACTCAAGGTAACGTCCGACCATACCAGCGTGGACCTGGTGATCGATGTCCAGCCAGCCTTTGACCGGCCCGACTACATTGCCCTCTTTGAAAACTGGCAACGCACGATGCCGCACGCTGTCCCATCAAGCTGCCGAACCACGCCAGTGGTACTTGAGGATCGCGACGGGTCGCTTGCCTCACGGTTCTGGCTGGATGGAGAACACATCTCGATGAGCAACCGGTTCGGGCTGTTCTGGCAGGATGAACCGAACGAAACCTACTGGATCACGTCAGACGGACGAATTGATATCGACCTCTCGGGACGTCTGGAAGGTAACCCGAATGTGCAAATGGACCTTGGCATCTCATCTGAACTGGTCACCACCAGTCTGCTGCAGGACCGTATCCAGCGAACCGAACTCATCTTCCCCGAGCCGGGTTGCTGGACCATCGAGGCGACAGCCGGCGGGATCACCGAGGAACTGATTATCTACGTCTTCCCGGCGCGGCAAGAAGACGAGCCGGCCGGATAACGAGACAAAAGAAAACATCCCGGCCGCCGATCTGGCAGCCGGGATGTTTTTGTATCCAGGGAACAGAGTTACTGAACGCGGCGGGCAGTGACGTAGCGGGACTGCCAGTACGGGTCGTACATACTGCCGATCCCAACGCCCCAGTTTTCGCTACCGGCGTGGATGAACTGGCCGTTGCCCATGTAGAAGCCCATGTGGGAAAGGCCCCACTGGTAGGTGTTCTGGAAGTAGACGACGTCACCCGGCATCAACTGTTCCGGGGAAACCTCGACACCGAAGACCACCTGATCTTCCATCGGCCGCGGGTAGGCGCTGTAGCCCAGCACCTGATTCAGGATGTACCAGGTAAAGCCGGAGCAATCGAAACCGGCCGGGGTGGTGCCGCCCCAGACATAGGGAACACCCATGTACTGCATGGCTGCGTCGATAATGGCGCTGCCGCCGGTAAATGCCGGGATGGAAACGGTTTCACCACCGGTACCGCCGGATCCACTCAGGTATGCCCCGTGAATCCAGCCCGTGAGTCCCGCGAACTCGACCTGATACCAGTTATCACCACTGGTGTCTGAAGACGGACCGCCAATGACCTCAACCGTGTAGCCGGCCATGATGGTCAGCAGGATCGGGCCATCCAGCCCGGCCCACTGGCGAAGATTGACACCCTCGGTTACCCAGGCGGTGCTGCCGGCTGTAACCGGGGCAGTGGACTCCACCTGCTGGACAATTGCCGGCGGCGCTGGTGCTTCAGAACCAAAACTCACTGTCTGCGAGAGATAGTTCGAGGCGGCATAGCCAACCAGTCCGTTGAATGCGACCGGTGTCCAGGAGTTGCCGGATTCATCCCAGACTGCGACGTCCAGCACCTCAATATAGGAACCATCCGGAGCAGCGCCGATCACGTCGGCCCAGAAGCCGGGGCCACTGCGGATGTTCAACGAGCCATTACCGGTGTTCACCCAGAGCGGCACACCACTGGCAACATCTGACGGAGTTGGTGGCGGGCCATCCGGGACGATGATTTCCGCAGCTTCGCTGGCTGTGCCTGGCCAGGAAATGTAGTCACCAATCACCCAGCCGGTGAAATAACCTTCGATCGTATCTGCCTCGACTTCGTACCAGTAGGTACCATCCTCGAGCCAGAGCGGGCCATCGACGACCCAGACATTGAATCCTTCGGGAAGGGTGGTCAGCACACCGTTGCTGGCACCGGGTCCGGTGCGAAGGTTGATGCCATCGCCACCGGTATGCGCGATCTGGCCGGTATCGCCGGGCGATAGCGACCAGTCAGCAAGCGCAGGTGCGGTAAATGTGGTGCCCAGCACCAGAACGGAACCGGCCACCATCAGCACCTTCAACGGGCGCTTGAACTTCTTTATCACGGGCAAATTCCTTTGCTCACACCCCGGACTTCAACGCTTCATCCCCCGATTTGGCGTTGTCGCTTTTCGTCCTGTTCCGAATTCTAGCATAGTACGTACGCACCAAACGTAACTGGGAATTCACTGAGAGTTTCCTGAGAGTCGTTTAATTGACACATTGTCACAGTCGTGCGATGCTACGCGGTTTGTCTCCCCGGCCCGGCATCCGGAAGACGTAGGCATTTGCCTTCCTTAATAAATGGACGGTGTTTCAGGCGAGTCTTGACAGTTGTCACGGTTCAGTTGAGAATCGACGGTCAGGTTGAGCAACAGCCTGATCGAATGTTCCGCAATACGGAGGGAATCCTCATGACAGTTGACGAGAGCTTGTTCAGCTCGCTGGAGTGGCGCAGCATCGGGCCACACCGGGCGGGGCGCGTTTCAGCAGTGGCCGGCCATCCGACCGAAAAGGCCGTCTTCTACTTTGGTGGTGTTGCGGGGGGTGTCTGGAAGACCATTGATGGTGGCCAGCACTGGTTCAACATCTCCGACGGTTACTTCAAGACGGCTGCCGTCGGTTCGATTGCCGTTTCCCAGTCCGATCCAAACGTCATCTATGTCGGCACCGGTGAAACCAACATCCGGAGCAACGTCTCCCACGGCGACGGTGTTTACAAGAGCACCGACGGCGGCGAAACATGGAAGAATGTTGGTCTGAAGGAGACCCGGCACATCGGCCGGATTCGCATCCACCCGACCAACCCGGATATTGTCTACGCCGCTGCTCTCGGCCACGCATGGGGCGAGAACGAGGAGCGCGGTGTCTTCCGCAGCATGGACGGTGGCGAGACCTGGGAGAAGGTGCTCTACAAGAGCCCACGCGCCGGCAGCCATGACATTTCCCTCGACCCGAACAACCCACGGATCATCTACGCCGCCATCTGGCAGGGACAGCGCTATCCACACGCCGCCAGCAGCGGTGGTGAGGATTCCGGTCTCTGGAAGTCGACCGACGGTGGCGACACCTGGGAAGACATCACCCGCAACCCCGGCCTGCCGAAGGGCATCCTCGGCAAGATCGGTGTAGCAGTTTCTCCGGCCCGCTCCGGCCGCGTCTGGGCGCTGGTTGAAGCCGAGGACGGCGCACTCTTCCGCTCCGACGACCACGGTGCAACCTGGATCCGCCTCTGTGAGGATATGGACCTGCGCGCCCGCGCCTGGTACTACTCGCACGTGTATGCCGACCCGAACGATGCAGACACCGTTTGGGTGCTCAACATGCCGTGCAAGAAGTCGATCGACGGCGGCAAGACCTTCTTCGAAGTGCCGACCCCGCACGGTGACAACCAGGATCTCTGGATCGACCCGGAAGACAGCAACCGGATGATCGAGGGCAACGACGGTGGTGCAGCCGTCACCTTCAACGGCGGCATCTCCTGGTCAACCAACCTGAACCAGCCGACCGCGCAGTTCTATCACGTCACCACCGACAACGAGATTCCCTACAACGTCTACGGCTCCCAGCAGGATAACTGGGCTATGAAGGTACCGAGCATGGACCTGAATGGCGCTATCTCCTGGAACAGCCAGGTTGAGCCGGGCGGCGGCGAGAGCGGCTACATCGCCGTCAAGCCAACCGAGCCATACACCGTCTTTGGTGGCGGCATCGGCACCGGCCCGGGTCACGGACGTCTGCGCGCATGGAACCCGCGCACCCGCCAGGCACGCAATGTCACCGTCTGGCCGGAAGTGCATGGCTTTGGCGCCGGCGCCATCGACCACAAATACCGCTTCCAGTGGACCTTCCCGATCGAGTTCTCGCCGCACGACCCGGACGTGCTCTA
>CAYWXR010000065.1:0-4988 GCA_964462545.1 uncultured Thermomicrobiales bacterium
GCTTCCAGTGGACCTTCCCGATCGAGTTCTCGCCGCACGACCCGGACGTGCTCTATGTCTGCTCGAACCATGTCCACAAGTCGACCGACGAGGGACACAGCTGGGAAGTCATCAGCCCGGACCTGACCCGGAACGACCCGAGCAAGCTCGGCCCGTCCGGTGGCCCGATCACCCTGGACAACTCTGGCGCAGAGATCTACTGCACCATCTTCGCCTTCAAGGAATCCCCGCACGAACAGGGTGTCTTCTGGGCCGGCAGTGATGACGGTCTGATTCACATTTCCCGCGATGGCAGCGCCAGCTGGGAAAACATCACCCCGTCGGACCTGCCGGAGTGGACGATGATCAATATCATCGAGCTTTCCCCGCACGAACCGGGCAAGGCCTATGTCGCCGCCACCGGCTACAAGCAGCACGACCACGCGCCGTATCTCTACAAGACCACCGACTACGGCAAGACCTGGACCAAGATCGTCAACGGCATCCCGGGCGACGAATTCACCCGGGTGATCCGCGAAGATCCGGTCAAGCCGGGACTGCTCTACTGCGGCACCGAAGTTGGCCTGCATGTCAGCTTCGATGATGGCGAAAACTGGCAGCGTATGCAGAGCAACCTGCCGGTCTGTCCGATCTGGGACCTGGTGGTCAAGAACAACGACCTGGTCGTTGCCACCCATGGCCGCTCGTTCTGGATTCTGGACGACATCACCCCGCTCCACCGCATCCAGGAAGGGCTGGGCGACAAGGACGCCGTGCTCTTCAAGCCGCGCGATACCCCGCGGTTCAAGTACAACACTCGCGACTGGAGCACGCCGGGCGAAAACTTCAGTTACTTCGCCGCCGGCCCGGTTACCGTGGTCTACCGCACGGTGAAGGACCGCTACGGGAATCCGAAGAAGCAACTGCTGAACGCCGGCCACAACCCACCGGATGGCGTCATCATCCAGTACTACCTGAAGAATCAGGCCGACGAGGTCAAGCTTGAGTTCCTGCACGAGGGCGAAGTGGTGAAGTCCTTCTCCAGCAAGGATGACAGCTACGTCGGCACCCTGGCCGGCTCAAACCGCTTCATCTGGGATATGCGCTTTGAGGGCCCGACCCCGTTGAAGAGCGCAAGCGCCAACCGCCGGGCAGCCATGATGGCAGCAGCCCAGGCTCCGCGTGCCAAGCCGGGCACCTACGAAGTGCGGCTGACTGTTGGCGATACCGTCGAGACCCAGTCATTCCAGATTCTGAAGGATCCGCGGCTGGATATCACCGAAGCCGATCTGGAAGCACAGTTCAACCTGAAGCTGCGCATCCGCAACCGGCTCTCGGACATCAACACCGCGGTCAATAACCTGCGTGATCTCCGCAGCCAGATCGAGGCGTGGGAAGCCCGCACCAGCGACAACGAGGAAATCGCTGCCGCCGGCAAGGCCGCCCGCGAGAAGCTGGATGCCATCGAGAACATGCTGGTCATCGTCAAGGGCGATACCCCGCGAAGCTCACCGGCCCGGTTGGCCGACAAGCTGGCGACGCTCTCGGCCATGATCGAGGAGTCGGACCACGCCCCGACCACCCAGGCAGAGCAGGTCTACGACGAACTCTCCGCCCGGGTAACCGAGCAGACCGACGCCCTCCAGGCAACGATCTCCAACGAGATCGCCGCCTTCAACGCCAAGGTCACCGAAGCCGGCCTTCCGCCAGTTTCGCTGTAAACCTGACCAGACAAAGCTAACCAGGGAGGCACGTCCGCAGGGACGTGCCTCCTTTCTTTTCCGGCGTTTGCTGCCAACGCAACCGATCATGTCCGATTTCTTCAAGACAACCGGAGTTCCGGCCGGTAACCTGGAGAGCGAGACGACAATGTTGATCGAAAGGGATGCAGAATATGGCAGTGCGATTTGATCTGATCGGGTTGGTGGTGCAGGACATGGCACGGTCGCTGGCGTTCTACCGGCAGTTGGGGCTGGATATCCCGGCAGAGGCCGACGGCGAGGGTCACGTCGAGGTCACCTTGCCGGGCGGGTTGCGATTGGCATGGGACACCGTTGCCGTAATCCAGTCATTCGATGAGGAGTGGACTCCACCAAGTGGAGGGCACTCGATCAGCCTGGCATTTCTTGTCGATTCCCCGGCCGAGGTAGATAGCCTCTACGCGACGCTGACTGAACAGGGATGCAAGGGCCACCGGGAACCATGGGATGCGTTCTGGGGACAGCGCTATGCCGTGGTCTACGATCCGGATGGCAACACAGTCGACCTGTTTGCCCGGCTTGAGAGCTAGCGTCGCTGGTTACCGAGCAACATGGCCGGCGTTAGCCCGGTCATGCGGCGCATCTCGCGGGTGAGGTGCGCCTGATCGGCATATCCGGCAGCGATGGCCAGATCGGAGATTGTTGGCAGGTGGCCAGACTGCGACAGGGAAATTGCCCGTTGCAGACGGATGATGCCGATAAACCGCTTCATGCCATACCCCAGGGCGTCGGTTGCCCGCCGGTGCAGGTGACGCTCGCTGATTGCCAGCGTTGACGCGATGCCCGAGACCGCCACTCCCGGATCATGGATTGCAAGACGCACCGCCTCGCGCACCAATGGATCCACTGCCCGGGCGTGGCGCAATCGCTCTCTCAACGCATCCTCGAAGACATGCTGGTTGCATTCGCCGGCGCCATGGAGCCGTTCGGACATGTCGCTGGCCCACCGGCCGGTAAACAGTTCTGCCGGAGCCCGGTCGTTCAACAGTTCTCCCGGTTTGAGATCGAGCAGCGTCGCAGTAACGCCGGGATGAAACCGCACTCCATGGATGATTGATCCGGCCGGCAACCGGCGTTGCCAGGCGACGGTATCCGGGCCGGCTACCAGTACCTGATCATGCATCCAGAGCAGGTCCATACAGCCATCCGGGAAAACCCGAATCGGTTGCTGAGCCTCTATCGTGCCGACTTCCCGCCGCCAGAAGCAGCGGATATACCCGGCAAGGTCAGGAGGTGGGGCAAACTCCCGGTAGCTACCCGTACAGGACACATGCACCTCCAGCATAGCGAACGCATGTTCGCATCCTAACACAGGCTGACCGGTTTGCCAGCGACCCCACCCCGATACGTGCAACTTGTGGGTTGCACGTATCGGGAACTTGTGCTACCGTTTGGTTGCACAGGAAACGGAATGAAACGGGAGTTATTCAGTGTCAGAAACTTCGCACCAATCACCGGTGGCAACCACCGGAATGCTGATCCGCCGGCCAGCCGAAGAGGTGTTCGAGGCCTTCGCTGATCCGGCGATCACGTCGCGTTTCTGGTTCAGCCGCGGCTCGGCGCGTCTGGAGCCGGGCGCTCACATCATTTGGGAGTGGGAGATGTACGGCGCCTCAATGAACGTCGAGGTTCTTGAGGTGGTTCCGGGCAGAAAGATTGTCGTTACCAGCCCGGACGATGAGCCACCACTCACCGTCGAGTGGCTCTTCACTCCTCGTGGCGACGACGCCACAATGGTCACCATTACCTGCAGCGGATTTGCCGGAGAAGGAGAAGATCTCTGCCAGCAAATCGCAGACAACACCGAGGGCTACGCCCTGTCGCTGGCCGGGGCGAAGGCATTGCTTGAGCACGGCATCGAACTGAACCTGGTACCGGACCGGCATCCGGATGCCATCGTGGAAGGATGGAAGGCATGATCAACAACACCATCGAACGGGAAGTCTTCATCAACGCCAGGCTGGAGCGGGTCTGGTCACTGGTTTCCAAAACCGGCTTCTGGGTGGGCGAAGAGGTGCACTTCGAGCACGAACTCGGCGAGGGCGAGCAGGTGACCATCGATGTGCCGGGCTATGGCAGTTTTCCGGTACAGGTGGTGACGCTGGAACAACCACGCTACGCCGCCTATCGCTGGGCAAGCGGTTCGCCCGGTGAAGAGCCAAACGACACCAACTCGACGCTGGTCGAGTTCACCCTGACCGAGCGTGACGGCGGAGTTCTGCTGCACATGAAGGAGAGCGGGTTCGCCACGATCACCGGCGATCCGGATAACTACCGCGACAACTCGAAGGGCTGGGTAGTGATGCTCGACAAACTGGTGGCGGCTGCCGAGGAGGCAGTGGTCCGATGAGCGCCGTACTTGACGATCTGGATGCAGTCTTTGCGGCACTGGCTGATCCCAGCCGCCGGGCTGTGCTGGAACGTCTGGCGCAAACCGGCGAGGGCACCGCGACGTCACTTGCCGAGGACCTGCCAATCAGCCGCCAGGCGATCGTCAAACACCTTGCCCAGCTGAACCGTGCCGAACTGGTCGAAGGGCGCAAGCGGGGCCGCGAAATGCGTTACCGTGTCTGTACCGACCGTCTCAGCAGTGCAGGCCGTCGTATCCAGGCGATCGCTGTTGACTGGGACCGCACACTGGCCGCACTGAAGCGTATTGCCGAAGAAGAGGAAGAGGAGAGTGCAGATTGACCAGCTCCGGAGAATGGGCCATCGCTTGCGTATCACAGACATTCAACGTGCCCGCCGATAAGATATTCAATGCCTGGACCGATCCCGATCTGGTCTGGCAGTGGGGTGCCGGTGCGGTAGGTGAAGCCGCCAACGGCAAGATGTCGCGAGTGGAAATCGATGCGCGAGCCGGCGGCAGTTTCATCTTTGCCGATATCCGCGACGGTGAGGAAGCGGTCCACCACGGCGAATATCTGGAGATCGACCGGCCCCATCGCCTGGTCTTTACCTGGATGCCCGAACCGGGCGAGCACTCGGTTGTGAAGATGGATTTCCAGCCAACGGAAACCGGATGCACCGTGTCGCTCATCCATGAGATGGATCAGCAATGGGCGGAATACGTCGAACGCACCGAGCATGGCTGGTCGACGATGCTCAGGCACATCGCCATGACGCTGGAATAAACACCGCTCGCATCATAGTCATCCCGAACACAGCGAGGGATCCGTTCTCCTTTCGGGGCCACGGATCCCTCGCTGTGTTCGGGATGACTATCAGACGTTCCATGCTCCGGGATAT
>CAYWXR010000066.1:0-4766 GCA_964462545.1 uncultured Thermomicrobiales bacterium
GGGCGATCGCCTGCTGTTGCTCGGTCGCCCGGCGAATACCAAACGCCCGGCAGACAGACTGGGGAACATCAGGTCGATCCATACCATACGCCCCGCCAACCACCTGGAGCACCGCCTGGTCGATCTCTTCCGGCGCGATCATCGCCAGCGTCCGGGAACGGCCGGCGAGGTCCCTGCGGTCTCGCACCACCGGTGTGTCCAGCGACCGGTTCCAGAGGAACGGCTCGCGGGCGACAATGTGCTTACCGGCGATCGCCCGGGTAATGGCAGTATCAATTCGCTCCCGAATCCGGCCACCGACCCGACTAACACCGTTTGCCTCGGCAATCCGTCGAGCCACTTCGTTGCGGTGCACCGGACCTTCCACCTTGACCGTTTCGACAACCCAGCCGACAACCACCGGGAGCGGAACCCGATGCAACTCATCATGGTGAGGGGTCAGCTTCGCCGGTTGATAGGCGGGATTCTGGCTGGCTTCTGCCTGCTCATCATGCTCTTCCCGGATAATCTCCGTCTCGATCACAGGCTTCGGAGCAGGTTGCTCCTCTTCCGGCTTCTCAGCCATGGCAGTCTGGATCGCAAGTTCCAGGCGTTCCATCTCCCGGGTCTGGTTGTGGAACCAGTCGGTGCTCCAGATGCGGTGGAACCGCCAGCCCAGGCCCTCGAGCACTGCCTGCCGGGTGCGGTCCCGGTCGCGGGCCGAGCGAGCACTGTGATACGTTGCTCCATCACACTCAACCGCCAGCAGGTAACGTCCCGGTGCACGGGGGTCCACAATCGCCAGATCGATGAAGAACCCTGCCGCCCCAACCTGGGGGACAACTTCATAGCCACGAGCCATCAACTGGTCGCGTACAGCCACCTCGAACGGTGAATCCGGTTCGCGGCCCGTCTCTTCCGGGATATCCAGTTCACCGGTCCGGGCAAATCCCAGGAACCGCTTCAGGGCAACGACACCGCGTGGAGATTCCGGCCCCACCCGGATGTCATCGTCGGTGATATTGGTAAAGACCTCACAACGTATCCGTGAGCGGGTAATCAATACGTTCAGACGCCGCTCACCGCCGACCTGGTTGAGTGGCCCGAACCTCATCGCCACCTTGCCGTTGCGGTCCCGTCCGTAGCCAACGCTGATAAAGATGACATCCCGCTCGTCACCCTGGACATTTTCCAGGTTCTTGACGAAGAACGGCTCATACTGGTGGGAATTGAAGAACGCTTCGGTTTCGGGGTGCTCCCGGCGTAACCGTTCCACCTCATCCTGGATCATTTCGGCTTGCGACTTGCTGAACGCAGCCACGCCGAGCGTCAACTCCGGCGACACCTGTACATGTCCGATGACTGCCCGGGCAACGATCTCCGCCTCTTTCTGGTTCACTGCCCCGCGACGGCTCTGACTCCCCGGCTCGTAGATGGTCTCCGGGTGATGGCGAAAGATCAGGCCGGCGCGTTCACAAGCATGGTCCGGGCTGGGGAACAGCACCAGGCGATTGTCATAGAATTCGAAGTTCGAGACGGTGATCAGCGACTCATGCCGGCTACGATAGTGCCAGCGCAACATCCGTTGAGGAGCATTGGCCGCGGCAAACAGACCAAGAATGCTCTCAACATCCTGGACGATGGCGTCCTCTTCCTCAGCGATTTCCGATTCGGTCAATGACTCAAAGAAACTGGTCGGCGGCAATTGCCTGTTATCCCCGACCACCACGGCCTGCCTGCCCCGTAGCAGTGCGCCAAAGGCATCTACTGGCTTCACCTGGCTAGCCTCGTCGAATATCACCAGGTCGAAGGTCACCTTGCCAGGCGGGATGTAGGCTGCGATGGAAATCGGGCTCATCATGAACACCGGCTTGATTGCCTGGATAGCGTTTCCCGCCCCCTCCATCAACCGGCGCACTGGAAGATGACGCGATTTCTTCTCAAACTCACGCCGCAGCACACCAAGCTGCCCATCGGACGAATCGCTTCGCGGTACCCGCTGCCAGTGCATTAAGGCCAACCGTGCACGGTTGTACTGGAACGACAGCAGATCCAGACGCCGGAATTGCTCAATTGCCTCGAGATGGGCATCGCCATTGAATGTCGCCAGTGATGGTCGGGATTGCAGTGCATCCTCCAGCAGGGCTTCGGCTCTGGCCCTGCGGAACACCGGCTCAAGCAGCGAGCCACCACCGTCCCAGGTTGTGGCAAGGTCATAGACCGGTGCTATTCCCGCGTCGATACAGGCAACCTCCGAAACATTGAGGGCAATAGCTTCGCTGATCCGGCCAGGCTGCGCCAGCCAGCTTTCCAGCAGATTCGACAGGGTGGAGAACGATTGCCCCTCTAGCGTCGCTCCGGGGCCAAACCGACAGGTGGCATCAAATGCAGTGACGTCCTGCAGCGTCTTCAGGGTTGCCACAAAGGCGTCCAGCACCTGCTTTTGCCGGTCGAATGTCTTCCGGATCGTCTCCCTATCCTGCTGACGTTCAATAACCCGGCTCATACCGGCCGGTATGAGCCGGGTCTGGATATCACGGTGCATCGTGCTGAACCAACCGGTCCACTCCTCGAACTGGTCCCAGTCCGATTGCACTCCTCGCCAATGTGGCCCGAACAGTTCCAGCCCTGTCTCGCGATGCTGGTCGATCTCGTCGCTCAGGCGTCGCGCCTCGATCAGATCTTCCACCAGGGCAATCTGCTCCGTGATGTCGCCGGGAACCTCGCCGGTGCAATAGCCGGACAGTTCAGCACGAGCACTCCGGTAGGTGCCGGAGAGACTGCGCCACCACTTTGAACGATAAGCTGCCAGACGCTCGCGGAGATCAGTCAGGTCGCGCTCCCACGCCTGCCCTGTCACCGTGCTATCGTGCCGTTCGTGAATTTCATTTCGCTGCCGACCGCTCCGGAGCAACGTCTCCAGTCGGTCGCTATCCTGGACCCAGCGATTGCTTGCAACGGCGACGCCCGGTGCATCGGGCGCATTCCCCGCATATTCCAGAACCTGGAGGAGTTCCTCGACCTCTGCAAGATTGGCCGGGGCCGCAAGACCGAACGCCTTGGCGACCTTGCCTGAGAAATCGGTCAACTTGCCGAGCCAACCCAATGACTCACGGGCTGCCTGTTCGACACGGGCCTCATCTGCCGGCAATGACACCCGTTTGCGGCATCCCCAGAATGGATGACTGGAAGGAACACCGAATGCCTTCAACCGCACCTGCAGTTCGCGGGCAATCGCCAGACGTTGCTCCCAGGCCAGGGTGTCCCAGGTCGAAATGCCATCAATGTCAATCCGCGGCCATTCTTGCGGATTGCCATACTTGTGGAGTTGCACCAGTTCGCCATACAGGTTGAATGGCGACCTGCCGGACGCATTCACTCCGGCGTTCACATCATGACAGTACTGGTTCAGACGATCACGGTAGGCGGTCAGCATGGAAAGTTCCGCCTCGCGGCTATCTTCACGTGGCCTGCCGAGTTCGAGCGTGCGCTGCAGTTCCCGGATGACGGTGGTCTTCTTCAGATTGTGACTGTGGAGTTCGAGCGCGGCGTCGCCAAGCCCGACCTGGTCGAGACGGCGTTTCACCACTTCAAGCGCGGCCATCTTCTCGGCAACGAAGAGCACCGTCTTCCCGGCGCCAATCGCCTCGGCAATGATGTTAGTGATCGTCTGGGATTTGCCGGTCCCAGGCGGCCCCTGGACCACAAGGTTCCGGCCACTCAGCGCGTCGGCGATGGTGATGGTCTGGGAACTGTCAGCATCGACGACCTGATAGATCTCCTGGTCAGCCAGCGCCGTATCAACAAAGTCATCATCGCCGATCGCTGATTCCGGCTCCCGGAAACTGTCGCCCAGCACTGCCCCAAGTACCGGGTGATCGGATGGCTGGGCTTCGTCCGGCCAAACGGTCATGTCCAGGTCGTGATACATCAGGAACTTGCCGAAAGAGAAGAAGCCCAGAACGATCGCCGTGCGGTCTACCCGCCAGCGAGGACGCCCGGCAATCGCTTCCTCGACCTGGTCAAAATACAGTTCCAGGTCGATTGACTCGGTTTCGGGCAATTCCGGGAAAATAACGCCGAATTCGTTCCGGAATTTCTCGGCAGCCGAAAGGTTGTCGCCCGGGTCCTCACCGGTCCAGAGAAGATGGAACCGGTCCAGAGCATGTGAGCGTTCCAGTTCGACCGGCAGCAGAATCAGCGGCGCCTTGCGAACCATCTCCGATGAGTCGGATTCGTACCATTCCAGCATCCCCAGCGCGAGAAAGAGGATGTTCACACCCTGCTCCTCAATAGAGGTGCGGGCCTCGTTGTGGGTACGGAGCAACCGTTGCTGGAGCTTGCTGGAAGGATAGGGCGTCTGCAGACGGTCATCGAGGTGACGCGCTGCAGGTCCCGTCCCCGGCCCAGGTTCGGGTTGTGGCAAGGAGGTTGTGTCTTCCATATCTGGTTGGGGGTTGAACGACATCCGCTTGTTCTCGCGGACGAGAATCCGGAAAACCTCGACCGGCAGTTCGTCGATCACTTCCACGCCGCGGGCTGAGGTAACCCGATGGCTGATCAGAGGGTTCCGCAATCCGAAATCAAGCAACTCACGCCGGGCTATTTCCAACTTACGTTGAATACTGTCCCGTTCTCTGGTGAAAGGTTCTGCCTGGGCCACAACGTGCTCACAATCAGTTTCCGGCTCGATGCACCAATGCTTTGCTGATGCCTTGATAGTAAACCCATTTGCCCGGATTCCCCAACGGGGCCATGGTCCCCACTGGCTAGCCTTGATATCGAAC
>CAYWXR010000067.1:0-4527 GCA_964462545.1 uncultured Thermomicrobiales bacterium
ATTGTTCGTGCATGACATCAACGGCAGACGCAGGTCGTCACCCTTGCGAGAACCGGGCAAACGGGAGTCGCCCAGACCAGCACTCAAAGGGAAGTCCAGGTTCACCCATGTCCCCTGCAGGAAACGGATACCTTTGGTATCCTTCGCGGCCAAAGCGTTGACGGAGAGAAGTAGCCGGATTATCGCTCCGGACCAGAGAGCCGCCGCAGGGCTGGGATGGCGGACGACGAGCGACCGGTGAAGACACTCCCGAGTGCAGGGGCGACTGGCAGCGATGCCACCAAGCCCTGCCGGTTGGCCACCGTTACCCGGCACATCCAAGGTCGTCCGTTGCCCCTCCAGCACGGCGGCGAAGTGTGGTGGCACCACGAGCGCCTCCCTCGTCCACACGACGAGGAGGCGTTGTTGTTTTTGTGGAGGTGTCACCATGGAAAGGACTGCCACGACCCGTATTCACGAACACGTTGGAGAGCGTGTCACCATCGGCGGCTGGCTGCACCGTCTGAGAGAACTCAGCAATGTCAGTTTCCTCATCCTTCGCGATGGCTATGGCCTTGCGCAGATCGTTATCGAAGAGCCTGACGTGCTTGAGCAGGTCCGGGAGCTGCCTAACGAGTCTGTGCTGCTGGTTCACGGCACGGTCGTCAGCGAACCGGCTGCACCGGGCGGCGTGGAACTCCATCATCCGGCGATCGAGATCCTGTCGGCAGCAGTCGAGGCTCCGCCGTTCGATCTCTACCGGCCGTCGCTGAGCGCACAACTCCCGACCATCCTCGACCACGCGCCGGTGGCGCTGCGACATCCTGCCAGACGGGCGACATTCCGGATCGGGGCTGCGTTGCTCTCCGGGTTTCGTAGCACCTTGAACGCCCGGGGCTTCACCGAAATCCAGACTCCGAAACTGGTCGCTTCTGCTACTGAAAGTGGGGCAAACGTCTTCGAACTGGATTACTTCGGACGGCCAGCCTATCTGGCCCAGAGTCCCCAGTTCTACAAGCAGATGATGGTTGGCGTCTTCGAACGGGTCTATGAAGTCGGTCCGGTCTTCCGGGCCGAACCGCACGATACCGCTCGTCACCTGAACCAGTACACATCGATCGACGCCGAAATGGGCTTTATCGAGAACCATCGCACCGTCATGGCCATGCTCACGCATGCTATCAGCGGCATGGTGAATGCTGTTGCCCGCGAGGCTGGCGATGCAGTTGCGATGCTGAAGATCGACCTTCCGGACGTTCCGGAGGCGATTCCGGTGGTGCATTTCAGCGAGGCGCTGGAGATGGTATCTGCAGCATTGGGAGAAGATGTTCGGGGTGAGCCGGATCTGGCCCCGTCGCACGAACGCTGGCTGGGTGAATGGGCCAGGCAGAAACATGGTTCCGACTGGCTCTTTGTCGAGGGGTACCCGATGGCAAAGCGTCCCTTCTATACCCACCCTGATCCGGAACGGCCGGAATATTCAAACAGTTTTGACCTGCTGTTCCGGGGTATCGAACTGGTAACCGGTGGGCAGAGACTTCACCGCTACGAGGATTACCTGACGGCGCTGGCGTCACGCGGGCAATCACCGGAACCGGTAGAGGGTTACCTCCAGGCATTTCGATACGGCATGCCACCACATGGCGGGTTTGCGATTGGTCTGGAGCGCTTCATTGCCCGGTTGACCGGGGCGACAAACGTGCGTGAAACCACGCTCTTCCCGCGCGACCTGAACCGGTTAACCCCGTAACAAAAGATCGGGCCGGCGTGAGGGGTACTCACGCCGGCCCGATCTGCACATGGTTTGTCTGCTGTTTGACTAAAGCAGAATGATCAGAATGATGATGATCAGAATAATGGTCAGAAGACCGCCACCATAAATCATGCTTTTCTCCTTCGTAATGCTGTGCCGTTCGCCGCGTCCCTGGTCCCGCCAGCACAGTTCGTGTTCAGGACTACTCTCTCACTCTACAGGCCCCATCGCCCCGAAGTGGGGCTGGCTACCTATGCACACGGGTACAGGTTGGATACAGAGAGCAACCTCCGGCCAGGACAACCGAACACAGGCAGGAGGGGAAATAGTTGCGGGAAGCGAAAAAGTAATAGACACATTGGCGAACGTATGCTACAAGAAGAAGTTGGAATCAACCTAACGGAATATCTGTGGCAGAAGTCTCCGTTCTGTCTAGTCCTCTCAAAATTCCGGCGATGGCCGGTAGTGGTGACCACAAGGAGCAACCATGCCAAGACGCCTCAATCGGCCAGGTTCGATCCTCTCGGTGATCGTGCTCATTCTTTCCGTGCTTGCCCCGCTCATCCCTCTTCAGGTCCCGGACGTTGCCGCTGACCATGTTCCGGGCCATTGTGAAGTGACCACGGAGGTAGATAGCGGTCCGGGATCGTTGCGGAACCTGATAGCCGATACATCCTGCAGGCTGATCACCTTTGCGGACGACGTGGATGAGGTCGTTTTGATCAGCGGGCAGATTACTGTTGATTCTCGTAACCTCGAAATCCGCGGCCGTGGCATGGGAGGTGTCACTGTTCGCCGTGACAGTGGCGCCGACCACTTCCGGATTTTTGAACTTTTGAGCTCCACCGTGACCATTGACGGCCTCACCATTTCCGGAGGATATCTGTCCCAGTCCGGTGGTGGCATCTGGAACAACGGCGCACTGAAGGTGACGAACTCTGTCGTCACCAACAACCTCTCTGACTTTGATGGTGGCGGTGTCTATAACAGCGGGACACTGGACTTTAGCGACAGCAGGAGTACCGAAAACGAAGCACCGTACGGAGCGGGAATCTACAACGCTGAGGGGGGTACTGCCCGCATTATCCGCAGTGTCATTTCGGATAACGTGGCATCGCAGGATGGTATTTCAACTGAAGGGGGAGGTATCTTCAGCCGCATAGCCACCATGGAACTCATCGACAGCGAGGTCTCCGGTAATACGGCTGTATTAGGTGGCGGCATCCGCATTTATCAGGGTACCGCCCTGATTGTAAACACCTCGATCGTTGGGAATCATGCTGACTCTGGCGGGGGCCCTAGTGCATCCGGTGGTGGATTATCCATTACCGGTGTAAATACAAGCACTGATACAACACGGATTATCAGTAGCACGATCGCCGGCAATACGGCCACGTCGGCAACAACCAACGGATTCAATGTCCTCAATTCCCGCAACGTGTTAATCGGAAACATCATCGCTGACTATTGCTCCGGCAGTGTTCTGGAGGGAACGGATAACCACACCATCGTTGGTACGGGATGTCCCGGCACGGAACATAACTCGCTCGACCTCGCGGGACTTGAAGACAACGGCGGGCCTACCCGAACAATGCTGCCGGGCATCAACAGCCCGGTCATCGATCAGGTAGATTGCAGCGTCTTGTCCTTGGTCTCTGGTATGGACACCGAATACGTTGTGACAGACCAGCGCGGAGTCGCCAGACCACAGGGCACACTCTGTGACGCCGGCGCTGTCGAACGATCGCTCTTCGATAGCACTTCCGGCGGCATTGTGGTTACCTCGGATGCAGACCCGACCCACCCAACCCTGGTGACGCTCCGTGAAGCGATCGAGGCATCACCTGCCGGCGAAACCATCACCTTCAACATGGATGCGAGCGTATCCGCTCCCTATGTCATCCATCTCGATTCCAGCGAACTCACGCTCGCCAAGGACCTGACCATTCAGGGGCCAAATACCGGTAACGGTGAACCGATCGAGATCCGCGGCAACGGGACAATCGACCCGGTATCCGGCTTGCCGAACAAGGACGCAACCTTCCGTATCTTCACCATTCAGGACTCGGCCGATGTAGTGCTCGACGGTCTGAAGATCAGCGGCGGTGGTGTAACGACCTACGCCATCATCGACGAGCCAGACAGTTTTGGCGGCGGCATTCTGATTGAAAATGGTGGTTCGTTGGTCCTCGTGAATTCCGAGGTTTCGGGAAACTCCGCAGCAATTGGTGGTGGCATTAGCAAGTCCTCCCTGGCGACGCTCACCGTGATCGACAGCACAATTGCCAATAACCTGGCCACGTTTTTAGGTGGAGGAATCGGGTTCAATTCCATCGGCCGCGGAGATGTCATCCGGATCACCGGCAGCACGATCGCCAACAACGCGATCGAAGGCCCGGGTCAGGTTCTCGGTGGTGGTATCGGTTCATACACCGCCATTGGCCCTGATCCATACGAACTGATTCTCGAGAACAGCACGATCTCCGGCAACAGCGTATTCTCGGACGATGATCCGGAGTACGCACTCGGCGGAGGAATGTATTTGATGGGTGCGGCACTGACCCTGACCAGCACCACGATCACCGGGAACAATTCGACCTACATCACAGCCGTTTGGCTAAATGAGAACGGGAATCCCCGCTACACGGCATCCATTCTCGATGGCACCTGTTATTACTTCAACGGGTCTGGCACCAGCGGAAGCTACAACATCTACACGTCAGCGTCCTGTATCCCGTCGCCGGATGACACGGACATCCTCGTCGATGACCCGCTCCTCCTGGACCTGGCCGACA
>CAYWXR010000068.1:0-4517 GCA_964462545.1 uncultured Thermomicrobiales bacterium
GCCAGTCTGGTGCGGATTCCGAGCTTGCTGGGCGAGGAGGCGGAAGCGCAGGCGTTCGTTGCCGATTATCTTCGTGAAACCGGGCTTGAACCGGATGTCTGGGAACTGGACGAATCCCTGAAAGAACTGCCCAATGCCGGCGACAGTGGCGTGCCGTTTGCCGGGCGTCCGAATGTTGCGGCGACAGTGCAAGGGACGCAGGGTTGGCGCTCGCTGATCCTGAACGGCCATATCGACGTTGTCAGCCCCGAGCCGCTGGCCGACTGGGATTACGATCCCTGGGGCGCCGAAATCGTCGATGGCCGGATGTATGGCCGTGGCGCGCTCGACATGAAGAGCGGCGTCGCAATGAACATCTTCCTGCCACGTCTGTTGCGCGATCTCGGGATGCGGCTCAAGGGCGACCTGATTATCCAGAGTGTTATTGAAGAGGAGTGCACCGGAAATGGCGCGCTTGCTGCCAGCCTTCGATACAAGGCAGACGCCGCACTGATTACCGAACCGGTGCAATTTATTGCCGCCCACGTCGGGGTGATGTGGTTCAAGGTGCATGTTGCAGGTCGCTCCGCCCATGCTGCCGTTGCTCCAACCGGGGTGAATGCCATCGCCAAGATGGTGCCGATCATCCAGGCGTTGCAGGAACTCGACCGCAAGATGAACGAGTCATCGCACCCGGCCTACGCCCACATCGACCACCCGATCAATCTGAACATCGGGGTGATCCAGGGTGGTGACTGGCCAAGCACGGTGCCCGGAGAATGTGAACTGCACTGTCGTTTGAGCTTCTTCCCGGGGCAGACCGTCGAGGAGATTCGCGCACAGGTCGAGGCAGCGATCAACGCTGCTGCAGATGGCGATGAATGGCTGCGTGAGCACCGGCCGGTGATCTCCTACTACGGGTTCCAGAGTGGTGGGTCGACCGTTTCCCCGGATGCTCCTCCGGTAATGATGCTGGGCGGTTGGCACAAGCGAACCACCGGCCAGGAGATGGAGATGCGCTCCCAGACCGGCACGAATGACATGCGCTACTTCAACTTCCAGGGTATTCCGTGCGGGTGTTACGGTGCGCTGGGGCAGGGTGCGCATGCTGCCAACGAGTGGCTGGATCTTGCCTCGTTGAACCAGACGATGAAGACCCTCGCCGCGTTTGTTGTCGACTGGTGCGGGCTGGAGGAATAGGCGCTGTTCCCGGCATTCAGTTCAACTCCGAACATAACGAAGAGAGGCGGCCCTTTGGGCCGTCTCTTGCTGTGAGGCCGGAGAACAGGAATCTGTGGAAATCCTGAGTGACATGCTGCAACCAGTGTGTTGACATTGCAACACGAGACACGTATTCTGGCACGGTGAATGAACGTTCATTCAGTTTCATATCCGGATATGGAGATCCAGTGACGCGAGTCTCGCAGGAGTATTTCGATGCGCGGCGCGAGGAAATTCTCGGTGCCGCCGCCCGTCTCTTTGCCCGCAAGGGTATCTCCGGCGCAACGATGGCCGAAATCGCGAAAGAGGCCGATCTGAGCGCCGGCGCTATTTACCGGTATTTCAGTAGTAAGGAGGATTTGCTTCGCGCTGTGTTTGATGACGCAGTAACACGGAACCAGCAGATGTTCGCCGAGGCATCGCGTACCGCTGGTTCACCGACAGCCGCATTGATCCAGATCGGTCGCGCCAACTGGATCGGTCCGACTGACCGGGATGATTTCATCTGCGACCTCCAGATGGAACTGTCTGCCGCACAGGATCCGGACGTTTTCGGCATCGACCTGCGGCAATCACGTGACGAGGTAAAGAGACTTCTGCAGCAATTGGTGGAAGAGGCGATTGAACAGGGGGAACTCGACGCCTCCATCGACCCGGAGCAACTTGCAGTGCTGTTGCTGGCATGTACTTCGGGCATCAAGATGCAGAAACTCTCGCTCGGCGAGGAATTCGACACGGAAGGCGCGTTCAATCTACTGGTACGGATGGTTCGAGGCTTAGCACCATCCAGCAGTACCCAACAAGGAAGTTAGGGAGACAATGGCGTCAAACCCTCAGGGATTCACAGGCAGACTTGCCGAAAAGAGCAGCAGGAGACCGTGGTTGGTCGTTTCGATCTGGATCGGACTCCTGGTCATGGCACTGGCTATTGCCGGCGGGTATCCGGCAACCTTCACCAACGACATGTCCTTCACCAACGATCCCGAGTCGGTCAAGGCCGAGAAAATGCTGATCGACCGGATGCCGTCGGAACAGCAATCGCCGGACGAAAACGTCATCATCACCTCGCCCACTTTCCAGGTGGACGACCCGGAGTTTCAGGCCTTTGTCGGGGCGTTACAGGCCGAATTGATGACATCGGCCGAAAGTGTGGAGATGGCCGCCAGTTATTACCAACTTGGCGAAGAGATGCTCGTCTCCGATGATCGGCATTCCACGATTGTGCCGGTGTTCCTGCATGACCCCAACGGGGATGTCCACGATTTCCTGACCCTGATTGAAGAGGCAGACGGCCGCGACGGATTCTCCGTTGTCACCGGTGGTCAAGCCAGTATCAATGCCACCTTTATCGAAACCTCCGAGGCTGATCTGTTGACCGGCGAGACCATCGGCATCTCGATTGCCCTGCTGGTGCTGGTGGTTGTGTTCGGCACGCTGGTGGCGGCAGGTATCCCGCTGGTGCTGGCAATCTTCGGGATTCTGGTCTCGGTCGGTGTGACGATGCTGATCGGCCATGCGTTCGATCTCTCGATCTTCGTGCTGAACATGATGATCATGATCGGTCTGGCAGTCGGCATTGACTACACGCTCTTCATCCTCGGCCGTTACCGTGAGGAACGGACGCGCGGACGGGACAAGGTTGGCTCGATTGTCCGGGCCGCTGATACGGCCAGCAAGGCGGTGTTCTTCTCCGGTCTGACCGTAGTGATCGCACTGCTCGGTATGCTGATTGTCCCGAGTTCCATCTTCCAGAGCCTGGGTACCGGCGCCATTGTGGTGGTCATCTTCTCGGTGGCTGCGACACTCACACTGCTGCCGGCAGTAATCAGCCTGCTGGGAGACCGGGTTGAGCGTGGCCGGGGCCGCGTGCTGATGGGCGTGTTGACCGGGTTTGTTCTGCTCTTTTCGTTCGTCTTCCGGGCACTGGACGTTGGCGCCTTCTTCGTCTGGAGCTACACCATTCTGGCCGTGGGCTTCGGTGTGTTGACGGTATTCGGAATCGACCCGTTTCATCGCAGCAAGCCGAACAAGGACTCCGGCGGATTCTGGGCGCGCGTTGCGGACGTCGTGATGCGCCATCCGGTGGTGAGTGTCGTCCTGGTTGGCGGTATTCTGATCAGCCTTGCGTCGGTCTACTTCACCATCGAAATGGGCCAGTCCGGCATCAGTACGCTCCCGCGGGAATCCTCGCCGTACCGGGCGCTGACCATTCTCGATGAGCACTTCTCGGCTATCTCGATTGAATCTCCGAACGTCGTGGTGATCGATGCGGATGATGTTGGCGCTGCCCCGGTGCAGACCGGCATTGATGCCCTCATGACACGACTCTCCGACGACCCGCGGTTTGGACCGCTCACCCTCCAGATGAACGAGGCGGGTGATCTGGCGGCAATCCGCATGGTGGCGCTGGGCGATGTCAACAGCAGCGAGTCGATTGAGGCGATCGAACAGTTGCGCAGCGACTATATCCCGCAGGCGTTCGGTGGCGTTGACGCCGATGTGCTGGTCACCGGCCCGACTGCCTTTACGGTTGACTTCAACTCGCTGGTGAGTACCTATACGCCGATCGTCTTTGCGTTCGTCCTCGGTATGAGTTTTGTCCTGCTGTTGCTGGCGTTCCGCTCGGTGGTGGTGCCGCTGAAGTCGGTGCTGATGAACCTGCTCTCTGTGGGCGCAGCCTATGGCCTGCTGGTGGCGGTCTTCCAGCATGGCGTTGGTAACGAAATCTTCGGTTTCCGGCAAGTGGAGCGTATCGACGCCTGGGTGCCGCTGATGATGTTCAACATCCTCTTCGGCCTCTCGATGGATTATCACGTCTTCCTGCTCAGCCGGATTCGCGAACGCTACGATGTCACCCACGACAACGCTGGTTCGGTGGCATACGGCGTGCGTTCGACCGCCAGTATGATCACCGGTGCGGCCCTGATCATGGTCGCGGTGTTCAGTGGCTTTGCGATGGGTGAACTGGTGATGTTCCAGCAGATGGGCTTCGGCCTTGCCGTTGCCGTCATTCTGGACGCCACCATCATTCGCTCGGTACTGGTTCCGGCCAGCATGAAGTTGCTCGGCGACTGGAACTGGTATCTCCCGAGCTGGCTCAGCTGGCTCCCGCATGTCAGCGTGGAAGGCACCCCCGACCACGACGAAGACCACGAACTGGTCCCATCCCGCAACCGTGGACTCCAGGCAGCGGACTAATCCTCCGATTGCTGTTCGCACAAAGCCAGGGCAGGCACCCCTGCCCTGGCTTTTTCCTTGCCCGAGTGTTTCCCCCCTGACAGGGTGACAGGCTCAACCCGTCATCCCGACCGGCCCCC
>CAYWXR010000069.1:0-4308 GCA_964462545.1 uncultured Thermomicrobiales bacterium
ACCTTTGCACTGTAACGCTGCATCACCCTGCCACGTCTATAGTACAGAAGCACTCGCGAGCAATCAGGCAAGGTGGCACATCGTGTTTCGGGCAGAGCCGGCACATGAAAATGCAATCCAGGCAGAGACGCAGGATCAACCGGACGTCGAATTCGTCAAGATTGCCAGAACGGACCCGGCCGCATTCAGCACACTCTATCAACGCTATGTCGACCCAATCTACCGCTTCTGTCTTGTCCGGCTTGGCGACCGGCAGGCCGCGGAGGATGCCACCAGCGAGACGTTCACGAAGGCGCTCTCGAACCTCAACAGCTTTCGTGGCGGCTCATTCCGGGCGTGGCTCTTCCGGATCGCCCACAACGCCGTGGTCGATAGCGTCCGCAAGCGCCGCCCTTCGGCACCGTTCGACCAGGCCGGCAATGTTGCCGATGGCGAACGGTCGCCGGAGGAGCTGGCGGTCGTCCGCAGCGAGGTCGACCGTCTGCGCCTGGCGCTCGACAGCCTGTCCGAAGACCAGCAGATCATCATCGAACTCGGACTGGCCGGCTGGACCGGTGCAGAGATCGCCGAAGCGACCGGCAAGAGCGCCGGCAACGTGCGGATCATCCGCTACCGGGCGATGCAACGCCTGACCGACATCCTGAATCCACCCGCAACCGAATCCGGGGAGCATCCAGATGACCATTGATGAACGCACCCAGGCAGACATGCTGGAAGAGTTCCTGCTCAATCCTGCTGCGCCGCCACCGGACGGACTCGACGCCGGCGTCGCCGCCACCGCCACCCTGCTCAGCCAACGGCTGACGCCCGCCGGCCCAACCCCGGAGTTCGTCCGCAAGCTGGAGCAGCAGCTGACAACCTCCCCGGCCGACAATCAAACCGGCCCGGCCACCATCACCGACTGGAAACCACGCTCCCGCCGTTCCGAACTCCTCCGCATCGCCGCCGCCGGCCTGGTCATCCTGCTGCTCGGTTCGCTCCTGATCTACCTCTTTTCCAACCAGGACGACCGCCCGCAGGTCGCCTCGCCTGGCGGCTTCACAGATGGCGAGATTCTCGTCTCGTGGGATCCGACCGGTGGCGACAACTACAAGCTCTACATCGTCCCGACCGACGGCTCCGACCCCCGCAAGCTGACTCCCGGACCCCATGAGGATGATGGAGTCGTTGAGGTCGGTGGCGTCTGGTCCCCGGATGGCCGCTGGGTTGCCTATATGCGCGCGGAAAGTGACTCGGGAGCACTCTACATTGCGCCGGTCGATCAACATGTTGCGCCGATTAACCTGACACCAGAGATGGAGTCACACGGTGTCTACGGCTGGTCGCCGGACGGAAGACAGATACTCTTCTCCAGCCATGCCCAGGTCCATGTCATAAATGCCGACGGAACCAACGTTCGCAAGCTCACGGATCATTGGGCAGGAGCTGTCTATGGAGCATGGTCGCCAGACGGTGAGCAAATCACGTTCGTCGGGATGGGGCCGGAAGTCCGCGTTCCTTCAGGAACCACCCGAGACCAACGCATCTGGGTCATGGACGCTGACGGCAACAACCATCGACCAGTCGCCGATCTTGAGTATTTGTTTGAGGATCCTGTCTGGAGTCCCGATGGACAGTGGATTGCATTCTGGTACGAACGCGACATCTGGATCGTCAGCCCAACCGGCGGGGATATGATCAATTTGACCAACGTGTCGGGCGACAACATGGCCGGAGTCCAACCTGCCTGGGCCAACAACCAAAACTGGATCGCCCATCTGAGCGGGAACATGGAACATGTAAGCCGCGATATCGTCATCATCGGCACCGACGGCAATGTCGTCCACCAATGGACGGCAGAAGCGGACAATCTCAGAACACCATCCTGGTCTCCAGACGATCAACATTTCGTCTATTTGGCAGGAGACCTCATCGATCCCGATTCGCCAAGTGAATCACCCGTCCGCCCGCCTGCCGACTACAATTGGCGTCTCGAAATCGCGACGATTGAGGGCGAGAATCGCCGAACAATTCTCGAAGGTAGTTTCTATCATCTGAATGGATCTCCGCCCTGGAACCCGGCTGGACGAAGCACTCCACCCGGAGACGAATCACTCTCACCACCAACCAAGCGGGCCGGCTGGCCGAACGCTGCCCGGATCTGGCAGGGAGAGGTTTCGCAGGTAGTGGTGCACACATCAGGAGCGTGCGACTGGTTCGACTATCCGGTCTGCAATGAAGAGCCGATCTGGATGATCCCGGTCGAGCCGATGGAGACGACCCCCACGGAACCGGTCGCATTCCGGGTCGACGGGCTGGATGATGTCGATGTCGAGATCGTCAGTATCCAGGCAGTCCCGATTTCGGACGAGAGTGCCCTAACCGTCGTTGATGACGAAATGGTGCTGCTTGATCCTGCCCGCGGCGAAATCGCGGAAGGAACCAGCCTTTCCGTCGACGACATCACCTTCCTGCCCAACCTGCCGCCGGGAGACTACGTCATCGGCGTTGAAGTCCGCCACACGCCCACCGAGGGCACCGCCTACTTCGGCTTCCACGTCCGGATCCAAGGCGAGCCAGTGGTTGATGTAACCTCAACACCCGAACCAACGCTTCCGTCCAGGCCGGAGTCAACGCCTGACGCCGAACCGGCCAGAACCTTCGACACCCCATATGACGATGCCGAGGTGCTGCATGTGGTGTCGGTGATGGTGAACGTCAACGGGCAGGAATTTGAAACGCATACCTGGGTCAACCAGACCAATGGCGACACCATCGTCCAGCGCTATCTGGACGGGACGCTCTGGGAGACGTTGCTGCGACGGGGACGGACGCTGATCAGCTTCAATCAGGATTCGATCTCGCAGTATGAATATCTGTCCGAATCAGATCCGGCGCTGGAACTGGTCACTGGAGAGCTCTTCACTTTCCGGGATGATCTGCGCGAGGGAACCGCAGTAGTGCTGGCCGAAGAGGAATACATGGGACAGCCGGCGCTGAAGGTCACCCGGACCGACGTTGATCCCGGCTCCGGAGAACCTCAGATGGTCTGGCTGGATCCTGAAACCCTCTTCGCGCTGGGCAGTGGCCCGGGATCGCCAGTCAGCTTCAGTTATCCGGTCGTCGAGGCACTTCCGGCGGTCGCCATGCCAGACGAGATGTTCGAGATGGACCCGCCGGACACTATCGTTCACGATTTCAACCTGCGCCAGTTCACCATCGACGAGGCGCAACAGTTCGACCTGTTCTCAGTCTGGTGGCTTGGTGAAGCGTGGAACGGTTACCGGTTGCAGCGAATCGAGTACACCACGACCACGCTTGTCGAAGAATCCGAAGTAATGCATCTGGTGTATGTCGATGCTGAAACCGGGCAGCAGGGCATCATTCTCTCGGCCCATGGTGAGCTCAGGGAGTGGCAGATCGAGGATTGGGAAAACGCCCCGGACCTCGCCGAATCGATCGAGATCGGCGAATTCTCGGGCTGGCTCTATGAATCCCCGCCGAACGGTTTGGTCGTACTTCATATAGGGGATGGCAACCACTATCTGAAGATTGCTGCACCCAACCGCGCCATCGCCATCGAAACCGTCGAGGCACTGGAGCAGATGAACGGGCAGTAGATGTCCACCGACGAGCAGGACAGGTTCTCCTGGCAACGACACTGGCGGGCGGGGTTGCTCTGGACAGCGCTCCTGCTCGCCGGCGTGGCTGTGCTCTACGTGGCGTCCGGAACGTCATCCGCGCCGGACCCGACAGCGCAGCCGACTGAAGAGCTTGCCGGTGCAGCTGCCACACCAACCGTTGCGGAACCTGAACCAACAGCGACCCCGACCACAACACCAATCCGGACGCCAACCGCAACTCCACCGGCATTCCCCGAGCCGCCCAAAGCCCAGCTGACGTATGAAGGAGAAACCTTTGTCGCCGGGGCAATCGACTACTGTTGGCCAATCAGCCCAACTCACGGTGAGATCTGTGCGGAATCCGACCGTGGGCCAGCTGAGCAACCGGGGTTCCAGGTATCGCCCGGTTCGGTTATCACCTTCAATCTCGACACCGACGATGCGTACACAATGGGCGCTTCGGTCGCGCGGCTGGTGCCGCATCCCCAGAACCCGGAATGGGGGCTGGACTGGGAACGACCGTCTATTCCCCTGCCGGTGGAACTGTCACCGGATGGCTGGCAGATTGCTGCCGATGCGCCGGATGGCGAATATGAACTTGGCGTCGGCATCGAGATGGAAGTGTTCACCGGCCACTTCGGTCGGGCAAGTTACTTCTTCAACATCATCATTGGCGACCCAAACCTCGTGGTCAGCTTCCCCGGCA
>CAYWXR010000070.1:0-4202 GCA_964462545.1 uncultured Thermomicrobiales bacterium
GTCGCTGAGTATTGCGCCAGTTCATGATGCCAAACCTCGCCTCTCCGCAATCCGAACTTATTGTGGGGGGGGGCGCCGCTGCCCCGGTCCCACGCCGGGGCAGCGGCCGGGATAAGGGTGTCGAGACCGGCTGGAGGGCATTCCCGGTCTCGCGGGAACCGGTGTGTACGTCACATCCGTGTCTGGTGATAAGACCGGCAACCACAAGATTCCTTACACTTTTTCTGAAATTGGTATTGATGACCCCGGTTTCTGTAAGAGATCCGGGGCCTGGCTGTCCAATCAATACGGGCCGGAAGCGCGAACCGCCGGTCCGGAATCCTGAAAGGGCAGCACGATGCAGACACCATCCGCAGGGCGCAACCTGATTGCGGCAATCATGCTTCTTTCGTTGATATTCGCAAACGCAGGGACAGTCGCAGCACAGTCTGCTGATGGCAGCAGGAAGCCGGACCGCGATGGCCGCTACCTGGACATTTGTCAGCCCATAGACCGGGCAGACCTGAAACATCGCAACGTGTTCCGCTACGGTGTTTCCGGCGAAAGCCTCCAGGACGACTTCTATAACAAGGAACATGGTTACAACAGTGAAGGCTACCGTCCGGTGCGGATCACCGGATATATGGATGGTGACAACATCCGCTTTGCAACCAGGTGGGTGCAGGATGGCGGACCGGGCTGGTACAGCTGGTTTGGAATGAAGGGCGAATCTTTCCACCAGGAGTATCTGAACCTCCGCAACACGCACATGCCGGTGGATGTCAGTGGCTATAACACGCCCGACGGCGTGCGGTACAACGTTGTCTGGGAAAAGAACGTCGACAACGTCGACTGGAAAATTAAACGTGATGTGTCACGCCCTGGCATGCAGACACTTGTCGATCAATTCAAGCAAAGTGGTTACGGTCCGACACGGGTTGAGGGCTATCTGATAGATGGCGACCTGCGCTTCATCTCAACCTGGGTCAGGATCCCCGACGGTTGTCGCTGGATGATGCACAACCAGATGACCCGTCAGGAGTATCAGGACAAACTCAACCTGTATGCCAACAGCATGCGTTTGACGCATCTGGATTCCTATACCTTCAAGGGTGACGTCTACTATGCCGGCATCTGGGTAGCCCAGCCCGGTCCTGGTCAGGAAGTGCGTTCAAATCGGGATTGGTATCTCTTCCAGCGCCTGATCAACAACAAGTGGTGTGAAGGTGCGGTGCTCGAGAACTTCCATGCCACTACAATCGACGACACCACAGTCCGGTTTGGCGGTATCTGGACGACGGCCGACCCTCCCCAGACTGATGGAACCTCCTCGCTCGCGTCCCGGCTGCGCCAGGAAGTGGACTGTGCCGATGGACGTGCCGGCGCTGCCGTGATCAATCTGACTACCGGTGAGGAAGTCATGCTGCATGCCGACCAGTCATTCGGCACAGCCAGCGTGATCAAGATTGGCATTCTGTATTCACTGGCCAGAATGGCCGACGACCAGGGCATCGACCTGACGACAACCACCCTGAACTCCGGTGCCCAGTATGGACAGAACCAGGGCAACCTGATGGTAGCCAACACGGACTACCGTCTGGACTTTCTGGCCCAGATCATGATTTCGAACAGTAACAACTGGGCAACCAACCGGCTGATCGATTTCATCGGCATGGAAACGATCAACCAGGATCTCGACGACCTCGGGTTAAGCAGAATCCGGCTTCGGCGGTATATGACCGGGTCGGGGTCTCCTGGAATCGATGGCAATGCAGGCGCGGGATCAGACTTCTCGGCCGGTATCGACAACACCTCGACGCCGCGGCAAATGGCGACGTTGCTGCAACTGATCCATGAAAACGATGGACTGCTGAGTACCGGAGCGTACAACTTCTTCTGGGACACCATGGGCATTGCCAGCACGTCCAAGGGTAATGCTGTGGGTCTGCTGGCTACCGGAGTGGATCCGAACTGGACGTTGCTTGCCTCGTTTGCCCAGAAGCCGGGCCGCAACACCTACGGTTATGACGCGATAGGCAACCCGACCGCAAGCCCCGGTGACTATCTCACCGTCCCTCAGGTCGGTTCGCATATTGTTCTGACCGAGGCCGGCAGAATTGTCTTTGATGGTGGGGATATTGTCTTCTTTGCGATCTTCATTAACGAGGCTGATGGTCCGAACCCAGGCACGATGCCGGCCACCATTTCGTGTTTCGGGATGGAGATTGTCCGCGAATATTCGGGACAAACGACCGGCATTGAGCCGCCACAGTGTCAGTAAGTACCGGCAAAACACCGTGGCGGCGGGAAACTCCCCGCCGCCACTGGTGCGTGCATGTTCGGTTAGACGTGTGCGGCTAATCAGTTCCCGCACCGGTTTGCAGTCCGGTATACATGCCCTTGGCTTCGCCCATAGCGTCGCCGAGAAGCATGCCAATCAGGTAACCAACGACCCAGCCGATGGCGACACCAATGACCGCTGCTGCAGCCCCGCCAGCTGCCATGCCGGCTGCTCCGGCCTGCGCCATTGCAGTTGTGCCGGCTGCTCCTGCTGCTCCTGCTTCGAGTTCGTTCTTATCGTCCATGTACTACTCCTTTGTTAACTTGTTGCGGCGCGCAAATGTCAGTGATCCGGCAGCTAGCGAAGCATCGTGCGGCCCTTGAGAAAGCCTTTTGCCTCTCCGGTAGCACTACCGTTGGCAACACCGATCAGGAAACCGATGATCCAACCCAGTACCATTCCGCCGACTAACGCCGGGCCACCGGCGCCGAGCATGCCGCCCATACTGCCGGCTGCGACGCCGGTCGTTGCAGCGGCTCCTGAAGCAGCGGCTGCCTGTCCATTCTTCTCTTCCATGACGTACTCCTTATCTTCATTGGCGCAATTACCCGGCGAGGCGTCGTCTTCATCCTGTTGGTGCTGACACCGGTTGCGCCTAACCCTATCCGTCTTTTCATGTCACCACAGAACGCCGACCTACCAGGTTGCCGGGGATACAGGGGACGTGTGCATGTTTGCGCAAAAAGGTCACAAGTAGCCGATGCTAATTGCCGGTACCAACAACGGCGACGGGAGTTAGCCCGTCGCCGATGAGGGTTGATTCGGGGTGGGAATCAGGCCTTCTGGTGCTTCCGCTTGTTAGCGACGTAGTCGACCAGGATGTATTCACCGAGGTGGTCCGGTGTCGCGAAGAACGCCCGGCCCTTGTTGATCTTGGCGATCTCGCTGACGAAGCCACCGATCTCCATCGGGTTATTGAGGAGGACCATCGTAGTTGGGAAAGATTGGTTCCGTAGCCAGCCAAACAAGGCCCTCGCAGACCGGGGGAAATTCGGAAGCATCCACCGGTCCGCCGTGCAGAGTATTACGTTCATCAACCCGGGCGACGATTTCGCCCTTGCTGTCAAGCACTACCATGGACGCTTCATGACGTGAGATGCTGAACCCGGGCGGCCATACTACTTGATATGTCAGATAACCATCGTCAGAGATGATCCAGAGGCACGGGCCGCTTTCGAGAAGATATCCAGAGATAGAATCGCCTGTTGTAGTAGTAGTTCCACTGTGCGTGGCTACTGGTCTGTCAAATTCTTCGTAAATTACGGGTGAATCATCGATGATATAAATGGGAACGTTTGCTATCCAAAGACTGTCGGTCCTGCAAGGGTGGTCGAACCCGTCAGCGCGTTGGGCCCCGCCTCCCATGTGTATGCGTGTCCCAGCCTTTGCAACAATCTTTCCGCCAGAATCTCGGACGGTAATCGCGTCTCCCTCGCGGTTTGCGCGGTAGCCAAATGGCCAAACAATGAATGAATCGCCTCTTCCTTCCCCGGGGTCAGGTCGGAGGTACAAGCAATCGCCGCGTTCTATCAACACTCCCGTGATAGTTGCTTCCATTCCGCCAGCTTCCGGTGGTAAGGTCGGTAGTGGGATTGCCATCACGACAGGTATTACGGTCTTTGTCGGAACCGGTCCGGCAGTGCTGACCGGAGAAGATGTCGTAGTCGAACTCCCCGGCACCAGTACAGTCGCAGTTGCAGGTTCTTGCACAATCGGATTGGTAGCATGACCGTCGGATTCACCGGATTGGCAGCCGGTGAGGGTTGCTAATCCAACTACAGCAATTAGCCAGCGAAGCTCAATCACACGCATTGGGAAATCTCTATCTGTTAGATAGGCTAGCCTTGCTTGCCGTGCCATTGACAGATCCACCGTGTACTAG
>CAYWXR010000071.1:0-4166 GCA_964462545.1 uncultured Thermomicrobiales bacterium
GATCCAGGCTGGCAGGTCGAAGCCGGCAACGTCGGTCTCCACTACTTCATCTGGCGCTACGGCAAGTAACCACCGGCGCCGATGACTTTCGTACGGGAGAGGCCATGCCTCTCCCGCTGGCCATCAGGCCAGCAGCGTCAACCTCACCTCGCATGGATAAGGAAACGGGCGTCTACGCGACCAGGGAGAGGCATGGCCTCTCCCGTACGATGAGTGAGACCCGGGGCCTACCGCACACCGGCAACCAGCAGACCCAGCACCAGCAGGCCAAAGGCGACGCGGTAGATGGTGAAGATTACTGTGGAGTTGCGCACCAGGAACCGGAGCAGGAAGGCAATCGAGAGGTAGCCGACCACCCCGGAGGTGACGATACCGGCGATGAACACTGCCGTCTGGTCACCCAGACCGTTCTCAAACAGATTGCGCAGTTCGAATGCGGCCGCGCCGACAACCGCCGGTACACCCAGCAAGAACGAAAACCGGGCAGCCGATTCACGCCGGAACCCGAGAAACAGACCGGTCGTGATCGTGCTGCCGGAGCGGGAAACACCGGGGAAGAGCGCCAGAGCCTGAGCCAGACCGATCAGGATGCCGTCCCGGAAACCGATGTCTTCGATGCCGCGGCGGCGATCGGCCACCCGTTCGGCGATAGCCATCATCACACCCACCAGCATCAGCGCGCAGGCAATCAACACAATCGCCCGGTTGCCGCCGCTTCCGGTATGGAAGAACTCGTCGATCCGGTCGCCCAGGGTAACACCGACAATCGCCGCAGGCACCGACCCCAGCACAATCACCAGCGCCAGAAACGACATCGGATCAGCCAACGGCTTGCGCTGGATGATCCCCCGGGGCAACGCAACAGCCATCGAGAAGAGATCTCGCCAGAAATAGACAACAACCGCCATCAACGTACCGACATGCACGCCAACGTTGAACAGCAGGCCGGGTTCATCCCAACCCAGCAACCACGGCACGAGAATGAGATGACCGGAACTGCTGATTGGCAGAAACTCGGTGACGCCCTGAATGATCCCCAGCAGGATCGCTTCCCAGATACTCAACAGACCTCGCTCACGTGATAGCGTCCAACCGGCGTGTTTCTACTCCAGCAGCGAACATTCTTCATCATGATTGAAGTCGAAGGCTCTCTTTCCAAGAGACCGGGACATCTCATGAGACGCAACCCAGGTTCACTCGTCATGACTCCGGCGGACAAAAGATCCCTCGACGTCGCTCGGGATAACAATCGATGTCGGCCGTTCCTGGTTATCGAATCAACCAGTTGCACTCCAGGAGCGAAGCCGCACAGCCAGCAACCCTGCCAGATCAACCGGGCAGCGGCAATGGTCATTCGTACGGATCTTTCAGATAGAAATTATCCCCGGACGAAACTGACACCACGCACTCGCATTGTGCTGAGGTTGAACCCGGTCACCGTCCCCTGTCCGTCGCGGAGAAACTCTGCCCGCAAGCGGTCATTGGCGAAGCAATCCGGGCCGGCCGGGATCAAGGTGAGCGGATCGTGCCGGCGTCGTTTCAGCACCAGGTTTTCGCCGTCAATGTCAACCTCAAACCCGCTCAACACCTCGTCGCTGGTGTAATTGCCGGCGTATTCCAGCATCCGGGCCGGTGTCGGCGAAACCGGAGTGACCAGGTCGAATGGCGCGGAGATAACCGGTGAATAGCTCAAACCGCGCCGGACTTCCGGCTGACCATCCATAATGGAGAGCGTAAACCCATTGAAGGGTTGGCCCTCAACAATGACCTGGTTGGTTCCGACCGGCACCAGTTTCTGCATGGTGCGGAACCCGACCTCAAGACCTGACTCGCCGTTGACGAACCGCAGCAGTTCACCGGTCTGGCGGTTGCGATAGATGCCAGCCCACTGCTCCAGGTTTTCGACCTCGCCGGGCGTATCCCACGGTGCCGGTTCCAGCGTATCCGCCAGCAGAACGTCCAGCACCTGCTCACAATAGCGGCCGGGTAGCATCTCGCCCTGGTTACACAGGCAGAAGATCGCCATCTCATGCTCCGGCACCCGCATGAAATGAGCACGATAGCCGGCATCTGCGCCGCTATGCTCGATCAGTTCCACACCGCGATAGGTGCGCCGGGTCAGGCCAAACGCGTAGTTCATCGGCCCTTCGGCGTTCAGAGCGCCGACGGTCACCATCTGTTCGTGGATTTCCGGGCTACCAATCTGCCGGGTGCGATAGTTCGCTTCCCAGCAGGCGAGGTCTTCTACCGTGGTGAAGAGGCTGGTTGTGCCATCCACATCGAAGACAGGAATACTGATCCGGAAACCACCACCCTTGCGCTTGTAATACGCCTGGGTGCGGCCCTTCACAATTCTGGTGTGGTCGTTGTGAATATGGGAGCGGGTCATCCCGAGTGGCTTGAAAACCCGCTCATCAACAAACTCCGGCAGTGATTTGCCGGAAACCCGTTTCACGATCACTGAAAGCAGCGCATATCCCGAGTTGCTGTAGAGATGTTCCTCGCCCGGGGCAAAGTTCAGTCTGGTTTGACGCGGCAGGATGTCCAGCAGGTCATCCTCATTGATCAAGTCATCTTCCCGCCAACCGGAAAGCCAGAGCAGATCCCACATGTCACGAATGCCGCTGGTGTGGTGAATGAAATGGCGAATGGTGATCTTGTGTCCATAATCCGGGATTTCCGGCACATACTGACGGATATCGTCATCCAGCGAAAGCAGCCCCTCCTCTGCCAGCAGCAGGATCGAAAACGCCGTGAACTGCTTCGAGATCGAGGCGATATGGAAGATCGAGGCCGGCGTGATCGGGATGTCGTGTTCAAGGTTGGACATGCCGTAGCCTCGCGCCCAGGCGAGCTTGCCATCAATCACCACTCCAAGCGCACACCCCGGAGAATCCTCCCGGTCCCACTCGGCAAAGATGGCATCAATTTCCGCCCGCTGCTCCGCGCTCGGCTTATCCGACATGAATCCACGCTCCTTTTATGTCTCTTTACCGTCGTTCGAACACAAGTATCGCCGGGTATCGCGACGCTCGTCAGCATCACTACTATTGATGGTACATCGCTGGCCGGCGGAGGATTTTGTGGAGTTCGATCGCCACGATAATCGTGGCGGAAACCGGGATAATGCGCAACCAGGCATCAAGCGATATCGGTTCAATACGCAGAACGTGCTGCATCGGGCCAAAGTACATTGCACCAATATGGATGGCCACGCCAGCAGCCGCCGAGATGAGCAGGAACGGGTTTGAGAAGAGGTTGATGCCTCAGCCTGCCGTTCCTGGGTGAACCCGATGATGGCATTTAGCAGCAGAGCGACGGCAATGACCGCAGTATCGATGTGCTCACCGGAAATGGCGGTTACTATTCCCGCAATCAGCAGAATGTAAATCACCGGACTACGGAACTGGTTGAGGAGAACAACCCAGACGCTGGTTGGCGGCCGCTCCTTAAGCTGGTTGGGACCATAGATAGAGAGACGGCGGCGAGCCTCATCCCCGGTCAACCCCGACGGTCCGGTATCCAACTGTTTCGCAACCAGTCGGTGATCTATTGCATGCCAGGAAGATTGTTTGAGTGGCCCGTTTGCTGTCACTGGCACCCCCGCCCTGGTCATGCAACTGGACGGACTGGCCGCCCGTTCACCCCAACCTTACCGGCTGGGCAGTTGCAACAATATGGGCAGAAAAGCTGCGAGCATTACAAGAAACTGACAAGTCAACTGTCATGTCATGTCACCCCCGGTGACAAACGAGGGGTGGTCCAGTTTCGAGACGTGCTGATACTCCCGCCAGTGGCTGATCAGACCGTTCTCGACCCGCACCAGCACCACCCCGTGATAGCGCTGCGCCTCTTCATAGCTATACTCCGCCGCGCCGGCCTGGGATGTTTCGTCGAACAGGATAGTATGCCACTGGACAACGTTCGCCGATCCCTCCGGAATCTCGAAAAACCGGCGAAGCTCCTCCCGCCCGTTGATCTGATAGCGCAACGGATCGGCATAATCGACATCCACGCTGAAACAGGCCGCCGCCCGCTCCGGGTCGTCCGAGGTCCAGGCATCGGCCAGCTGGAGCAACAGAAACACGAACTCATCGCGGGTCATGGCCACACCTTTGCACTGTAACGCTGCATCACCCTGCCACGTCTATAGTACAGAAGCACTC
>CAYWXR010000072.1:0-3131 GCA_964462545.1 uncultured Thermomicrobiales bacterium
ACCCGGTGAGGGATCCGTGCCTGCGGGAGTTCTCATCAAGAGCCGCAACGGTCGTCGTGGTAGAGACGGTAGGTGTGCTCTTCGGCCAGCACGGTGGTGGCGGGGTAGCCGAAGGCGGACGGGTCGTCGGTGGCGTGGAGAATGAGGTGGCAGGCGTTGGCTGAGGGAGAAAGCTCGAGGTAGCCGATTGAGCCGTTGCCGGATACGTCGTGGCCCTCACGCTGGAGGATGGCCACAAACAGGCCGAAGGCCAGGGTATCCGGTTCGACGTTGGGCAGCGCGACCGGTTGACCCTCGGGGACGGCGGCAACAAGACGCCACATCCACGGGTCCGGGGCAAGGCTGTAGACAGCGTCCGTACCGCCGACCTGCTGTTCGATTTCGGGATGGTTGCTGAGGATCGTGTCGAGTTCTGCCCGGCGCTGCTCGTCGAAATCCTCGTGGATGACCACGGTCTCGATACCAATACCTTGCAGCAGTTCCAGTGAACCGTCGTCCGGGAAGGCTTTCATCCGTTCCCGCATTTCCAGATAGGTGGGTGGCACCAGTCCGGAATAGCCGTTGGCCAACTGGTTCCAGTGCATCATCGACCAGAAGTTGGGCCAGGCCGAGGCGACCTCACCTTCGCCCATCGGCAGTTCGATGGATGGAGCCGGGTTTTCCGCCATCCAGGCGTACCACTCCGGCACATCCTCTACCGGCAGCGGGTCCGGCAGATCCATGATCGTCAAGGTTTCGAGCACAACTACCAGCAGGCCCACCGTCAGCCCGGCGAGGGCTACCTGCATCTGCCGGCGGTTTGGCAGACGTGGCAGGGCAAGTCTCCAGACCCGGTCAATGCCCAGACCGGCGAGTCCGCCGAGTCCGACCAGCGCCAGCATCCCGAAGCGTGCCGGCACCCGGATCGCCTTGAATCCGGGCAGGTATTCGTAGAACACCTTGTAGGGCAGGGGTATCTCGTTGCCGAGCACCCAACCAGTGAGTCCAAACGAGAGCAGGACCGAGCCGAACGTGACGGCCAGCAATACCCACTTCTCCCGGCGAACCAGCGGATGCGTCAGCCCGATCACTGCCAGCACGAGAATGGCCAGACCGGGAAAAAGTGCCTGTTCGATATGGCGGAAATTGTCGGCCAGCGGTTCGTTCCAGAGACGGTTATCCGGCCAGGCGGCCAGATAGTCGCTGCGTTTGGCACTCCAGAAGGTCACCTCAAACGGTTCACGCTCAAAATCGAGATCGCTCTGGACCCGCAGATAGGGCAGGAGCGTTGGTAGTAGCAGGATGCCGGCGACGGCACAGGCTCCCGCTGCCAGCACGACACCATGCAACAGGTGCTCCTTGCGCTGTATCAGGGCGAACGCAAGGTAGACCGCTCCGGCGATCATCAGCATCACGACGCTGAAATACAGGAAGTAAACGCCGGAAAGACCCTGCATCAGGAAGGCTGCACCCATCGCAATGGCCCAGGCGATCCGGGACCGATTGGTGGTGATCGCAAGGCGACGCAGGCAAAGCAACAACAATGGTGGCCACTGCATCGAGAGCAGGTGCAGGTGTTCGAGGTGTGCCATCCGCGACGGGGCAAAGGCGTAGGCTGCGCCGGCCAGGATTCCGGCGACCCGGTTGCCGGTCAGGTCGTAGACCAGCAGATACATCATGAAACCGGAAAGAATAAAGGCCGTCAGCACGGCAACGTTGTTGGCCAGCATCCCTTCGCCAGTCAGCATCAGTACCGGAAGCGCCAGCAGGGTTTGTCCAAACAGGTGGTCGGAATAGGCGAGGGTGTTGCGCCAGGGATAGAAGACATTGGCATCGAAGATGTGCAGCGGGTCGGTGGTCAGTGCGTGCCAGTTCCAGCCCAGTGTCCACGACTGGAAGACCGGATCGCCCCACGAATAGATGACGTGGCGCATATCCCGTGCCAGGGGCCAGGTGAGCAGAATGCTAAGGATAAGGAACACCCCGAGGGCCGGGAGATGCACCAGTAGACGCCTGCCGATAGAATCGAACTGTTGACGCATGGTGTCCTCTCAGCACAACGACCGCCGGTTGGCCGGATAATCATGCCAGTCCAACCGGTTCATGAGGAGGTCTGATGACAACCCCTGATCCGCTGGGCGTTCTGGAAAGTACCGCAATTGTTATGGCTTCTGCCCGGTTGGTGTCGATTGATGCTGACAAGGTAGCCGAAACCGCGGCACAACTTGCCGGGCTTGACGCGCCCGCTCCGGAATGGTCGGAGTTGCACCCGGTTGGCAAGGATGACGATGAAACTGCCAATCTGGTGCTGGTGCTCGATGCGCTGAACTTCTGCTTCTGGCAAATGCCCTCTGCCGAACGCCGTCGCTGGAGCGTAACCTGGAATGGCACCATCTACGATGGCTACTGGGCGCTGGCTGTTGCCTTGCGAAAGGCAATGGAGCAGGGCATCCCGCTTGCCGATGCCGAATTCCTGGCGGCCATCACCGAGGATGAACTCGCGGACATTCTCAGGCCGGACGATGGATGCGATCCCATCCTGCTGCTCCGGGCACGGCGTGATCACCTGCACGAGGTCGGCACGGCGTTGCTCCACCGCTGGAACGGTTCATTCCGCCTCGCTATTGATTCCGCCGGCGGTTCTGCTCCGGCACTGATCGAGATGGTGTTGCACTCAATACCGTCGTTCCGGGATGTTGTCTCGTATAACGGCCAGGCAGTGCGGTTTTACAAGCGTGCCCAGATTCTGATTGCCGATCTCTACGGCGCGTTCAATGGGCAGGGGCCGGGCGCGTTCCACGATATGGAGACGCTCACCGCATTTGCCGACTACAAGGTTCCCCAGGTGCTGCGCCGGTTCGGTATTCTCCGCTACGCGCCGGAACTGGAAGACATGGTGCGCAATTACCGTCTGATCCCGCCGGACACCACCGAGGAAATCGAAATCCGTGCCGCCACCATCCAGGCCGTCGAACAATTGCGGCAGGCGCTTGCCGCCCAGGGTGTTACCATCCCTGCCTACGAACTCGACTGGCGCCTGTGGCACCTCGGCCAATCCCTCCCCGGCGACGCCGAGCCATACCACCGGACGTTGACCGTCTTCTATTAAGGAACACCGTGCGACCCGGCACCACGTCTCCGAGGCTTCCTCG
>CAYWXR010000073.1:0-2668 GCA_964462545.1 uncultured Thermomicrobiales bacterium
CCGGAGACTGACCCGCGCATGGGTGCCGACGTCTTCCAGGCGATCAGCTACAGCGCAACCCAGAACCTGCACATGTGGCAGGCCTTCCCGTACGTCACGAAGGGCAACCCGATTGACGGTAGCGGGGCAACCTCCGGTATCAACATGTTCAATCCGAACGCTGTTGCCCGGACGGTGGACGTTGTCTGGGTGAACCCGAGCGGCTTCGGCGCCAGCAACTTCGGAATCAGCACGATCTCGATTCCGGCGTTCGCCAGCGGCTTTGTCTACACCCTGACGCAACACAACTTGCCAAATGGTTTCATGGGGTCTGCGGTCGTGATCTCCCGCCCGCTCGGCATCGGCTTCGAGGCCTTCCTGCCGATTGTCGCGGCGAGTGCGAACGTCAACTACGACGTCGATGGTGACGGTGCAGTCATCTACAACGGTTTCAACCCGTGTGGATACAGCCGCGTCAACTTCGATGAAGAGTTGGACCTGATCTGGTGGGATCTCTGCTACCAGCCGAGGTTTGAAAACGGCAATAGCACCGCCAACTTTGGCAACCAGTAGCAAATCGAACCATTTCCGGACAGGCTGATGCCTGACTGGATACGGTAACGAGAAGCCCCCGGGGGAATGTCCCCCGGGGGCTTTGTTGTGCCCGCCGAAGGCCTGGTACGGCTTGCCTGTTGCGCAACGGGAAACGGGCTGAAATCGCCGTCGTTATCGGGAAAATTCGGGTGTAGACAAGCATGGTGAAACAGGGCGATCACAAGCAATCAACGTCGCAATTGGAGATGCAATTCGTCCGCTTCCGGTGACGTAGATCCTTCCGGGTTGCGCAACCGTTTTGCGGCTGGTACGTTTTATTTTCAGACGCACAGTGACGAGGCATGTTCGTACACCCCGGCAACGGGAAGTGTGCCGGAATTGGCGACCGCACCTGTTTCAGGAGCTGTGCGCGACCGTCCCTGTTTTTCAGGAAAGGAGCCGCACCGGGAGTAATGGAGCTGGACCGTCCGGTTACGGATTCGGCCGGGCAATGAGGGAACCTGCCGGCGCAGGCATTCAGGATGGGTGTTCTGATATGCCAACCGGCAGCACGGAATCTGCGCATTACGCATTGGCCTGCGCATCTCGCGAATGCAAAGGGAGAACACATCTTGAAGAAACCATCCCGGTTTCTGCGGATGCTTTTGGCATCGGGTCTCCTGATCAGCC
The DNA here is from genome assembly GCA_964462545.1 of uncultured Thermomicrobiales bacterium. Taxonomy (GTDB): domain Bacteria; phylum Chloroflexota; class Chloroflexia; order Thermomicrobiales; family CFX8; genus CAYWXR01. Next base: position 1,204 of record CAYWXR010000073.1, read on the forward strand.
TGCTGGCCGTCACTGTCGCACCTGCAGCTGCTCAGCCGTTCCCCGACCCGCCAAACTTTCCGTGGGAATATGAATTCCAGGATCCGCCGCTTGCGTTCAGCGGCACTCCGTTCAATACGATTTTCTATCCCTGGGTATCCAATGGTGAAGATTTCGGACTTGGAGAATCGGTAACGAGCATCTCGGTCCAGAATCTTGAAGCCCAGGATGGCCAGATCTGGATCTATCGCGGCACCGGCAACAACACCTGGACGCTCGGCGCGACAGCCACCCTGTCTGCCTGGGCCTCCAAGACCTTCACGGCCGCCCAGCTGGGCATCCCGGAGGGTGATGGTGCTCCGGTCGCCGTCGTCGGCTACCAGTGGGACATGGTGCCGGCAGAGCTCGCACCGTGGGCTTTTGCCTCTCCGTATGATCCGGACACCTACAACGAAACCGTGGTCATTCTGAGCAACCCGCTCGACGGGGCAGAAGGTCAGGCACAGGTCTTCGCCTGTGTTGCCAACAATGAAGCCGGCAACCCGTCGCCATTCCGCTGGATGAGCGATGATGAGCCTGCCGTCGATGGTGTCAGCTACTGGACCGGCCAGGACGGCAATCGCTACGTCCAGTGGTCGAACCAGAACCAGCTTCAGGCACTGCTGGACGCGGTAAACGAAGACGCCGACCAACTGATCAATCCGTTCGGTGGTCTGAACGCCGATGGTGACTGTGGCGATTCTGTGGTGGTTGATGGCAATTCCGTCACCTACTTCGCTGACCTGACCATCGGTGGCACGTCGTTCGCAACGGCAACCGCCAGCGAAGACGATTCCGAACTCGAACAGTTTGTCACGACCCACACCGCCACCAGCGGCTACAACGCCATCAATGGCTATGAAGTGCTGCAATATGACGACTGGTACCTGCCAATCGTCCAGACCAATGGTGGCCCGGGCGGCACGTGGAACTCAATCATTCGCGTTGCGAATCTCGCCGATCAGAATAGTGCCGTAACCGTCCGCTTCTTCCCGGCCGATGATGGTTCGGGTTCGCTCCAGACCGGCTTCCAGTTGCAGAACTTCGTCAGCGGTGGCGAGACCTGGAACATCAACCTGGGCGAACTGGTTCCGGATGGCTGGGTAGGATCAGCCCATATCTACACTGATGGTTACGTGTTTGCGATGGTCGACCGCTACAAGGCCGGCTACAACATGTGGATCAGCAACACGGGCTCCAACGCCAACTTCGAATGGGAAGCCCAGCTTGGTGCACCGTTCCTTGCTCCGCTGAGCACCTACGTGCTCTACGCACCGCACGTGTTGCTTGACTGGTTCGGCTGGAACACCGGTATCAACGTGGCCAACCTCGTTGAGTGGGACAACAACGTTTCGATCCAGTACTACAACACCTTCGGGAATGCTGTTCAGGGTCAAAGCAAGCGACTTGCTGCCCATGGCATGACCTACTTCTACGATCCGTCTGA
>CAYWXR010000074.1:0-2238 GCA_964462545.1 uncultured Thermomicrobiales bacterium
GGTCGAATACCACCCGCGACACTTGCCCGTGATCACCTGGAGCCGGTTAAACAGTCACTATCGCCCGGCAATCGAACTGGCGAAACTCATCCTGCGATCCACGACTTTCGACGTGGATCACGGCAATGTCCACGCTTCGGCATTCCTGATCGACATGAACCAACTCTTCGAGGATTTCGTTGCCATTGCCCTGCGCGAGGCACTTGGTATCTCCCAACGAACATGGATTCGCGGTGGGGAAGGACGCCTTCTGGTGCTCGATCAGGCGAGCATGGTGCGGCTGCGGCCCGATCTCTCCTGGTGGGAGGATGGCACCTGTGTCTTTGCCGGCGATGTGAAGTACAAGAAGGTGAAGCTGGCCGGCTACATTCATGCCGATCTCTACCAGTTGCTGGCCTATTCGATTGCAGCCGGGTTGCCCGGAGGATTGCTCATCTACGCCGCAGGAGAATCACCCGAAGCCACCCACCAGATCCGTCATTCCGGCAAGACAATCCGGGTGATGACCCTCGACCTGCAAGGCTCGCCGGACGAGATCCTCGCCCGGATCAAGGAAGTTGCCGGCGAGGTCCACCGCCTCCGACTCGCGAGAAACGAGGCCCTCCTTCGTAGGGGCCAGGCCACGCTTCGCCCGTAGGCCGGCAGGCCTGAGGGTCGACATGGATGCCCTGCAATCAGAGAGCTCGGCGCTCCGCACCGAGGGCGAGGCATGGCCTAGCCCCTACGATGGTTTGCGTTCACAATACACTGCTCGATTTCGCAGCCGGGTGAAAGTCGCTGAAGGCCGGCGACGAGATCATCCATGGCGGACTGGAGTTGATCCGTGGTGAAGGGCGGCAGGGTATCGAGAATGAAATAGATGTTGGTCGTCGCCGGGGTGATTTGGGTGCGGGCGCACTGGCGCCAGTTCCAGCGGCGGCAGGTAACGCCGGTGGAATCCGCCCAGATCACTTCACCGGGGTCGGCCGTTTCAACCTCACCACTCCCCATCACATCAAACGTCTCATCGCCGGTGGCAAAGGTCAGGCTGATATCGCTGGTGAGGTGATCGCGATCCTCCCCGCCAATTGGCAGAACATGACGGATGCTGACAGCGTTGTACAGATCGACAATCGCGTTGATCGGCGGCAGGTCGTTGCCCTTGAGTGTGCGCCCCAGAAGCGCCTCGGCAGAACAGAGAAACTTGCTCGGCTTGGCGCCGAACTCGCGAAACGCCTCGCGCCAGGCGGCCACATGCGGATGCGATACCGGTCGTTCCCCGGCAAATTGCTCCCGGGCATACGCCTCTGCCTCCCGCAATATGGCGATCGATGCCTCGGTGCTCTCGCTGTTCACAACCCCGGAAGCGTAAATCACCCCGACGGCATACCCTGGATAGCCTTCAAAGATCGCTGGATCAACGGTGACGTTATACACTCTGGTTTGCTCCTTCTTATGGCCATTGGATCGGCAATCATACCGGCGACAGGAACAAACCTGCCGGAGATACCGTAGTGTAAGCATGACACGCGAACGATAAAGGCAGGCAAGATATGTGGCGGATGCTCATAGTAGCCGGGTTGGTGCTGGGAATAGCGATGGTTGGCTTTCCGCAACCGGCATCGGCCTGCTCGTGCGTCGTGATGGATGCAGACCGGTTTCTGGAGGAGTCTGACGCGGCATTCATTGGAACAGTCCGCTCCTCCGAAATTCGCTCCGTGAACGAAGATGCAATCTGGTTGTTCGAAGTTGAACAGACAATCAAGGGAGACCCGGGCGAAACCGTCGAGGTGAGAACACCGGCAGAACGTTCGATGTGCGGTCTTTCGCTTCAAGAAGGCGACCGCACCGGCATGTTCCTGAACCAGCACGACGGCAAATGGCACAGCAGTGTTTGCAGTCTGGTCGTCCCCGACGCACTCCTGGCGGCCGCCGAAGACCTGCCCCCGCCAACCGCCCCCGCAGACCCCGCACCGGCCACCGATGAACCAGGAGCGCCCGACTGGTTGCTGGCTCTTCTCATCGTAATCCTCATCGGCGCCGGCATCCGTCTGGGTCTGGTCTGGTTAAGCCGCCGGTCAGAATAATCCCGGAGCTCCACAACGTGCGGTGCCGGCCAGGGCAGATGTGGCGGACGCAATGCAATGCGCCCCTACCCCTGCGGGGGCTGTGCGAGGAGAAGCACCGGCAAGTGCATGAACTGCGCTTCAGGATAGTGCTATTGTCCCATTTCCATACAGGGTTCCAGGCAGGATGCTT
>CAYWXR010000075.1:0-2085 GCA_964462545.1 uncultured Thermomicrobiales bacterium
GACTCAATCCTGACGGACTAAGGTTCACCAGGAGACAGTAACGAGAAGCCCCCGGAGGAGCAATCCTCCGGGGGCTTTGTATTCTGTTTTCCCGCCTGTCCTCATCGACAAAGCTTGCGAACTTCCCTTCCTCTTGCGCAACCGTTTCGCTACTGGTACGTTTTATGACTAGACACACAGTTATGGAATCTGTTCGTACACTCCGCGGGGTCGGGGAGTTGCGTACCGTCGTTCGTGGAAACACCAGTTCCAGGCGGCTGTGTGAGCGATTTCGTCTTCGGGAAGGGGGCGAAACCCGGGAGAAGTGGCGTGTGCGTGTCCGGTTGGAACGCCGGCCGGACAGTGAGGGAACCTGCCGGATCAAGCAGCATGGATGGGTGTTCGGCTGCGGCCACGGCAGTGAGGAATCTGCGTACCCATACCCAGGCCTTGCGCAATTCGCGAATGCAAAGGGAGAACACGCTTGAAGAAGCCATCGCGGTTTCTACGGATGCTTCTGGCATCGGGTCTCCTGATCAGCCTGCTGGCCGTCACTATTGCTCCCGCAGCTGCTCAACCGATTCCTGAACCGCCAAACTATCCGTGGGAATACGAATTCCAGAACCCGCCGCATGCGTTCAGCGGCACTCCGTATAACACGATCTTCTATCCGTGGGTCGCCAATGGCGAGGATTTCGGTCTGGGTGATGCCGTAACCAGCATCTCCGTCCAGAATCTTGAGCCATACGATGGCCAGATCTGGATCTATCGCGGCACCGGCAACAACACCTGGACGTTCGCTGCAACGGCCACGTTGTCTGCCTGGGCATCCAAGACCTTTACGGCAGCCCAGTTGGGCATCCCGGAAGGTGATGGTGCCCCGGTTGCTGTCGTCGGCTACCAGTGGGGCTGGGAACCGGCAGACGTCGCACCGTGGTACTGGGGAACTCCGAACGGCCCGGGTACCTACAACGAAACGGCAGTTCTGCTGAGCAACCCGCTCGACGGTGCCGGCGGAGATGGCCAGGCTCAGGTTTGGGCTTGCGTTGCCAACAACTCAGCCGGTAATCCGTCGCCGTTCCGTTGGATGTTGGATGATCGTCCTGCAGTCGATGGCGTCATCTACTACATCGGCTGGGATGGCAACTGGTGGGTCCAGTGGTCGAACCAGAACCAGCTTCAGGAACTGCTGAACCTGGTCAACGAAAATGCTACTCAACTGATCAATCCGTTCGGTGGCCTGAATGGTGATGGAGACTGTGGCGATTCCGTGGTGGTTGATGGTGAGTCCATCACCTACTTCGCTGCGCTGACCATCGGTGGCACCACCATCGCGACAGCAACTGCCAGCGATGACAACTCCGAACTCGAACAGTTCGTTACCACCCATACCGCCACCAGTGGCTACAACGCCATCAATGGCTACGAAGTCGCGCAGTACGACGACTGGTACCTGCCAATCGTCCAGACCAATGGTGGCCCGGGCGGCACGTGGAACTCAATCATTCGCGTTGCGAATCTCGCCGATCAGAATAGTGCCGTAACCGTCCGCTTCTTCCCGGCCGATGATGGTTCGGGTTCGCTCCAGACCGGCTTCCAGTTGCAGAACTTCGTCAGCGGTGGCGAGACCTGGAACATCAACCTGGGCGAACTGGTTCCGGATGGCTGGGTCGGCTCGGCTCACATCTACACTGATGGCTACGTGTTTGCGATGGTCGACCGCTACAAGGTTGGCTACAACATGTGGATCAGCAACACCGGCTCGTCGGCCAACTTCGAGTGGGAAGCCCAGCATGGTGCCCCGTGGCTGAACCCGCTGAGCACCTACGTGCTCTACGCACCGCACGTGCTCCTCGACTGGTTCGGCTGGAATACCGGTATCAACGTTGCCAACCTCGTGGAATGGGATAACAACATCTCCATTCAGTACTTCAACGCGTTTGGCAACGCTGTCCAGGGTGCCAGCCAGCGGCTCTCCGCACACGGCATGACCTACTTCTACGATCCGTCTGACGCCGGCCAGAACTGGTCGAGTCAGGATCCGACGACTGATGTGAATGCCGGTGTGGTTGCCAGTGCCCTGATCTGGTCGCAGTGGCCGGTTGC
>CAYWXR010000076.1:0-1953 GCA_964462545.1 uncultured Thermomicrobiales bacterium
TCCAGCAGAAAGAGCTGTATCCGCCCCTTTCCCCCTCGAATGCCAAGAAACGCCAGATAGCGCCCATCCGGCGACCAACGGGGATGGAACGCGCACGTTTCCGGATTGGTCACTTGCCAGGATTCACCACCCTGCCGGCACATCCAGACCTCATATTTCGGGACCTGTTCCTTATCGTCGTAGAAATCAGACGACGTTGTGTAGGCAATCAGCGAACCGTCCGGATGTATCTGTGGCTCGGAGGGATAGTGCAGGTTGAGGAGGTCTTCGATGATGAGCGGGCTGGACACACAGGATCCCTTCATCCCGTCACCTGGACGAGAACTAGCACATGGTGATGGCGGCGCATCTACCAATTGTAGTTGATGGAATGAGTGTCCGGGGGAACGGGCGGGCCCCGGTGAGTTCCGCGCCGGGGAAGGTGGCAATGATGGAACTCACCGTGCCAGAGGGCCGGCCAGATGGCCGGATTATGCGTCCGGCCCCTTGGCACGCACTTGCTCGACCTGGGTCATGGCGTCGCGCAGCTCTTCAAGCCATTCGGCCTGATGCTTGCCGACCAGCCGGACACACCATGCCAGCGCCTCGCTGCGGCTGCGGGCCACACCGGCGTCGATCAGCGTATCCAGCACTGCCCGCTGGGGCATCCGCAGGCGGGTCATCACCGGCACACCATGCCGGGAGAATCCGCGGCGAACATTGCCGCAATTCGCGGCCCAGGAGACCTTGCGGTCAAACAACTGCTCTGCCTGCTGGGCGATGGCAATCCGCTCCGGCCGGGTCTCTTCCCGGAACTTCCGGATCCGGGCCTCGGCCGCAGCATCCCTGGTCTCTTCCGACGCATCCTCGTCCACCTTCGGCGCACTCAGGGTACCGGTAACGAGAATCTCGTCACGGTCCATCGTGATTTCCACCGGTCCGGTGAACCAGTCGTCGGGAATCTGCCCGGCAAACCAACCGCGAATACCGTCTTCGCTCACGGTTACCGGACGTCGTTTTTCGTGGCGGTTCGGCCCGCCTCTTCGATCATGTCGTCTCAATCAGTTTTCCTTTCATCTATCTGTCCGAATGACGACAGTTACATGATTACACAATTACACAAGATTGTCAAGGTGTCAACTGAAATTGGTTTTCCGGGTCGCTGAATACACCAGGGGGAGAGGTCAACCCTCTCCCCCTGCACGCCATGTTGATTCCGGATAGCCGGTTTATTGCACCGGTCGCCAGGAGATAGCACACACCATGGTCGGCAACTGGAAGTCACCGGCGGTATGGTCAACGCTGGACAGCAATGCCTGCAGGCGCTGGTCCTTTTCGGAACCTGCCGCGAGCCAGAGCCGCCGCCGTGCCGATTCCACGAACTCTTCCCGGGTATGCGTGTGATGGATACGTGGGAAGTTGCGAATCTCCGGGGTCGCACCACGCGCCAGCAACAACTGGACAAACTCACGCATGCTCGGCAACCGGTGCCGCGGCTCGCCATGAATTTCCCGCCAGAGTTCCTCAAAACCGCCACTGGGCGCCCGGTCCATCATGAACGAGACACACAACTGACGGGTGGCACGCTCCATCCCGTCGAGGAACTCGTTGATATCGCGTATGTCGTACCCGACGTGGGAGATCAGGCTGAAATCAGCCTCGATCTGGTCCGAGCCGTCTGGCCAGCGGTAGTCATGCAGCACAATATTCCGGAAATCGTGCCGCTCGATCTCACCACGCAAGACCTCGCGCATCCCGTCGCTTGGTTCAACGGCATGCACCTGACGACTGGTGAGCGAGAGTGGCAGGGCATAGCGGCCGCCACCGGCCCCGATATCCAGCCAGACAGCATCCGGCCCGCCAAACGACCGCAACAGATCGAGGAGTTCATCGCCGGTGCGCCAGGGATCATCTGCGAACTGCGACGCAATTGGTTTGTAGTAATCATCATTACGCCACTCGCGCAGGCGTTCG
>CAYWXR010000077.1:0-1535 GCA_964462545.1 uncultured Thermomicrobiales bacterium
TATACTCATCGCCGGTCTGATGACCTTGCCGGCGTAGCTCAACTGGCAGAGCAGCTGTTTTGTAAACAGCAGGTTGCGGGTTCGAGTCCCACCGCCGGCTCCTTGGTGCAGGGGGAGATACCCAAGTGGACAACGGGGCCTGACTGTAAATCAGGTGCGCAAGCTTCGTCGGTTCGAATCCGGCTCTCCCCACCGGGCCCGCCCATAACAGGTTGGGCCCTTTTTCACGGAAATGTGGAAGGTTTGCCTGCCTCAGTTCCGGGCACCATGAATCGATTGGTTGAAGCCGCCCATCAAGATTGAACAGGGCAGGTTGGTTTCAGAGAGGAACTTCGGTGGCCAAGCAGAAGTTTGAGCGAACAAAGCCGCACGTCAACGTAGGAACGATTGGCCACGTTGACCATGGCAAGACAACATTGACCGCAGCGATCACCAAGACGCTCGGCCTGGCTGGCCAGGCCCAGGTGCGCAGCTTCGACTCGATCGACAACGCACCGGAAGAACGGGAACGTGGCATTACGATCGCCATTTCCCACGTTGAGTACGAGACCCAGTCCCGCCACTATGCGCACGTGGACTGCCCGGGTCACGCCGACTACATCAAGAACATGATCACCGGTGCCGCCCAGATGGACGGTGCGATCCTGGTGGTTTCCGCTCCGGACGGCCCGATGCCGCAGACCCGCGAGCACATCCTCCTGGCTCGCCAGGTGGAAGTGCCGGCGATGGTGGTGTTCCTCAACAAGGTTGACATGATGGACGACGAGGAACTGCTGGAGCTGGTGGAGCTGGAAGTCCGCGAACTGCTGTCGATGAACGGGTTCCCGGGTGACGAGATTCCGATCGTGCGTGGTTCCGCCCTGGCTGCCCTCGAGTGCGAGTCGAACGATGTGAGCGCACCGGAGTACGCCCCGATTCTTGAGCTCATGCAGGCGGTGGATGATTACATCCCGACGCCGGAGCGAGCCATTGACCAGCCGTTCCTGATGCCGGTGGAAGACGTGTTCGGCATCAAGGGACGTGGCACGGTGGTGACGGGTCGTGTCGAGCGTGGAGTGATCCGGCCGGGCGAGACGGTGCAGATTCTGGGCATGAAGGAGCCGCAGTCGGTGGTGGTCACCGGTGTGGAGATGTTCCAGAAGACGCTGGACGAAGGTGTGGCCGGCGACAACATTGGATGTCTGCTGCGTGGTATTGAGCGAGATGATGTTGAGCGAGGTCAGGTGCTGGCCAAGCCAGGATCGATCAACCCGCACACGACGTTTGCTGCCGAGGTGTACGTGCTGGGCAAGGACGAAGGTGGACGCCACACGCCGTTCTTCCCGGGATACCGGCCGCAGTTCTACATCCGGACGACGGATGTGACAGGTGCGATCAAGCTGGCTGAGGGTGTTGAGATGGTGATGCCAGGCGACAACACCGAGATGGAAGTTGAGCTGATTGTGCCGGTGGCGATTGAAGAGGGTCTGCGGTTTGCGATCCGCGAAGGTGGCCGAACCGTCGGCGCCGGTGTCGTGACGAAGATCATCAAGTAG
>CAYWXR010000078.1:0-1504 GCA_964462545.1 uncultured Thermomicrobiales bacterium
CTACCACCACCAGGCGGCCGGACCCACCAGTCCCGCCGCCTTTTTTACGTCCCCCCTTCCCTGATGGAGGACCTCTTCTCCAGGAGTGACGGATTCCTTACTCCGTTCGGAATGACAGTCTGCCGGCGCCGGAGCGCGACAGGGTTAACCTGTGATGACCGCTGGTGTGCGCCAATATTTCCCTGATTTTGTGAGCGAGTCTAGTCTTCCACCTCTATCACGAACGTGGTCGTTGAGGCGCCTTGCTGCACGGTGAAGTGGACTTCAATGTTCCACTTGCCCGGGGAGGGGATGTCGACGTTTGCGTTGTATCCGTGGCCGGTTCCGAGGAAGTCGTGAATCGGGGCGTTATTCGTGTATGTAGTTGGTATTGACGACTGCGGGAATTCGCCTTCCGGGTAGATGTACAGGTTTACGTCGTTAACCGGGATCGGATTGCCGGTTGGGTCTGCTACCTGGACCGTCAGCGAGTTTGTTCCCGTGCTTGCCGGGGTAGGATCGATCCAGAGACTTACCGGGAAGGTTTGTCCGCCCGCCAGGGTGACCCGGTTCTGGAAGTCAGGGACTGGTGAACCGGACCGGGTTGCCCAGATTGTTCCGGCAATGATGATTGCCAGCAGCACAGTCGCACCAATGACGATTTTCGAGTTGATCCGCATGTCCGGTCTTTCGGTTGCCGTCGTTTCGGGGGCAGATGCCACCCGGGCAATTCAACCATGCATGCCGCTGCGATTCTGGGTTAGGATGATGGCGTGACGGACGATTGGTCCGCCCTTGGGGCCAGTCACGGCCATTGTGCAGACGGTTCAGGCAAGATGACAGACATTTCGCACCCCGGTGTGCCGCTCAAGGAAATTCGCGAAGGGTACATTTACGGACGGCTTTCCGAAGGAGAACTCGACCCTAACCCGTATCAGCAGTTCCGGATCTGGTTTCAGCAGGCGCTGGACGAGAAGGTTGACCTGCCGGATGCAATGACACTGGCTACCGTGGATGCCAGCGGGCGACCATCCGCCCGTGTGGTGGGCCTTCGTGGTTTCGATGACCGGGGTTTTGCGTTCTACACGAATTTCAACAGCCAGAAGGCTCGTGAGATTGCCGTGAACCCGCAGGTGAGCCTGGTGTTTCACTGGCCGGAGCAGGGGCGACAGGTCCGGGTGAATGGCATGGCAACCCGCATGAGCGATGAGGAATCATCCGAATACTTTCATACGCGCGATCGTGAGAGCCAGCTTTCTGCCTGGGCCTCGATCCAGAGCCAGCCAACTGCCAATCGTCAGACATTGGAAGACCGGTTTCGTGAGGCTGCCGAGCGGTTCCCCGAAGGGGATGTGATTCCGCTGCCCGAGTTCTGGGGTGGATATCGTGTGGTGCCGGATTGCGTCGAGTTCTGGCAGGGTCGCGAACACCGCATGCACGACCGGTTTCGCTATACATTGCAGCCAGACGGCTTCTGGCTGGTCGAGCGGCTGTTCCCGTAGATCGGTTTGAACGGCTACCCCCT